>NZ_VATK01000009.1 GCF_006546985.1 Bacillus sp. 03113
CTCCTGTGGGGTCTCGTCTTTCTCGCTTTTCCCGCAGGAGTCTACGTGTATTCAGGCTGCTCAGTACTTCAACCATGTTTATTATTTTATTCAAAACAACAAACTTTTAGAAAACAGCCAAAATAAATGAAGCAAATTTTTATAAGATGGGTATACATATAGAGAATATTATAGAAAAAGGTGAAGTGTATGGCAGAAGAAGAAAAAGTGGACCTTACTGAACAAACAGCACGTAGATGGCTAAAAGAAAGAGGGGTCCAAATAATTGAAATTGCAAAGCTTGTCCATCTTTTGCAAGAAAAGTATCACCCAAATTTAAATTTAAATCATTGTATAGAAAATGTAGAGCGTGTTATTTCTAAAAGAGAAGTCCAAAATGCAATTCTTACTGGGATACAGCTTGATTTAATGGCTGAAAAAGGAATGCTTGAACAGCCGCTTCAATCCATAATAGAAAAAGATGAGGGCTTATATGGAGTGGATGAAGTATTAGCCTTTTCCATTGTTAATGTATATGGTTCAATCGGATTTACAAACTACGGCTATATTGATAAGTTGAAGCCAGGAATATTAAAGGCTTTAAATGATAAGAACTCTGGAAAGTGTCATACCTTTCTTGATGATATTGTCGGAGCGATAGCGGCAGCGGCATCTAGTCGTTTAGCTCATCGAGCCAATCACGCTGAATAAGGTGAAACTACAATCAGTGGGGTTATTTTCATCCCCCATTGATTGTTAGTCACGCAGAGCCTGATTGACTTTTCTAAGGGCTGAAGCCCAAAGAAAAGTCTTATTTCACCAATCACGCTCATACATGCCACATCCTGTGGCATTCGCCTGACTAGGACTCCTTCCTTCGTCGGGCTTTTACAGGCAATTATCCCCTACCTAGGATTTTTGTTTGCACTTATAACCTTGAGGTGGTGGTCTTACTGCCTGTTAATGCCGGATAAATGAATCATACGTGCCTGGAAATCGATCAGTACTAGATCAATTTCCAGGCACTGTATTTTGCCTATATTTTTCGTGTTAGCATTCTGGATTGCTTTTCAATTTACAAAGCAACCTTATCTGATTTATCTGATGTATGTTTTTTCTCTTTCGGAATAAATAATAGCATCACAAACGCAAACATGAGCATGATACTAAGGAATATTAGACCAGAAAGTGTACTGCCAGTGGCATCTTTTAACCTTCCTACAACATATGGACCAACAAACCCTCCTAAATTTCCAATTGAGTTAATCACAGCTAGCCCCACTGCAACCATTGAAGGAGTCAAAATCATAGATGGTAAAGCCCAAAATGGACCTTTAAAGCAATACATAGAAGATAATGATATCGTGATAAAAATAATAGATAAAATTAAATTACTTGATATTCCCGCCAAGATTAATGATATCGCTGCTAAAAAAAGCGGTGCTGCGGCATGAATCATTCTTTCACCAGTACGATCAGAACGTCGTGACCAATAATTCATCGCAAGAGAAGCGGCAATATAAGGGATAATACTGATGAATCCAATTTGGGTATTAGTCAAATAACCAGAGAGTCCTTTAATAATTTGCGGCATCCAGTACCCAATCCCAAGTGTCCCAGAAATATAAACAAAATAGATTAACGAAAGATACCAAACTTTTGCATTTGCCATAGCTTTTTTATGTCCTAGGTTTGCTGAAGCACCATCTTCCTTCGCTTCTTTTTTTAATTCTTGTATTAACCAATCCTTTTCTTCATTTGTCAACCATTTCGCATCCTCTGGTCGATCTGTTAAATAGTAATAAGTAACAAATCCAAATATAACAGCAGGTAATCCTTCAATGATAAACATCCATCTCCAACCAGGAAATCCCATCCATTGAATATGATCCATTATCAAAGTAGAAAGTGGACCACCGATAATATAAGAGGCAGCAATGGCTGTCATAAACATGGCAATCGTACTCGCCAATTCCTTTACACGGAACCAAGACGTTAGATACAAAATAATTCCAGGGAAAAACCCAGCCTCCGCTACTCCAAGTAAAAATCTAATGACATAAAGATGCATAGCATTTTGCGCAAAAGCTGTTGCAATTGAAATAACTCCCCATGTTATGAGAATCCTAGTGATCCAAACCCTTGCTCCAAACCTTTGCATCAATATATTACTTGGTACCTCAAAAAGAAAATAACCAATAAAGAAAATGCCTGATACAACCCCAAATACCTCACTCGTTAAACCTAATGCTTTGTTCATATCCAATGCGGCATACCCAATATTTGCTCTATCAAGATAAGAAATGATGTACAAAAGAAAGACAAAAGGGACAATTCTTCTTGTTACTTTTCGAATCGTTCTATTTTCAACTGATCCTGTTTCGTCGAACGTTTTTTGCATGTTAATCTCCCCTTAATAGAAATAGTTTCCCTTTGACTACATTCTTTTTAAGCGCTTTCATTTTTTGGTGGATAGAATAGAAATAACCTCTTGTCGGTCTAATGGATCATTATTTAAAATAAAAGGACAAGTACACTGGCGACAACTGTTTTATAACAAAATAAATCCCCATACTAGATATAAACTCTAGTATTATTTCAAGGGTTTAAAAAAATACTTATTTCATTACAAAAGAACTAAAACAGTCATATTTTACATAGATATTTACTATGATAATAATAGAAATATAATCCAATAGAACTATTTTAAAAATTTATCCGTTCATTTTTCTATTATTTTGATAATATTAAGTTACCCCATGCATTTAACAAAAACTATTATATAACAAGCTTGAATATATTTCTATTTTCACCTATTTTTTACATTGATTATTTTCATACTGGTCCATTTTACCGATGCTAATTACTTTTTTTCCTACTTATAACGCTTTCTATTAAATAAGTCTTCTATGATAACGTGTACTTGACATAAAAATAAGTAAGTTGCCTAATATATGTAATCGAATCATTTAAAAAGGAAAAAAACAATGTAAGCGATTTCATACACTTTTGTTAATAGCTTAATTTAGAATGTGTATCACTATGAAACTCAATAATTTGAGAAGGTGAGAATAAAGTGAAGGTATTAACTCCAAGACATGTTGAAAAAATGAAACAAATTGTCAAACACGGAAAAGTACTTACTGATATAAGTGACCGATTTAGTTATTCCTTCGATGCTTCCTTTGGGACCTTTTTGCCCGATGCCGTTATTCAAACAAAAAAGATTGAAGAGCTTGCTGAGCTAGTAAAGCTTGCCAATGAGGAAAAAATCCCTGTCTATCCTCGCGGCCAATCAACGAGCTTAAGTGGAGGACCGTTGCCAGTTAACGGAGGAATGGTATTTGATTTGTCGGTTTTAGACGATGTACTAGAAATTCATGAAGAAGACCTGGTTGCTGTTGTTTCCCCTGGTGTCCTTACTGGAGATATACATAAAGCAGCGGAACAAAAAGGCCTCATGTATCCACCTGATCCAAGCAGCTCTCACGTATCAACCATTGGTGGGAATTTGGCAGAAAACTCTGGTGGACCTAGGGGATTAAAATATGGCGTAACGAAGGATTATGTTATCGGCTTAGAAGTTATCACACCAGAGGGGGAAATTATTCAAACTGGCGGAAGAACGGTTAAAAATGTAACGGGTTATGACCTAACCAAGCTGATTGTTGGATCAGAAGGCACACTTGGAATTATTACAAAAGCAATTCTACGACTCATCCCAAAACCACCAGCCTCTGAAACCATTATGGCTGTTTTTGACAGTCTAGTTGATGCTGGAAGTGCCATTTCCAATATTTTATCCTCTGGTATTTTACCAGCAAAAATGGAATTAATGGACCGAGCTTCAATTGTCGCCGTTGAGAATTACGAGCCATTAGGCTTACCAACCCACGCAGAAGCCATTATACTGATTGAACTTGATGGCCATCCTTTAGCTTTAAAGGATGAATTAAAGCTAGTAGAAAAATTATGTCAATCTGTTGGTGCAACAGAAGTCCGCATCCCTCAAAATGCATTCGAAAAAGCTGAGATTTGGAAAGCTAGAAAATTAGTTTCTCCAGCTATTGTAAGGATTAAACCTACAAAAATATCAGAAGACGCCACTGTACCGAGAAGTAAGATTCCGCAAATGTGTGCAAGGCTGCAGAATATTCGCGATAAATATCACATTCATCTTGTCGTATTTGGACATGCTGGGGATGGTAATCTTCATCCAAACATAATTTGTGACAAAAATGATAGCGAAGAAATGCAACGAGTCGAACAAGCTGTTGCTGAAATTTTCACTACAGCTATAGAGCTAGGAGGAACTCTTTCAGGAGAGCACGGTATTGGGACAATGAAATCGTCCTTTATGGAAATGGAACTAGGAACAGTTGGATTGGAAATGATGAAGCGAATTAAGGAAGCATGGGATCCAAATAACATCATGAATCCTGGGAAGATCTTTCCTGAGCCAGGATATAAATTGGAGTTGAATTAAGATGAAACCCTCTCTAAATGATCTTAAGACGGAATTCCAATACGATAAAACAATGAAATGTGTACAATGCGGCTATTGTTTACCAGTCTGCCCTACGTACGTGACCATGCGTAGAGAGACACATTCTCCTAGAGGTCGAATTAATCTTATCAAAATGGTTGGAGAAGGTAAAATAACCGACTTATCCATACTTGAAGAACCATTAGATTTATGTTTAGGATGCCGAGCTTGTGAAACAGCTTGTCCTACAGGAGTTGAATATGGCTCAATTTTAGAATCAGCCAGAGCTGCCCTTGTAAAACGAAAAAAATTTTCTAAGCCCATTCGCTTATTACGTAATACAATGTTTAAATCAGTCTTCCCAAATAGAAGAATAATGAAGTTTACGGGTAATATGTTTTGGTTCTATGAAAAAAGTGGATTGCAAAATGCCGTTCATTCTACAGGCATCATGAAAAAATTGCCTTATCATCTAGGAGATTTTGAATCCATAGTCCCTCCTGCAGTCTCACCTAAGGTACGTAACCAATCGAATATGAAAGTACAAGCAGAAGGAGAATTAAAGTATTCGATTGTTTTTTTTACTGGCTGTATTATGGATGCTATGTTTCAACGGATTAATCAATTATCGATTCAACTTCTTGCAAAAGCAGGCTGTCAAGTCATAGTCATTCCAAATCAAACATGCTGTGGTGCCCTACATGCACACTCTGGAGAGTTAGATGAAGCAAAACAACTTGCGAAGAGAAATATTGCTGCATTCGAACAAGTAAAAGCGGATTTCATAGTTAATAATGCTGGAGGATGCGGTGCCATGCTAAATGAGTATCATCATCTACTGAAAGATGATAAAGAGTGGGCTGACAGAGCTAAACAATTTACTTCAAAGTCAAAGGACATAAGTCAAGTACTTGTCTTATGTGGAGGCATACCTAATCTTCTTTCTCCTACAGAAGAAAAAGTGACTTATCAGCCATCATGCCATATGACAAATGTGCAAAAAGTGACAAATGAGCCGCTTATGTTATTAAAAAGTGTTATTGGAATTAACTTAGTCGAGATGAAGCAAGCAAATATGTGCTGTGGCTCAGCAGGTATCTATAACGTGGTTCACTATGATGAATCTATGGAGATTCTAGATGAGAAAATGAAGCATACAAAAGAAACAGGAGCTACTGTGATTATTACAACCAACCCTGGATGCCTTTTACAAATGAAATTAGGAATTCAACGTGAGGATCTTCCAAAACCAACGCGTGCTTTACACTTAATAGAATACTTAGCTGAAGCTGCAGAAATTTTATAATGAATCTTTAGAGGGTGTTTTTTGCACCCTCTGCCATAGGTTAAGCATACAATCAAGATATGTAGGGCAGCTCTTAGATTAATAAAATCCCCATTCATTCAAGCTATCAACAACATAGGTTGGTTTTTCTTCGTAACCGGCTAAAAGCTGCTTTGTTGTTACACCAGTATGAACGAGCAGCGTATCCAATCCAGCATTCATGCCGGCTAAAATATCCGTATCATAATTGTCACCAACCATAAGGGTTTCTCCTTTTTTCGTCCCAAGTACCTTTAAAGCTTGTTCCATAATAATCGATTCAGGTTTGCCAATAAAAATCGGATTTGTTTTTGTTGATACAGAGATTACAGATGTTAAAGCGCCATTACCAGGAAGTAGACCACGTTCGGTCGGAATCGCAATATCTCCATTGGTGGAAATAAAGGTTGCTCCATTTCGTACTGCTAGACAGGCAGTGGCTAATTTTTCATAGGTAATTTCTCGATCAATACCAACAACCACAAAATCTACATTCTCCTCTTGGATCCTAAACCCTTTTTCTTCTATGGCCGTTTTAATTCCTTCTTCCCCGATAACATAAACGGAAGCATTATTTTTTTGATCATATATGTAGTTTGCAGTTGCTTGACTTGTCGTAAAAACCTGGGCTTCTTCTGCTGGAATGCGAAAATTTCGAAGTTTCTCCGCTACTTGTGCTGGAGTTCTTGATGAATTATTGGTCACAAATAAATAAGGAATATCCTCGTTCTGCAGCGTTCTAACAAAATCCACCGCTTCTTCAATGAGTTCAGTACCTCTATACATTGTTCCATCCAAATCAATTAAATATCCTTTATATTTTCTCATCAGCCATCTCTCCTATTACTAATTGTTTGTGTAAAATTTCACATAAAAAGCACAAACGCCTTGATTAACCGTGACTTGTATAAAACGAATACGCAGGAAATTCGGATTGTTTTGCGTAATTGCTTTATACAATCGGCTAGGCGCTGCAGCAGCTTTTGTACTCCACCACAAAAATTCACTTACTTAAAAACATAATGACAACTGACATCACCTGAAGCCATACATGCTTTTCGTTTAATAACAGGGACATTAAGCAATGTATGAAAAAAATTCTTTTCAGCTTCACAAAATTGGGGATGCTCCTTCGCTAATTCAATAAGAGGACAATTAAATTCTTGAAAGTGATATTCACCATTCACTTTCGTTATCTCTGGCATAAAGCCTTCTTTATCTTGAATGTTTTTAAGATGCACTAGTCTTTCAATTAAAGACATTACTTCTGGCATTTCATAAAGATCAAGCTTTTTTTTATTTCTTTTATCTAATATATCTTCAATAATATTTGTTTGCCCAATTTCTTTTAATTCTTTAAAAATAGAAAGGCTAAGCTCTTTATACTTTTTCGGGAAAATATCTTCACCACGCTCTGATAGCTGATAGACCTTCGAAGGTCGGCCCATTGTTTGGCGTTGGATAGCTGATTGTATAAGCTTTTCATGTTCAAGCGAATGAATATGTCTTCGTATAGCCATTTTTGTAATACTTAATTGATCTGACAATTCGTTAACAGAAAGTCTTCCATATCGTTTCAATAACTTTAATATTTGATCTTTCGTAGATTTATCCTCAATTTGCATCGCCTCACCATCCTGCTTTCATTCTACTTAAATTCCCCTATTTTTTAAAAGCCGAAACTGGACCTAGTTCGTCCTGTAAATAATGGTTTATTTTTAAGGAGAATTGTTTCAGAAACGGCAATTGCCTTGTAAATTCCTTAATCAAATGATCATGTGGTATATTTAAATAGGATTGAACAAGCACTTTACGGAACTGAATGATCTGTTTTAAAGCTTCACTCATGCTATGTTCAATTACTTTTTCATCCTCTAAAATAACCACAATATCTTCGTAGCTTCCAGGGTCTCGCATAATAAACCCATCAATCATTGAATTGCCAACATCAATAATAGCCTCAATAATCGTTTGCGTAATTCGTTGAAGTGCTGCTTGCTTAATCGGCGTCTCCCATTCCTCCGTTTTTTCAAAAAGAGCAATTTGATTTTCCAAAAACAAAAGGATTTCATTTATTTTATCACGATCAACAAAATACATTACACTCTTCCCCCATTTCCTATTTACCGTTTACTTTTTTTACGACAAAATAGGCACAGCCAAAATTGCAATATTCATATAAGTATTCTGTTAACGTACTAATTTTTGTATCAAAGGTAGATTTTTGATTTTGATCATCAAAAAAACCTCTTAAACGAAGTTGACCGTAACCCCAGTCTCCTACTATATAATCATACTTGGTTAATATATCTGTAAATCTGCCCCGAAAAGCTTCTTCATTAAAGCCGTCTCTTCTTTCTTCTACAAGCTCATAACATATGTTATTGATGTAAACCAACCATTTTCACCTCGAATTCACATTGAATTGAACAACCAAAAAAGCTAACCCAAAACAAAGTGAGGAGCACCCTTTAGGTCAGCTTTAACATATTATGCTTGTTGTACGTGCTGATCACTCATTAATTGTTTATTTTTTGCAGCTGCATTTACTTGCTCGTCTGCATGATAAGAAGAACGGACAAGCGGTCCTGATTCACAATGACTAAAGCCTTTTTGTAAAGCAATTTCCTTTAATTCCTGAAATTCATCAGGATGATAATATTTTATAACCTTCAAATGCGATTTTGTAGGTTGCAGATACTGACCAATTGTCATAATATCCACATGATTTGCCCTTAAGTCATCCATTGTTTGTAAAATTTCTTCTTTTGTTTCACCTAGTCCAACCATTAAGCTCGATTTAGTTGGAATGGTTGGCTGCATTTCCTTTGCTCTTCGTAAAAATTCCAGTGAACGATGGTATTTTGCTCGAGCACGAACTCTTGGTGAAAGTCTTTCAACTGTTTCAATGTTGTGATTTAAAATATCCGGACGAACTTCCATTAATGTCTGTAGATTTTCATAAATTCCGCCCATATCAGAAGGCAGTACTTCGATGCTCGTAAACGGACTCTTTCTTCGAATGGCTCTTACCGTTTCAGCAAAAACAGCTGCCCCTCCATCTTTTAGGTCGTCTCTTGCAACTGCTGTAACAACAACATGCTTTAAGTTCATTGCCACAACTGAATCGGCTACTCTTTCTGGTTCTTTCCAATCAAGCTCATTTGGCAAACCAGTCTTTACAGCACAGAACCGACACGCTCTCGTGCAAACGTCCCCTAAAATCATAAAGGTAGCTGTTCGTCTAACAGCCCAACATTCATGAATGTTCGGGCACCTTGCCTCTTCACAAACGGTGTGCAGGTTTTTTTCCCTCATCATTTTTTTTAATCCAGTATAATTTTCATTCGTATTCAATTTTATCTTTAACCATTCAGGTTTACGCAAATAATCATTTTTATTTTCCATCATTAACGTCCCTTCTCGTTAAACATGATAGAACTACAGGTTATAAGAAAAGCACAAGCGCCTTGATCAGCCCTGAAGAAAAATGTTCTCATGACTCAAAAAGTGTTTTTTACTTTTAGAGGCATGAGGTTATTTTTCACAAGGGCTAGGCGCTGGAGCTAGACAATAAGAAAAGCGCTAACGCCTTGTTCAACCTTAAAGAAAATGTTCATTTAGCTCTTAAATACTTTTTGCTTTTAGAGCTAAATGATTATTTTTCACAAGGGGTAGGCGCTGTATCTAGACACCCGTCTACCTTCAATAACAAAAATATTCATATGTAGTCACTTTATCACAATGAATAAATCACTACAAGCTGTACATTTTGAGTTTACCATTAATTGCACATAATGAATATTTTCTTATCTCACAAACTAAAGATAAAGTGAAACTTCAATCAGTGGGGGGTTCCGACGTACATGAAGTACTAGTACAGACAATGAGACAGGACGTCGTGCTTTTGCCTGCTTTATTCCCCACTGATTGTTAGTTGAATCAATCACGCTCATAGCTACCACATCCTGTAGCATTCGCCTGACTAGGACCTCCTGTCCGTCGTCGGGCTTTTACGGTCAGTTATCCCCTACCTAGGATTTCTCTTATACACTCATAACCTTAAGGTGGAGGTTTTACTGACCGTTAATGCGGGATAAACATTTTACAATGGAGGATTCACATGCGCTTTCTAATTATTTTTCCAATTCTTTTATTACTAGGTACAAATCCTAACTTTCATGTTAAGGCTGCTACTTTAAATAGTGACATTTATACACAACGAATGGCGCTGTACAAAAAAGTTGAAACAGTTACAAGGATCCCATGGTACTATTTAGCTGCTGTCGATCAATATGAACGCAATGTCCGTCAGGCACGAACTGATCTACCAGATGCAGAAGGATTAATTGGAATTTATTTTCGTCCTGAAGAATGGACAGGAATTACAAACCCTAACCTTACAGATGAAAATCCAACCTCCATTCAATTTTTTGATGGAATTGGGTTTGACGGGAACGGAGATCACAAATCCAGTCTAAAAAATGATGAAGACGTCTTGCATGCTTTCGCTAATATTCTTCTTCAATACGGAACTGATCATGAAAATCTTAAAATTGGGTTGTGGAATTATTATCATAGAGACAAAACCGTTGGCATTATTATAGGGAAAGCTATGATTTACAAACATTTTGGAAGAATAAATTTAGAAAATCATGCTTTTCCTTTGCCAATAAGGAGTGAATACAGCTATCGAAATACATGGGGAGATGCTAGAGGATGGGGCGGAAGAAGAATGCATGAAGGGACAGATATTTTTGCTGATTATGGTGTGCCAGTTCGTGCAACTTCGTACGGAATTATTGAAATGAAAGGGTGGAATAAATATGGAGGCTGGAGAATCGGAATTCGTGATATCAACAACAATTATCATTATTTTGCCCATCTCAGTGGTTTTGCCAAGGATTTAAAAATCAATCAAATCGTTGAGCCAGGCAAGATCATTGGAGGTGTGGGAAGCTCAGGATATGGTCCTCCAGGAACATCAGGAAAATTCCCACCTCATTTACATTATGGAATGTATAAGGATAATGGTTATACAGAATGGTCCTATGATCCATATCCACACTTAAAATTATGGGAAAGGCTAGATAGGCAACAAAAACGCTAGATATTTTTTCAGCCGCGACAGATACGAATATATATATAATATGCTCATCCTCACGTTTTGAGGATTGTAATAAATCTGCGCGGCTTAGCTTTATCCGATGGGGTTTAGTTTAACCTTTATTATAAGTTGCATCACAATTTGTTATGACAACAGAAAGCTCTGACATAAGGTCAAGTTCATAGGCATCTATAGGAACACCATCATGTTCTAATATTTTTACAACAGGACGATCGCTTAAACCTTTATTTTGTTTAGAAACGACCCCTTTTTTCTTATTACTCAATTCAACTGTTAGTCCTACTGGATAGATCGTTACTGACCTTCTGAAGGCTTCAATAATCTCTCTTTCAAATAACGTACCTGCCCCTGAATATAAAAAGTCGAGCCCTTCATGCGGCAGCATAGCTTTACGATATACTCTATGAGAAGTAATGGCATCAAATACATCTGACACAGCGATAATTTTTGCAAATAAATGTATTTCATCCCCTTTTATTCCTCGTGGGTAGCCTGATCCATTCAGTCTTTCATGATGTTGATACGCACAATGAGCAACTAGTAAAGAAAGGGTTGATACATTTTTCAACAATTGAAATCCAACCTCTGGATGCCTTTTCACTTCTTCAAATTCTTTTTTAGTTAATTGACCTGGTTTTAGTAAAATTTCTTTTGGAGTTGTCATTTTTCCTACATCGTGCAGGATTGCTCCAATACCAAGTATTTCAAGATCCTTTGGAGGAAGTTTCAACTCCATTCCAATCGCTAACGAATAAAGGGCTACATTAAGAGAATGAGAAAAAACATATTGATCTCGTATATACACATCTGATAATAATCCAATTAAACCCTTATGATTTTTGACTTCAGTTATTAGCTGACGGGTTAGTTTAGAAAATGATTGTGATGTTTTTTCAAAAATAAAAGAGTTCGTAGCTTTCATATCTTTTTGAACTTCATTAAACGTATTCTCAATAGAATGAATTGCTTCTCTTTTTACCTTAGATGATATTGTATCAACATAATGAATATCTTTTGTTCGTTCATCGTGAACATAAAGATACATAATTCCTAGATCATAAATGCGCTTTAACACTTTTTTGTTGAGTACAACACCTTCATTAACTAAAATTTTGCCCTTTTCATTGTATATGGCTTTTGCTAGCTTAACACCAGCTTCTATTGATCTAGTGGCTACTAATCTCATGTGGTACTCCTATCAATCTGATCTCATACGTTTATTCCTAATGAAAGGCATTAGGATGAATGAACTATTTCATCATCACTCACATAATTACTTTTATCCTACTTCTATTAAAGTACTTCTTTATCTGTCCTTTTTCAATATACTTTAGTCCTTTTTTTAAAAAATTCTGTAAAAGGAATTCTATTTTATTTTTGTAAACAACAAAATAGGATGTAAGATTCTTTTCTTACATCCCTTAGACCATCTTCAATAGGGCTTCCTTTCCTATCATCCCTTTATATATTCCATATTTTTCAGCTTCATACGTAACCGATTCTAGTGGGGCATTCAGAAGCTGTTCAATGGTTTTTACTCCAACAGCTCTACCTGCAATAATTTTGCGTTCCTTGAGCTTTTCATTTAATAAACTAACATCTAAAGCACCACACATAATATATCCTTTATCATTTGACACAATTAGTAAATGAGTTTTTGGTAATTGAACTGATATACTTAAAAAGGTAATCCCATTAATGTCGATTGGAGACAAATTCATCATACATACACACCTTCCTTCCCACTAACAAACTATGTTAACGGTTGAAAAAAAGTGTATAAATCTAGCTTTTCACGATCTTTTTTAACGTTATTTCAAGCAAATAGCGCATAAACTCAGGTAAAAAATATTCTTTGTGCTCTGCACGATAAATAGCAGGGAAGTATCTTCCAAAGGAAAACATGTCTGGTATCGCTACTCTATAAATTTGTTTCGATAATAGTTCATTACCGCGGATCGAAAATACTGGTCGTACCTCATCCATATTGACTTCTATTCCTTCATAAACCATTTTTCCCATAATCGTTCCTCTAAATCCTAGTCCTTTAACTTGTAAATGAGCCCATTTTTCATCACATGTATCGTTTAATACTTCTTTTAGCTCAGCACCAGATAACGCTACTACACATGGATTAATTGGATGGGGACAAATCTTTAATAAATCATAATGGCTCACTGATCCCGCTTCCAAAGAATTTAAGATGAGCCCTTCATTTAGAAAACCACAATCGGCTTTGCACCAATCAACCATCGCTGTACATAGTAGTTGTGCTAGACTTTCAATTGAATACCTTTCAGTTAAACGAACAACTTCATTTGATAAAAGCTCTTTCCCTTTATGATATAAGTTTTCTATGGTTTGATTTTCATCGTTTGCGATCGGTAAATGATTTGTATCATATAGCAGTGCTCTTTGGGAGGTAATCTTTTTTTGCGTTGAATCTACTTCAAGCGTAACATGACCTGTGTAATATCCATACTTCCCTGCAGCTGCTAAAAGAGTATGATTAACTAGCTTCCCTTCATGTAGAATATGATGGGTATGCGCACCTAAAATAACATCAATATCTGGAAATTTTTCTGCAATCATTTCATCATCATGGATACCTAAATGAGATAGCAAAACAATGATATCCGCTTCATTTTTCAACAACTTTAATTGAGCATTTAATTCTTCAAAAGGATCTGTAAGCTTCCATCCTAATAAATCATAGAGCTGTGAATAAAATACTGTAAGTCCAATAACAGCTATTTTTAATCCGCTATTTGTCTGATAGATTTGGTATGGTTTAGCCCATTCAGGACGACTATTATCTTTTCTATACAAATTTGCTACAATCACATCAAATTTTGCTTGTTTATATAAAACATCTAAACTTGTATACGAAAGGGTAATCCCTTCATTATTCCCAATCGTCGCAGCTGTATAATGCGCCTCATTTAATAATTCGGTATTATTTTTTCCCTGAGTTGCTTCTGTGTATGGATGCCATAAATCCATATGATCGCCTATATCAAAAATAAAAACTGAATCCCCTGCTTCTTCATGCCATTTTTTTCGTTTTGTTAATAATTCATTAATTCTTGGCCAATTTTCAAAATGGCTATGTAAATCATTTGTATGATAAATATGGATGGTTTCCATTCCTTCGCCTTCCTTTAATCCAATCGCACTTGTTATGTCATCAATAAAATTCATTAAAATAAGTCAAGTTGTCTTGGTGCTAAATCTTTATATGTTAATTGAAGGATCTTAATCATGTCTTTCGCATTATCTGCCGCATCTCCGCCTGAATTATTGTTGAAAAGAACATACACATTTTCACAATTTTGATGCAGCTCTTTTAATGATTTAGCCCATTCTTTTAGTTCAGCTTGATTGTAATGATATAAATAGCGAACTTCTCGCCAGTCTTTGTTGTTTCGCCTCTGCCAGCCGTGAACATTTCTTCCATGGAAACGGACGAGGACTTTATCTTTATTCGTGGTTCTTAACACAATGGGAATAGATCCTTCGCCAGCTTGGGGTTCATCACAAATGCTATGTATCCAATTCTCATCCTTCATAAATTGAATCGTTTTTTCTATCATATTCGGCTTAAACCATGATTGATGTCTAAATTCAAGCGCACATGGAAGATCACCCATTTGTTCTTTACACCATCTTAAATAATTCACATTGTCTTTTTGACAATCAAACCAAGGTGGAAATTGAAATAAAACCATGGCTAATTTATTTTTATTAATATAAGGGATTAAAGATTCTTTAAAAGCAATAAACATTTCTCTTTTATCCTTAAAAGGGATTTCTCCTCTTTCATGCCCCGTCATGCCTTGATAGGCTTTCACAATAAATTGAAAGGTGTCTGGTGTCTCCTCTACCCATCTTAAAGAATGGCGAATAGGTTGAATCGCATAAAAAGAAGCATCCACTTCAACAGTTGGAAAAAATCCTGCATACGCGTTTAATTTTCCTCTAGGTGTCACATCCGATCCATACAACCGATCATGATCCCCCCACCCAGTAAGACCAATCAAAATCATAAAAAACACCTCTTAAAACATCATAGCACATCTAAATCAAGGATTCCCTCATATAAAAACGATTTTTGGCTCATTTAGCCATAATTTCATAAAAGGCTTGAGGAAAGCTAGCTTGCCCCAGCCTTTTATGAAATTATGGCTGCCTTGAAGCGCGCTTCAAGGTATGTGAAACATAGTTTCACACAAATGAGCCAAAAATCAACTTAGTTTATAAACTTAATCTACAAAAAAACCGCTACCTAATCGGTAACGGTTTTTGATTACTATTATCCAATAGAACCTTCCATCTCAAATTTGATAAGACGATTCATTTCAACAGCGTATTCCATCGGAAGCTCTTTCGTAAATGGTTCAATAAAGCCCATAACAATCATTTCTGTAGCTTCTTGCTCTGAAACTCCACGGCTCATCAAGTAGAATAATTGCTCTTCTGAAACCTTTGAAACCTTTGCTTCATGCTCTAATGAAATGTTATCATTATAAATTTCATTATACGGAATCGTATCAGAAGTAGATTGATTATCCATAATTAATGTATCACACTCAATATTTGCACGTGCGCCTTCAGCTTTACGTCCAAATTGCACAATTCCACGATAGGTTACTTTTCCGCCATGCTTCGCAATCGATTTTGAAACAATGGTAGAGGATGTGTTAGGAGCTAAATGAATCATTTTTGCACCTGCATCCTGATGCTGACCTTTTCCGGCAATCGCAATAGATAAAGTCATCCCGCGTGCACCTTCACCTTTTAAAATAACCGCTGGATATTTCATTGTTAATTTGGATCCAATGTTGCCATCAATCCATTCCATTGTCGCATTCTCTTCACAGACAGCACGCTTCGTAACAAGATTATATACATTATTCGCCCAGTTTTGAATGGTCGTATAACGGCAATAAGCACCTTTTTTAATAATAATTTCTACAACCGCACTATGAAGGGAATTCGTTGTATAAACAGGCGCTGTACATCCTTCTACATAATGAACACTTGCGTCTTCATCAACAATGATAAGAGTACGCTCAAACTGTCCCATATTTTCTGAATTGATTCGGAAATATGCCTGTAACGGTGTATCTACTTTAACACCTTTCGGAACGTATATAAAAGAACCACCTGACCATACAGCAGAGTTAAGTGCTGAAAATTTATTATCTGTTGGCGGAATTACTTTCGCCCAATGCTCTCGGAAAATGTCTTCATTTTCTTTAAGAGCTGAATCTGTATCTTTAAATACGATTCCCAGCGCTTCAAGGTCTTCCTTCATATTATGATAAACAACCTCAGATTCATATTGAGCAGATACCCCTGCTAAATATTTTTGCTCGGCTTCCGGTATGCCAAGTTTATCAAAGGTTTGTTTAATTTCTTCAGGCACTTCATCCCAAGATTTCTCTGATTTTTCGGATGGTTTTACATAATACGTAATTTCATCAAAGTTAAGTGATGCTAAGTCTCCACCCCATTGTGGCATGGGAATATTGTAGAAATGCTCTAAGGATTTTAAGCGAAAGTCGAGCATCCATTGAGGCTCGTCTTTCATTTTAGAAATTTCTTCAACGATTTCTTTTGTTAACCCACGCTTTGAGCGGAAAATAGAAACGTCTTTATCGGCAAAACCATACTTATAATCCCCTATTTCAGGCATTTTTTTTGCCATCGTCATCTTCCTCCAATCATTTATTTTGTTCGTTTAAGCCTTTCTCCATGGCTTTCCATGCTAATGTTGCACACTTAATTCTAGCAGGAAATTTACATACCCCTTGTAACGCCTCAATATCTCCTAAATCGATATCCTCATCATACTCCTTGCCTTGCATCATATTGGAAAAAATCTGTGAAAGCTTTAGTGCATCACTTAAATTTTTCCCTTTAATAGCTTGGGTCATCATAGAAGCCGAAGACATAGAAATGGAACATCCTTCTCCTTCAAATTTAGCGTCTATAACAACTCCATCGTGAACTTTAAGAGTTAAATGAATGCGATCCCCACACGTTGGGTTGTTCATATCAATTGTAATGCTATCATTTTCAAGGATCCCCTTATTCCTCGGGTTTTTATAATGATCCATGATAACCTGTCTATAAAGAGTATCTAAATTATTGAAAGACATCGCTAAAATACTCCTTTGTTTTAACAATTCCATCGGCAAATCGATCAATATCAGATTCTGTATTATATAGATAAAAGCTTGCTCTTGCAGTTGCAGAAACTTTAAGCCATTTCATTAACGGTTGAGCACAATGATGACCAGCTCTTACTGCAATCCCTTCCGCATCCAATACAGTAGCAACATCATGAGGATGTACATCATTAATATTAAATGTAATAACACCCGCACGCTTCATAGGATCCTCTGGACCATAGATGGTGATTCCTTCAATTGTAGAAAGCTTTTCCATTGCATAAGCTGCAAGCTTATGTTCATGTGCAAGGATTTCGTCAAGTCCTACTTCCTCTAAAAAGTCGATTGCTGCACCAAGTCCAATGGCTCCTGCTATAATTGGTGTACCTGCTTCAAACTTCCAAGGAAGCTCCTTCCATGTTGAGTCAAAAAGATCCACAAAATCAATCATTTCTCCGCCAAATTCGATTGGCTCCATGTTTTCCAAATGATGTTTTTTTCCGTATAAAACGCCAATCCCTGTTGGTCCACACATTTTATGTCCAGAAAAAGCAAGGAAATCGCAGTCAAGCTCTTGTACATCAATTTTCATATGAGGAGTACCTTGAGCTCCATCGACTACAAGGATCGCTCCATTTTCGTGCGCTATTTTGGCAATCTCTTTAATAGGATTAATCACACCTAGCACATTCGATACATGGGTAATAGAGACAATCTTAGTATGTTTCGTTATAGTTGCCGATACATCTGCAATAGATATCGTTCCATCTTCTTGTAAAGGTAAATATTTTAACGTTGCACCTGTCTGCTTAGCAACTTGCTGCCAAGGAATTAAATTACTATGGTGCTCCATATAAGTTATGACAATTTCATCACCTTGCCCGAGATTTGCTTTTCCATAGCTTGCCGCAACGGTATTTAAAGATGTCGATGTTCCTCTAGTGAAAATGATTTCTTCCATTGATTTTGCATTGATAAACTTTCTGATCTTCTCACGAGCACCTTCATATGCATCTGTAGCTTTTGTTCCAAGGGTATGCACGCCGCGATGGACATTCGAATTATATTCTTTATAATATTTTTCTAATGTCTCTATTACTTTATACGGCTTTTGAGAAGTTGCAGCACTATCAAGATACACTAAAGGATGACCATTGACTTCCTGGTTTAGAATAGGGAATTGTTGACGAATATCCTGGACATTCATTATCTAACTTTCCTTTCTATAATATCTACCAGCTGTTTTTTAACATTTTCGATTGGTAGAACATTAACAACTGGTGCTAAGAAACCATGAATGACTAATCGTTCAGCCTCAGACTTAGAAATTCCACGACTCATTAGATAATATAGCTGAATTGGGTCTACACGACCAACAGATGCGGCATGTCCAGCCGTTACATCATCCTCATCGATTAAAAGAATTGGGTTTGCATCTCCACGAGCTTTTTCACTAAGCATTAAGACTCTTGATTCTTGTTCAGCATTTGCCTTAGTTGCTCCGTGTTCAATTTTTCCAATTCCGTTAAAAATGGAAGACGCACGATCCTTCATCACACCATGCTTTAGGATATACCCTTCTGAATTTTTCCCAAAGTGGACTACTTTTGTAGTGAAGTTTTGGATTTGTTCACCACGACCCACTACGACGGTTTTTGTATCACCGTAGGAACCATCTCCAACTAAATTTGTTGTATTTTCGGAAATCGTATTTCCATCATTCATTAATCCAAGTGCCCATTCGATTCGAGCATCACGTTTTGCGACACCACGGCGATTTACATACGTTGTAACACCATTGGAAAGCGTATCAACAGCCCCATATTGTACTTTTGCGTTTGCTCCTGCAACCACTTCAGATACAATATTAAATACTGCATTTGCTGGTTCAACTGTAGATAGATAATTTTCAACATACAAAACCGAGCTATTGTCCTCAGCAACCACTAAAACGTGATTAAACAATGTCGTTTCTGGATCATCATGTAAGAAAACAGCTTGAATAGGTTCTGTTACTTCAACATTCTTTGGAACGTATAAAAAGACTCCACCATTTAAGAATGCGGCATGTAAAGCTGTTAGCTTATGCTCATCAACCTTAACTCCATCTGTCATGAAGTAGCGCTTTAATAAATCGCCATGTTCCTTCGCAGCAGTAAAAATATCTACAAAGACCACACCTTGATCCTGAAGCTCTTTTGAAACTGTTAGAAAAGATGGACGATTATTACGTTGAACATATAAATTTCGATTGCTTTGTTCCAACGGAATAAATGGTTTTACTTCGTCAGGCAGTTCCTCGATTGTTGAAAATCCCTCACTTTGAACTACATGCTTCTCAAAATGAGTTAAATTCCATTTATTAATATTCGTTTTATCTGGTTTTGGCATCGGTAGTTGCTCTGCCTTTTCAAATGCGTTAAGGCGTAATTTTGTCAACCACTCTGGTTCGCCCAGCTCTTTTGAAAAAGAGCTGATATATTCTTGATCAAATGGTAGTTTAATTTCAGTTGTCATTTTGATCCCCCTAACCTTACGCTTCCTGCCCGACTTCGTCCTCAATGCCAAGCTCTTTTTTAATCCAATCATAGCCTTCTGCTTCTAACCTATGTGCTAATTCAGGACCACCTGATTTTACAATACGTCCTTGCATCATAACGTGAACAAAATCTGGTGTGATGTAATTTAATAATCTTTGATAGTGCGTAATCATAATACAGCCAAAATCAGAGCCGCGCATTTCGTTGATCCCTTTAGAAACAACCTTTAATGCGTCAATATCAAGACCTGAATCGATTTCGTCTAAGATAGCGATTTTCGGTTGAAGCATCATAAGCTGTAAAATTTCATTACGTTTTTTCTCACCGCCGGAAAAGCCTTCGTTTAAATATCGTTGAGCCATATCTGGATCCATTTCCAGGAATTCCATTTTGCTATCCATTTGACGGATAAATTTCATTAATGAAATTTCATTTCCTTCTCCTAGTCTGCTGTTAATAGCTGAACGTAAAAAATCGGCATTTGTTACACCGCTGATTTCACTTGGATATTGCATCGCTAAAAATAGACCCTCGCGTGCACGCTCATCTACTTCCATTTCAAGAACATCTTTCCCATCAAGTGAAATGCTGCCTTGAGTTACTTCATATTTAGGATGACCCATGATCGCAGAGGACAAGGTTGATTTACCTGTACCATTTGGTCCCATGATTGCATGAATTTCTCCGCCTTTTACTTCAAGGTCAAGACCCTTAAGGATTTCTTTTCCTTCTATTTCTACGTGTAAATCTTTTACAATAAGTGTTGCTCCTGCCATTGTAATACCTCCATTAAATAAGAAGTTTTTGTATAAATAAAAAATTTGAAATTTTTCATTATCAATTTATTCTCATTCTAATTTTATAACAAATAAAATCTGATATCAACTGCTTAAGACAATTAACAACTTAAGATACTATTATATATCTTAAGTGCATCTGAATTCTATATTAACACTCTCAACTATTTTTACCATAATATAGATTCTCATGTATGAAGATTGTCTTTATTTATTGAAAAGGAAAGAAGCAGACACTTTTTTGTGCCTGCTTCAGTAGATTTATTCAGATACAGGTAGAACTGCACCTTTATATTTTTTATTAATAAAGTCTTGAATATCTTTTGAGCGTAATACTTCAACTAATGTTTTAATTTCTTTTTTATTCTCATCCTCTTTACGTACAGTGATAATGTTGGCGTATGGATTATTTTCTCCTGACTCAACAGAAATTGGATCTTTTACTGGATCTAAGCCAGTATCTAATGCGTAATTCGCATTAATCACCACTGCATCGCCTTCATTATTTTTATAGATTTGAGGAAGAAGTGCTGCCTCGTATTTTGCTTCAAATTTGATATTCTTCGGATTTTCAGCAATATCATCAATAGTCGCATTCACTTTATTGACGCCTTCTTTTAACTTAATAACGCCTTCTTTTTCAAATAATGATAGAATTCTTCCATGTTCTGAAACAGAATCCCTCATGATTACCACAGCGTTTTTTGGAAGCTTATTTAAGCTCTTATATTTTTTCGAATACACACCAATTGGTTCAATATGAATTCCGCCAGCATTCACAAAATCATAGCCTTTTTCAGCAATTTCTTTTTCTAAATAAGGAACATGCTGGAAATAATTAGCGTCAATTTCTTTAGAAGCTAATGCTTGGTTTGGCAATATATAATCTTGAAACTTTACAATTTCTAAGTCAATGCCCTTTTTCTCTAATAATGGCTTTGCTTCTTCTAAAATTTCAGCATGAGGAACGTTAGAAGCTCCTACAGTCAGCTTTGTTGTTTCTTTTTCCCCTGATTTCTCAGTCGTTCCACAAGCAGCTGTTACCACGGCTACTGCAAGAATAAGTAAAAATGATAACCATTTTTTCATGATAATTTCTCCTATCTTTTGTCTATTTTTGAAGTAATATAATCACCAATAAATTGGATAATAAATACAATTACAAGAATAATAATGGTCGCAATTAAAGTGACATCAAATCGACTTCTTTGAAATCCTTCGAGAAAAGCGAGATTACCTAAACCACCAGCCCCAATGACTCCTGCCATTGCAGTGAATCCAACAAGGGAAATCGTTGTTACTGTTAACCCAGAAACGAGCGCTGGCATGGATTCAGGGATAAGAACCTTCCAAATAATTTCTGTCGTCTTCGCTCCCATAGATTTAGCCGCTTCAATAACCCCTTTATCCACTTCTCTGAGCCCGATTTCAACCATGCGGGCATAGAATGGGGCAGCCCCTATTATTAAGGCTGGGAGAGCCGCATTCTCACCAATCATCGTTCCAATCAGAAGCTTCGTAAACGGGATTAAGAGAACAATTAAAATAATGAATGGAATCGATCTAAAAACGTTAACGATGGATCCAATGATTTTATGCAAGAAACGATTTTCCCAAATATTATCTTTTGAAGTTAAGAATAAAAGGACTCCTAAAGCAATCCCGATAATAAAGGTAGCAATAACCGATACTCCTGTCATATAAAGAGTCTCGATCGTAGCATCCCACATTTCTACCCAATTAATATTTGCAAAAAATTCTTCAATCATTTTTTATCACCTCCACCGTTAATGGCTGTGTATTCAAGTAGTCAATCGCTCGATTAATATCATTTGATTCTCCATCTAAATGAATGAATAATGTCCCGTATGGCCCCTTCTGTGTTTGAGCAATGCTGCCTTGTAAGATGCTGACGGTTAGTGAATAATCTCGTACCAAGGTCGTAATAATCGGCTTTTTAGCCTGTTCTCCAGCAATTTTCAAACGAATAGCTTTCCCCTTTGGATAAGACTCCAGTAGCTGATCAATTGTTTTAACGGGTTCGTTTACTTGCTGAACAAACCTCTTTGTGATAATCTCTTTCGGATTTTTAAATACATCCAATACGGAACCAAGCTCAACTACTTTTCCGCTTTCCATCACAGCTACACGATGACATATTTTCCGAATTACATGCATTTCATGAGTAATCAGTACGATTGTTAATCCTAGTCGCTTGTTGATATTTACTAATAAATCTAAAATAGAATCAGTCGTTTGCGGGTCCAATGCTGATGTCGCTTCATCACACAAGAGTACTTTCGGGTTGTTCGCTAAAGCTCTTGCAATCCCCACTCTTTGTTTTTGCCCCCCGCTTAGTTCAGAAGGGTATGCATTTCCCTTTCCATCCAATCCAACAAGCTCAATTAATTCTTCTACTTTTTTATTTCTTGCCGCTTTCCCTACTCCCGCTATTTCTAATGGCAGAGATATATTCTCACGTACTGTTCTAGACCAGAGTAAATTAAAATGTTGAAAAATCATGCTAATATCGTGACGAGCTTTTCTAAGTTTCTGACCTTTAATTTTTGAGACATCATTATTAGCTACAAGAACTTTACCAGTGGTTGGTATTTCAAGCCCATTCAACATACGGATCAATGTACTTTTCCCTGCTCCGCTGTAGCCAATTACACCAAATATTTCCCCTTCACTAATATCTAAACTTACATGATCAACCGCACGAACCTCACCATTAATCGAAGGGTATATCTTACTCACGTTTTTTATTGAAATCAATGACTCCACCCTCTTTATGCTTTCAAATTAGAAATGCGTCAGCGCCTTGATCAGCCCTGAAGAAAAATGTTCGTTTGACTCAAAAGGCGTTTTTTGTCTTTAGAGGCAAAGGGTTATTTTTCACAAGGGCTAGGCGCTAGAGCTAGACATCCGTCTATTTTCAAGCATTTCTTACATATTAAAAAACCGCTACCATTGTAACTATCATTTAACAGCATTATTCATTTGATACGAAAAAATGCATTTTGAAAAAGATTCAAAAAATATGCCTTTCTGCATTCGAGCAGAAAGGCATATTGATCTATGGTCCTTTCTCTCATCTCCCAAAGCTTAATAGCTTTGTGTGATTTGGCACCAATTCAATGTAAATTGATGGTTGCCGGGTATCATAGGGCACATCCCTCCACCACTCTTGATAAGAGTAAAACGATGATATTAAATTCTTTGTAAAAATTACTGAACTGTCTGTAATGATGAGAGTATCGTATCATGGTCAAAAATGAGTGTCAACGAAAAATCGCAACGAAAATATTATTCAGAATATAATAAAATATAGAAATTTTTAAACAGAAATACAAAATGATAAAAGTTGTATTTCTGTGTATTTCTATGTATTTATCTGTAATTTTTTTGATAAATTTCTTTTAGAGAATATTATTTAATTAAAACTTTCATTTTCATTTATAAATGGCTAATTGACATTCCAAGTATCCTATTTTAAGCATTAATTCCCCGTGCGAAAAAGAGAACGGTAACGAGGATGTTCAACAAGCATGGATGAAATCATTGTTTTTACAGCAGGGTGTGCAGAAGCAAAAAGCTGTTTTTTTCTTTCAAACTGTTCGACAATGACACCATTGTCCATGACTGCTAAAGTATCAGCGATCGAGTAGGCGGCTTTAATGTCATGTGTAATAAAAAGATATGAAAGACCATATGCTGACTTTAATTCACTTAACAACTCTAATATATTCGTTTTATTAACCATGTCTAAACTGCTAACAGCTTCGTCCAATACAATTAGCTTTGGCTTTAAAACGATTGCTCTAGCAATATTGACTCTTTGAAGCTGTCCCCCGCTAAATTGATGAGGATACTTCTGTACGTCCCCAGTACTTAGTCCGACTCTTTCCAGTAGCTCTCCAATAGTTCTTTTTTGTTCAGCCAGAGACATTCTTTCATAGTTTTGCAACGGTTCACCGATAATTTGTTCGACATTCATGCGTGGATTAACAGAAGAATAAGAATCCTGAAACACTACTTGAAGATCGCGGCGAAGCCGCTTTCGAGTCTTCTTATCTATTGAATAAAAATCATGCCCTTGAAAAAGAACCTGCCCTTTTTGCGGCTTTTCCAGTCCAAGGATCACTTTCCCCAGCGTGCTTTTCCCTGCTCCGCTCGCTCCAAGCAGACCCAGGCACATTTCTTGTTCTATGGAAATAGAAACATCAGAAAGAACCTTTTTTCGTTGATCCTTCATCCTAAACAGATTGTAGGAACCATAGGTGTGGGTTACATCCTTTACCTGCAATAAACTCACATGCTCACCTCCAATTTTATAAATGCTATTTAACTTGATATCCACTCACTGATCTGATCATGTAAATTTACCATGGGTCTTGCATTAAGTATTTTTTTGGTATAATCATGCTTCGGATCATCGAATAGCTGAAAAACATCGCCTTGTTCAACAATTCGACCTTGATGCATAACTGCAACCTCGTCAGCAAGCTCTGATATAACTCCTAAGTCATGAGAAATCAATAGAATCGATGTACCGTATTGCGAACGGAGATAATCCAATTGCCTTAAAATTTGCATTTGATTCGTCACATCCAAAGCTGTTGTTGGCTCATCAGCAATGATAATAGATGGTTTTAAGCAAATGGAAATGGCAATCATCACTCTTTGCAGCATCCCTCCGCTTAATTGAAAAGGATACTTACGCATAAGATCTGAAGGATTGGGCAAATTCACATCATTTAAAGAAGCAACAGCCAGCTCGAACGCTTGCTTTTTTGTTAGATTGGTATGAGTACGGATTGTTTCAATAAATTGATTCCCAATAGTATACACAGGAGTAAAAGCATTCATGGGATTTTGCATAATAAAAGCAAGCTCTTTTCCGCGAATTCGCTGCATCCCTGCTCCTAACCCATTTAATTCTTTACCATGTAATCGTATACTGCCTTCCACACTTGTTGCTTTTGGGTCCAAAAGCTGCATAATTGACATGCAAGTAATCGTTTTACCACTGCCGCTTTCTCCTACAAGACCTAAGACATGCCCTGATTTCAATTCAAAATTGATATCTTGCACCAATGGAAATGATCCGTCTCTCGTTTTTACCATTACTTTCAGATCGCTTACTTGTAAAACATTATGATCTATCAATCTTCTCATTCCTTTTTTAAAAACGTCGTTTTACACCAAATCTTTCGGATAAAGCTTCTCCCAGCACATTGAACGAGATAACGACAAGTATAATCATGATACCTGGATATAGCATTAACTCAGGATTACTTCTTATATAGGATTTTCCTTCATGAATCATTGCACCCCACTCAGGCATAGGCGGCTGAACACCTAGCCCTAAAAACGATAGAGCAGAGATATCCATGATTGCCCATCCCATTTCCAGCGTTCCTATTACAACAACTGGAGGAAGTATGTTGGGGATTAAATGTTGTCTAATGATCTTCCATTGTGATGATCCATTAATAATGGCAGCGGTAATAAAATTCTTTTCTTTCAGAATAAGCACCATCCCGCGAAACATTCTTGCATAATATACCCAATGCACAAGAATCATTGCTAAAAGGACTTGTTTCAGCCCCGGACCAAATATTCCTACTAACCCTAGTGTAAGAATGAGGCTAGGGAATGCCATCACTCCTTCACAGAACCTCATAAGCACAAGATCGATCCAGCCTCCTTTGTAACCTGAAAACGTACCTATAAGCAAACCAATCCCTAATGATGAAAAAAAGACCGTAGACGCAAACCCCAACGATATTCGAGCGCCATGTAATAGGCGAGACAAATTGCATCTTCCTAAATAATCCGTACCTAGTGGATATTCTAGAGAAGGAGACTGCAATTTAAGCATCAAGTTTACTTGTGTTGGATTATGAGGGGAAATCCATGGAGCAAATAGTGTAACACTAAAAAGAATGATTAAGATAACCGAACACACTGCAATTGCCTTTTGACCGATAAGGCTACTCCTTATACTCTCTATCATCGATCCATTCCTCCTTTCCAAGAGATTCGAGGATCCATATACATTTGTACAATATCTACAATTAAGTTGCATAAAATAAACAAAAAAGCTGCTATGAATACATAGCACTGGATAACTGGAATATCTCGATTAAAAATAGACTCAACAAAATATCGTCCAAATCCCGGCCATGAAAAAACGACCTCAACAATCATTGCTCCTGTAAGTAGTTTCCCTAAATTCATCCCAAGTCCTGTAATCATTGGTGAAATGGCGATTTTCAATACATGCTTTATCAGAATAGTCTTCTCATTAATCCCTCTCGTTCTTGCATACAATACAAAAGGTTCTTTTAAATTTTCCAAAACACTAGTACGCAGTAAACGGGTGTAGATCGCAATAAGTGGCATAGCTAAGGTTAAAGATGGAAGTACGAGATGCATCCATGTCCCAGTTCCTTCTACCGGAAACAAGTCAAGTTTGACCGAAAATAATAAAATCAATAAGTATCCGAGCCAAAATTGTGGAATAGACGCGCCGAAAAATGCAAGCAGTCGACTGAACTGATCTATCAAACCGTTTTTCTTCATTGCAGCTAAAAATCCAAGTGGAATACTAACGAATATAGCTAGAAAAATACTGCTTAATGCTAGTTGAAGCGTTGCGGGCATCCTGTAAGTGACTTCCTGCCAAACTGGCTTATTCGAAAGATAAGATATGCCAAAATCAAGTTGGCATATCTTTTTAAGTGATTGATAATACTGAACGAGCAGCGGCTGATCTAGGCCAAACTCACGTCTTTTCTGTTCCAAAAGCTCATCGGTCGGCTCAATATGCGCGGCAGCCAAATAGGCTTCAGCAGGGTCGACTGGTGAAAGACGAATTAGGATAAACGTAAGAAATGTAGCAAAGAGAAAAATCGGAATAATTGCAAATAATCGTTTCATAATATAGCTCATGATTTTCTCTCCTGCTCTTTATTTATCAATGCTAATATGTGAAAAGGGATGTTCATCACGATTAGCTGGGAATGTAAAGCCCTTCACATCTTTCTGATACACAGCTGTTTGTTTTATATAAGAGATTGGCAGAATTGCTCCTTGCTCCTGTAATGTCGTTAGTATCGAGTTGTAAAGTTCTTTTCGTTTTTTCTCGTCCGTTGATCGAAGCACGTCATAAATTTGCTGATTTAGCTCTTGTTTCATCGGCAGGTTTGCTATCGCTTCAGAGAAGCCAAATCCTTCCTTCGAAACAACATTTACGAAAGTATGCGGATCATATGGAGCTCCATAATTACTAAAGAAATTCAAATCAAAGTCGTTTTCTTTAAACCTTTTTATTTGAACTGTTAATTCTACACCAGTAATATTCAGCTTAACACCAATTGCTGCCCATTCAGCTTGAAGAGTTTCTGCCATTGCTTTTTGAATTGGATCCGTCTTCACATACATTAATTCTAGCTCAAGCACTTTACCATCTTTCTCTCGGACAATTTTTCCGGATGGCAGCTTCCAGCCTGCTTCTTCTAAGTAAGCTTTAGCTTTTTTTACGTCGTAACGAATAGGGGTCGAATCAATATCAGAATATAAGAAGTTTTCAGGTAAAATATTGTCTGCTTTTTCCTCAACACCAGAAGTAACTCCATCCACCATTGCTTTTTTGTTAAAACCATGTTGGAGGGCTAATCGGACTTTCAAGTCTGAAAGCTGATCTTTTGTTGTATTCATTACTAACTGTCTAGTTGCAACAGGTTCAGAAGTACTCGTTTTATACTTTTTTGAATCTTTCAGTTGTTTAAATGCATCTAGGCTAATAGCCCCTTCTCCATAAATTAAATCTAGTTCACCTTTTTCAAAAGCAAGAACTCTTGTCTCTGCATCAGGAATAATTTTAATTACAATTTTTTTAAACTTCGGACTTTCTCCCCAATAGTTTGAATTTCGAGTAAATACTGCGTACTCGTCCTTCTTGTAGTCATCAAGCATCCACGGACCCGTTCCGATTGGTTTCTTCACTCCTTTAGATGTATCACCATCATCTGGAAATCCAGCTTCACCAAGAAAACGAACCGGACGGACTACTGCTAACTCTTGTAATGTTGGATAATATGGCTCTTTTAATGTTATTTTAAATGTGAATTCATCCACAGCCTCCGTTTTATCGAGAACTGTGATTAACCCTAACCAGCTATGCATCTGAGCGTTTTTCATAATAGCATCGAAATTCTTTTTAACAACATTGGCATTAAAAACAGAACCATCTGTAAATTTTACATTTTTACGAAGGTTAAAGGTATACTCCTTCCCATCCTTAGATATATTCCAGGATTCAGCCAAAGCAGGTTTAAGCTCTCCACCTTCTTTGTAGCTGATCAAAGGCTCGTAAATCATCGATTGGGCAATTAATTGGGAAGGATTATAAACATGCGGATTCATGTCTCCAATATCCCTTGGCCAAGATAATGTTAAAGTCTCTTTCTTATTACTAGATTCTTCTTTAGAAGTCTTCTCCGGTTTCTGTGCTGTACAACCTAGGAGAGCAAAAATCAGGAGAAAAATCATTGTTGTTTTTAATACATGAACCTTCTTTTTTCCTTTAAACATTCGTAAAAACATCCCCTTTAAACTAAATAAAATAATCATTATCAATGATATAAATAAGAATTGATAATGATTATCATTATTGATAATATCTACAAATGCTTCTAATGTCAATGGCAAAAAATTGCTAGGAAACACTTGGAATTACAGTGCTTTGCCTACTTTACTATTAAAAAAGAGAACAACCAAAATTGATTGTTCTCTAGTTATTGCTTCATATAGTTATTAATTTTATCAATTAGATAAGGAACTGAACGAAAAGCATATATTTTGTCAGCTAAGCTGCCTTCCTTGAAGATCAATAAACAAGGTACACTTTCAATTCGCCAACTCTCTGCCCATTTAGACATATAATTAATATTGATTTTTCCCTTCGTTACATCTGGTAAAATCTCATTCGTTACAACAAGCATCTTTTCAGCTAATTTACATGTACCACATAAAGGAGTATATAAATAAATAAAGCCATCTTTCTTTTCGTTGACGAACCATTCAAGCTGTTCCTCTGACCATTCTTCCATTCTCTCAACCTCTGTCTAAATACGCTAAATTTATATCGATATTTGCCCCTAGCAAAATAGTAGCTAAATGATACTCTGGTGCTGTAGCGACCTCACGATACATTTTATCAATGTATAGATGCTCTGCCTCAGGAAATTCTCGCCTAAATTGTTTTCGTAGCTTTTCGCCAGCTTCATCTGCATCCACTAATATATAAACTTCCTTATCATAAAGGATTTCAATTAACTCATCTAGCTTTGTGATACTTATCGTTCCATTTGTACAAATGATATCAATTGGCTCATTAATAATATTTTTAACTTTATTTTTATCAGAACGGCCTTCGACAATAATTACTTTATCGCTCATGACTTCATTCATATGCATCACCTATTCGCTAAGAATTAAAAAGAAAACGCCTATAATAGGCGTCTTCAGAAGACAAATTAATCCTCTTTTGTCATTTCTTCATACTGTTCAGCTGTCATAAGATTGTCAAGCTCAGATATATCAGAAGGCTCAATCACAATCATCCAAGCCTTATCATAAGGGGATTCATTCACAAATTCAGGATTATCATTTAACTCTTCGTTTACCTCAACTACTTTTCCACTAACTGGAGCATATAACTCAGAAACCGTTTTTACAGATTCCACACTTCCAAATGGCTCATCAGCTTTCACTTCATCTCCAACTTCTGGAAGCTCAACAAAAACAATATCCCCTAGTTCAGATTGAGCAAAATAAGTAATACCCACTCGGACATTTTCTCCCTCTGTCTTTACCCATTCATGTTCTTCAGAATATTTTAATTCATTTGGTATACTCATTTTATTGTCCTCCATCATTTTTATTCATATAAAAAGAGCCTTCATCCAATGCATTTTCATTAAATGAATGGTTCATTTTTAAAGCCAAGCTTCTTTAAAATCCTCTTCCTTAAAGCCTACGGTGACTTTTTGACCATTTGTAACAATGGGACGCTTAATTAGCATTCCATCAGTAGACAAAATATCAAGCAGCTCTTCATCAGTCGCTGTTTTCACTTTATCCTTTATGCCTAACTCACGATATTTTTGTCCACTTGTATTAAATAGCTTCTTCACTTCAAATCCACTTTTTGTATACAAATGTGCAAGATCATCACGAGAAGGAGGGTTCTCTACAATATGTATTTCATTATATGATAAATGATTTTCATCAAGCCATTTTTTCGCTTTACGGCATGTACCACATTTTGGGTACCAATAAAAAGTTAAAGACATTCTATCACCACCCTATACACTATGTTCATTTTTCCAACCTTGATAACATCATAATCACACTCAAAAAAATAATTCGACTTTTTTCTCTTAATTCCTGCTTACAAATAAATTTAAACGAGGCAAGCGTAAAAGTAAAGTAGGAAACGTATCAGGAGCCCTAGCTAAGCAGATTAAAAATATAATTATAACAGCTCAAAAACACCCGCAGCTCCCATCCCTCCTCCAACACACATAGAAACGACGCCAAATTGTTCATCCCTTCTTTTCATTTCATGAAGAATCGTTAATGTAAGCTTCGTGCCGGTGCAGCCTAAAGGATGCCCAAGTGCGATCGCACCGCCATTTACGTTTACTTTTTCTTCATCTATCTTCAATTCACGGATGACTTGTAAGGCTTGGGATGCGAAGGCCTCATTAATTTCAAATAGTCCAATATTTGCAATCTTTAAACCAGCAAGTTTAATTGCTTTAGGAATAGCTGCAATAGGACCAATCCCCATTAATTGCGGAGGAACTCCACTGACAGCGAAGGAACGAAATTTCGCTAATGGCTTTAATCCTAAAGTTTTTGCTTTTTCATGCTCCATGATCATCACTGCTGCCGCGCCGTCACTCATTTGTGAGGAATTCCCTGCCGTTACCGTTCCATTTTCTGAAAAAGCAGGTTTAAGTGTGCTAAGAATATCCAAATTTGTAGTTGGACGAACACCTTCATCTTGAGAAAAGTTGATATTGTTCACAATATCGAGTCCATTTTTGCTGTCAGAGTGTAATGAAGTATCTACTGGGACGATTTCAGTATTAAATTTCCCTTTTTCTAACGCTTTTGCTGCTTTTTGATGGCTATGGACTGCAAACATATCTTGTTCTTCTCTTGATATATTATACATTTCTGCCACCTTCTCAGCTGTTTGTCCCATCGACATATAATATTCAGGTGCTGTTTTTAAAAGAGTTGGATTTAATTTTGTTACATGACCTAACATAGGAACTAAGCTCATCGATTCAGCTCCCCCTGCAATTACTGTATCAGCAAGTCCAAGCATAATTCTTTCAGCAGCATAAGCGATTGCTTGCAGACCTGAAGAACAGTATCGATTAATTGTAATAGCTGGAACCGAATAAGATAATCCTGCGAGTGCTCCAATGTTACGAGCCATATTCAATCCTTGTTCGGCTTCGGGAGTTGAGCAGCCAATAATCAAATCATCAATCTCTCCTGAATAGTTCCCCGCTCTGCGAAGGGTTTCTTTCACAACGATTGCACCTAAATCATCTGGTCGAACACGAGCAAGTGTCCCTTTTTTTGCTTTCCCAACTGGTGTTCGTGCCCCCGATACAATGACAGCTTCTTTCATTTTATGGAACTCCCTTCTATACTTTAAGACTAATCTCATCCACATCTTTTTTCTATACTATATGCTGAAATTTTCTTGAATAGGAGAACAAATATTAAGGAAAGATATGTCCGAAGAGCATTTAAAATGTAAAATTATTGCTCATAAATTCATTCTAGGAGGAAAAAAGATGCAACAGCAAGGTATGATGAATCAAGGGCAAATGGGGATGATTTCTGAACCGCCGAACATCATTTCTACAAAGGATCAGTTATACTTACATGATATGCTTTCTTGGAATTTGCTTGCGATGAAAAAAGCGCATTTTTATGCAGCACAATGCCAAGATCAAGAATTAAAACAAGAATTTGATAAGTGTGGACAGATGCATCAAAGACACTATCAACAACTACTTACACACGTAAATTCACAAACCAATGTAAGAAACAATCTTCAGCAATAGCATTTAGACATACATCTTACTAAAAAGGAGTTTAATTTGATGAATCAAAATCAGCAAACCATTCAAAATCCTAAGATACAAACCCCAAATACACCGCAAATGAATGAACGGGATTTTACAAATGATTTATTATCAACAGAAAAATACCTATCTGATTCCTATAGCATTTTTTTAAATGAGGCAAGCCATCAATCCTTATACCAAGATGCTCTTTCCATATATACAGAAACGCAAAATTCACAACGAGACTTATTTAATTTAATGTTTAAAAAAGGATGGTATAAGCTCGAAGCAGCCGATCAACAAAAATTACAGCAAATGTATCAACAATTCCAAAAATACACTACTCAATTTCCATATGGAAATCAACCAATGCAATAAGAAAAGCGTAAGTGCCTTTATCAGCCCTGAAGAAAAATGTTCTCATGACTCAAAAAGTGTTTTTTACTTTTAGAGGCATAAGGTTATTTTTCACAAGGGCTAGGCACTGAAGCTAGACAATAAGAAAAGCGGCCGACTAAGAGCGCCACGTCCTGTGGCAACGTCGGCACTAGTACATCCTGTACGTCGTAAGTGCCTTGATCAGCCCTGACAAGCAAAAAAAGAACTGGTGGTGAAGGTGTTTCATACCTTCACCACCAGTTCTTTTATGTATATTTCGGATCTAAATTAAGAGTTAACAGCCTCCGTTAAAATACATCTTCCTTTTCCATATGGGATACAAAGCGGCGTTCCAAATAATGGATCCATTGTTACTTGACATTCCATTCCAAAAACGTTTTTCACTAAGTTGCAATTCACAACGATTTCAGGTCTTCCTTGTGCATAAATCTGTTTATCTTTAATTGCCACAATATTATGTGCATAACGGCATGCTAAATTTAAATCATGAAGCACCATTACAATTGTTCTGTTCTCTTTTTCATTAAGCTCAAAAAGTAAATCGAGAATTTCAATTTGATGTGTCATATCTAAATAAGTAGTAGGTTCGTCAAGAAGAATAATATCCGTGTCCTGTGCGAGTGTCATCGCAATCCATGCTCTTTGACGCTGTCCACCCGATAAAGAATCTACTGCACGATCCTTTAAATGTTCTAATCCTGTCGCTGCTAATGCAGCCTGAACCTTCTCTTCATCCTGTTTTGTCCATTGTTTCAGCCAAGTTTGATAAGGGTATCTCCCCTGCTTCACAAGCTGAAGAACCGTTAATCCTTCTGGTGCTGTTGGGGATTGTGGAAGGATAGCCATTTTTCTTGCTACATCTTTTGTTGAAAGCTTAGCGATCGCTTCTCCCTCAAGTAAAACAGAACCAGATTTAGGTTTTAACAACCTGGCAATCGAACGCAGCAATGTTGATTTTCCACATCCATTGCCCCCTATAAAGACTGTCACCTCTCCTTTTGGAATCTTTAAGTCAAGCTCATCAATAATAATCGTATCCCCATAGGAAAGTGTTAATTTTTCCGTTGCTATCGTAGGCTTAGTCATCTTGATCTCTCCTTTTCAATATTGTGATTCCTTAAGAATTTCGAGTCTTATACAATAAGTAAATAAAATACGGCGCTCCAATACCAGCTGTAAAAACACCAGCAGGTATTTCCAAAGGTGAAAAAAACGTTCTGCCAATTAAATCTGCCAGCATCACTAATATTCCTCCGATTAATGCTGCAATAGCGCACAAAGAACCAAAAGAAGAACCTACAAGCTTCCGAGCGATATGAGGTGCCATTAATCCAACAAAACCAATTCCTCCACCAAATGCAACTGCTCCACCAACAAGACCAGTACTGATTAATAAAAGAAGCAATCTCTGCCTTTGAACAGAAACGCCTACACCTGTAGCCATTTCATCGCCTAATCCTTGAATATTCACATTTCTCGATAAAAATAAAGATAACAAAATGAAAAGAAGTGTCCAAGGAACGATGATATACACGCTGCTCCATTTTGATCCATATACTGTTCCTGTAATCCACATATTCGCCTGGCTTGCTTGTGTGATTGGTCCTAATATTATCAACAAAGTCGTCAATGCCTGCATTAAATACGAAATTCCTATCCCAATCAGAACAAGTCGAAAAGGAGAAGCCCCTTTTTTCCATGATAAAAAATAAATAAGGATGGTTACACCCACCGCACCAATAAAAGCAGCTAATGGCAGCCAATTAATACTTACCGTTAAAGCATTGTTTTTATCACTAAATAACGCTAAAAAACCAACTACTGCAACGGAGGCACCAGTTGTAATTCCTAAAACATCTGGGGAAGCAAGGGGATTTCTAATCATTCCTTGGAGAATTGCTCCAGCAACCGCCAAAGCCATCCCGACAATTAATGCTACGATAATTCGAGGCAGACGAAAGGATTGGACGACAAGACGATTCATTTCTGAGCCTCCACCAAAAAAAACCTTTAATACTGCAAGAGGACTCATTTTCAATTCACCTGTTCCAGTGCTAATAACAAAAAGAAAAACGGTTAAAAAAAGGAAAATCCCAAAAATAATCAATGTTTTCAAATCTATTAAAAATGATATTTTTCCGTTAAACATTCGAAAATTCTTATTCATACTCATGATCCTTTGAACTCCCTCCTTGCAATAAATACAAAAAATGGAGTTCCGATAATAGCCGTCATAACCCCTACAGGTACTTCCTGCGGCATTATAATATAGCGTGCTCCAATATCAGCACATAAAAGTAAAATTGCTCCAAGTACACCTGAATAAGGAATTACCCAACGATGATTAATGCCTATAATAGCTCTTGAAATATGAGGAATCATTATTCCAATAAAGCCTATAGGTCCAGATAAAGCAACTGATCCTCCAGCTAATAGAATAACGATCAACCCCATCATCAGCTTAACAACGCCGATCTTTATCCCCAATCCCTTTGCTACATCTTCTCCCATCGCTAATACATTCATTTTCCCTGCGATAAGACATGCAGAAAGCCAGCCAATCACAAGATAAGGGAGCACTTCCATCATTGTGTTTAACTTTCTTCCTTGAACAGAACCAGCCAACCAAAATAACACTTGATCTAATACAGCTTCATTAAGTACAAGGAGGCCTTGGGAAAAAGATGCAAACATGGCACTCAATGCTGCACCTGCCAACGTTAGCTTTAAAGGGGTCAATCCTTCTCTTCCTAAGGATCCAATCAAGTAAACAGTAATGGCCGCGATGGCAGCACCTAGAAATGATACTAAAGTAAAAACTTTCATACTGTTTATTGAAAATAAGGTTACGATAAGAACGACCGCAAAGCTGGCACCACCATTTATTCCCAATACACTAGGGGAAGCAAGCGGGTTTTTCGTTAAGGTTTGCATAATGGCACCGGCAATAGCCAAGCTCGCCCCAACAATAGCTGCTATTAACGCTCTCGGCAAGCGGACTGTTTTGATAATGATATGTTCATTTGAGCCATCAAAATTGTTAAACGCTTGAAGTGCCATTTTCCATGTTGTGTTCGTATATCCATAAATGATGCTTGCGCAAATAAGAAAAATAAGTATAAATACCAAAAAAATAAAGAAAATCCATTTTGTTTTTAAACTTGATATCATAGAGAACCTCTGTTTTTAGACACATAAAGATTTATCCCGCATTAACGGGCAGTAAGACCCCACTGTTTGAAGCTTCACTTTATCTTTAAGTCTATTGTAATCACTATTATCTGTCAATGAGTTTGAGAATCATTTTCAAATACTTTTTTTGCTTTTTATTTTCTGCAAATCTATTCTTTCTTTTTCTCATAATAGAAAGAATAGAAGCCTTTATTATTTTAAAGTAATGAAAACATTATCATTTTATATATTGACATCTCACATAACTACAACTATGATGTTATTGTTGATAATGATTATCAATAACAACTACAATGGAGGATTACATAAAATGAAGATTACAAAACTTTTATTTTCAATTTTTGCTATTTTCGCTCTGCTTCTTGTTGCAGCTTGTGGAAATACTAATCAAGCAACCAATGATAAAAAAGAAAACAAGCATAAAGAAGAAACTAGCTACTCGGTAACACACGCAATGGGTACTGCTACTCTAGAAAAAACACCTAAACGAATTGTTGTTCTTACAAACGAGGGAACAGAAGCTTTATTATCGATGGGTGTAAAACCAGTTGGTGCAGTTCAATCATGGCTTGGCGATCCTTGGTATGATCATATTAAAAATGATATGAAGGGTGTTGAAGTAGTAGGGGTTGAGCATGAGGTAAATTTAGAAAAAATCGCTAGTTTAAAACCAGATTTAATTATCGGAAGTAAGATTCGTCAAGAAGCAGTTTACGATAAATTATCAGCAATAGCACCTACCGTGTTATCGGAAACATTAAGAGGAGATTGGAAAGAGAACTTTAAATTATATGCTAAGGCTATAAACCGTGAAGAAGAAGGAAATAAGGTCCTTAGCAAATTTGATCAACATGTGGAAGAAGTCAAACAAAAGCTTGGAGACCAAGTCAATAAAGAAGTATCTGTCGTTCGTTTCATGGCTGGAACTACACGCATCTATTATACAGATTCCTTTTCTGGCGTTATTTTTGATCAATTAGGCTTTAAACGTGCTGCACAACAAGAAGCACTCTTTACGGATAGCAACAAGCTTGGAAAGCTGGCAATCGAGGTAGGAAAAGAAGTTATCCCAAAAATGGATGGTGACTTGTTGTTTTACTTCACCTACGCTCCAGAAGAAGACCAAAAAGCATTATCTACTGAAAAAGAGTGGACAAGCGATCCATTATGGAAAAATTTAAACGCTGTAAAGAATGGACATGCATACAGTGTCAATGATGCAACGTGGAATACAGCAGGCGGAGTTCTTTCTGCTAATATTATGCTAGATGATATTGAAAAATTATTAGTGAAATAAGGCATCTTGAACCTAAATATACAGAACTCTGCTTACTTTAGCTGAGTTTTTTTAACAGAAAAAACCTGACTTGCTGAAATGGCACAAGTCAGGTTTTGTTTTAAAAAGGCTGTTTTCGTATAGATTGTTGCTTTTAAACGCGCAGCCTGCATACACTTCGCTTTCCGTGGGCGAGCGTCAAGCCTCCTCGTCGCATACGCTCCTGCGGGGTCTCGCCTTTCTCGCATTCCCACAGGAGTCTACGTGTATGCAGGCTGCTCTGAAACGTTTCTCCCAATGTTTTTTTATGTTAAAAGCAACAAACTTTGAGAAAACAGCCTTTAAAAAAGAATAATTTTTTATTGATAGACCGGTGCCTTGCGCTTTTCTATTCTTCATTTGAAAACATATATTTTTTAGAATGATAGCGAATGGAGAATATTAAGCTGATCGCAAGCATATTTCCCATTAATGAACTACCACCATAACTAATAAATGGAAGCGGGATTCCTGTGATCGGTAACAAACCAATTGTCATTCCGATATTTTGAAAGACATGGAAGGTTATCATACTGATGACCCCTACACATAAATAAGAATAATAGTCATTTTTCGTTTCCATGCCAACCTTTGTAATATGGTAAATTAGTAAGAAAAATAGACTAATTAAAACACTTGCACCAAGAAAACCGAACTCTTCACCCACAATACTGAAGATAAAATCAGTATGACTTTCTGGCAAATAAACCTCTCTTGTTCCCATTCCTTTCCCGGTTGTCTCTCCTGAACCTATCGCTAAAAGCGATTTTGTTAATTGATAACCAGTTGTGCTTTGATAATTATATGGATCAATCCAGGAATAAATCCTTCCGAACTGGTACTCTTTTACACCTAAATACTTCTCTAAAATATCAGGATGCCAAAGAACAAAGTAAAGCACTGTAGAAATGATAAAAATTCCTGATCCTAGTGCAGGAACAATAATTTTCCATGATACACCAGAAATAAAAATCATTCCGAGCATAATTGCTAGAAAAACTAAGGATGTCCCTAAATCTGGCTGCTGCATGACAAGCAAGAGTGGGATTAAAGTGACCAATCCAATTTTACCAAGAAGCCATAAGTCCGTTTTGATTGTTTTTATTAAGTTCTTTTGATGATGATCTGTAATGATTCTTGATAAAGCTAATATGATAAATACTTTCACAAATTCAGAAGGCTGCAAAGAACCCATCCCTGGAAAGATAAACCAGCTTTTGGCTCCATTTCGAACTGGGGCTATGCTGTCAGGTGCAATAATTAAAAATAATAGCAGCAGAATTCCAAATCCATAAGCATACCATGATAACTTTTTTAATTGATCGGAATCAAAAGAAATCACCCCAACGATAAAGCCTGATCCAACGATATACCAAACAATTTGCTTCACAAGAAAATTCTCACTATATTGACCCGTTGTCTGTGCACTGTAGATCGCTACACAGCTAGCAATAAACAAAAGCATTAATATTAAAACTAAACCCCAATCGAGCTTAGATGTCTTATTATTTGTAGTCATTTTCCAATCTCCTTTAAAGGAAAAAACAAAGTAGTAGTACTGTACAATACTCTATTATATTTTTAATGCACTTAAATCACAACAATAGAAACAAGAATGGGTTTATTTTTCAATTAGAAAAGCACAAGCGCCCTTGCTCATCGACGTAAAGTGCTGGACTGAAATTTAATGTAGTTTATGATCCGAGCGCCTAGGCGCTGCAGCTAGACATCAGTCTACCTTAATAGTAAAAATGGGAGATGACGCTATTTACAAGCGAAATCTCCCATTGCAAGCTTACTCAACTATAATTTCTTTCGGATAATGATCGTGGATTCCTTCATCATTTTCAACATGAATTTTTATCGTATACTTCCCTTTATCTAGAAAGGTATATTTCCCAGCATAAGTACCAGCATTTTCTTCATTCGTTTCAACCCATTTGATCGTCTTGTCACCGTTTAACAAGATTTCATAGCGCACTTTTGCATTGGTTAATGGCGCTCCATCTTTTTTTAAATCGACGATCAAATTTAACTCTTGGTTTACGTGATAATGGTTTAAATCGTGAAATTCAAAAGCAACATCTTCATGGTGATGATGCTCCTCTCCTTGATGATTCGCCTCATCACTTTCCCCATGTTCATGCTCTTCTATGACGTTTTGGCCAATTTGAATGGTCGTTTTAGGCATTGCATGCATACTTCTTGCTGTCACATGAACTTGAACAAAATAGTTTCCTTCTTCTTGAAGACTAGTCTCTGTTTGATAGATTCCTTTTCCTTTATGATTTGCATCAAGTGTTAGGCTATCTCCCTTTTTTCCATCCTTCCAAATTTCAAACTCCACTTCTTTTGCGTCATCAACCTTTTTTTGATCTTGTGTAATCTCTGCTGATATGGTGATATTTTGATCTACTCCTGCTTGCTTTGGCACATTCAGTTTGACTTCAATTGGTTTAGGACTGCTTCCCTGTCCTGATTCATTCTGACCACAAGCAACTAGAAGAAATGTGCTTAATAGGATAGAAATCACTATTTTTTTCAAATCTATTCCCTCACTTGATTATTGTATTATTGCTACTCGAGATAAAATTATCTATCATTTTATAGTCTAAATCAAGTAAACAGTTTTCTGATCAGAGAACTATTGGCTGCATAAAAAATAGCAGTATTAGTACAATCCATAACTTGTACTAATACTGCTCAAATAAAAATAAGGAGGTAATGGGGTTACGGTAAAAAACAGTTGTAGTGACCGTATTAACTAAACATGTCAAACAAGCTGTCTTCTAATAATGTAATATGTATTATTTTAAAAAAAGTGTAGGCTTAGTCAACTTTTTTTATAAAAAAAGGCTATTTGTCTATTTGTATTTTATGTATAAAAAACAAAAAAGAGGACAACACTATAGCTAGAAAGTGTAATCCCCCTTTTTCGACCTCTTAATGAGGTCTTTTTTTTTATTAAATAATAATACGGATTTATAAAGATAGTCTTGGTCAGCTCTGTCAGCAATTTATCCCGAATTAACGGGCAGTAAGACCCCATCTCAAGATTATGAGTGTAAACGAGAAATCCAAGGTGAGGGATAAAAGAACCCCCCATTGACTGTTAGTTGAACCTTATTTTTTCAGTGAAGCCAATAAATCTCCGTTAACTACATTGGTTAATGGCTGATGTTTTAAAAAGCTGCGTATATTATTAACTGTAATTTCTCCAATCTTATAAGCACATTCATAAGTTGAACCACCTATATGCGGAGTCCCAATCACATTTGGCAGCTGTGCAAATTCAAGATTTGGCGGTTCTGTTTTAAAAACATCTAGTGCTGCCCCACCGATTTGATTCTTTTTCAAAACTTCCATCAATGCATCTTCATCAATAATGTTCCCGCGTGAAATATTTATTAAAAATGCGGTTTTCTTCATCAAATTAAGATTATCTTTATTTATTAAATGAAAGGTAGAAGGTTTTAAAGAGGTACTGATGATAATGAAGTCGGAAGACGCTAAAAGCTCCTCTAATTCCACAAAATTTACATTCCATTTCTTTGCTTCTTCATCATTTTTGTATTGACCATAGGCTAATATATCCATTTCAAAGCCATAGGCTCTTTTTGCTAATTTCTGTCCTATTGTTCCAAAACCAATGATCCCTAGTGTCTTTCCTTCTAAATCATGCCCAAGCATGATTTCCCAAAGACCATTCTTCACACTCTCATTGGATTGAGGGATGTTTCTACTTGCAGAAAGCATTAATCCAAATGCGAGCTCTGCAACAGCTGAAGCATTTTGACCAGGAGCATTTGTAACGAGAATTCCCTTTTGAGAAGCATAATCAAGATCAATATTGTCTAACCCGGTACCAAATTTAACGATATATTTTAATTTAGGAGCAGCATCTATAACCTTTTTATCAATTTTATCGACACCAGTAATATAGATATCTATATCTTTTATAATGTCAGTTATATCCGATTTCCCCGAGATTCTATAAGTTAAATCAATACCAAGATCTTGTATATCTTTTATAAATGGCAAATCAGCATGATAAAAAGCAGTCCCTAATGTTAATAAGGCCTTGACCATATGCATTCCCTCCTAGTTGCCATATTTTTTTACTACTCAAATGGTCTTGTGTAAATACTTTTATACATAAGAAGAATTCAGATCATCAACTAACCAGCCCCTATATCCATAGTAGATATAGATTTCCATAATACTTTACCTTTTTACACAAAAGTATTTATTATATTATCCTATATGTCTGATTATTTATCATTAATTTTGTTAGAAATTCTTACAAAGTTAATTTCACAAATTTACAATAAGGTAAATAAAGGAATAGTTATAGTATAATAGTTGTTTAAAAAATGATATTAGTTCTTTTTACCTATATATTACATTAATATCAAACGAGTAAAATTGATCATATAGTCGCATTAAAACTTCATAAGTGCTTAAAAAGGGGGATAAATGGTGTTATTAAAGATGCAGAAACGAAGGAAAAAAAGCAAACCAGTTGAAGCAATAAATTCTAAAACAACCAAGCATGAAAACATTAATGGTAATGTACAAGTGGCTGTGGATCAGTTAAGGGGAGTTGTAGAGCAAATGAAGCTTGCTGCTCTTTTGCTTAATCAAACATCTGAATCTAGTAAGGAAAAAACACAGGACTTAATGGACCATAGCGAAAAGACTGTGGAATATACTGTACAGGTTTCAGAAAAAATGCGAGGGATTGAAACATCTGCTCTAAAAATTTCTTCAATATCGGAAGATATACACTCAAACAGCCAAGCATCTTATGAAGAGCTCATTCACTCTTGGCAAGTATTAAGCGACCTCCAAAATAGATTTAATCAAATACATGAAAGTCATTTTACCCTATTGAAACAAATGGATCGTCTTGTTCAACATTCACAGCAAATCAATCATATCATCCAAATCATTGGTTCTATTTCACAACGCACAAAAATATTAGCTTTAAATGCATCTATAGAGGCTGCACGAGCTGGTGAACATGGACGAGGATTTTCAGTTGTTGCTAAGGAAGTAGGGGATTTAGCCCAACAAACCTCTCAAGCCGTACAAAATACAAATGAAAATATAAGCATCATTCAAAAAGAGATTACTCAAACAACAAAAATGGTCAATCTTGAAACAGAACAAGTTAAAAACGGGGCAAAAGAACTTTTAAATACGCTTGAGCTCTTAGAAAAATTTAAAGAAAACTTAAGCGGAATTACATCAATGGTATCGGACTCCACACAAGCAGTAAGCGAACAGACAGGGAACGTACAAGAAATTGCTTCACTGCTAGATCAAATATCAAAAATGGCGATCAACAATAAAGACAATGTTTTCCAAACCATTATTGATTTGGATAAGCAGCACGGAAGCATTGAAGATATATTGTCCATCAGTCATTCCTTGAATTCTACTTCTGATGAACTGCAAGGCATTATTCAAATGGAACAGACGACTGAAACCATTCAAATAGATCAAGCCATTATTGACCACATGAAAAATAAATTGGCTCAATTATCTCATTCATCTCAATTGGGACAAATGACCTCTGAACAACACAAAGTATCGTTAAATATTTTCCTAGAGCAACATTCAGGCTTAGAAGCAATTTGGTCTAATCGACTTGATGGAACTTTTATTTATTCTAATCCTAAAGCCGGTTTGGTAAATGCAAAAGCAAGAAGGTGGTTTAAAGAGGCAAGCAAAGGACAGTACTATGTTTCTAAAGTTTACACTTCCGCTTTAACAAAAAACTCATGTATAACTATTTCAGCTCCGATTATTCAAGATCAAGTTGTGATTGGTGTAGTTGGTGTCGATTTATCAATTTAACAAAGGGACTTCCCTTTTCAATGAATATTCATTTTGCCCACTTTTTCCACTTCTTTTTTTGAAAAAAATAGACTTAAAGAGAATCTCCATCTCTTTAAGTCTATTCATGAAAATGAGTAGGTTGAAGCGGAACTTCCATCGTTTCTTTTATTGTATCCATCACGATCGTTGTTTTTGTCCTTACAATTCCAGGAAGATTTTTGATTTCAAAGCTAATCACACGATCTAAGTCCTTTGTATTTTTACAGCGGATTTTTAATAGATAATCACCATCACCAGCGGTATGATGGCACTCCTGTATTTCACTGAGATTTTTTACTATTTCTAAGAAGGCTTCTCTATGCTGAGGTCGATCTAAAGTAACAGACACGAAAGCTGTGCATTCACATCCAACACTTTCTGTATCAATAAATGCTGTATACCCTTTTATCACTCCTCGTTCGACTAAACGATTAACTCGCTCTGCAGTAGCTGGTGCTGACAACCCAATTTCAACAGCTAAATCAGCCCATCTCACTCTTGCGTTTTTCATTAAAGCTTGTAAAATTTTGTGATCAAAAGTATCCAACACTCGTTCACCTTCAATTTTTTGACTTGTTCTTATTGTAATTTACTAAGAAAATGAATTCAAATAGGAACCTATTTCATTCCATCATACTTTTCTTTCATTGATCATGGTTAAAAACAACAACATTTGTATCGATAACAGGGTCATACCCAATTTCCATATAAATTTTATTCGACGTAGGATAATCAAGATCTGTAAAGAGACTCACAGTTTGATAGCCTTGCAGTAACATAAGCTGGCTTAAGGAAGATACACAGTTCGTGGCATAACCATTTTTCCGTTCTGCCATTGGAGTAAATACATAATTAATCGTTATATTTGTTTTTGTCGGTCTCGTAGCATTCGCCATTGACACAATACGTCCATCTTTTTCCCAAGCATAAAGCCTTCCCTTTTCAAACGTGACTTTCGCAAGCAGCTTTGCTTCATTGATCGTTATCGGGAGATTTACTTCCTCGCAGAATTGATAGAGCCAATCCCGAATAATGGACAGCTCTTCTTTGTTAATTTTCCGCAAATATCCTTGTGAATCCGCCGGCTTCTTCACATGCTTAAGCTTATAAATCCTTTGTCTCATTTCAATCTTATAATGAACTTGCTTGATGTGCGAAAGCTGTTCTGCTAATTTCATAACCAGGCTTTTCTCGCCAATAAAACCGGGTAGCTCACATAAGACTTTACTCATTTTAACAGCGACCATCTCAATCTCACTATCAGAAAGAGGATCCATTTGAGCGAAAAGAATTTTTTTCATTGGATCCGTTTGCAGAAAAACAAGCTTGATCTGATGATCAAACCTACTGACAGCCATTACAACTGGCAAAGGGCTTTCTTCGTCAATATTTTGCAGCAAACCTAGCAATAAACTATTCTTGATTTCATCCTTTTCCAATATAGGAATTACATCATTCTTAAATGGTTGTAGATGATCATATTGAATAAAGCTTAGCATTCTTTAAGTCCTCCTGCTTGAATTAAACATAGAAACAGAAACTAATCTTATTTAAGATAAGGAAATTTTTCCACTTTAACCATAGTATACATTAAAACAACTGTTCATTTTATCATTATATTTTTTTACGACATCTCTTTGAAACTCTTTAATTTAACCGATAAAGATAAATCCTCCAATAAGAGGTCTTTGATTGAAAGACTTTTTCTAAAACTAAATGATTCTCTTGCGCATTTTCGATCGGTACAGCTGAAAAGATATAAGTACCTCCCATACTTTTTAGTTGATTCGTGTTAAGCTGTAAGTGGTTTATTTTTTTTGTTGAATGCTTGGAATACATATAATTTTTTCCTAATTCATTTACAAAAACATAGCACCTTCCACCCCATTCATCAAAATATTTCTCTAATTTTTCATTTTTGTCCAGCTCTGGGGCAATGATTTTACGAAATTGATGCTTATAAGCAAGCGGATAAAAATTACTATATGTATCCAACGTATAAAAACCATTGTACTGCGCAATATTTGGATGAATGCCAATACTAATAACTCGATATTGATCGACAGGCATGTCAATATAACTTTTTATTTCCTCAAATTCCTTTTTAGCGAAATATTCTCGATAAGAAGGCTGGTTATGATAAGCAACCTGCTCATTAAAGGGGATAAGAACGCATATTTGTGCAATAAGAAAAAAGATAACAACTCTCTTTCCTCTTTTTCCGCTACTCCATAACAATTTTAATGATAGGGCAAATAAAACATAAATAACAACAGGTCTTAAATAATGAAAGCGTGCAAAATTAAACGAGGTTAATAGAGTAGATTTTTCCTTTAATGGCTGCCATCCTTTATAGAACCAGAATGCGTACCATAATGATAAAAGCACATTCAATAGATGCAGCCCTATAAATAACTTTTCCTTTTTCCAGCTTCTATTTTTTAAAACAATCCATAAACCGTACAAAGACAAAGGAAGAATGATCACAAATGATACTGTCATATCTTGATTATGACTTAATACATAGTTTTTAAGAGCTAGTTTAAGTGTTTGTAAAAGATCCAGCTTTGATTCATAAAATTCGGATCGATTTGTTTGTACACCTGGAATAAGCATGGAAGCTACCAACCGATAGTCAATGGCTAAATATAAAATCGTCATATACCCAAGTGCAATAAGCATCCTAATATTCCATTTTTTTGTTCGAATCAAATCCACTAGCCACCAGACACCAAGCGCTGCTAAAAAAAAGAAAAAACCTAGGACAAAGGTGGATAGAAAGGGAAGGCAAGTTAAAACCATTACGTTTTTCCAAGTCTTTTCACCCTGTCTAATATTTAAAAATGCCCATAAGGCAATGGGCATACCGAGTATACTAAGCATTCCTGATGGCCAATACGGAGTAAGTGAAAACGTTAACGAGACTCCAATTGTAAGGATGGAAACGTCATCCTTCTTTATCACATGCTTTTTCAAAAGCAAGTACATGCCTACAAATGCTACCACTCTTGTTATAAGCTGACATAGTCCGTAGGCAAACATCGGTGGAAAAATACTAAACAACACAACCATTCCGTAAAACTGCGAATAAAAGGAGTCCCTTGATAGCCCTCCATTCATGACTTGCTTAATCGGCGCTTGAAGCGGCCCAAATAGCTGGCCGCTTTCCTTTAATACCTTATACCATCCCAAATTTGAGTCAAGGTTATCTTGGACCCTAACATGAGCATTTTCCCCAAGGATAAAATAAGGGGCTACCCATCCAATAATGATGAACAACGCCCCTCCAATCAACATACTTCTTTTATTCTGTTTTTTTATCTTCGCAATCCTTCTTATCATAAAATCTATCATTATTAGCTTACCTTAGCTTTCTTTATTTTCTTTCTATTGCCATGTCCCAATTCAAAACTGAACGCTTATACATGCACCTTAGAAATTGCTCTTGCCCTTTCTTCTACTTTTAGATTCATCGTTTCTTCAATGATATAACGAGGTCTCCGCTTTACCTCTTCATAGATTTTTCCTATATATTCTCCAATGAGACCAATACTTAAGAGGAGCAATCCTCCAATAAACCAAAGAGAAATCATCATGGACGCCCACCCTGACTCAGTATGCCCAAGCATTTTTTCAAGGAGGACATACCCTCCAGCTATTACACTGATAAAGGAAGCAATAAAACCAAACATCGTAATAAGGCGAATTGGTTTTACACTAAAAGATGTAATGCCATCAAGGGCAAAAGCCAACATTTTTGCTAATGGATATTTTGATTCACCCGCTGCTCTTTCTTTACGGTCATAATAAACCTTAGTAGTTTTAAATCCAACTAATGGAACAATACCACGGAGAAAAAGATTCGTTTCCTTGAATCTCATCATTTCATTAATCGAACGCTTACTCATAAGTCGATAATCAGCATGATTATAAATAATGGGGATACCTAATTTTTTCATCATTTGATAGAATCCTAATGCTGTTGTTCTTTTTAAAAAAGTATCCGTCTCTCTTTTTTTCCTCACTCCGTAAACAACTTCATATCCTTCAAGATATTTAGCAATAAAATCATGGATAATCGTTACATCATCCTGTAAATCGGCATCTACGGAAATGATACAATCTGCAAATTTTGAAGCTTCTTCTAATCCAGATAACAATGCTTTTTGATGGCCAAAATTACGAGATAGCTTTAAGCCACTCACTGCCACATCATAACGGCAAGCCTCGACAATTTTATCCCACGTATGATCATGACTACCATCGTCCACAAAAAGCAATTGACTTCGTGGATCAATCAATCTTTCACTAATTAACGATTGAAGTACTTTTTTCAATTGTAAATAGGTAAGCGAAAAAACCTCTTCCTCGTTATAACAAGGAATAACAATAGAGACGATCGGCTGTTTCATAATGCTCCTCTTTTCTATAAAGGCTTATATCTTATATTGACTCTCTATGATTAAAAAAGGTTCATATTTTTGTAAAGAAAATATTAAAAAATTCCTTAATTTAGAAAAAGCCAAAAGCACTGAGCCCTCCTAGAATCGATATCTAAAAACGCTCAGTGCCTTATTCTTTTTTGTTTTTATTCATCTAAATCGTGTCAATCCAGGTGGTCACCTCATCTAATGGCTTCCTCTTTCCCTTAAGCTGTTTCATATTCGGATATCCAAGATAAATAAAGCCAACTACCTCTCCATCCTCTGGCAAGTTAAATAAAGAGCTTACTTCAGGAGCATAGCAAACATCGCCAGTTCTCCAAACTGCTCCTAATCCTAGGGCATGAGCAGCTAGAAGGATGTTTTGACAAGCTGCATGAACCGCAGCATACTCTTCTTGTACAAAGACTTTATTATTTTTGGTTGGTTGAACAGCAGCAACAATGACAACAGGCGCCCTTAACGGTTTGTTTTTTTCTTTATCTATCACTTTTTGACTTTCTTCACTGTCTGGATCGTGCAGGCTCTTAATTTTAATAGAAGCAAGTGTTTCACCAAGCTTTTTTCGTCCATCTCCAGTTAAAACAAAAAATCTCCAAGGCTCCGTTCGATGATGATTTGGCGCCCATGTACCTGCTTCAAGGATCTTTTCAATTAGCTCTTTTGGGACAGGATTTTGTTGTACGACTCCAATACTTCTTCTTGTTTTTATTGCATCAAACAGATCCAATTTTTCACCTTCTTCTATTAAATAAATAAGAAACTTAACCTTATTTTATACCTTTGAGAAAACAATGGTCATCTTAAACGATTCTTTTCTAAAAGGTATCAATTTTTATCCCGCATTAACGGTCAGTAAGCCCCCCCCACCTCAAGGTTATGGGTGTAAACGAGAAATCCTAGGTGAGGGATGAAGCAGACAAAAGCGTAACGTCCTGTCGCATTATCTGCTTCCTTTACGTTTGCCCCCCTCACTAATTGAAGTTTTACTTTATAGTAGTGTATGATGCTAACTTTACTTTTCTTCCTTATATTTATTAAGAATCTAGATTTGATATTTGTGTGATACTCGTTCTATTCCTCGTAAATCATTTTTTTCGTCATTCCTCCATCAATCACAAGGTTGATTCCATTTATAAATTCATTTTCTTCAGTTGTTAAATAAAGGCATGCTCTTGCAATATCGCTCGGTTTTCCAACTCGTTTTGACAAGTGCTGCTCATGATCAATAGCTCTTAATTCTGAATAATTTCCTGTTTCAATCCATCCTGGAGAAATGGAATTAACTGTGATTTTGTTATTGCTAAATGAGGCTGCTAAAGCATGAGTTAATGCTACTATGCCGCCTTTTGAAGCAGCATACGATTCTGTCTGTTGTTCAGACATAAGGGCACGAGTGGATGCAATATTAACAATGGCACCGCCTTTTTCGTTTTTCCGAATGTATTTTGCGGCTTCACGGGAACAAAGGAAGATACTTCTTAAATTAGTGTTTATAACATCATCCCACTCTTCTAGCGTTAATTCATAAGGTGATTTTCTTATCATTTTCCCGACATTATTAATTAAAATATCGATTGTGCCATAATACTGTTTCGTTTTCTCCATTAAACGAATGATGTCATCTTCGTTTCTAATATCTGTTTTTATAAACACGACTTCGTTACTTTGTTCTTTGAGTTGTGTGGCTATAGCATTTCCTGCTTTTTCATCAATATCGGCCAGTACAACCTTTGCTCCTTTTTCAGCATAAGCAATTGCGATAGCTTGGCCAATTCCGTTGGCAGCACCTGTAACAATGACCGTCTTTTTTATAAAAGACATAGGAGTGCTCCTTTCTTTGTCTTTTTGACCTAGAAAAGTAAATTAAATTTGGTTGTTATCCCAAGTTTAATAAAAATCCTTTTTAGTAAAAACAAAAAACGAAGTAAATAACCCAGCAAGCCCCCATATGGCTAATACCGTCATTGAAAAACTAAGTGTCATTCCGTTGATTGGGGGTGCTGCTCCACTAATAAAATTCGTTAATTTCAAATTCACCATAAATAAATATTTAGCCGATTCCCAGGATGACACCATATTTGCTAAGATTGCCCCGGAAATAAGACTAGCAAGCATAATGCCCATTACGGCCGCTGTACTTCTCAATAAAACGGATAGCATAAAGGTCAAGGTACCTATAATAAGAGAGACAAACCAGGCAAGTCCAAAATCCATTAAAATGTATTGCCATAGCGGGATTAAATGAACAGCTGCAGTATTCAAATCCTCCCCTTGAACTGAAAATCCAGTTAATAATGGCATTGTCCAGCCGCCATACCCAAACACCAAACCAGACATCGCATAAGATAACAGTCCAATCGAAAACAAAATGAAGGAGATGGAAAGAATCAAAGTGATGTATTTACTTAATAAAATCCTCCAACGATTAACTGGTCTAGTAAGTAAAAGCTTGATCGTCCCTGCACTTGATTCAGATGAAACAAGATCTGAAGCCATAACCATCACCATTAATGGCAGCAGTAAATCGATCGAGCTTTCAACAAAAATCCTCATAAAGGTTGGCGCTCCTGGTGATGTAGGATTTATATTATGATCAAGATAGTATTGCTGCTGTTGAATTTCGATTTGTAAATACTTCCTCCAGTCATCGGAAATTCTGCTAGATGTTAATCGATTTTGCATATCGATAATTCCTTGCTGAACTTGAGTACGCCAATCTGCTGTGCCTACTTTTTCTTCTATCGATTTTGCTTGTTTATATTGAGCATATGTAAATAGGGGTACAAGCACTGCAATGATCAAGATAATGACATATAATCTCTTTTTTTGGACAAGCTTAATCATTTCATTATGAACCAAATTAATCAATGACCTCGCCTCCCGTTAATTCGATAAATAAATCCTCGAGTGTTGGAAGCTTGATTTCCATTCCTTTCACCTTAATGCCAGCCTTTACTAGCTTTTCATTCCATTCAGAAATTTTTTCATCTTTATATGGAGTTAATAAGATGCCATCCTCTTTTTCAAACACAGCGGTTTCTTCTGCTAAAATTTCTTTCCCTTCCTGTAAAGGCTCCACCTTCCAAGCAACACGCTCTTTTTCACCAAGAAGATGCTCAACAGAATCGATACGAATAATTTCTCCTTTTAAAATAAACGCGACACGATCACACATGAGTTGAATTTCACTTAGTAAATGAGAAGAAACGAGAACGCTCATCCCTTCTTCCTTTGCCAAAAATCGAATAAACTCTCTCATTTCTCTTATCCCAGCTGGATCAAGTCCATTAGTAGGCTCATCCAAAATTAATAGCTTTGGTTTACCGATAAGAGCTTGTGCAATTCCAAGACGCTGCCGCATACCAAGGGAATACGTACTGACACGATCATGAATACGATTTTGGAGTCCGATTAGCTCAACTACTTCAATAATGCGATTTTCAGTTATTCCAGATACCATACGAGCAAACTGCTGAAGATTCTCCCAGCCTGTCAAATACGAATAAAGCTCGGGATTTTCAACAATACAACCAAGATTTTTGATTGCCTCTTTAAATTGCGTCTTTAACCTCTTGCCGCAAATAAAAATATCGCCCGATGTTGGTTTGATAAGACCTGTCAGCATCCGAATCGTTGTTGTCTTCCCAGCTCCATTCGGCCCTAAAAATCCAAAAACCTCTCCTTCTTTAATTTGCATTGAAATATCCTTAATGATAACTTTTTTTCCTATCTTTTTCGTTAAATGCTGCACTCGAAGCGGAAACTCATTTATTGTCATTTGTTTGTCCCTCCTTTTGAAACGTTAATAGAGAGGCTGCTCGTTCCGCAATCAGCTTATAGCCTTCTTGATTTGGGTGAAAATGATCATTATAAAGGTAATCATTGACATTTAATTGAAATAAATCAAAGGTAGGTACATATACGATCTTCTTGAAGGATGCTGCTACTTCAGCAGAATCATTATTCCAGGAACGAACGATTTGAGAAGTTTGTTCAGGGTTGTCTAACTCAATAAAAGGATTGTATAAGCCGATATGAAAAACAGTCGCATCTGGATTCAATTGACGAATGGTTGTAAAAACCTCATTTATATTTTGTAAATAGGTCGATTCTGATTTCTTTGTTTCACTTTCGGACAAGTTTACAATCGCTTCTCCGCCTCGAAATAAATCATTCCCGCCAATCGTAAGAAGGATGACATTAGCCTGCTTTACTTGTCTTTGAATTTCTGGCTGCTTCATTTGCTCTACAAGCTGTGTAGATGTTTGTCCTTTAATAGCCGTGTTCGTCACATGGATAGTTTGCTTTGTTTTCGCTTTTAGCTCATCTACCAAAACACCTACATACCCTTTACCAGATTCATCACCCGTCCCTCTCGTTAATGAATCTCCTAAGGCTAAAATTTGATAGGCTTCTTGATTATCCTCCTCATCATTTGTTGATTTAACCGTAACAACTTCCTTTGTGTTACCTTGAGTAAACTGATCTTTCATTGTCCAAAACAATCCACAAACCCATAATATTGTAAAAACAACAGAGAAAATTGTGATGATTTTAACAGAAATAGCTTTCACATAACCATCCTTTCATAGAAAAGCGTAGGCGTCTTGTTCAGCCCCGACAAGCATAAGACGCTTCTGAATAGAAGGTGTTCTTTGCCTTCAATTCAGAAATGGCTTATGACCTCGAGGGGCTAGACAAATTAGAAAAGCGTAAGCGCCCTGTTCATGTATTCTATTAACCTTCATTGTAAATATATTTCGAAAAATATGGAAATGAAAAAGCCTGTTTTGAATATTTTAATCTAATGAGAAAGCCACTCCATTTAGTAGATTAGTTAAACCTCCTTTTCTTTGTAGTGTAAATGAACATTTTTTAAGTTTTTCTTTTCAATTCTTGCTCTTTCATTTTTTATCCAGTTCATCCTTCATTCATATGGTAAGATTGTCTTAGTTGAGAGAATGCTATATTGCAACTTACGAATCAAACATCAGTGGGAAGTTTTTTTGAGATGTTACAAGATTATTTGAATCTTTTTCAAAGGAGTAAAACTTATGAGGCTATACAGTGCTTTATTTGGATTAAGCTTAATTTGGGGACTATCATTTGTTTTCATTATGTATTTAACAAGCTCCGTTGGCGTATGGGGCACGGTTTTTTTTAGATGTATTGCAGGTGTGATCATACTTCTCCCGTTTCTATGGTTAAAAAGAAATCAAGTTGTTCGACCAATCCCCTGGAAATCATTAGTCGTTATTGGGGTGTTCAATGCAGGTCTTCCATGGGGACTCATTTCTTTAAGTGAAACACAAATAAACAGCAATGCAGCTGCTGTTTTAAATGCCCTTACACCCATTTTTACCGGACTTATTGGCTTTATCCTTTTTTCAAAAAAATTATCAAAGCAGCAATGGCTTGGGATAGTGACTGGTTTTATTGGGATATTAGTATTAACAGAGTTTAATATTCATTGGCTATCTGGACAAAGCTTTATTGGGATAGGAACGATGATGTTGGCAACACTCTGTTACGGATTTGCCTCTCAATATACAAAAAAATATTTATCCAATACAAGTGTTCTGCTTCTGTCAACAAGCTCATTGATAGTAGGAGCAATCATCGGATTACTTGGAATGATTTTCACAAACACAGTACCAACGAATATGCACTTTAATTTCGTTATTTACCTTTCAATTATTGGACTTGGATGCTTAGGCTCAGGTATCGCTTATCTTCTTTTCTACTATTTACTGACAAAGGGAAGTCCAGAATTTGCTGCGACTGTAACCTATATCATTCCATTAACCGCCATGATATGGGGCTATGTACTATTAGATGAGCCCATTACAAAAAATCTGTTGCTTGGACTTTTGATTATATTTTTAGGAATCTATTTTTCAAATAGAAATTCCACTAAAAAATTAACTCCTATTAAGCTGCTAAAAAGAAAAGCATGAACGATCTCACCAGACTTTTTTACTAGTCTGGTTTTTTTATTTGAGAGATTGCTGAATATAGGGAAGATTTTTCGAAAACTGGATTGCATTTATCACCAATTCCAAATAAAATGATTAGGTTAGTCATCAGACTCATTTAGGAGTGTAAAAAATGAAAAATAAATATATGAAAACAGCCTCGGGGCTGTATATTAATTATTTTATGCTTGGTATGGTAAATATCATGCTAGCATCGAATATGCCCTACTTAACAAAACAATTAAATACAGATAGTGCTGGTGTCAGCTATATTATTTCAGCAATAGGGATAGGAAAATTACTTTCATATTCTATATCAGGGATCCTGTCAGATAAATTTGGGAGAAAACCGCTGATTTTACTATCAGCGTTGACAATGGGGATATTTCTGGTTGGAATTCCATTGGCTCCAACTTATCAAATTGCTTTTCTTTTTGCCATTCTAGCAGGAATTGCCAATTCTGCTATGGACGCAGGAACATATCCAGCACTCATTGAAATTTTCCCAAAATCAACGGGATCTGCTAGTGTGTTAGTAAAAGCATTTATGTCTGCGGGAGCAGCTCTACTCCCAATAATGATTGCATTTTTCGCTGACCATGAGATGTTTTATGGCTATTCATTTTTCATTCCGGCGGCGATTTATTTTATAAATATGATGTTCTTATTTATGATGTCGTTTCCTAATCATAAAATTGAAAAGGTTCATTTCATGAAAGGTGATTCTGATAATAGTAAATTCCGCTCAAAGCCTCAATTTTTGAAAGAAGGACTAGCTCTTATTGTCATGGGGTTTACATCCACATCATTATTTACCGTTGCACAAATTTGGCTTCCTACCTATGGGCAAAAAGTACTTAGAATGACCAGTACAAGTTCAATTAAATTATTAAGTTTTTATAGTATTGGTGCCTTAATTTCCGTATTAGCATTGTCCATTTTGTTAAAAAAAGCAATACGACCAATCAATGTCGTAGTCATATATCCGGTCATTACCTTTTTTTCCGTATTAGTTTTATTAACAATGAAATCAACTAACTTAGCCATCTTTGCATCATTCTTTTTAGGCTTTTCTACAGCAGGAGTTTTTCAGCTAACAATAGCCATAATGACCGAATTATTCTGGAAGAAAAAAGGGACGGTTACGGGATTGGTCGCTACTGCAGCTGGATTGGCTTCTGTACTCTTGCCAATTGCTACTGGTTTAATGTCTAAAACCGGACATATATCTAATATCTTCATTTTTGATGCTGCTATTTCTTTAGTAGGAATAACCGCAGCAGCCTTTGTAAACATCAGATATAGAAAAATTGTAAAAAAGAATTTTAACAAAAAATTGCGTTATTCCGCATCGTAGTTAGAAAAGCGGAAGTGCCTTGGTCAGTCCTGAAGAAAAATGTTCCTTTTGCTCATATAGTGCTTTTTGCTTTATGAGATAAAGGGTTATTTTTCACTAGGGCTGGGCGCTGGAGCTAGACATCTTTAAAAAGGCAAGGAAGTTTCAATCTTCCTTGCCTTTTCCTTTGTTATATGGTTTCTCAAGGATTAAAATCGTTAAAATCTAGATTGTATTTCTTCCCTTTTGTAGATCCAGTACTTGTTAAATTCATTGAATGAAACAGCCTCGTTACAAGGGACGGAGATGAAATTCCTAAAAATTCTTTCATCTGACTACTAGTTATTGTTGATCCAAAAAGAAGAGAATAGTCCTTTAATGCTGAAATGTGAGCGTCCTTGCATTTATTGTGACAGATCGGGCACAACCAAGCACTATGAATTCTTTCCATTGGAATATGACTGCACTTATTACAAATGACTCCATTTAATATTTCCTCTTTTGTTATTTGAAATTGTTCCAGTATGGATGAATTCAGCGGGGTATGCTTTCTTAAAAAAAGCCGGATGACTATTTTTATTTCTTTTTCCGTTAGAACTTTTTCTCGAGTGGAGTTTTCAATTTGATTGATTTTTGTTGGGAGAAAATCACGGTGAATAACTTTTTAATTTAGATGGAAGTTTTCAGGGGAAGTACGTATAACAGATTGAGGATTACTGAAGACTATCAAGGATTGAATTGGAATTTCTGGCAATCGATTTTGCGAGAACCAATTCTTTAACTGTGATTCTTGCCGATTCACTTGAAGAATAGGATCCGGAAAAGCCCTCTCCTTCCCTTCTTTTGTTCGAATAAGCTGATTAAAAACAGGATCAAAATATAACGTACCTGTTATATTTTTCACTTCTATAATAAGGACAAATTTCTGGGATAACAATAATGTATCTATCTGAAAATAGTGTTTATTGTCATAAAGTCGTAGATCATGAAAAATGAAGAAGTTTTTCTCTGCAAGGAAGCTTAAAGGGTAATCAATAGAGTTCTCACCTTTATAACCGGCTAACATTTTGTTGAGATTTTCATTAATAAAGGGGATTTTCGGATGATTAGGGGGTATACGTCGAAGTAGTGCTTGCAATTTTTGAATAGAAAGAGGAATTTCTCTCTTTTTTATGATCATTTCATCACTCCCAGCTTGGATTTCCCTTTTAATATTCTAGATTTGAAGAAAAATTCCTGCAAGACATCTATTTTTTTGAATTAGATGATTTTTTATCGATTTTTTGATTTTTTTATCGATTTTATATACTTTTTTATCGATTTCTCGATTTTTTTCAACATATTGCCGCCACCTAAATTTATTAAGTGACGGCGATATGATATTATTTTCTTTTGTTTGTCATCGTCATTAATGCTGGCAAAAACATTGGCAAGAAAATAAATGCTAACAATAACAAAGCAATAATAACAGCTGTTGCCAATTGGGTTAATGTTAGTACGCCTGAAGGATACATCGCCGCAAAGGTTCCTGAAAGGATAATAACAGCGGAAATAATAACGCCTCCTGTATGCTTCATTGCCTCTAGAATGGCTTCTTTCACAGGCATGTCTTTATATTCACGAAATCTCATCATTAAGAAAATGCTATAGTCAACTCCTAATGCAACAACCATAATAAAAGCAAAGAAAGGAATGGTCCAAGTAAGCTCGTTAAAGCTTGTAAAGTTTTTAAATAACATTTCTGTTGCTGATAATGCCGTAAAATAAGCCAATATAAGAGATGCAATAATGTAAACAGGTGTCCAGAACGAGCGGGTTATTACAAATAAAACAATTAATATACCAACAAGCATGATACTCGCTGTTTTTGTAAAATCACCTGTACTTACTGTATTTAAATCGTTATTTTGAGAAGAAATGCCTGCAATTCCATAAGAATCATGCTCAAAGTCTGTATCTTTCACCAGCTGCTCATATTTTTGATTGATTTCCTTAATAACGTCCATTGCTTCGTTTGAGTATGGATCAACAGACAACACGATGGTCCATTTCACTAATTTACGATCATCCGACATAAAGGCATCGATTGATTTTTGAAAATCTTCTCCAGTTCGGACATCTTCCGGGATAAAGAAGCTTTCAGTCGATTTCGTTTTTGTTACTTCGTCCAGATAACCATTGACGTCTGTCAAACCGTTGTTCACTTCTCCAAGTCCTGCTACACTATCATTTAGCCCTTTTTCTAAAGTGCTCATATTTTCTTCCAGTTCATTTAAACCACTATCCAGTTGAGCTTGACCTTCATTTATTTCAGTCAAACCATCCGATAATTTTGGAAGACCAGCAATAACCTGCTTTTGACCATCACTGCTCTGTCTAAGTCCATCCTTTAAGCTTCCAACGCTTGCTTCCAACTGTTTTGATCCAGATAAAATTTTCCCTTGACCATCGTTTATCTGCTTTAAACCCGTATTAATTTGTCCTAATTTTTCATTGGCTGAAGCAAATTGTTTATTCAGCTCAGATAAGCCTGCTGATAGTTGTTTTAGCTGTTCATTGAGTTGAATAGACGTTTGCTTTAATGCGAGAAAATTTTTATCTGCCTTCAATTCTCCATGAGTTTGCTCTAGAGCTGCTATATATCCATTCATCGCATTTGAAGCATTGATGAATCCATTCACAGATCCTTCTATCTTCTGATACTGTGAATAAAGGGTATTATAGCCTGCTTGAATGCTGGATACATTACTTGATAAAGCACTTGTAGATTGAACTAGATCCGTTAAGCCGCTATTTAATGAATGAATTCCTTGCTGAAGTTGATCCGTTCCGCTTACTCCTTGTTGTAATCCATTATCAATTTTAATCAGAGCATCCGTTGATTGATTGATCCCGCTTTGGATTTCTTTTGTTCCAGATATTAAATCATTAACCTTATTGAAATCCTCAGTAGGAACGGCTTCTATTTGATGAACGGCATCTGTAAGGCCATCTTTAATCGTTACTACACCGTCATTAGCTTTTTTTACACCTTCATTTACTTGTTCACCTTGATCATTTGTATATAGTTCAGGTATTTTTTCCCCTTGTGGTCGAGTCGTACTATAAACTTTATCGACTCCTTTTATAGACTGAATAGACTCTGTGACTTCATCAATGAATGCTAATGACTCATTTGAATCGAAAGGCTGATCACTTTTTAATACTAAAGTGGTTGGCAAGGCCTGCCCTGGTGGAAAATGATCATAAACTACGGAAATCCCTTTTACAGAAGGATACGAGTCATCAATTTCGTCAAGCGAATTATACGTTAATTGACCATTATAGAAAAAGATAAAAGGTACACATAATGAGAGCGAAATGATTAACCCTAAAATTGGTTTTCTTGCTGAAAATTGAGTAATGCTGGAAGTAAGTCTATTTTCCTTGTGTCCTGAAGAATTCTTGGAAGGCCAGAATAACTTATTGCCTAGCAAAGCCATAAAAATGGGAACGATCGTATATAATGCAAGAAGAAGAACACCAACTCCGATGCCAACAGCGGATGCCGATTTAAACAATTTAAATTCAGCTAAGCCTAAAACAATGAACCCGATAAATACAGCAAGACCGCTAAATAATACAGTTTTTCCAGCTGTTTTGTACGTATAAATAATGGCTTCTAAAATGGTTTTCTGCTTCGTTAACTCTTCCTTGAACCTAGTGAACAGCAAAATATTGTAATCTGTCCCTATGCCAAATAACACCAGTACTAAAAAGATTTGTGTGAAATTTGAAAACGGGAAATTTACCTGATCCACTAAAATTGTTACAATTCCTAAGGAAGCTAAATAGGTAATGGCAACTGCAATGAGCGAAACTATGGGTGCAACGGGTGAGCGAAAGACAAGGATGAGCACAATGATGATAAAAGCTACTGCAATTCCTTCTGTCTTATGAATTCCTTCTTGAGTTGTAATGATAAAATCCTCTAAAATCAGTTCAGCTCCAGTAAGATGAGTATCGACTTCAATATCCTTTAAAGCTTCATTAAGTTCATCCCTTACTTCTGCTTTACTTCTATCTCCCATTTCAACAGATACAAGAGTAAGGATCGTTGTGCCATCCTTCGAAATTAACTGTTCTTTCAATTCTTCATTGTTAAGATGTGAAATAATACTAGTAATCCCTAATTCTTTTTCTTTGGATTCAAGTTCATGAATCCCCTTTTCTACTTCTTTAAGCTGTTCACTATTTAATTCCTTTTCTTCATGAAAAGCTACAATGACATTCATGTTATCTTTGTCTGTTTTATTGTCTAATTCTTTTAATAACTTATCGGCCTGCATGGATGAATATCCTTCTGGCACGCCAACTTGTCCCTTTTCCCTAACAAGCTCCCCCAAATTTGGCATCAAGAACAACAATGATCCCACAAGTAATATCCATATGATAACAATTGGCCATTTCAATTTAATAATCTGCTTCATCGTCTGCCTCACCTTCATTTGATCTTCAAAACGATCGTAACAACTAAAAATAAAATGAAAGTGAAACAAAAATAAAAAATTATGAAGAAAAGCGGAAGCGGCTTGTTCATCGACGTAAAGTGCTGGCCATTATATCTTCACTTTCTTCCATCACATGATTACTAGTTTTTATTTTTACTTTGTTTATCTAATTCTCGTAAATTTTTGACTATACCTACTAAACTTTTCTCAGATTCTATTCGAAAAAGTAATCAAGTGTTGTTGTAAAAATAACTCTGACGCATTCGATTTCCTTATTTTTCTCCTAATAAGACGCTTTGAGCTACTTTCCCCAATGGCAACCGACTTTGCATGCTTTCTTTTTGCAGCCATCGAAATGCTTCTTCTTCCTTCATATCAGATCTCTCCATTACCTTGCCTTTGGCTTTTTCCACTTTCTTTCTAGTTTCCATCTCCTGTTGAAGCTCCCGTATTTGGCTATGCAGCTGTGACAATCTTGCCTTCTGCCCAAGGGCTATTTCAATAGCTGGAATTAGGTTTTCAACGGTTATTGGCTTCATTAAGTATGCTATCGCACCAGCCTCTTTAATATCCTTTATTATCGATTTGGGGCTGTTTGCGGTTAGTAGGACGATCATCGCTTCTGAGAAGGAACTAATAATTTTTGCCGCCTTCACGCCATTCATTTTCGATACTGTCACATCCATTAAAATTAAATCCGGTCTGTACTGATAAGCCATTTCGACCGCCTTTTCGCCATTCTTCACTGCTGCAACAACTTCATAGCCCTCTGCATAAAGTATTTCACAAAGATCCATCCGAATGATTGGTTCGTCATCAACCACCATAATCCTATGCAAGCTCCTCATCTAATACCCCCTACCATTTTTTGTGTCCATCATGTACACCTTTTTTGGTCATTTGAATACTTAAACATTTTGTTTCAATAGGTCTGCAAAAAAGTCTTTCACATAGGGAACAAGTTTAGATCCTTCGTGAGCTGCTTCAGGGACTTCTTCATACTGAACGTGAATCCCTACAGATGTCCAATTTTCACACAATGTTCTTATACGTTCTAGGCGTGTATCCCCAGCCATTTCCACTCCAGGAAGCCAGAATGGATTATCTTTTCCACTTGGCAGGCTTTTGTTATCTTCGCTGCCAATCAGCAATTGTACCGGGACACGGCGGATCTCCTCCCATTGAATATCCGTACCGAATTGTTCTTGAAAGTCGCGTATTCCAATAAACCAATCCAAATTTTGATCTAATAAGGTAACATTGCCAGGAGAAGCAATCGAAACGCCTAAAAGCCTGTCTGGATGAAGATAGAAGAACCGATGCACAAATTGTCCGCCCCCGGAAAAACCAAACAGCAAAAATTTTTGTCGATCAATCCCATACTGACTAGTAAACTCTTGAATCATAGCCAATAAAACATAGTCAAAACGAATATCGTGGTACTTGATCTTTTTGTAGGAATTTAGTTCTCCCGGCTCTCCAATACCTGCTGGAAAGAGTGGCGCAAGGATAATAGCACCTATTCTTTCCGAAAAATCTTTAAACTCGTCTCTATATTGCTGTGCGCCTCGTTCTGTCCCATGTATCACGACTAGCAGTGGATGTTTTAATGGATCGGTGTGATCAAAAGCGCTGGGAATATACGCACAGTAAGAAAACCTTTGATCGTTTTGACATGCGTATAAGGAAGTAGCACCGGGTTCCAGCCTTACTCTTTGTTTTTGATTCGAATTCATGCTTCCTTCTCCTCTCAAGTCTTTTTGGAACAGTTCACTTTTAAGTGTACAAATGACATGCAACATATTGTCCATCCACTTTTTTTAATGCAGGCCTTTCAGTCTTACAAATCTCCATACACTTGCTGCAACGCGGGTGAAACGAACAGCCTGAAGGCGGATTGGCTGGGCTTGGCACATCCCCTTGGAGTACAATTCTCTCTTTTTTTATTAACGGACTTGGAATCGGAACAGCGGACAATAATGCTTTCGTATATGGATGTTTTGGGGACTCGAACAGCTCTTTTTTATCCCCCAGCTCCACCAAGCGCCCCAAATACATGACGCCGATTCGGTTGCTAATATGCTTTACCACACTTAAATCATGGGCAATAAATAAATACGTTAAATGAAATTGCTCCTGTAAATCTTGCATAAGGTTGATGACTTGGGATTGGATAGATACATCTAAGGCGGATACCGGTTCGTCTGCTACAATTAGTTTCGGATTTAAAGCAAGTGCCCTAGCAATTCCAATTCGCTGTCGTTGTCCGCCACTGAATTCATTCACATACCGCTCGGCATAGTAGCTGCTTAAACCTACAATATTAAGCAATTCCTCCACTCGGCGTGTTTTTGCTTTCCCTTGGACAACATTGTGAATTTCGAGTGGCTCGGCGATAATATCGTGAACGGTAAGTCTTGGGTCGAGGGAAGCATACGGATCCTGAAAGACCATCTGCATATCTTTCCGGTACTTTCTTAATTTGCCTGATGGCATACCAACTAGGTTTTTCCCTTCGTAAATAACTTCTCCCTCTGTTGGATGAAGAAGCTGAAGAAGCGCTCTCCCTGTTGTCGATTTTCCACATCCACTTTCTCCTACTAATCCGAGTGTTTCCCCTTGATAAATCGTAAAATCCAATCCGTCCACTGCTTTAACATGACCGACTGTTCGGCTAAAGATCCCTTTTTGAATGGGAAAATATTTTTTTAAATTTCTGACCTCAACCAATGGCTTCTTCATTGCGATCACTCCCTTTGTCGGATGTATGAAGCCAGCATCTTATAAAATGGCCTGTTTCTATTTCCTCCAATTGGGGCTTCCGTCTTACACATTCATCTGTCGAAAATTCACAACGAGGAGCAAAATGGCACCCTTCCTGCAAGCTTCCTGGAGCTGGTACGCTTCCCTTAATGGAATACAACCGTTTCTCCTCCGATTCTATTGTTGGCATCGACTTCAATAATCCTTGTGTATACGGATGCTTAGGACGAGTAAATAGTGTAACGACATCACTTTCTTCGACGACTTTCCCGCCGTACATAACCACAACACGGTCACACATTTCTGCCACGACACCAAGATCATGGGTAATAAGCAGAATCGCCGTCCCTTGTACGGACTGTAGATTTTTCATTAATTCAAGGATTTGAGCTTGAATGGTTACATCTAGAGCAGTCGTCGGTTCATCCGCAATTAAAAGCTTTGGATTGCATGCCATTGCCATCGCAATCATAACCCGCTGCCTCATTCCTCCGGATAAACGATGTGGGTACTCGTCTACTATTTGTTCCGATCTAGGAATCCCTACCAACTTGAGCATCTCAATGGACTTTTCCCTAGCTTTTGCCTTGCTATACTTCAAATGGATCCGAACAGCTTCTCCAATCTGATCCCCAACCGTAAATGCAGGATTTAGAGAAGTCATTGGCTCTTGAAAGATCATGGCCATTTCATTGCCCCGAATCTCCTGCATTTGTTTTTCTGTCAAAGCTAAAATATTTTTCCCATCGAACTTAATAGAACCTTCTACCACTTTCCCCGGGGTTAATCTCATTGCTGTCAAGGAAGTTACGCTTTTTCCAGAGCCAGACTCTCCAACAACTCCTACCGTCTCCCCATTGCGAATAGAGATATCCACTCCATCAACAGCAGGAATCACCCCTTCATCTCTAAAAAAATATGTCTTGAGTCCTTTTATTTCAAGTAATACATGTTCCAATCCTTCCCCTCCTCTTTACATCTTACATTTCTATTTCTTTATAAGATTACAACTTCATTTTTGGATCAAGAGCATCCCGAATACCGTCCCCCAGCATGTTAAAGGACAGGACGATAAACATGATGATTAAGCCAGGTATTGTGCTGACATGAGGAGCTGTTCTTAAGAATTCCCTTCCTGCGTTTAGCATTGCTCCTAATTCAGGAGTCGGCGGCTGGGCACCCATCCCAAGAAAGCTTAATCCTGAAGCTGTGAGAATGGCTGTTGCAATACGCATCGTAGACAAAACGATAATCGGGGTGATGCTATTTGGAATCACATGCTTCAAGATGATTCGGGTATCTCCTGCCCCCATCGACTTGGCTGCTTCGATATATTCTTTATTATTGACTGTTAAGACAGCGCTTCTGGAAATTCTCGCAAAATTCGGCACGGAAAAGATACCAATTGCAATCATGACATTTACCATGCCAGGTCCCAATACACTAACAATAGAGATAGCAAGAAGGAAACTTGGAAATGCCATAAAAATATCCAACACCCGCATCATAAACATGTCTATCTTTCCGCCAAAGTAACCCGCGATTGTACCAAGAGATACACCAAGCACTACACTAATCAACACACCAAATACCCCGACCATTAAGGAGATTTGAATTCCATAGATTATCCGCGATAACATATCCCGCCCATATTCATCAGTCCCAAAAGGATGGCTTAAAGAAGGAGGGTTCAAGATAATATTTAGATTTTGCTCAATCGGATCATAAGGGGTAAGCCATCTGGCGAAAACAGCGACAAAAATCACCAGCACCGTCATCCACAATCCAACTTCGGCCCGTTTATTTTTTTTAAACCTCTTCAAAATCAACGTCCATTGTGATCGTCTTTGATAGGTAGGATTTATAGGTTGCTTCCCTTCTAGAATGATAGAGGTCTTACTCATTGCTTCTACTCCCTTCTACTTATATCTGATTTTGGGATCCAATACACTGTAACTCAAGTCAACGATGAGATTGACGAAGACAAAGATTGTTGCTACAAACAAAATGCATCCCTGAACGGCGGGATAATCCCGAAACTGTATAGATTGAATAATGTACCTCCCAAGTCCGTTCATCGAGAATACCGTCTCTGTGACAACAGCTCCGCCTAATAATGTGCCAAATTCCAATCCTATAATCGTAATAATGGGAATGGCTGCATTCTTTAATGTGTGCCTATAAATGACGATCCTCTCCTTGACACCTTTGGCACGTGCTGTACGGATATAGTCTTGATGAATCACCTCTAGCATACTAGAGCGGGTTAACCTTGCTAAAACGCCAGAAGAGGAAAGCCCTAAGACCACAGAAGGAAGAATAAAATATTGAAAGCCGCTGCTTCCTCCAGAAGGAAGCAGCTGTAAATAATAGGAGAACAATAGAATAAGCATAATTCCAAACCAAAACACTGGCATTGATATCCCGAATAGGGAAAACATCATCGCCACATTATCCCTTACGCTATTCGGCTTCGTCGCTGAAAAAATTCCTGCAAATAGACCGACAATAACCATAATGAATATAGAATAGACCGTAAGCAAAATCGTGTTCGGAAACCTTGTCATAATTTCTTGTAGGACCGGCCTCTCTGAATGCAAGGAAATGCCCAGATCGCCTCTGAGCAAACCCAATGCATAGCTTAAATACTGTTTGTATAAAGGTTCATCCAAGCCTAAACGTTCACTAACACTTTGTATTTGTTCTGCGGTTGCATCAGCTCCCGCAATTAAATTGGCTGGATCTCCAGGAACTGAATGAATGATAATAAAGCTAAGGATGGACACACCAATTAAGGTTGGAATCATTTGCAGCACGCGTTTTATGATATAACTTGTCAAAATAATTCCTCCTCTTTCTATTTTGTAGATTCCCATTCATCCCTGCTTATTTTTTTACCGCCTTACGCAAATCATATATATATGTTGGGAGGAATGTGATACCTTCCACATTTTTTGCCACTCCCCAATGTGCTACATCTTCATGAAGAAAAATCCATGGTGCATCTTTCTTGACCATCTTCAGCACTTCTGTATAACTTTTTAGGCGTTCAGATGGTTTGACCTGCGATTGTCCTGCCATGATAAACTTATCGACTTCCGGGTTATTGTAATGGGCATAGTTCGTAGGGCTCGTTGATAATAAGGCATCGCGGAATAACGGGTCTGCATCACCAGTGTTTGCTAACGCCCCTCTCATAAATAAATCATATTTGCTTGGGTCTTTCAGAGCTTCTAAATAGGCTCCCAATTCCAATGTTTGCAATTCAACTTTAAAGCCCAGCTGCTGCAAGCTGTTTTGAACAAATTCAGCTGCTGGCTTATCCTGCGTTACGTTTGCGGCAAAAATTAATCGAAAACTATAATCTTCCGGGACAACGCCTGCCTCTTTCAGGATTGTCTTTGCTTTAGAAATATCAAATGGATAGGCACCAACATTACTGTAACCGAATGTGGACTCAGAGATGGCAGCAGTAGATGTTCGAACCCTTCCGTCGTACAATTTGCTTACCATGGTTTCCTTATCAATTGCATAGTTTATTGCTTGACGCACCTCCACTTTATTAAATGGCTCAACGGTTGTATTAAAGCCGACATATGCAATTCGATTGGCCTCGATGGAATTGGCCATAATGGTATCGTTATCCTCCAATCGATTTAATTCCGCAAGAGGGAGACTGCCTGTCAGGTCAGCTTCTCCAGTTTCTAGCATAATGACACTTGCTGATGTTTCTGGAACATTTTTAAAGGTAACAGTTTTCACTGAGGGTTTTCCAGACCAATAATCTGAATTTGCTTCCAGTACCACGGCATCCCCGGTCATCCATTCTTTTAATTTAAACGGACCCGTTCCAACTGGATTCTTCGCAATTCCTTCTTCGTTTTCTTTAATCGACTTAGGACTAAGAATACTACTGGCAGGGTGAGCTAAATTCCCTAAAAAGGCTCCTTGCGGGGCTTTCAAATGAAAAACAACCGTCGTCTCGCCATTAGTTGTAATGCTATCAATATACTGCCCTACCAAAGAATACTGCTTTAAATTCTTATCTTTGTTGGCCACTCGTTCAAAGCTGGTTTTTACCGCTTCTGCATTAAAAGGTGTACCGTCTGTAAAGCTGATACCTTTATTTAGCTCGAAGGTCCAGGTTTTCCCATCCTCTGAGGTTGTCCAGCTTTTCGCCAATTGCGGGATGATCTCCATTTCTCCATTAAATGTAACGAGCCGATCGTAGATTTGATAATTAATCAGGCTGGAGATCGTATCTGTTACATTTTGAGGGTCTAAACCTACTGGGTCTCCGCCTACCGTGACGGTCAATTCTTTCGATACTGGATCTTCCTTTTTCGAGGATGTTTGTTTATTGGGACTACACGCAGATACTAAAATAGATAAAACAATCAGCATTACAGCTGCTAACTTCCAATTTGAAATCCATCTCATTTTTTATTTCCCCCTTTGTAAATAAAAGAACTTATTCTCATTAATTCTTCTTTTTCTTGAAATTGTTAGAATATTCAAAAATATATTGAAGCAGATAACCATGATTCTTCTAAATAATATAAAAACTTTAGTGAGTTTTTTTCCTTATTCCATTTTATTTATGTCCTTCAACCAAGCTATTTTCCACACCCCTAACGTCGTGTAAATGGGATGCCAACATCTTGCTAAGCAGGAGTGCATCTATAGGAGGTATCGTAAAGTAATTCACCCCCCACCTGGAATACATGTCTACCTCTTCAGCAGTAAATGCAGGAATACCGATACCGAGTCCGGCCTCCCGTGTTACTCTAATAATTTCTTCCATGGCCTCCATCACAACGGGATGATCAAATTGCTCTTGATATCCGAGGGAGGAAGCCAAATCTGCAGGACCGATAAAGAGTAAATCGAGGCCATCCACACGAACAATCTCGCTTAGATTGTTAATTGCTATAGCATCTTCGATCATTCCAATTACAGTAACCCGTTCATTTTGTCGCTTTATATGCTCTATAAAGGGAGTAGTGCCATAATGAGCGGATCTTGATGAGCCATCGAGTCCTCGGTAGCCAATTGGACGATATTTTGCATGGCCAACTGTTCGCTCCGCTTGTTCTCGTGTTGTGAGATGTGGAACCATAATGGCATCCGCTCCTGCATCGAGAACACGAAGCATGGCCCCATAGTCATTTTGTGGGGTTCTCACCACTGAAGAAACTTGTACGCATTGGGCTGCTCGAATCATATGCTCTACCATTCCAAAATCCATTGTTGTATGCTCCATATCAATGATGGCAAAATCGTACCCGGTGTATCCCAGCATCTCTACAACGGCTGGGTCCTTTAGCGTTACAATTGTTCCATAAGCCGTTTGTTGATCGTCCAATCGCTTGCTTAATTTATGCATGTAACATGTTCCTTTCGATATCAATTTGTTATTTCATATAGCTTTGGTTGCCGCTGTTCATACGATGGCAGCTTGGAGCGTACATTTTTTATTCTAAATAGATCTATTTCACAATAAATTAGAGCTTCTGTCTCTGGACCTGCGACCAGCTGGACACCCATCGGATCGACAACAAGACTTTGTCCGATGTAAAAATCGCTCACTTGATTACATGCAGCCACAAAAACTGTATTTTCTAATGCCCGAACTGTAACTAAGTGATTCCAATGCTTCTCCTTCATCGCACCCTTCACCCAGCCAGATGGGACAATAATGATATCTGCCCCCTTGGCTGCCTGATAGCGGGCAATCTCAGGGAATCGCAGCTCATAACAGACGAACAAACCTAGTTTTCCGAATGGAGTTTGAATTGGTTCAAATAAACTGTCTCCCGGGGCAATCGTTTTCGTTTCCTCAAACCCGAAGGCATCGTACATATGGGTCTTTCGATACGTTCCTGCAATGGAACCATCACTTGATACGATGACGACCGTATTGTATACGCGGTCTTCATTCGAATCCTTCATCGATTCCTTCATCCCGAATACTAACCAAATCCCGCTTTCTGCCGCCAGTTTTCTCATCTTGGTAACAAAGGATCCTTCTAATGTTTCTGCGTCATCCACGATGATGTGTTTAGGGGTATTGATAGGAAAAAAACTCATAAATATTTCTGGAAAAACGACCATATGGGCCTGATTATGAAGAACAGCGTCACGGACGGCCGATACAGCTTTTTCATAGTTTTCCTGTTTACTAGACGTCGATTCTAATTGAGCCATGACTAGTCGAAATTTCATCCTTTTTCTCACCTCTTTCGTTTCAATCGCCTACAGCTTGCCCTTTTCTAAATGTTCCGTCAGATATTGAACGGCAGAAGGAATATCTTTTTGAACTAGAGCATTTAAAATGATCCGATGTTCTTCAATAAAATGTTCAAGGACGTCAGGTTTATTTTTGAGCCATTTTCCTGCTCTCACTGTGAACTGCCTTTCCCTTGCCTGACTATACATCTTCAAGAATTGTGAATTCCCGACTATTTCCAGTAAGTAATAATGGAATAACGCATCTTTTTCCACCAGTTCTCCAAAATCTCCAGCTAGATAAGCTTTTTCTTGCATCTCAATAATGCCGTATAGATCTTCAATATGCTTGTCTTCAATACGATTAGCAGCTTGCCACAGAGAATACGTTTCAATAGCGATTCTCATATCGATCAACTCGTTCCGTTCCTCCAAAGATATCTCTGTAAATACAATGCCCCGGTTTGGGAGGATTTTCAGAAAACCCTCGTGCTGAAGACGATTTAGAGCCTCCCGGATTGGTGTCCGACTCATATTCAGTTCATGTACAAGATTATTTTCTGAGGTATACTCCTCCTCTCCTTTGATCATCTTTTCTTTTATTAGTCGGTAGGCTTGATCCTTGAGTAATTCTTTTACTTTTTGCTGATACATTTTTATCCACACCCTTAACTAGAATACTTATCTTGGATACAAACTTGTATTCTAACTTGTATACAAGTTAAGTATAAAAAATCATTCTGAATAGGTCAATATAAATATTCTGAATATTAAAATATTATTACGATGCTTTTTGATGATTTTTAAGGCTATCTTTAAAAGAAACCTAATTATGACTTTTGAGAGCTTCGTAACATAATTCCTCGGTTTGATAAGATGTTCAAAGAACCATTTTGTTGAAGATGAATTTGGTCCATTCATATTGATTTCCATCCTTATATTCCTTACCGACATAAAACGGATTTTTATGATATTTTTCTTAAATCTTTTAATCTCTTTTTTAATAGGTGGGATTCATAAGCAACTCCTTTCCTTGTATTTAAAAACCTTTATCTACACTTTTACAAGAATATTAATTTCTTGGATGTAAATTTGTATTCTAATCTGTATACAAGTTGAATATATAAATTGTTTATGCCCCTAGCAAACTTTCCATCCCGATAAGCTTCGGCATTTTCACCCGTGCGACTGTTTCCACTGGACATGGCTTGCAGCATTGGCTAAGCCGGATATCACCTACTGCTCCCATTAATAGATAAGCGTCCGTCATGCCAATATTTAGACGCTCAGCTACTAGTTGCTGCGTAATCTCGCTTGCTGCTTGAATCGCCTTTAGTATCTCATGATGACTGGAAATGATATACCAAGCATCCGCTGTTTCCACGATTGGTGTTGGCAGAGGCTTACCTTCGCCTTTAAGCAAAGTTAAACGGACTTGAACCTCCCCATTGATTTCAATTCCTGTCCCACACATTTCGCCATCCCCCATGGAGGCATGTAAATCACCAAGACCAAACAAGGCTCCTGGGACAAAAACTGGTAAATACACGGCTGCCCCCTCCCCAATACATGAGGAATCTAGGTTACCCCCATGCACCCCAGGATGTCCACATGCAACTTCTCCTTCTGAGGGAGCAACTCCAATCACTCCAATCATTGGTGAGCAAGCGAACTGAATCTGATCAGAGAATACAATCGTTTTTTCTTCCTTGATTTGCACGGTCTTTGTGCGAATAGCAGATTGATGAATTAATGTCCCTATATCTGGCATTGTCGTAATAACTCCCTTTTCTCCGATCGATATGTGAAGGATTTCTACCTTTAAAATATCGCCAGGCTCTGCTTCTTTGACATAAATCGGTCCTGTCGCTGGATTAATTCGGCTGTAGTCCATGGAAGTAACCAAATCATCGTCACTTTGGATTTGTCCAGAAAAGCAATCTTGGGTTCGTATAATGACCTGATCCCCGCTTTGAACACTGAGAACTGGAGCATGTTTCCCCGAAAAGCTAAAAACAAACTGATCGCAATTCAATTCGTGCATCCACTTCATCCCCTTCTTTTATTTTTCCTAATACTTTCTTTTTTAGCGACAATAAAAAGCTTCATCTTTTATGAAAAATTCATCCACCCCTTTACCGCTTTTTCTTCACCCCCCATTTTCATGCGCTTAATTGACGGATAACAAATTGTAGATTTCTAGGGTCAGAGTATTCTCACTCTGGTCTTCTGTTTCTTTGATCCCTTATATTCCTATTTGTGACCCAGCGTGAAACTGCGATCATATCAATGACCTGCTTACTTAGGAGTGAAGTGGATTAAATCGACTTACATATTTCAAAACTCTGTCGACGATTTCGTAGCGTAACAAGGAATAGGCACTCGCCGTTTATGCTAGTTTAAGCTTTCTAACAATGAGCTTTGCGTACTAGTACCAAATACACCTAAACTCCAATCCTTCGTTACACTCCTAAAAACAAAAATGGCACCCTGGCACAGAAATAATTTCTGCACCAAAGGCACCATTGCCAACCATTTTCACTTGTTAATAATACTATAATGCAAGTTGTAGAAAAATTCAATATATTTAATTTATTTTTTATGGACATTTCATGATTGGGGTTAGATGCTGGTTAAAAGTTTGTTTTGTTATTTTTAAGAAAAAATAGATGATGTTTAATGACTATCAATAGGTATCGAGAACTTTATCCCCAACCCACCTTTTTGAGAATGAAACGCCCTGATTTCTCCGCCATGCCGCTCAATAATGGATTGACAGCTCGCCAGACCAAGTCCCGTTCCTCCTGTTTCACTTTGACGTGATTGATCCACTGTAAAGAAACGCTGAAAAAGGAATGCGAGATCACTATCTGGAACACCTATGCCATTATCTTCGATCACAAAAAAGGCATATTCCCCTTTTAAATATCCATTCATATAAACTTCAAGCTCTTCTTTAGCACCATACCTGACAGAATTACTAAACAAATTGGCAAAAACTCTTCGTAGCATCGGTTCATTAATTGAAAAACATTCGTTTGCAAAATGATGTTCCCAAAATAATTCATAGTCGAGTCCTGAAAGCTCAGCCTCATATTCTATGGCAACACTCTCAAAAAAATCTTTTATTCTAATCGAATGAAAACTAATCGATGGTAAAAGCACTTCATTTTTCGTAAATGCTGAAAATTCATTGATCAAGTCAGTAATATCTCTTGATTTCTTGCCGATAAGATTTAAGTATTCTTCCTTATCAATTTCTGATAAAGATTTCTTTGTTAATAATAATTCGATGAAACCATTTATTGATGTTAACGGCGTCTTAAGATCATGAGTAATCGCTGCAACCATATCAATTTGCTCTTTGTTAGATTGATGAATCCTTTCCTGCATTTCACTAACATGCTCAAATAGTTCGCCAATTTCATCTTTTCTATTATGCATAATCGGATGAAAAGGGCTATGATATTTAATATTTCTTAAGCGTTTATTTAAATTTTGAATCGGTTTTGTAATTAAATAATGCAAATAAATCGTTAATGCGATAAAAATCAAAGCTAACGCGATCATTAACAACAATAACGTCTCCGAAAAAACAGTTTTTAATATAATATCTTGTGGGTTTAAAGGCCTTTGCAGCTTCAAGAGTAGGACTGTTTCTCCATTGTGATCCTTAATTTGATACCATGTTTCGCTAGGTTCTCTATCTTTTCGAGCACCTCGAAAAACATATAATTCTTTAAAACTTGGATCATATAAAGATAAAGTTATTTTCTCTCGTGTGATCGTTTTTTTCATATAAGCTTCAATTGCATCGACATCTGGATATAATTCCTCTATTTTTAAAGGGATCACTCTATCCTTTAATTGATGTTCATGGCGAATATCCGTTACTCTTGTGATTATGCTCTCAATTACATCCATTTTAATATAAATAGCAATCATGACAGCTAAGATCATAATGATAAATGAAAATAAAAGAGGAAGCTTTAGTTTAAGTTTCATGCTCTCTACCCTTCAAGGACAAATTTATATCCGATTCCCCAAATAGTCTTGATAGAATCAAATTCCTTTCCTAGCTTTTTCCTTAGATTTTTTATATGAACGGTAACAGTATTAATATCCCCGAACTCATCGCCCCACACATTTTCGTAAATTTGTTCTCTGCTTAACACTTGATTTGGATGATCATAAAGATAGGATAAAATTTGAAATTCTTTCGTAGATAAATCCATTTTTTTATCATATAGAAAGGCTTCATACGTGACCTTATTTAAAGACAAAGGACCCTTTGACATATAGTTTCCACTTGTTTGTACTTCCTCATGTTGACTAAGCCACTCTTTTTGCAATCGATCAATCTTTCGAAAATGGGCTTTCACTCTTGATGTAAGTTCATGAATGCTGAATGGTTTTGTCATATAATCATCAGCTCCTATTTCTAAGCCGATTACCTTATCCATATCCCGATCCCTAGCACTAAGAATCAGAATAGGAATATTATATTGCTGCCGTAAAATTCTACAAACCTCTAATCCATCTAACCCTGGCATCATGATATCTAAAATAATAAAGTCAATCTTCCCTTCCTTTACTTTATCTAACGCTTCTTGACCTGAGTATGCAGGTTTTACATCAAATTGTTCATATTTTAATCCATCCGAAATAAGCCTTACGATATCGCGATCGTCATCCACTACTAAAATCGTTTTTTGCATGCTACTCACCTAATTTTTTGTTTTTTCTTTTCATATACCATACACCAAATGTGATAACAAGTACGATTAGAATCCCTACAATCAGTATCGAAATATTTTTTATATTTGGTACAGTAAAGTCGAAATAAATAGGCGTTGCTTCCGTAAGAGATATATTCCAGCTTAATGTTTTCCCCTCCTTACGATCGGCATTATACTTCCCAATTGAATCAATGGGCAAGGTGACCTTAAAATCAAAATCCATTTTTTCTAAAAACAAATCAAAAAGGTTTTTAGGAATATTTTTCGAATCTATACGATTTAATGTACCTTCTATATATGTACTTGGATCAATTTCCCCATTAACTTCATATTTTGTGTAAAAGAATCCGCTCGTCACTTTTACAGAAAAAGTTTGAAGCTTATCTTCCTTTGTTTTAAAGGAATTTATGTGTTTCTCTGCATGATACTTAAGATTTTCTCCATCTGTCATCCTTTCAAATTCAAACCCATTTTCGGTAAATTGTTTTTTTATTTTCTCTTCGAATGTTGAATCTAAAAACATTTTTGCACGAGAGTTTAGCAACATATCAAAATGAAGATCCATATTTCCATTTTTCTTTATGTATAAATGTCCAGTTCCTTTTGCACAGCCTGTTAATGCCATTAAAAGTACAAATGATAATAATATTAGTTTTTTAATCATATTTTCCTCCTGTCACATGAACATATTTCAATCTTATCAAGAAGAAATAAAATAAAAATAAAAGAAAAATGAAAAATTATAAACGCTCTCTGATCATATGAGATTACGCTTACTGCTCAAGATCGTTCTATTGATAATTTTTTGATTATTGGAATTTGTAATTAAAAAAGGAGTTTCTTTCACTTTCACGAATATGTACACACAGACCAAGTATCAAATTCTAGGAACGGAGGCTTATTTATGAGCTATTGTGATGAGATGAGAAAAATGATTGGAACTTCTCCGCTTATTATCGTTCGACCTAGTGTGGTAATTATTAATCAAAATGGGGAAATTTTATTGAACAGATACGCTGATGAAGAATGGATGATCCCCGGCGGAATATTACAGTTAGATGAAACGGTTGAGGATTGTTTGAAAAGAAATGCAAAAGATGATATTGGAATTACCTTACATAAATTAAATTTGTTTGGTGTATATTCAGGCAATGAATTATATACAAGAACAGAAGATGGAGATGAGTATTACAACGTTGCTATAGGTTATATTTGTACTGAATACGAAGGAGAAATAATGCCTGATCAAAATCAAGCTATAGAAGCTAAGTTTTTTAAAGTAGATGATTTACCTGTAAACACAAATCCTTTCATTCAAAAGAAGATAGTTGATTTAAAAATGCAACTAAAGAACTTTTTGAATGTTTAACATCGGTTCAAAGCTCAATGGAAGGGGTAAATTGGGATAAAAAAAGAGAACTCGCTACAGCACGCTGTAACGAGTTCTTAGTTTCTTTATTGAACGAACTAGTCAAGAATTTTCACCTTTACATTTCTTCTTCCCCATTGCAATGCTTGTGCATTTGATGGCATTAGCACATCAATTTTATAACCGCGAATCGCTCCACCTGTATCACCAGCGATGGCCACTCCATATCCGTCCACCCAAACCTTTTTTCCAAGAGGAATAATCGCTGGGTCAACCGCAATCAATTTTAAATTAGGATTGTCTTTAATATTATAACCCAACGCCGTGGTCGTTCCTTGGGTACTTTCAAAACTGTATGCCGTAGAGGAAACATAAAATTCATTGCTTGCTGATTGTGAAGTATTTACGGTTGATGCTTGGGCTTGCGATGGAGTTTGAGCAGCAACCGGTGCTTCCTCTATAGGAGCTTCTTTCACAACAGCTTTCGCAGCTTCCTGTTCTTTCGTTAACTGTGCCTGAACTTGCTGAACCTGCACTTGAATCCTTTGTTTATTTTGTTCTGCTTCACTAATTTCTTTAGATAATGAAGTATATTTTGCTTGCAAAGCATTTAAAGTTGTAATTTGTGTTTGAAGATTTTTCTCTAATTCAGCTTGATTTTGAGCAAAATTATTTTGTTCTTTTTGCAATCGTTCCTCTTGCAAGGCAATCTCATTTTTCTCATCTTCAATTTTTTGAATATCATTTTTTTGTTGTTTTAATATACTGTTGTCAGCATTTAACAAGGTGGTTACGGCATTGATTCGATCAAGTAAATCTACTAAATTTTCTGAACTTGCTAATGTTTGAATAACGATATTCGTCGAATCTTGAGATTGAAGAGCTACCAACCGCTTTTTCATCACATCTTCACGCATATAAACTTTATCTTCAAGCACGATAATTTCTTCTTTTTTCTTTTCAATAAGAATTTGAGTATCTTCAATTCGCTTTTTATTTTTTGCAATCGCTTCGTTGTTTTGATTAATAGTCGTATGTAATGATTTCAATACAGTTTCTATTTTCTTCGTATCTACATCTACAGATTTTTTTTCATTTTCCTTTTGCTTAATGATTGTTTCAGAATTCTCCAGTTGCTTTTGAACATCCTTTAAGGTTTTTTGACTTGTTTCTGCATGAGCAACAATTGCGATCGAAAAACAAAAAACACTTGTTAATAGTGTAAGAAATACGCGCTGTATCACTCGCATAAGACAACTCCTTCCTTGTACTCATACTATTTATATCATATGGATCAGGGATGAACTTTTACAGTTAGATTAAGAATCTTGTCATATTTCATTGAATTTCAATGAGAAAAAAGGGATGAAATTTGATTAAACTCCCTATAATAAAGGCTTTCGGTCATAAAAGGCAGATATTTCTACTTAAAAAAGTCAGCAATATTTCTGTAATATAAATGTAAAAGAAGGGCATTTATGAAAATCTCTGCACAGATTTTTTATATTTATGATGTAAAATCGTAGTACACAATTGAAAATAGGTGAGATATGTTGAAAAAAATTTCAGTGAAGCTCGGAGTATTGTTTTTTTTGATTATTTTTGGATTGATGACATTTATGTTTTTCTTTTTACATGAAGGGATTGCTGATTCGAGAGTTGAAGAAGAGCTAAATGCTCTTCAAGCAAGGGGAAACTCTCATAGAACCATTCTTGAAAAACATTTTAATGCTGAGACGATTGATCATGTTGTATTAATGGAATCTGAATCAGATACTGATGTTGTCATTACAGATAAATCCGGGAATGTAATCGACTCTTCCGCACAAAGCAGCCTATTTAAAGATTATTTGAAATCTCCTTCAACTACTATTCCAAGAAAGGGAAAAGTGATAGAAAACAATTGGGCTGAACATCCATATATCGCAACCATCAGTCCTATACAAATGGATGGACAACTTACTGGCTATGTATACATGTTTCAAAATACAGCGTCTGTTCATTCCTTAATTCAGCACTTAAATGAACACTTTATATTCGCAGGGTGGATCTCCATCTGTCTCACAATTATTATTATTATCTTTCTTTCAATAGGCATCACGAAACCGCTTATTAAAATGAAGGAAGCAACCTCGCAAATTAGTAAAGGAAATTTCTCAGTTTCCCTTCCTAAAACAACAGATGATGAATTAGGAGATTTAGCAAAATCTATTGAATTATTAGCTACCGATTTAAATTACTTAAAACAAGAACGTAATGATTTTTTAGCTAGTATTTCCCATGAGCTCCGAACTCCCCTTACTTATATGAAGGGATATGCAGATATCGTACTAAAGCGTGATTTGTCTAGTCAGGAAAGAGAAAAATATTTAAAGATCATAGTAGAGGAAACAAATCGATTATCCGATTTAGTTAAAGAATTATTTGATCTAGCTAAAATCGATCAAAATTCTTTTATCATTCAAGAAAAACGAATCGATTTAAAGGAGTTTATGACAAGAATCGAGCAGAAGCTTTCTCCTGCTTTTCAGGAAAAAAGGATTCACTTTGAAGTCATCTGCCCATCAAATATTTTTGTGAATGCTGATCCATTGAAGCTTGAGCAAATCATTTTCAACTTATTGGACAATTCAATGAAGTACTCTCAAGAAGGCGCACACATTTTATTAAAGGTATGGAAAAACAAGAATACGATTCATATCAACATCAAAGATAACGGAAAAGGGATACCGGAAAAGGACATCCCTTATATATTTAATCGGTTTTACCGTGTTGATAAATCCCGAACACGAGCGCTTGGAGGGACAGGACTTGGTCTTGCGATTGTGAAAGAACTTGTCAACGCACATGGAGCTGAAATTTCGGTTAAAAGTTCGGAAAATATTGGGACAGAATTCGAATTAATCTTCAAAGGAGCACAGAAAATATGAGAACCCTTTTATTAGTAGACGATGAACCGATGATGCTAGATTTACTAGAATTATATTTGTCGCCACTTGGCTATTCCTGCATTAAAAAAGAATCAGCAAAGAATGCCATTAACCATTTGAAATCTCAATCGGTTGATCTCATATTATTAGATGTTATGATGCCAGAGATGGACGGATGGGAAGCATGTCAGGAAATCAGAAAATATTGGGATACTCCGATTATTATGCTAACGGCAATGAGTGAAAAAACAGATATCGTAAAAGGATTAAAGCATGGGGCAGATGACTATATTACAAAACCTTTTGATGAAGAAGAGCTGACAGCTAGAATTGAAGCAGTATTACGAAGACAAAAAAGCGACTCTGGTAAAATTTCATTTCGTGGTCTCACACTTGATCAGGATTCTTTTCAACTTCGTTATTACGGAAAAGAAATCTCCTTAACACCAAAGGAATTTGGAATGATGAGTTTATTTCTAAAAAATCAAAATAAAGTGTTTACGAGAGAGCATTTAATAACGTCGATTTGGGGATATGATGTTTCTACTGAAGATAGAACAATTGATTCTCACGTCAGAAATTTACGTGAAAAGCTTAGAAAAGCTGGTTTTCCCGCTGATGAGCACTTAATAACCGTCTGGGGAGTAGGCTATAAATGGACTGGGCAGGGCTAAAAAATGGAAGGACTATTGTTTTACCTCAATCCAGTCTTTGCTGCTTTGATTAGCATTGGGCTTAACATTTTTATCGCGATAGCAGGGGTATTGCCAAGCACCTTTATTACAATTGGAACAATTGGATACTTTGGACTTAAAACCGGTTTGATCATTTTGATTATAGGTGAAGCGTTGGGAGCGATTGTTAGCTTTATCCTATATCGCAAAGGGATACATAAGCTTTCAGCAAATCCAAAAAGCAAAATGAAGAAATTTAAGTTGCTGCAAAGGTTAAAAAACACTGGTGGCGTAACAGCCATTTTTTTTGTCGTGTTACTTAGAATCCTTCCTTTCGTACCCTCTGGAGCTGTAACATTAACAGCCGCATTTAGTAAAATCAACCTTGTTTCCTTTAGCTTTGCGAGTACGATAGGAAAAATTCCCGCTTTATTAATTGAAGCCTATTCCACAGTCTATGTGCTTAACTTAAAAACCGAATGGCAATTTAGTTTAATTATTTTTGTTATCATTCTTTATCTCCTCTATTTGCTTTGGAAAAGAAAGAAAATCTTATACACGAACAAAAAATAAAGAACAGACTGCAGTAGTTAGGGTCTGTTCTTTATTTTCTCGGGAAGTAAACTGTCACCGTTGTACCTACATTCACCTGGCTATCAATTTTTATTTCCCCGCGGTGGGCATCAACAAGAGCCTTTACAATTGAAAGACCAATGCCGATTCCCCCTGTTTTTCTGTCTCTTGATTTATCGCCTCGGTAAAACCTTTCAAATAGATAGGGAAGATCCTTCTCTTCAATTCCTACTCCTTCGTCTTTGATTGAAAATCCTACAAAGTAATCTTTTTCTACCATTTCAACCATTACACTTTTTCCAGCTGGTGAATACTGAAGAGCATTGTTTACAACATTCGTTAAAATTTGAATGACACGGTCTTGATCTGCTTTAAACCGATACTCTTTTTCAGATTTTAAGATATGCAAATGAACTCTTTTTTCAAGGAAAGCAGGACCAAATTGATTTTCTATAAGAGCAGCAATCTTCCCTGCTTCAATCTCCTTTTTATGAAGCTTAATTTGTGGATTTTCAGCGGCAAGCAGTTTTTCTAATTCATTTACAAGACGAACCAAACGCATTAATTCATCATGACTTTGTTGAAGCCTTTTCGGTGTTGGTTCCCATATTCCATCTTGATAGGCTTCGATCTGACTTCTTAATGTTGCCAGCGGAGTTCGAAGCTCATGAGCAAGGTCGTCTGTGAACTGTTTCCTGAGCACTTCTTCTTTAGAAAGTGACTCAGCAAGGTCATTAAAGGATTGGCCAAGAGGCTTCAATTCTTCTGTCAATTCCTCAATTGGTACTCGTGTGTTCCACTTATGCTCTTGTAATTGTTGAACCGTCCTTGATAATTTATTAAACCCAAGCGCCAGTCGTTTTGAAAACAAAATACTGAACAAGAATGATAGGATAACGGTTATAATAGCTGCAATATAAATATTTTGTTTAATTGTTTTCAAAAAGGCAAAATCCTCGCCAATCAGCCCTTCAGGATAGAAAACTTTCATGCTTCCAATCACATTTTTATCAATTGATACATTGTGTATTTCGAACTGATAATCTTCGGAAAGCATTGAGTTCGGTTGTACATCCATATTTCCCATCATTCCGTGCATGTTCATTGTATCTGCCATCAATTGTCCATTTGAGTTATAAACACGATAAAATAAATTGTCCGTCATTGCCTGCTCATGCATCAAACCCATTATTTCATCATTAACGAGATTACCGCTCTCTTTATATTCTTGTTTCACTGCTTTTTCAATAAGACTAGTGTTTCTCTCTCTGTTCTCTCGTAAATAGTCATTAAAATGATCTTCAAATCCCCATAAAATCGAAAAACTTGAAAGGAAAATTCCACAAAGCGAAACCACTAAGAAATAAAATAGTATTCTAGAACGCAACGTCTTTCGCATACGGTTTTCCTCCGAACTTGTAGCCCATCCCGAATACAGTCAAAATATACTCTGGATGACGGGAATTGGTTTCAATCTTTTTACGCAAATTTTTGATATGAGTATCTATGCTTCGTTCATAGCCTTCAAAATAAGATCCATCTTCCTGCACATTCTCCAATAAATCAGCCCGGCTATATACTCGACCCGGATAATTCGCTATTGTGAAAAGCAGTTTATACTCAATTGGGGTTAAAGTAATTATTTGATCTCTTAAAACCACTTCTTTTTTAAACGGATCAATTATCAGTTCTCTATCATTAAAAATGAATAGATTTGACATCTTTGTTTTCTTTACTCTTCTTAATATCGCTTGAACTCTAACAACCACCTCTCTTGGACTGAAAGGCTTCGTCACATAATCATCTGCACCTATCACGATTCCGTTAATAACATCATCTTCTGCTGATTTCGCTGTCAGCATTATAATCGGCACTTCGCTTTCTTTTCTAATTAACCGGCATACTTCTTCTCCTGATATATCCGGCAGCATAAGATCCAATACAATAAGATCAAGTTTATTTTCCTTTTCTCTTTTTAATGCTTCTATTCCATTTGAGGCGGATATAATATCCCAACCTTCTTTTTCAAAATAAGCTTGAAGTACTTCTCGAATCATTTCTTCATCATCAACTAAAAGAATTTTTGTCATCTATCCACACTCCTTGTATGTATTTTATCATCTTAAATTATGAAATAAGTAATCTTCATAACTTCCACATAAGTTCAACATAATATCTTCATTTCCTAAAAGTATGATAGAGTCAAGAAAGGAGATGTGAAACAATGAAAAAATTAGCGATTGGAATTTTAGGTGCAGCATTTATTTTTGGAGCAGGAACATATACATTTGCTCAAGTAAACGGTGAAGGGGATGGAACGCAGAACTTCGGACAAATGAAGCCGTATATGGAAAAAATGCACCCAGGCTTATCTACGAAAGAGCTAAAAGAGATGTATGATTCTTGCCACGGGAGCAAAGGTATGATGCAAGGCCGTAGTGAAATGATGCAAGGTAACGATTCTGAAAACATGATGAATAATCTTTAATAAAAAGGTGATTCCCAATAATGAGTAGTTACAGTTTTGGAATGATAGGTAATTTTCACCGAATCCAGAAGCAAACAATAAACCATAACCATTATACTCATTATAGGTAAATAGAATGCGGCGGCCTTTATTAAACGGTCACCGCATTCTTTATCGCAACAATGTAATTCTCATTTTCATTGAATCCCCCAACCATGCCCACTAACAAAATCACAAGGAACCAGTTGTTGACTCTCAAGATATTCTTTATGCTTATTTTGCACTAAGAATTAACTAAAACTAACAGGAGGAAATTATTATTACGACGCACCATAAAGGAGGATTCGTACATGTCCGATCACGGATCGTCTCCCCGTACACCGAGATGGGGGTAGGTCTCTGGGATCATCATAATCATCCTAATTCTTCTGGTCTTCATCGTGATGCTCTTTGGCGGTGGTAACCACGGCCCTGGTCGCCACTTTAAGTCCGATGGCGCTAATGACCATATACCTTCCATAAAACAAGGGGGGCAACAGCCATGACCATGAAATCCGGCTTCCGTAAGTTTACGCTCACCGCACATATCACTTTCTCGGTCGGCTGGCTCGGTGCAGTTGTTTGCCTCCTAGCTCTCGTCGTCACCGCTCTGAACACCCAGGATACTCAGACGGTACGTGCCGCATAGGTCGCAATAGATTTGATCGGCTGGTTCGCGATTGTCCCGTTAGCCCTCGCCTCACTGTTGACTGGGATTATCCTGTCACTGGGCACCCCGTGTGGCTTGTTCCGGCACTATTGGGTCCTTTTCAAACTCCTACTAACCATCCTTGCCACCATCGTCTTGTTGCTAAACATGCAGACAGTGGGCTTCCTAGCAGGTGTAGCGCCAGAGACGGGAAGTGCCGATATCGTAATCGGGCTGCGGAGCGAACTCATTCACGCTGGGGGCGGTCTGATAGTGTTGCTCATGATCACGATACTGTCAGTGTACAAGCTGCGGGGTATGACCCCGTAAGGGTGGCGTAAACAGCACGAGCAGCGTAAGGTGTCGCATCCGTAGATGCAGTACTTTCTCGGCTAGCAGTCGACATAAAATCAATTAACATTAAGCCAATAGTTTTTTGTAAGTAAACAACCTATTATTTAGAAAACTGCCGCATTTAAAGGAGAAATGCGGCTTTATTTTGTCAAGTTAACCACTTTATTCAGATGGGCTAAGTCTTCTCGAGAAAAACATGGATCAAAAACTAAAAATCTTCTATCTGTTTTGGCGGATTTTCTTCGATGCCCCAAGTATAAATGAGAATGAATTAAGTTCATCTCTACCTCTAGAACCCAAGTAAATTTCTCTTGAACCATTTTTTCACAATCATATCTATTAAGTAATCTAATTGTCGTTTGATATTTTGATCAACTATAGAAACTCAAAAAATTTGGGTTTTTGGTCATAATCTGAAAAATAGGTTTATGCCTCAAACATGGGGAGATGTCCATACATATGATGAAATGGGTAGGAAGTTAAAAATAAACATTGGAGGGAATTTAATGTATCAAACGATGTCTTATCATATGGATAAGGGCCATATGCCCTATCATCGAGTTTTAGAAACGATTCAAAATTGTGAAGCTGTTTGTGAATTTACTGAGTATTCGATTCTACAAATGGATGGTTCAAGCCATAGAAGAGAGCAGTTAAGATTACTTAGAGATTGTGCTGATATATGTACTTTAACGGCAAAGTATATTGCACGTTGTAGCTTTTTTGCGAAATCTATTGCCTTATTATGTGCACAGATTTGTGAAGTTTGTGGAAATCATTGTTTACAACACCCCGATGAACCATCGCAAAGATGTGGTCAAATTTGCTTGCATTGTGCTCAAGAATGTCGTGCCTTTGCAATGTCTGCATAAATTTTCTAATATCTGATGGTAATTTTTGAATTCACATTAAGTAGTGAATTCAAAATCACTATTTTAATAAAAAATACCCTTATTATTAATGGAAGGTACTATAAGATTTCTCTAATAACAAAATAATCCCTAGCTGTTACTACATCTTGGGGTAAAAATAACAATAATATCGTTAAAAAAATAGGAGGTTCTCTCAATGAATTCAGAAATGCAATTTTCACCTCATACACGCTTTCAGGAAAAACAAGCAGGAAATCCAGATGAAAGGATTTTTGGCAGACCGTCGGGTTCGGCAGACCATTGGGTGGATTTGGTTTCGGTTGGCCTTTCATTGGTGGATTAGCAGGCGGTTTATTAGCTGGTGCTTTACTTTGGATTTGGGGGATATGGATTCCCATATGGATACGGATATCCATTCGGGTACGGATATCCATTCGGATACTGATACCCTTTATTCGAACTTTAAATCACTTAATTAGAGGAATAACGCCTAAGCGTCAAACGTTATTCCTTACTATACCTCAATAACAAAAGGAAAAGAAATGACATTTTTATTAAACTTAAATTCTGCCTAAAGTTTAAAGATCCCTGAATGATTAATATAAGCTTCAAAAACTGTTTCCTTTTTAAGATCGGGCACATATGAATAAACTGATATACCTCATCTCAGTCTTAATTATTTAGCATTTCCTCGCTTTCGTAAAAACACTTCTGGCTCCCAACCGTTAAACGGATGGGAAGGATGTTGAATTGGACCAGTTGTTACTTTGGGTACATGTTCAGGAATATTAGGTTTATTCGCTGCTTCTTGTAAAGCCAGTTGAAGTGGTACCCATCTTTTTAATATAACCCCAACAATGAACAATAAAAATATACCGCTTACTGAATAAACTGTCCACGGCAAATAGCCAACTTCAGTTCCTAATTCCAAAAGCTTCCCGCCAGCAAACTTTCCACCTGCTTCTCCTAAACCTGACACAACATTAGCCAGTGCAAAGAAAATACCGATTAATTCTGCTTTCGAAAGTTGTGATACCGTACTATCGATGGTAGGTAATATAAGCATTTCTCCAAGAACAAAAATAGCTCCACTAATCATTAAATGAATAAAGGCACTAGACCAGTACAATGAGCCTACACCAAAACCAATAAAAAGGATTCCTAATCCAAGGGCGGTTAATGGATGAAGTCGCTTAATAATCCAAGCTGTTACGATACCTTGTGTAAAAATAACTATTATACTATTAATAGTCCAAATTAATGCGACATTTTGGGGATCATGTAAAATTTCGGTAGCTCGTAATGGTAAAGCTAAAGCAAACTGAGCATATAAAGCCCAAATCAAAATGCCTCCAACACTAAATACTAAAAATGGCTTGTTATTAAAAACTTCCTTATAAGCTCCAACGGAAATATGTGGACAAGGGGGATCTTCACAGTTTTTAGGGAGAAAAAGCCAGCTTTTTAATGCAAGCACGATATAAATAATTCCAGCTATCCAAAAAATAATTTGTGAGGAACCAGAAATAAAAAAGAAAATAACTAGTCCAGCTGTTGCTATTCCAATATTTGCTGCAATCCCACGTAGAGAAAAAGCAGTTGTTTGGTGTTCTTTCGACGACAAAGCTGCAATTGAGGCTTTGGTCGAAGGTGCATTTAATCCATTCCCTAAACCAATGGTGATTGCCATTAATAAAAGGAATACATATGAAGTAAAAAGACCTAAGCCAATTAATCCACCAGCACCAATTAGTGCTCCTAAACCAATAATAAATCTTCTCCCAATACGATCAGCTAGAAAACCACCTAAAATACCTCCGAATTGAAAAGAAATTGCAATAGATGCAAGGACTATACCGATCTGAACAAGTGATAATCCCGCTTCTACCTTTAACATAATTGGTAAAATCGGGACAACCATATATGTACCTAGATGAGATAATAATACTCCTAGCATCAAAATGAACAATGGTCGTTCCAACTTCATCATTTCACTTATTCCCATTTAGCTCCCCCTAATTCAATACCAATGATATGATTTGCCTCTTATATTACATTGTTGTCATTTTACGACACTCTCCAGCACACTGGCGGCAATAATTAGCACATTGTTGACAACGTACATCTTGGAATTTAGCACATTCAACTGCAGAAGTATCGCAAATGGTGGCACTAAGTTGACAAAGCTCTTTGCATACATGCTTCCGCGTGACATCCATTGGGCTGCCATAAAACAAATGTCCGCACAGTCCTTTAACATTTGATACAATGTATTCAAGTCTATACATCAACTTCTTTAAAGATGAAGTCAGACATTCTTCACAAGCTTGCATACATATGTTACAAACATCAATACACATTTGAAAATTGTTGGACAGATGAATCGACAACAGTTGGCATAAAAGAATTCACTTCTTTATTGAATTCTTTTTATTATTATCTAATTAATGGTGAATAAACTGGTATTATAAACCTTATATTAAATGCTTTGTTGTCGGGCTGTGGAGCGAAACGCATTAATGCGAGATAAACATAAGTGGCATTAATTTTGGGCTGGTGTTAGAACTCGACACCGGTTTATCAAAAATTGCAAACTCTTTCTTTGCATCTAAAAAAGGATTGGCTTCGTTTTTTTATATCAATCTTTTTTGTATGAAAAACTATTAACTCCTTTAAATAATTAGTGTGGTTTTTTATCTCTTCTTTGCTACAAAGTGGAATTGCATTTTTTCTAATTCTATATAGGTTTTATTTTCCTAAAACACCTATAAGAATTGATACTACAACAATCACTACCCAAAATACCCCGTATATTTTCCAAGATATTTTATTTTTGCCTTTATTATTTGAACAGCAACTCATGAACTTTTGTGCCTCCCTTCAGTCAATGTTTTTTTCCTTATTAGGGGTTATACACAAGCTTCTCACAATCAAAAAACCATGCATATTTTTTCTTCGATAGCTGTACCTATTTTTCATTTTAAACAGCTCTTTTTTGTTAATAATATTTCTACTATGCAATAGTAGTTTCTTTCAGGGCAGGGATGACATCAATGATGTGACGATTAATTGCTAATTCCTCTGGTGTTAAACCTAATGCAAGCCCTATTAATTGCGGGAGATGTAAAATGGGCATGGTAATATCTTGATTAAACTGTTTTTGTGCATCTGGCTGATACATATCTAATTGCATTTGACAAAGAGGGCATGGGGTTACTATACAATCGGCCCCTGCTTGTTTTGGCGAAATACAATTGATACTGGTCATCTTTAACACTTCTTTCTCGGCTGGAAAAACAGCATGAAATCCGCAGCAAGCTAATCGCTGATCAAACATAACACTTTTAGCTCCTAATACTTCGGCAATCATTTCCATAGATTGTGGGTTCATATGATTTTCAAATCCCATAATTTGTGGTGGCCGAATTACATGACAACCATAAAAGTTTGCTATTTTTAGCCCCTTTAACGGTTTTATAACTTTTTTTCTCAAATTCTCTAAACCATAATCTTGAATTAATGCCCACAAGAAATGTGTGACTTCATTGGTTCCTTTGTACTCAAGATTTATTTCTTTTAATCCTTGATTCACCTTTTTTCTCGTATAATCATTTTGATCTAGCTTCTGTTTTGTTGCTCGCAGCATTAATGTGCAAGTATTGCAAACGGTTAGTAAGGGGGCTTCTAACTCTTCTGCCAAAGCTAGATTTCGTGCATTGATCGTAGTAGCCAGTAAATCATCTATATCTTGAATATGACTCGCTCCACAACAAGTCCAACCCGTTAATTCAATTAATTCTATTCCTAAAGCTGCAGCAACCTTCTTAGTTGAAATCATTAGCTCTTCGGCTGCAGACTCTAATGTACATCCTGGAAAAAAAACATATTTCACTCTTCATTCATCTCCTGAACATATTGATAGATTTTTCTTACATCTTCAATTCCTTCAATCTTTTTAGGCAACTGTAAGAGATTTATTTTTCCTTTTCTCACCAAACGTAGTGCGAAAGGAATTCTGGATAAGGTGCGAACGAGACCTTCCGTTTTAATTGGTAGTGTCATTTCATTCAAACGCCCATTTTGTTTCACATCATCGTGAAAAGCATATGCATGGCGTGCTCCTTTATTATTCCTCTCTCCCATTTTCATTGTGGCTTGTCTAAGAAAGGCTACTTCTTCAGTTAATGGAATGGTTTTAGGGCAATGTGATACACAATGCATGCAATGGACACATTTCCAAAGATCATTCTCCAATAATGGTTCAATATGTTTTTCAGCTTCTCCATCTCTTGAATCTACTGCAAAGCGAAAGGCTCTATTTAAAATAAATGGTTCTAAGTATCCATCTTGGTTTACCGTAAGTTGTTCACATTCGGAAGCGCATATCCCACAAAGAACACAGTCTGTAGATAAGGAAATACGCTTATACTCTTCTTCACTTTGATTAAAACCGCTTGTCTTGTCACCCTGTTCATTTGGGAATAACCATGGTTTGATCGTATGCATTTTCTCTATCTTCGGCTTCCAATCTATCACCAAATCTCGTATGACTTTAAAATTCCCAAGAGGTTCAAATTTCAACAAACTAGTATGAAAAGTTTCTAAAATTTCATCTAAAGACGTCTTGCAAACAAGAAAGGGATGGTTATTTACCCTAACCCCACAACTCCCACAAATAGCATGACCGCACGCGGAGGTAAAGTTAAAGGTGGGATCTAACTCTTCTTTAATTTTTGTCAATGCCCATAAAAGAGTTTTCCCTTTTTCATATGGTAATTCATACTCTTGGAACCAAACCTTTTCACCGTCAAATCGCCTAATATGGCATGTGATTTTTTCCATTAGTATTTCCGCTCCTCTGGTTGATACTTGGTTATGACAACTGGTAAATAGTCAACTATATAATTATCACCTTTTTTATAAATCATAGTGTGCTTAAGGAAATGATGATCATCTCTTTTGGGATAGTCATTTCTAAAATGAGATCCTCTGCATTCTCTTCTATTTATGGCTCCAATGATTACAGCCTTAGCCAATGTAAGAAGATTACCGATTTCAACATAATTCACAAATGCCATATTATATCTTAAGGAGGAATCTCCTATGTATGTATCTTTATATTCTTCCATTAATTGATTAATAGTCTTCAATGCTTCTTTCATGTTTTGTTCAGTACGGAAAATTCCAACATGTTTCCACATGGTTTCCGCCATTTTATATCGAATATCCATTAAATTGTTCCCATTTTTTTTATGAAGCATTTTTTGAAAGATTCGATTCCAGTTTTCAGCTTCTCCTTTTACCTTATTTCCTGTTCCAAATAAGAGCTTTTTCGCACTGTTTTTTGCACCTAAACCAGCATATTTACCAAAAAGAACAACATCAGCAATAGAGTTTCCTCCTAATCTATTTGCCCCATGGATTGAAACACATGCCCCTTCTCCTGCTGCATGAATTCCTTTAATTGTGGTGCTGCAATCTTTATAATCACTTACATGAACACCCCCCATCATATAATGACAGCTCGGTCGAATGGGTACAGGCTCTTTTATAATATCTACCCCTTCAAAATCCATCGCTAATTCTCTTACATGAGGAAGGCGTTCTAATATTCTCTTCTCACCTAAGTGACGTAAATCCATTAGAACATAGGCTTCTAATCCAGCTCCGAACCCCCGATCTTCTTTAATTTCTGTTTCAATTGATCTTGTTACTAAATCACGTGGCCCAAGCTCCATTTTCTCAGGAGCATAGCGAGCCATGAATCGTTCTCCTTCTTTATTAATTAAATGCCCACCCTCACCTCGGCAGGCTTCTGACAAAAGGATACCGGTAGAGGCTAATCCCGTTGGATGAAATTGTACAAACTCTGGATCCTTTAATGGAATTCCTGCATTAAAACATATTGCTGTTCCATCCCCTGTCATATTGATGGCATTCGTTGTACGGTTCCAATACATTCGGCCAAATCCGCCAGTAGCAATAACGGCAGCCTTCGTTTGGATAGGGTGAATTTCTCCATTTCGAACATCTAAAGCGACTAATCCATCCAGCTTTTTATCTTCAACAGCTAAAGATAATAAAAACCAATCGTCCAAAAATATGACATTATTTTTTAAGCATTGCTCGTAAAGAGTATGTAGAATAACATGACCCGTTTTGTCAGCAGAATAGCATGTTCTAGCACTTGAAGCTCCTCCAAAAGGCCTTTGGGCGATACGTCCATTTTTATCTCGTGAAAATGGAACACCAAAGTAGTCCAATTCCGAAATAATTGATGGCATTTTTGAAGTGAAAAATTCTACTGCATCTTGGTCTGCTAGAAAATCACTTCCCTTAACAGTGTCTATAAAGTGCTTTTCGGTAGAATCATATTCATCTTTATATGCCATAGCTGCATTTATACCACCTTGTGCTGCACCTGTATGAGAACGAGTTGGGAATATTTTGCTGATCACAGCTACTTTTAGCGTTTGATCTTCACTTACTGCGAGGGCAGCCATCATACCGGCACCCCCTGCTCCAACGACTACAACGTCATAATTTATCATCAGTATTGTCCTCCTTGTTGTCTAAGAAAGTAAGATCGATTTAAGAATCTTAAAACTTTTTTCGTTAACCACCGTCAAATTAACTTTTGTTTGAAAAATATGATTTTAAAAAACCATCCGATTAAAAGAATTGCTTCAATTACACAAACAAGCATATAGATTTTCTTACTTATCATTTACAATATATAATCTCAAAGATTTGTGCAGATACAGTAGAAAAAATATGAATTATCCGTGAACCTTAATTTCTCCCACCACTTGAATCTTTCATGTTCATTTTCAGCAAAAAATTAAGAAGAGCATTGGAACAAACTTTCCAATGCTCTAAATTTACTCTTTACTCAATTTTCCTTTTTCCATTAATGTTTCCCAGTTTTGTCCGCCATCATCACTTATCAAGAGGTTATTATCAAATGTTACTGCAACGATCTTTTCTGTTTGATTTGGCTGGATAGCAAAATAGGCAACAGCATCCTTTTTAAGATCAAGTCCTATTTTTTCCCAAGTGTTGCCATTATTTTTACTGATCATCATCCCAGCTTCACCTTCAGTTACAGAATAGCTGATCAAATCAGAAGTACCCGGAATCACACTAAATGCAGTAATCAAACGTTTTTCGTCTACGTTTTTCCATGTTGCTCCGCCATCCTCTGAACGATAAACACCTGCATTCGTACCTGCAAACAACTCGTTTTCATTGTTTGGTAGGGAAAGAAGTGAATAAATACCGTGTAAGTCATTCATTAAACCATTTCCTTCTAACTTCTCCCAGTATTCTCCCTTGTCAGTACTCTTATAGATTCCGGCTTTATAATCTCCACTTTCCATTTGAATGACACCATACACAAGATTTGGATTCGACTCATTTGAGGTTATAATGTGAAAATCTACTTTTCCTACTAGCGCTTTTTCTTTCCAGTTCTTACCGTTATCATTACTTTCTAGTAATCCAAGAGGATTAGGCAGATCAGAAGTTTGTCCTGGATGTCCGCTTGTCAGCATCGTTCCATCCGATTGCATATGAAAACCCATTAAATCAAAATCATCTTTCCCAACAAATGACCATTTTTTCCCCTGATCTTTTGTTACAATCATTCCATCGTGGGAAGCCACATAGATCGAGTCGTCTTTTGAATAAGCCACACCATGAACATGTTCAACTTTATATCCTTGATCAAGTGTTTTAGAACCCTCTTTTTCACCATCAGAACTACATGCGGAAAGGAGCAATCCTAAAGCTGCCATTCCAGCTAAAAGCTTTAATTTCATTTTATTCCTCCTTCTTTTTTACACTCGATGAACCATTGGCAATGAAAATAAGTAGAGATTTACTACGGTTAAGAGCAGGATAAAAGTATAGTATGGAGCTAATTGTTTAAATGAACCCTTTTTGCCGATGCGATAAACCGTATAAATGGAACCAACAAACCCCAATATGATGATAGCATATTGAATCCACTGAACAGTTGAAACAGACGCCAAGCTCAAATCACCACGAAAGCTAGCTCCAAATAATGCTGCTGAGTTAAACCAAATCGCTTTTCCCTCTGTTAAAATATGAAAAAGATTATGTGCTAAATGTCCAGCTAAATCTAAAGGGATAATTGCATAACCAAACCGCACGAAGTTTTCTTTTATCTTTTCTTCATTTCCTTTTATCACAATAGCTAGTTTTGCAGTTCCTAATAATAATAGAATAGGGAGCATCATTGAAATAACAAATGCAACGGTGAAGTTTACAGTATAATTTGTTGTACGTGTCCATAAACCAATCACTCTAAGAATATCTCCCCAAATCTCTAACATCGTAATGTTTTGTACAAATACAATTCCCATAATGACCGCCGCAAGAGATGCATGTTCTAGTTTCGGTTTTTTAATACTCCATAGTTCCTTGGTTGGTACTCGAGGAGAGATTCTAATTGAGTTATTTGGACAAGATTTAATACAGTTCGCGCACAAATTACATTCTGCACTTGAATCCATCGTTCTGACATATTGGAACATCGGACAGCCCTCCACTTTTTCGTTTCCTTTAAAACAGGACTGTGATTTACATGTACGGCATATTTCCGGCGTCCCTCTTAATTCCAGCATTCCAGAGCGTGAATAGTTTCCCGCTAATCCTCCTAGAAAGCAAAGCGTTTTACAAAACGTACGCCGTTCATATAAAACAGATGTCGTGACGACCATCGTCACAAGTACAAGCAGCAAATAGCCTGATCCTCTTGGTGATTCCACAATTCCCCACACATGATCGCTCCACGTAATCATGATAAAAAACAAATCAATGAACCAAATACCATATGTTTTTAGAAACTTTGGCATTCGCTTTTCACTTCCAGCAAATTTTCTAACGAGATCGCTTAGTTTTCCAAACGGACAAACAGCACACCAAAATCTCCCAGCCACAATAAAAAGAACGGGAATAATAGGCCACCACAACACCCATGTCATCGAAGTGCCAAAATTAGTTTGTGGACTGACTGTACCTGCTACTAGTTGAAAAACAATGACTGAAAAAATAACAAAAGCTATCCATTGAAAAATACCGGGATACCATCTACTCTTAATAAACACACCTATTAACGGAATATTCAAAATATTAGTCGGCTGTTTAGCTTGTTTAAGCTTTTTGTCCAGTATTGACATCTAGCTTTACCTTCTTTCTTAGTTTCTTATTCCAAAATCCTATAACTAAAAATAATAGGTTTATAGCTCCAAATACGCTTAATGCTTTGTAATTAGGCGGCGTTTCTTTGATGTTCTGCTTTGAGTGGCTATGCCCAACTTCTTCACCAGAACCTGATTCATTTGTTGAATGTTCTTGTCCTCCCGAATTCATCGAATGACCTTCATGCGAGTTCCCATCGTTATGTTCCCCATTCATAAACATTTCCATATCTTTTGAAACATCCGTTTTGTTTGAATGTCCTTCATCCGCTGAAACAATAGAACTAGGGAGTAATAACAAAGATATGATTAGCATCAGTTTAAGTTTCAATATATTCACCACCAGCAAGGTAAGATTTGTATATGCTTTTTTAGCAAATACGAATAATATCATTCTAATAAAATACTTTGCAGAATTTGTGGTTATTTTTTGGAATATTCATGGCTTTGTTATGACAATAATCACTCTCCAATAAAGTTGCGACCAAATAAAAAGAGCTTATCCATTTAGAATAAGCTCCTTGATCGTTTATTTTGTCCATTCATTATTCAGCTGGTGTTAATTCATCTTCAGTTACCCATTTATGATTTTTAACTACTTCTCCGCCGGTTGTCGGGGTGTAATCAACCATATATACTGTGCTCGTTTCGGCTGAATCAATTTCAGCTGTTGCTCCCTTCATGCCTTTCATATGATCTGCCTCTAGAACAACTTCCGCACCAGGTTCGAATGGTTTATCGCCTGCATCTTTAATATCTTCATGAATCACCCATTTATGGTTTTCCACTCTTTCCCCACCAGTTGTTGGGGTATACGAAACGGCATAAATCGTCGTGTCATAGGCGCCAACAACCGTTCCTTCAGCATCTTCCATCCCTTCCATGTGATCTGCATTTATCGTCACTTTACTACCCACTTTATAGGTTGGATTTTCTGACTCCTTCATGCCTTCAGGAATTTCAGCTGAGCTAGAATGGTTCATGCTGCTATGATCCATACCGTCCATCTTCTCTGTATCTTTTTTACTTTCTGTTTTTTCATCATTAGCGTTAGAGCAGGCGCCCAGCACTAAGAAAAGGGCTGCAATTAATAGTAATACTGGTTTTTTCACCATTCAAATAACTCCTCCTTTACGTTTAACAATATACCCAATAAATGTGCAGAATATATGGAGCAGGCTCTACTATTAGAAATAACAAAGCATTACGTTATTTCGCCCCCTATAATTTCACTCTTTGCAGACGAAGTGCATTTAGTACAACGGATACAGAGCTGAATGCCATTGCTGCTCCTGCAAGCCACGGTGCCAAAAATCCTAGAGCCGCAACAGGGATTCCAAGTGCGTTATAAGCGAAAGCCCAGAATAGATTTTGTCTTATGTTCAAAATTGTTTTCTTACTCATAAAGATCGCATCAGCAATACTGTTTAAATCGCCGCGAATTAACGTAATATCTGCAGCCTCCATTGCGACATCGGTTCCTGTTCCGATCGCCATACCGATGTCTGCAATCGCAAGTGCTGGCGCATCATTAATTCCGTCTCCTACCATCGCTACTTTCTTACCTTGCTGCTGAAGTTTCTTAACTTCCTCTGCTTTTCCTTCCGGCAATACTTCTGCAATCACATGTTCTATCCCTGCTTGTTCTGCAATAGCTTGAGCGGTTTGCTTATTATCACCTGTAATCATGATGACATCAAGCCCCATCTCTTTTAGTCGTTTAATCGCTTCAGTGGATGTTGGTTTAATTGTATCTGCAACAGCAATCATACCAGCATAACTACCGTCAATCGCTACAAGCATGGCTGTTTTTCCTTGTTTTTCAAGACTATCCATTGAAGATAAAATATGTTCAATATTTACATCATACTTCTTCATTAGGCGGCGTGTTCCGACTAATATCTCTTTTCCATCCACTGCTGCCTTAATACCAAAACCAGGTATGGATTCAAACTCAGATACATTCTGAAAGTTAATATTTTTTTCTTTAATTCCTTCGACGATTGCTTGAGCTAGAGGATGCTCTGACTGCTTTTCTGCTGAACCTACAAGTGATAAAAATTCAGCTTCATTGGATTCTGTGATCACATCCGTTAAAACAGGAGCACCATTTGTAACCGTGCCTGTTTTGTCTAAAATGACCGTATTAATCCTATGTGTCATTTCCAGATGCTCTCCGCCTTTAAAAAGGATTCCAAACTCTGCTGCTCGACCTGAGCCAGCCATAATCGATGTTGGTGTCGCAAGTCCCAAAGCACATGGGCAAGCAATGACTAAAACAGCGATTAATTTTTCTAAGCTTTCCGCAAAATCCCCAGGAGAAACAAGTAGATACCAAATTAAGAAAGTAGCAACCGCAATGCCGACGACAATCGGGACAAAAATTCCAGAAATCGTATCAGCTAAACGTTGAATTGGCGCTTTTGATCCTTGTGCTTCTTCGACCACTTTTATAATTTGTGCTAGGGCTGTATCTTTGCCAACTTTTGTTGCTTTGATTTTAATAAAACCGTTTTTGTTAATAGTAGCTCCAATAACGGTGTCTCCAACTGTTTTATCAACGGGTACACTCTCTCCGGTAATCATAGATTCATCAAGAGCGGAACGACCTTCAAGAATTTCACCATCAACCGGGACTTTTTCTCCTGGTTTTACAAATAAAACATCCCCAGTAACCACTTCCTCAAGTGGAATATTTTGCTCTATTCCATCACGTAAAACCGTTGCCGTTTTCGCTTGTAAGCCCATTAGCTTCTTGATGGCTTCCGATGATCTCCCTTTTGCCTTCACCTCAAACAGCTTGCCAAGAATAATCAATGTAATAAGGACAGAACTCGTTTCAAAATAAAGGCCAACTACGTGTCCATTAGTCCCTAATGATTGAAAGGCAATGTATACACTGTAAAAATAAGCAGCTGATGTTCCAAGTACAACAAGTACGTCCATATTCGCACTCATATTTCTAAGTGCTTTATAAGCACCAATATAAAACTGCTTTCCAATATAAAATTGGACAGGAGTGGCTAAAGCCAATTGCACCCATGGATTCATAAACATATCCGGTACATAAATGAAGGAAGTAAAGCTAAAATGACCAGCCATTGCCCACAAAAGTGGGAGCGATAAAATAAGAGAGAAAATAAATTTTCCTTGCTGGCTTTCAATTTCCTTCTGTCGTTGGTCTACAGCTCCCTCCTCATTATCCTCGCTTTTCACACTCGCGCCATAGCCTAGCTTTTCAACCCTTTGAATCATCTCTTTAGGTGATAAAATGGAAGGATTGTATTCTACTGTTGCTTTCTCAAGCGCCAGATTCACTGTTGCCTGGTTGACTCCCTCCATTTTATTTAATCCCTTTTCAATTCTTGCTGCACAAGCTGCACATGTCATTCCAGTCAAAACCAATTCAGTCTTATCGGTTACAACATCATAACCAAGATCTCTCACTTTTTTCTGAATATCTGTCGACTTCAATATTCCTTCGTCAAACTTTACAGTCGCTTTTTCAAGGGCAAGATTAACATTCGCTTCTTTAACTCCGTCCATTTTCTTTATCCCTTTTTCAATACGGGTAGCGCAAGCTGCACATGTCATTCCAGTGATTTGAAATTGGCTTTCTGCAACCTTTTCTCTTTCAAGAACTTTTTCACTCATATACAAAACTCCTTATACCTGTATAGGGTATATTTTTTTGAAAAATAGAGAGTGCTAATGCTAGCACCTCTTGGACTTACTTACTTCACATCATAACCTTCATCATCAATTGTTTCTTTTATGGAATCAAGGGTTACTATATCTGTATTATATTCTACATCGACAGTACCTTCTTCAAGATGAACTTTTACACTTGAAACACCGTTTAGCTCGCCTACACTTCCTTCAATAGCTTTAACACAATGTCCACAAGACATGCCTTCTACATTTAGAGTTACTTTTTCCATCAATCAACAGCTCCTTTATTTTTTCATTAATTTTTGAACAGTAACAAGAATTTCATCAATAACTTCTAAGTCACCTTCCTGAATTCTATCCACTACACAGGTTTTTAAGTGTCCTTCTATAAGAATTTTTGCCACACTGTTTAAAGCGGACTGAGTTGCTGAAATTTGGGTAATGATATCATCACAATATGTGTCTCTTTCAATTAATCCTTTTATCCCCCTAATTTGACCTTCAATTCGGTTCAAACGGGTTACCAGGTTTTTCTTTACTTTATCAGAATGATGACTTTTTCTATCAGTTGAAATCGTACAGCAGTTTTCAGTAGTAGAGGCTATTTCATTTTGTAAATTGGTTACCATATTTATGTACCTCCTTAATCCATACTATATCATACCCTAGTATGGTATGTAAAGGTTTTGATTTTTAAATTATCTGCAAATTTTCTTCATACTTTTTTTGTACGCTTTATTTAAAGACAAAAAAGGAGTTGAAGATATATGTACGTTAAACGATTATTAAAAAATGGACAAATTTCTATTCCAAAAAAAGTGCAAAATCAATTAAGCCTAATTGAAGGCGACTATCTCTATATTTACAAAGATCAAGAAAGTATTGTAATAGAAAATAAACATCATAATCAACATTTGAATCAGTGTATATTTCGATGTGGAAGAGTTTCCATTCCGATTGAACTTAGAAGATTGTTAGATATTTCTTATAAAACACCATTAGTAATGGATGCTTCCTCTATACAAAACAAAATTTTTATTAAAGCCCTCGAACAAAATAAAGTAATTCAAGCTTAGATTATGAAAAATTACGGAAATAGAAGGATATGCACGTTCTGTTAAGTGCTTGACTTTTGATGGAAGTGATCATTTAGATAGTTTTACTCTTTTTATAAATCCAGTTACATTCCCAAGGCAACAAGAACCTTGAGGATTGTTCATTTCGCATCCACATCGTTGTGCTTTTATATGCATCGAGATGTTCTGTACGATAGTACTTTTCTCTGTTTTTTCACTTTCTTCAGAAACATTTTTTCTTGTCCAGCCAAAGCAATAACAAATTGGAGTATCATCTTGGTCATTTTTTTGATAAACCGGTACCTTCAAATCACTTTTAGTAAATATCTGTTCCTTCTCGTTAAAATACACAACGTCACATTCTGAAAAAGCACAAAAATGATATCTTGTTTCTGGTTGCAAAAGTTCTAAAGCTTTGGGAAGAAGTAAACTTTTAAGTGTGATTATTTTCATCTGCTTCCCTATATTTTTACAAGAAGGGCAAACCACAAGCTTTTCTTTTTCATTTGAAACAGAACAACAATCTATCATTTTCTGCAATAAGATCACTCCTTTATTACAAATATTTATTGGAACATAGTATACTCCTTTCTATACTTTGTTCAAATGAAAGTTTCAAATTTTTGTAGTAAAAAACCGTGACCTTCCTCAGGTTACGGCTCTCAAATTCATGATTCTTTTTTTACGATTGATGAAAGACTATCTACTTCATTTTTAAGTTTTTTATTTTCCTCTTGGAGATTAACAACTTTTCTATTCAAATCCCTCGTTATATGGGAATCCTGATGCTTATGGCTGCCTCCATGTCCTTTCATACAAAAAATCATCATCAGTGGGCAAAGTAAAAATAGTAAATATTGTAGCCATTCCATTAAAATCACTCCTTTAATTTTTCTTTATCATATAAAGTAAAAATGGAGTTTTTATGGAGAAAATTTGAACAAACTTTTCCTTTTTTTAAATGCCGATTTCAATTACTACATTGGAATATAGTCTAATGGATTAATAGCATTGGACTTTGATGCATTCCATGAACCTTTGTGAAGCTCAAAGTGCAAATGTTGACCAAAGGATTGACCTGTATTACCCATTATTCCAATTTGCTGGCCTTTAGATACAGTGTCACCTGAACCAACCTTTCTACTATCCATGTGAGCATAAACTGTTGTGAAGGTTTGCCCACTAATAGAATGGGAGATGTAGATAACATTTCCATAGCTAGATGAGTAATCCGAACGTATTACTACTCCGTCAGCCGCTGCTACGATTGGAACGTCAGCACTATTGGCAATGTCTATCCCTGCATGGAATTTATTCCAGCGCTGGCCTAATTTTGAAGTTAAGCGTCCCTCTGCAGGCTTTGTCCATACTCCACTTGAAACGGCAGGGGTCGATACACTTTCATTCATACTTGAACTTGAGCCTGATTCAGCCTGACGTTTCTGTTCTAAATCGACTGCTTTCTGTATAGCCGCTTCTTGAGCTGTAAGTACTGCCTTTTCTTCTTCAAGATTTAATTTTTCTGATTCTATATTTGCTACTTCGGATTTTAAAGTTTCCATGAGCTTATCTTTTTCTGCTTTTTGAGAATCTAGCTGCATCTTTATCGTTTCTAGATCACTAAGCATTTGTTGAAGATTTGTTAATTCCTTTTCAACTTCTACCTGCTTTGTTTCTAATAGATTCTTATCCTCCAAATGCTGGCGAATCAGATCCTTGTCGGCTTCTATAATCGTCGCAACGGCTCCAACCCGGTCAACAAAGTCTCCAAAACTTTGTGAACCTAATAGTACATCAAGGTAATTTACCGAACCACCTGTTTCCTGGAAAGCACGAGCACGTTCTTTTAACATCTCATCACGCTTTTGAATACGTTCTTGCAAAACAGCAATTTCGGTATTTAATTTTTCAATTTCTTTTTGCGTTTCCGTAATTTCAGTATTTTTATTGCGGATTTTCTCATTTGTATCACTAATGGTCATATCAAGCCGTTTAATTTCTGAATTTACTTTTTCCTGTTCAGTCTTCAATCTATTAATCTCTTGTTCCGCTTGACTAATTCCAGACTCTACTCCTGAACGATTTTGTTGAATCTCGTCTTTTTTACTTTGCAAATCCTGCAAATTTGCTGCTGAAACTGTGTGATTATTTATACCTGTAAAAAAGCTCCCTATTCCAACCACTGCAGTAAAAGAGAGCGTTAACAACGACTTCTTCATTTCATATTTCCTTTCTATTATGTACTACACGAGCAATAATTTATGTTTTTTTTGAATTTACTTTTCTTCTTTACAATCTATCAATATGATCATTTTATATGCCAAATTTCAACAAATTTTATAATCAGCCCGGTGTTAAAAAAATTATAGCATGGGATTTTGTCGAAAAAGTACGAAAAAAATAATACAGTTTTATTTCAACTTTTCTTTTTTGTCATCATAATTTAATATTTTTTGAGATTTCCTACCTTCTATCAAAGAAAAGCGATTTTTAACGTTGATGTTCACATTTTCTACAAATCTTCATAATTTCTGCAAAATTATCAATTAAGATTAAAGCAGAAAAAATATCTGGGAGGTTTTTTAATGAAGCTTAAGGTAACTGCATTATTGCTATTATTGATTCTCATATTGGCTGCATGCTCTTCAAATCAGAATGGAGATATGAAAGAGATGGATCATGAAAATATGAAACACAACAAAACAGAAGAGAAGAAGGAAGTAACCAAAGTCGACGGATTACAAACGACGAGCACCGAAACGTTGACAGGGAATGAATTTACCCTTGTAGCAAAAGAAGCGGCTCACCAATTAAACGATAAAGTTACTGTAGATGCTTGGACATTTAATGGCTCTGTCCCTGGATCACAAATCCGCGTAAAAGAAGGAGAAAAGGTTAAAATTCATTTAAAAAATGAACTCCCTGATCCTGTTTCAATTCATTGGCATGGGATACCTGTTCCAAATGAAATGGATGGAATACCAGGTGTTACACAAAATGCTGTACAGCCAGGTCAAAATTTCACATATGAATTTACTGTATCTGAACCTGGCACCTATATGTACCATACTCATCAAGATGGGGTAAACCAAATCGACAAGGGACTCTATGGTTCTTTTGTAGTTGAACCAAAAGAAATTACATATGATCGTGATTATACTCTTATGTTAGATGAGTGGATGAGCAACCCTGTAGAGTCTGATTCGTCCATGAATGGGATGGATCATAGCAGCATGAGCGGAATGGATCATGGCAACATGGATGAGAATAAAAATGAAAGTTCAGATAAAAATAGTGATAATAGCGGTATGAACATGGGACACAGTATGGACAATTATGATATTTTCACGATAAATGGTAAAAGCGGAGATGCTATTAAGCCTTTAACAGTAAAAGAAGGAGAAACTGTTCGAATTCGCTTAGCGAATATAGGTTTTTTATCTCACAAGATACACCTGCACGGTCATAGCTTTAAAGTAGTAGCGATAGACGGACAGGAATTGAATGAACCTAAGGAAATAAAAGATCAGTTACTTTCAATTGCTCCAGGCGAACGTTATGATATTGAGTTTACTGCAAATAATCCTGGGCAATGGTATCTTGAGTGCCATGGAGATATGAAAGGTACAGACGGTATGAAAGCAATGATTCAATATGAAGGAAATGCTAATTCTAAAGATCAGTCTAATCAAAGTGAAAACCTTCCTTTATTTAGTTACACGAATTATGGCGGTACGAAAAATGGAGAATTTACATTAGAACAGAGGTATGACGTAGAGTACACAATGGATCTTAATACAGCGATGGATGGAAATAAAATGGTCTATACCATCAATGATAAGACCTTCCCAAAAACCGATAATCTGAATGTAAAAGAAGGGGATTTAGTAAAAGTAAAATTGGTTAATAACTCGCCAATGGATGATCACCCGATGCATTTACACGGGCACTTCTTCCAAGTATTAAGCAAAAATGGCCAGCCGATTGAGGGTTCACCGATTGTGAAAGATACCATTAATTTAAAGCCAGGGGATGAATATGTTGTCGCTTTTAAAGCGGATAATCCTGGAGATTGGATGTTCCACTGTCATGATTTACATCATGCATCAGCTGGAATGATGAATATGGTTAAATACGAAGGCTTCCAACCAAACTTTACACCAGATGCAAAAGCAAACAATAAACCAGAGTAACCATTTATCTATTAATAAAGTGGAACTTTAAACAGTGGGGAGGCGTTATTCCCCTACTGTTTGTTAGTTAAACGTATCAAGTCCAGTAAATTGAAAATTTTATTTAATTTTTATAAAATTCTATTTGAATGTTTATTAATTTTGTTGTATAAATATTAATATGAACATTTGATTTAGAAGGTGACCAATAATGAATTACTTAGTAACAGTTAAGCTTCCTACATTCGAGCAGTTTACTAGCCTACATGAAGCAAGCGGACTCATTAAAAATAAAAAGGGAAGCTATTCAAAAGAACAGCTCTTTCAAGCAGCTAATAATAGTTGGTACCATATTTCAATTTTTGATGGGGATCAACTTATTGCATTTGGTCGCATGATTTCCGATGGTGTGTACCAAGCTTTAATTTGTGATGTAATGGTCGATCCTAGCTATCAGAAAAAAGGTTTAGGGAAACAGATTATTGAAGAACTTGTATCCAAATGCAGAGAAAGTGGCATTCAATCCATTCAGCTGTTTTCAGCAAAAGGTAAACAGCATTTCTATAAAAAATTAGGATTTGCAGAAAGAGAACAAGACGCACCAGGCATGTCACTCATCATATGAAAAGCCGATTTTCCGGATGATAAGGAAAAATCGGCTTTTTGTTTTCGCCTATTTTATTCTTGCTTAACCTTTAACTATACATCCTCCAGATAATCCTCCATTATTATTGTTCCTATATTTTGATATAGTTGACTTACTCCTCTTATTTTTCAAATACGCAGAAAAGTTAACATATTCTAGTTACATTTTGAATATTAATAAAGCGGCATGAGATATTGAGAGGGGTGGAAACTTGGCTAATTTATTTGTAGCACGTTCCTTAGATGAAATCCGTTTTTGGGCGAGAATTATGAAGGAACATGCCTTATTTTTAAGTCTTGGATTTCATTATGATGATACACAACTTATTCAAGAAGCAAAGCAATTTATTCCTGTATTTGAAAGGATTGAAGAGCAGCTAAGTAATTTCTCTATAAACTCAGACCCACAGCAAATTGTTCAATTTAATAACCAAGTATACCAAGCAGCCGTTTCGATTTATGCCTATAAAAGAAAAGTACTTGGTCTCACTTTGCAATGTAAAGTGAGATCTAATAACTATGCGTTATTAATCGACCATACTAGCCGTGAGGCAGCGTATTTTGCAAAACGCTTAAAAGAGTTAAATGAAGGCAAGCTAAAACCATTACCTGAAGCAATTATAAAAGAGAATGTATTCTTTCTAAGAATTATGGCAGACCATTCAAAATTCATTGGCCATCTTTTAGATCCTTCTGAAAGAAAATTAGTTGAACAAGCGCGAGAATTCAGCCATGACTTTGACCAGCTCCTTTTTCAAGCGATTGATTTAGACTCCATGCGTCCACAATCTCAAACTAAACCAATTTTAGATCAATTTCTTGATCAAAACCGCGTTTCAGTTGTGGCTTTACGGGACTTTAAGAAAACAGCAACAGAGTTAATTGAGGCCTGTAGGATAAAGAGCAATATTCATCCTCTACTTGCAGATCATGTATTCCGTGAAGCTGAAAGATTTCTTCAAATTATAGATATGTTTGAAGAAAGTCTTACTTCAAAAAGTTAAGGAAAGCTTTTTGTCCTTAGCTTTTTTTACTTTTGCCTTTATGTAACTGTAATTGAAAATTGAATGTTTCCATAACTTGATGTAAAGAATACAATTTCCATCAACTCTCTGATCATTGACTCCCTTTAAAATTAAACTCTATTACTCAATCTAACTTTCTAACCAATTGCTTGTTTTTACGATACCACGAAAAAAGCCCTGCTCGTAATGCATTATCCATGGCAATTGATATCCAAACAGCAGGCAATCCAAATCCTAATTTCCATGCAAACAAATAGACGCCTATTGTTCGCACTCCCCATATTCCGATCATCGTAACGATCATAGGAAAAGTACTATTTCCTCCAGCTTGTATAACTGATGTATCAATTAAAACAGAAGCTAAGAAAGGTTGTGAAATCATATCAATGATCAAAATAATCATTAATAAATGAATTACTGATCCATTGGTTGTAAACAATTTCCCAATCCACGGACTTGTTGCAGCTAATATGCCTGTGATTAGAGTCATTGATGTAGCTGTTTGTATATAACTCCATTTACGATATTCTTTAATATCCGATAGATTTTTTTCTCCAATAGCTTGCCCAATACAAGTTGTTGCAGCTATTGCAAATCCACCGCCAATTGTATATGCGAAAACCGTTAATGTACCTGCAATATTATGGGTAGCATATACTTCTACTCCCATACGAACAATCAAACCAAAATATACAACCTGACCTAATCGCATAGATAATCTTTCTAATGTAGCAGGAACTGCAAATTTAACCATGCTTTTCAATAAATGTCCATGTAATTTTAAATCACTTACCTTTAGAGCAATAGAAGGAATTCGTTGAGATTTGACCAAAAGACGAACAAAACCATAAATTCTTGCTATTATCATTGCAATAGCTGCCCCAGTTAACCCAAGACCACTAAATGAGCCTATCCCAAATATGAAAAAATAATCAAGGATTATATGTACAACATTCATTTCAATTCCGATCCATAAAGGAGTTTTTGTATCCCCGATCGCCCGAAAAGAGGCAGATTGAGCAGTAAATAAAGCTACGAAAGGAGTTAGTCCTAGTACAATTTGAAAATATGTTAAGGCGGTTTCTTTTAATTCTTTATTTGCACCTACCATGTCTAATAAAGGTTCAGCGAATAGAACTGAAACAATTGAAAAGAGAACTCCAATTATGACAGCTAATAAAAAACCATGAAAAACAACAGACTTCGTTCGTTCAAATTCTCTTGCTCCAAATGCTCTCGATAAAAAAACGGAGAGAGCGGCAGATACAGCTGTAAAAACTCCAATGTATGTCATACTATATAGATTCGTTACACCTACTGCATTTATTGCTAGTAAACCTAATTTCGCAATAAAAAAAGCATCTACGACTCCAAGTAGACTTTGCAAATAAGATTCTCCAATAGCTGGTAACGCAATATTAAATACTCTTTTAGCGTGGTTAGGAATTTTCAATTTACATTCTCCACCTCTATGAAATTATCGAATAAATTTATCTATTGCTTCATTTAACTTTTTGACTACTGATTCATCTCCTTCTTTCACTGCCTCAACAACACATCCTTCCAAATGATCCTTTAAAATCAATTTTCCGCAGCTATCAAGTGCTGAACGAATAGCCGCAATCTGAATTAATAAGTCTCCACAATCTCTACCCTCAGCAGCCATGTTCTTAACGGATCTTGTATGCCCTTCAATTTTGGCTAACCTATTTACAATTTGTTTTCGATATTTGTGGTGGTCTGTCATTTATATCACCTCAAGAACACGATAACCCCCCGGGGGGGTTATGTCAATTAATACATGATTCAAATGATTCTTTTTATAAATAACAAAACAGAGAAGAAAAGAATGGCTAATACGAGTTTAAAAAAACTGACTCAAAAAAGTCGTTATTCAACGATCTTTTGAGTCAGTTTTTCTTTCTTATATAAATACCTATCAAATATAAATCACATTATTCAGATAATTAATTTAAGCTAAATAGTAGTTGCGGACCCATCGATGAGACTTAAGTTTCTCTAGCTGCTCTTTCGATAATCCTTGTCCATCACTTATTTGACAATTTCGTTCTACATTTCTCAATGAACGCATACCTGGAATAACCGTTGAGACAGCTGGATGGCTAAGAATAAAGCGCAATGACGTTTCAGCCATTTGATCATTTGAAATATCCAGATCAGCAGCAATTTTCTCAATTCGATCAGCCACTTCTTGCTTGCGATCTCCTTTAAAGTAGCGATTGCGAAAGTCTCCTTCTTCAAATGCTGTATCCACTGTAATTCTGCCGGTCAATCCACCCTCGTCTAACGGTACTCGAACAATAACCCCTACATTGTGACGCTCACATATTGGAAAGAGATGATCCTCAGGACTTTGGTCAAAAATGTTGTAGATAACTTGAACTGAGTCTACCAAACCGGATTCGACTAGCTTAATAGCATTATCCGGCTGATGGTCATTTATCGATACTCCAAAATAGCGGATTTTTCCTTGCTGTTTTAGTTTTTCAATGGCAAGAAGCCAATCTCCTTGATTTACCCATTCATCTGACCAAACGTGAAATTGTTGTAAATCAATTGTCTCCAGACCAAGGTTTTTAAGACTTCTCTCCGTTGATGCAATGATATGTTCTGCCGAAAACGCTTCTTCGACCGGAATACCTGATGGAGCTGGCCATTTCATGTTTTTTGGAGGAATTTTCGACGCGATATAAATGGTTTCGGAGCGCTCTTTTACAACTTGTCCTACTAATGCTTCACTATGACCATCCCCATACACCAGAGCTGTGTCAATAAAGTTCAACCCATAATCGATTGCAGTGTGCAGTGCTCTAATCGATTCATCATCCTTTGCCCCTACCCAACTGCTCTTTCCAATTCCCCAAGCCCCGTAGCCAATTTCAGATACCTTTAATTCTGTTCTCCCTAAACTTCTATAGATCATGCAACTCTCCCCTTTAATAGTTTAATAGATTAAAGTTAGAATGAATCTTTCCACAATAAAGTGGCGGACAAACAAAATAGTTCAAAGCGCTTTCAAAAAAATGGCTAACTGATTTTTCTTTTCTCACATACTAGAAGGATCAAATCCAAGATCATTATAAAATCGCTTTCTAATTTATGTCAATATTTCAACTAATTGTTCAAAAAACACTACTGTTTTATATTTGATTCAGTGTTCATGCAGTCATTCAAATTTTAAATACCTATTCCTTTTGTTTATAAATAAGAAAGAAAAATTAGAAATTAATAGTTTACTATCTATAGAAATGGGCTCTACATGTATAAAGTACTGATCGTGGAAGATGATAAGAGGATTGCCGGACTACTACAAAATCACATTCAATGATACAGGAATAAAGCGAATGTTCCGAAAAATTTTAATAACGTTATTGAGGAGTTTCGACAAAATGAACCTCATATCGTACTTCTTGATATAAAAAAGAGGCACTAATCACCTCGTTCGTTTTTCTTCATTAATATAAATCTATTTTTTAATAACCTAACATAAAAAAAAATGGATACTATTTTTAAAAACAAAAAGATATTTTATCTTCCCTTGTAATTCCTTATTTATCAAATTGTAAATATTTGTATTTTTTATTCAAATAATATTTATATAGCATTTGTCCATAAACTGATGCCAATACTTGTTGAAAAAGCATTCCTAATACAACTGGCAATGCAACAGGGGCAGGAAAGAAGGTGACAGCTAATACAGCTCCAGCACTAATGTTCCTCATGCCTCCGCAGAAAGTCATTGTCACAACAACATCTCGTTCCCATTTTAGAAACAAGCTTATACACCAGCTTATTAAATATCCTGTACTAGCGATAACAAATACCGTACAAATGATAAGAAACAGCTTTAAATCCAATTTATTTAAATATGGAGCTAATATGCCTCCATTAATACAAACAATCATAACAATGCCTATTTTTTTTAGAAAAGGGAGATAGCTTTTCAGCTAATACTGTGTTTACTTTCCCTTTCGTTAAATGATTTAATAGCATTCCTAATATAGAAGGGAAAACAATCATAAAAAACAAATTTTTCATTAATTCCCCTGTATCAATTGCTACCGCTTTTCCAACAAAAAATGATAGGCTTTCTGGAACGATAAGAGGAGAAAGAAGGGTATCAAATAGAATAATAGCTAGAGCAAATGAATATTTCCATGATGAATCGTTACCCATATAAAACTAGTAATACCTGTCGGAATGACAACTGCCAAAATAAAGCCTGTAATGGTAAGTGAATCTCCATGAAAAACGAGATGACCTACTCCCCATGCTAAAAACGGCATTACAATATGTAATACTAGTAAACTAACTAGAAAAGGGAAGGGTCGCCGTATAACAACTTCTAATTGTTTGAAATTAGAACCTATATTTCCAATAAATGTAATAACAACAAATATCCAAGGAATTAAAAAAGAAAGATGTGTAATTTTATCACCAATAAGAACACCAATTAATAGAGCAGTTGGTGTAAGAATTGGCATTGCTTTTATTAACAATTTGTTAACTACTTTTAGCATGAAGGTCCAACTTTCTAGTATATAAACAACCTAAGTTCGGTTATTACAAATTTTTTATATTGATATTAAATAGATAGGGACAGCATAGTCAAGTTTTAAAATCTATCACTATCCCCATAATCGTTCACAAATCCAGTATGATTAATTAATTTATTTCTTCCAAAGATTCTTTAATAATATTAAATGCTTCATCAATTTCTTCCTTTGTAACAGTAAGAGGAGGAATAAAGCGAATAACATTTTTTTCTGTTCCACAAGTAAGGAGAATTAACCCTTTTTCCAATGCTTTATCTTTTAGTGCAGTTACCGTTTTAGCATCTGGTTTTCCATCAACTTGAACGAATTCCATTCCAATCATTAACCCTAAACCACGAATATCACGAATGTTCGTAAAAGTAGAAGAAAGGCCGGAAAGCTTCTCCGTAAAGTATTCTGCCATTTCGACAGATTTCTCTAACAATCCACTCTCTAATATTTCAATGACTGCAAGTGAAGCAGCACATGAAACTGGATTTCCTCCAAATGTTCCTCCATGAGTACCAGATGTCCATTGGTCCATTAATTCTGCTTTTGCTACTAATGCACTAAGCGGGAATCCATTGGCAATTCCTTTTGCAAGTGTCAAGATATCTGGCTGTATGCCAAAATGCTGCCAAGCGAACATTTTTCCAGTACGTCCAAAACCAGTTTGAACTTCATCAAAAATAAGAAGAATTCCGTGATGATCACAAATTTTTCGAATTTCCTTGATGAATTCTGCTGGAGGAACGATATAACCGCCTTCCCCTTGAACTGGTTCCATCAAAATCGCAGCTACTTGATCTGGAGCAATCAAGTAGTGAAAGACTTCTTCCAATGAGTCTAAACAACGTTTTACTTCTTCCTCTTCAGACAAACCTGTACGAAAAGCATATGGATATTCTGCATAATAAACACTTGGAAGCAGTCCTTCATATCCTTTGCGATATAAAGAGTTGGATGCTGTCAATGTTGTGGTTGCGATTGTTCGTCCGTGGAAGCTGCGCTTGAAAGAAATAATACCAGGGCGTTTCGTCACATGTTTTGCTAGTTTGATAGCCCCTTCATTCACTTCCGCTCCACTGTTTGAAAAGTATACCTTGCAGTTCCCGCCGTTTAATTCATTGAGCTTTTCAGCAAGCTCAACATAGACTGGATAATAAAGAACGTTATGGCCACCGTGTATTAATTCATCGATTTGAGCCTTCGCTTTTTCTACAACGAGCGGATGATTATGGCCGACATTTGTTACTGCTACACCACTTGCAAAATCTAAATATTTATTCCCATCTTCAGAAATAACGTAAGAACCTTCTCCTTTAACGATGCCAAGAGTCGTTGCTCTTTGAGCAACTGGCGGAAATACTTTATTTGCGCGTGTTGCTAAAGATTCTGATTTTGTTACCATGAATTTTCACCTTTTCCTTTTCTTATTATTGTTTAACAGGGGCCTTTAACCAGGAATTTGTCATCTCTCTAATAAGCTGTGGTACTGTATCAAAGGAATACGGTTTATATACGCGTTCCGTCCAACGATGAGCATCAAATCCATACACACCAACATTAATAGAAGGGACATTTAATTTGCGAATATCTTTAATTGGTACGGGATAAATTTTATTCCATTCTGGAAAGTTGTCCACAAGATAGTCAATTTCCTCATCTGTATCATGAAGGGATAAATAACTGCTATCCGAAAGATAAGGAAAGAATTTCTTCACTGAAAAAGTTTCATTCGTTCGAACAGAAACACGTGCTGTTACTTCATCAATCGTTTGTAAAATCGCTTGATCTCTTTCACCTTTACCAGTTAAATAATTATGTGGGCAATATGGCGGTGCATAGAAAACAATCACACATGGCGTTACTGTTTGATCTAATTCTCGTAACCTATCAACTATTTTGAAACAAAGCTCACGCAGCTCAAGAGTCGGGTTCTCTTTTAGCACCTGTGCGGTAGCAGCTTTTACATCGATTCCTTGTTTAGAAAGCTTTTCACAATATTCCACATAACTATATACTTCCATATCCCAATTAGGGCGATCAGATGGGAAATTATTTACATGGGCGAACGTATTATAATTCTCTTCATAATAAGCAGTTACCTCAGCAGTTGCTTCCTGCGCTACCACTTTTAACTTCTCCATAATATCCTTTGGCGAAGCTTCTAATACCATAAAATTGAAATATAAATGACTCGTTACAGCCGTTTGTACATTGTAAAACTCTTTCGTATCTCTATGATAGAGAGCAGAAGGAGGAGTAATTAATTCGCCTTCAATGTGCTCGGTTAATGCCATGTTATTATTAATACGTTTATTTAATTCAGCAGTCACAAGTGTTGGATCAAGTCCATTCAGTGTTTGTCCTACATGGGTTTCACGGCCATATACATAAAAACAAGGTAAAAGCTTGCCACCTGCACCCGTGTAAATATACTTGTTCGTATCACCAGGATAAAAAGCGGAAATATAGTCCGTGTTTATCGCCACTACATAATCCAAGCCTTCTTCTTCACGCAAACGCAGCAATTCATCAACAGCAGCTATGGCACCTGTATGTTGATTTTCCTCAACTGGATTTGCCATAAAAATGATGTCCCCATCCCACACTTCTTGATTCTCACTAAAATAGAGAACATTCGCTAAATGAACGGCAACACCACTCTTCATATCTAATGCTCCGCGTCCAAACATCCAGTCTCCAGACAAAGCCTGAGTTCGAATCTCTGCATCTGAATAGGTTTGAAAATACTTGAGCAGTGCTTCTGGATTATTCGCGCTTGATTGCAGAGCACCAAAATCTTCAATCCCAACCGTATCAATATGGGCATGAAAAACGACCGTTTTCTTTGATTTTCTGTTTCCTTTAATATGGGCAAATACATTCTTTCTGCCAATTGCATCATTCGGTAAATTTTGTGTCCATACTTGATTAGGGCGTTGTTTAAAATAAGGGAAAGTTCGTAAAAATTGTTCAATCTTATCGGCAATCTGTACTTCTCCATCTGTCCCATTAATACTCAATGTATGTACAAGCGAGGTCGTAATAGCCTCTACTTGATCAAATAATGGTAGATTTTTAATTTTTGTATACATCGAATCACCTTTCGTTTTAATAGTCTCTAGTTGGATTTATAATATTAACTATTTTTTCGTCAGTTCTCTCATTTTTTTTTGAACGTCTTTCTACATTTTCTATATGAAATCGAACTGCTTCAGCAGCTTTTTTTGCATTTCGTTCTTTTAATGCTTCGATAATCTTTAGATGTTCTTCGTGTGCTTCTTGAGCACTTTCGGAAAGTGTACCAGAGAGTACTAGATATCTTGTTAATTGATTATGAAGTTGTTCTATAAAATCTTGCAACTTTCCATTTTTAGAAATTTCAGCTATACTCAGATGAAATTGCGAGTCTAACTCTACGTAAGTATAAAGATCTTTTTCCTCAATTGCTTTTTTCTGATTGGTCATTAGCATCTCTAAATGACCAATCATTTCATTGGTTACTAAAGGAGCAGCTTCTTCAGCTGAAAATACTTCGAGTACTTTTCTTAAATTAATATATTGCTGAAAATCTTCAGCGGAAATCACAGCAATACGCGCCATTTTTCCATTTTCCAAGGATACTAACCCATCAAAAGCGAGTTTTGATATAGCTTTTCTTATTGGTGTTCTGCTAATTCCAAGCATAGAAGCAAGTCCTTCTTCCGGTAATGGATCACCTGGCAGAAAATCACCACGAATAATTGCTTTTTTTATTTCTTTGTAAGCACGGTCCGCTAACGTTTCCGATTGTACTAATTTGTTTATCATTGAATAAAACCTCCTTTCTGTATGCTGTATGCTGTATTCTGTATCCGAAATACTCATTCAAAATCATTAATACCACTCTAAAAATCTGAATTCAGCTTTACGATTCACATCATTTTTTTCATGGTTATTACGCCAAATCTAAAGAAACAAATTTGATCTCTAGATAGTCTTCTATTCCATATTTTCCACCTTCACGACCAATTCCAGATTCCTTTACTCCACCAAACGGTGCCTGTGCTACTGTAGGCATCGCATCATTCACTCCGACAATTCCGTAGTCAAGCGCTTCTAATACTCGGAACATTCGAGCTCCATTTTGTGTGAAAATATAAGACGCTAAACCATAAACGGTATCATTTGCTTTTTTAATGACTTCTTCTTCTGTTTCAAATTCAAAGATTGGCGCTACTGGTCCAAATGTTTCTTCATTAGCTATTTTCATATCATTCGTAGCATGAAGTAGAACAGTAGGGTTAAAAAAGTGTCCCTTACTAAACGCTTCTCCCTCTGGCTTTGAGCCTCCATAAATTACTTTTGCTCCTTTAGATACCGCATCCAATACATGACTTTGTGTTTTTTCAATCGCACGAACATTAATTAATGGACCAACGTTTACACCTTCCTCTAATCCGTTTCCTACAACTAGTTGCTCCATTTTCACTTTTAGTCTATTGGCAAATTCTTCAGAAACAGATTTTTGAACATAAATACGATTTGTACAGACACACGTTTGCCCTGCGTTTCGGAACTTACTTGCAATTGCTCCTTCCACTGCTCTATCTAAATCTGCATCCTCAAAAACGATAAATGGTGCATGTCCACCTAACTCCATCGATACTTTCTTCAATGTATCTGCCGATTTGCGAATTAATTCTTTTCCAACTGCTGTAGAACCAGTAAATGTAATTTTTCTAACAACTGGACTGCTCATTAGTACATCGCCAATTTCTCTCGGTTGACCATGAAGTAAATTGATAACTCCATTGGGAATACCAGCTTCATGAAATACTTTTACTACTTCAATTGCAGATAACGGACTTTCCTCTGAAGGCTTTAACACTACGGTACATCCTGCTGCGAGGGCAGGAGCTATCTTTCTAGTAATCATGGCTACGGGAAAATTCCAAGGAGTAATTGCACCTACAACACCTGCTGGCTGACGTAATACCATTAGACGTTTAGACTGGGATGATGCTGGAATCGTATCTCCATATATACGTTTACCTTCTTCTGCATACCAATCTAAATACTCAATCGCTAAACCAATTTCTCCTTTTGCTTCAGAAACGGGTTTTCCCATTTCTTTTGTTACTAACTCCGCTAGACTGTCTACTCTGCCTCTTAAAAGATCTGCTGCTTTTTTTAAATATGTATATCTTTCCTTTGCAGTAAGTTTGGACCAAGACAAAAACGCTTTTTGCGCTGCATCAATTGCTAACTGTGTTTCTTTTTTTCCACCTTTTGCAACACGATCGACTATTGTTCCATCCGCAGGGTTCACTACATTAAAGGTTTCCTTACTTTCTGATTCTTTCCATACACCATCAATATAAAGCATGATTCAAACCACCTTTACTTTCTTTAATGTTGAGTTTCTTATATTGAATCCTGTATACAGGATTCAATATAACTCTATATTATTTGATTATTTATAGTTTTGTTAATAATCTTGTAAGAAATGCTTACAAAGTTTTCATCTTCTCTCTTATTCGAAATATATATACCTATACAAGAAGTTCGCCAATACTCCTGCTAACATTCAACAACATGTTCCTTTTCTAGAAACGAACAAATCGCAAGTGCCTCGATCACCTGAAGTATAATGTTCATTTGAAGAGGGAAAGTATTTTTTACTTTTAGAGGCAAATGGTTATTTTTCACAAGGACTAGGCGCTGGAGCTAGACATCAATAAATAACTTTGAAAGTTATCAATAACCAACCATTTAATAATTTCCTAATCTAAAAAAGCATCGAATGAACATGTCATTCAATGCTTTTAGTTTTGTAGAGCTATTCTATCGCAAATATAAAATCTTTTACCTCATCAAATTATATGATGACAAGCAGTCACTAAATTAATTTTTCTTCAAGCTGCCTAAACGAAGGTTGTTCAATTTGTTACAGCACTTGGAGTTAATAAAGAATTAATACATACCGGCAACATATCCATCAACGTTTCAAATGCATAATCTAGATCTAAACGTTCTGTCCACTGGTGAGCATCAAATCCAACAGGACCCATATTTAATACAGGAACATCAAATAATTCTAATTTCCGTAACGGAACAGAGTATCCTTTATCCCATAATGGCATATTTGCTGTAAGAGATTTCATAGAGTCAACTGGATGTTGTAAACCTACATAACTAAGATCCGAAATACCGTTAAAGTAGTTTATTTTTTCAAATGAAATGTCATGGAATTCATTTGCATATTTCTCCATTTTCTCGACAACGTCTTTTATTAATGGGTGCTTATACGAACTAATAGCCGGATAATACGGAGGTGCAAAGAAAATCACAATCATGGGCGCTAATTCCTTACAAAGGATCGTTAATTTATCTGCAATTTCAATGGTTACCTCTCTATCATCCTTTTCTCCTCTATTATTTAATATTGAAGATTGAATACTATTTACCATCTCAACACCATAGTTTTTAATCGCATAATTCGTTAATTCATCATAAGTTAGGACAGTTATCTTTAAATCAGGAGCACCAAAAGGAGTATATTTAGAAAACTCTGATACTTGCTTTGTATAAGATTCTGTTATTACATTTGCTACTTTTTCTGCTTTATCCCTTAATAAGGAAACAACATCATCCATTGTTTTATCTAAAATAAATAAATTACATAATGTCACGGCACGATGTGGAATTTGAACAGAATACTCTTCTTTAATGCCGTGTTGAATTAAATTGGTTGGAGGTGGTGTAATTTCTCCTTCTACAATGTCACAAAGTTCCGTATTTAATTCAAACTCATCTGTTAATAAAGAAGCCATGTAGTTTGCATTTAATCCGGCAAATGGTTCTCCCACATGGGTTTCTTTTCCATAGCAAAGAAACCCTGGTAATACCTTGCCAATGGTACCTGTGTAAATGTATTTCTTTTGGTCACCCGGATAACGCATAAACATGGGTTCACCATTAAGGACCGTTGTATATTCAAGATTAAATTTGTCTGCCATCTCCAATAAAACAGGTACTGCTGCTCTCATTCCAACAGAATTTACTTCTTCGTCCGGAACGGTTAACAATAGAATATTTCCATCAAAAGCTCCTTCACAAGCTTGTTCAATCATCGCCATATGTAAAGCAAGTCCACATTTCATATCCATAGTCCCTCTGCCAAATAACCAGTTCCCTGATTCTACATCATTTCGGACTTGTTTAGGCAATTCATCCTTTTGTGAGTAGAATATTTGCGTTAATTTTTCAGGATTAAAAGCATCTTCTTTCCATCTTCCATAGTCCTGTACATCGACAACATCAAAATGACTGACAAGAATCACTGTTTTTTTCATATCCGGATTTTTCTTTACTAATCCAGTAACAAAATATCTTCCATCTCCGGTAGGATTTTTCTTTAAGTGCTCAGGATGCTGCTTGAAGTACTCTAGGCTAGATAGCTCACCAATAACAAAATCCGGCAAATAAATTTCTGCCTCAGATCCTGTAATACTAGGGATTTCAACAAGATTGCATAATAGTTTTGTTAATTGCTCTTTTGTTTGCCATTTTAACATGATGCGACCTCCGTTTTCCACATTATGAAATCGATTTCCATTATTGAAATAAAAAATTGGACAGAACCTCGTTTTCACGAAGTTCTGCCAATAGCAATAGAGATTTCATTCGCTGCTTCTTTTACACGATCTATCAAATATAATAAACGTTCTTCTTTCACTCGATAATTTAAAACACCGATACTTAATGCTCCAACAACTTTATGATTGAAGTCCAAGATTGGGGCGGCAACAGATAAAGTTCCCTCCGTTCTCTCACTATAACTTACAGCATACCCCTGTCTTTTTATTTGGAATAACTGCTCTATCAAGCTGTTATACTTATCTGAAGAATCAGGAATCAGCTTATTTACAATAATATCCATTTCTTTTGAATTCATATTCGCTAAAATCGTTTTATTTGCTGCGCCAATATGAAGTGGAATTCGCAATCCTAATTTATCTATAATACGTACATTTGTTGGGCTATCGACCCTCTCAATAATGAGAGCATCTGTACCGTCTGGAATATTTAAATAAATACTCTCCTCGACTTGAAGAGCCAGACGTTTCATCACTTCACGAGCAACCGACCTAAAATCTAACTTTTCAAGTTGACGCAACCCAATCTCAATCCACAAATACCCCAATTTATATTGCTTTGTTTCAGGGTTTTGAAAAACCAGACCATGACGAATAAGAGTATTTAATAATCTATGTGACGTACTAACAGGAAGATGTAATCTTTCTGATATTTCTGAAATAGACCACCATTCTCTATCATTGTTAGAAGCTAATAGTTCAATAATACTTACCGCTCGATCAATCGATTGTACCATAGTTACCTTCATCTCTTTTTATATTTAGAGTATTTTGCACAAAACAAATTTAGCAGAACATATAACATAAATCAACAATAAACTTTAAAAATGGAAGAACATGAAAATTCATGTAAGGAAAATTAACAAAATCTATTGACATATTTTATTAATTATTTAAAAATTAATTTGTAATTCCACATTATAAATCACATTTCCGCATTACGGAAAAATTAAATAAGATTTGAAACTTAACTTCTGACATCCAAATGTAATAAAATTTTCATCATAAAGGAGTGAACCAAATGGTCGTAACTTACTCTCACGAACCATTTACAAATTTTAAAGAAGACCAAAATAAAAAGGCATTTCAGAAATCATTAGAGTTATGTCAATACCCAGCTTGGCAAGCATTATCCACTTGTTATTAATGGGGAAAGAATTGAAACAAGTGAAAAAATCATGTCGATTAATCCTGCTAATAAGGAAGAAGTGATTGGAAGTGTATCGATTGCAAATCAAGAATTAGCGGAAAAAGCCATGCATTCCGCCTTACAAGCTTTCGAATCCTGGAAAAAATGGAAAGTAGAACACAGAGCAGATATCTTATTCAAAGCAGCGGCTATCTTAAGACGAAGAAAGCATGAGTTTTCCAGCTATCTTGTAAAAGAAGCAGGAAAGCCTTGGAATGAAGCAGATGCGGATACCGCAGAAGCTATTGATTTCTTAGAGTATTATGCTCGTCAAGCGCTTGAAATAAAAGACGGAGCTTCTGTGAAAAGTCGTGATGGTGAATATAACCAATATCACTATATTCCACTTGGTGTCGGCATTATTATTTCTCCATTTAACTTCCCGCTTGCCATTATGGCTGGTACAGCTGTTGCGGCGATCGTAACGGGTAATACCATATTATTAAAACCAGCTGATGCAACTCCTGTCGTTGCGGCGAAATTTGTGGAAGTAATGGAAGAAGCCGGTTTACCGAATGGAGTACTCAACTTTATTCCTGGTAAAGGTGAAGTAATCGGGGATTACTTAGTGGAGCACCCAAAAACTAGATTTGTTTCCTTTACTGGTTCTCGTGCAGTCGGATGCCGTATTTATGAAAGAGCGGCAAAAGTGCAGCCAGGACAGATTTGGTTAAAACGTGTCATTGCAGAAATGGGTGGAAAAGACACAGTCGTTGTTGATAAAGACGCAGATCTAGATTTAGCAGCCGCTTCTATTGTACGTTCAGCATTTGGATTTTCTGGTCAAAAATGTTCTGCTTGTTCTCGCGCAGTTATCCATCAAGATGTATATGATGAAGTGTTGGAAAAAGCCGTCGCATTAACAAAAAAGTTATCTGTAGGAAGTCCTGAAGATCTAGAAACCTATATCGGACCAGTGATTCACGAAGCATCTTATGAGAAGGTAATGAAATATATTGAAATTGGTAAACAAGAAGGAAAGTTAGTAACAGGAGGAGAAGGTGATAACTCACGCGGATACTTTGTTCAACCAACTATTTTTGCCGATGTTGATGAAAATGCACGTTTAATGCAGGAAGAAATATTTGGACCTGTTGTAGCATTCTGTAAAGCACGAGACTTTGATCACATGATGCAAATTGCCAATAATACGGAGTATGCACTAACAGGCGCATTACTAACAAAAAATCGTGAGCATATAGAGCGTGCTCGTGAAGAGTTCCATGTAGGAAATTTATATTTTAATCGCGGATGTACAGGCGCCATTGTCGGTTATCAGCCGTTTGGCGGATTTAATATGTCAGGTACAGACTCAAAAGCTGGCGGACCGGATTATTTAATCCTTCATATGCAAGCCAAAACAACTTCTGAAGCATTTTAATCTTATTATTAATATAGGGCATTGTTTATACTTTGTTGAATTTTGAATCATTTAGCGAAAATTTTTTTGACATAAATGATTCAAAATTCGCTTATATCAACATGACTCTTTAACAACGCCTTCATATAAAAAATATTTAAGGAGGAATATCGATGACAAATGAAATAAATCAATCTACAAGAATTATTGAGCAAACCAATCAATTCGGAGCAAACAACTATCATCCACTTCCAATCGTCATTGCTAAAGCACAAGGTGTATGGGTAGAAGATCCTGAAAACAACAGATATATGGACTTATTAAGTGCATATTCTGCTGTGAACCAAGGTCATCGCCACCCGAAAATTATTGAAGCATTAAAACTTCAAGCTGATAAGGTAACCTTAACATCACGCGCATTTCATAATGATCAGCTTGGCCCTTGGTATGAGAAAATTTGTAAGTTGACAAGAAAAAATATGGCTCTTCCAATGAATACTGGGGCTGAAGCCGTTGAAACGGCTATTAAAGCTGCACGCCGCTGGGCTTATGAAGTAAAAGGAATCGCCGAAAATCAAGCAAATATTATCGCTTGCATTGGCAATTTTCATGGCCGTACGATGACAGCTGTTTCTCTATCTTCAGAAGAAGAGTATAAGCGTGGGTTTGGTCCAATGCTGCCTGGATTCCAAAACATTCCTTATGGTGATTTAGAGGCTTTAAAATCAGCCATTACTCCAAATACAGCTGCCTTTATCATTGAACCGATCCAAGGCGAAGCAGGCATCGTCTTACCACCTAAAGGATTTTTAAAAGCAGCATTTGACCTTTGTAAACAACATAATGTGCTCTTTATTGCGGATGAAATTCAAGTTGGATTAGGAAGAACAGGCAAAATGTTTGCTTGTGATTGGGAAGAAATTGAGCCTGATATGCTGATCTTAGGTAAAGCACTTGGAGGAGGAGTATTCCCTATTTCATGTGTAGTTGCTAATAACGACGTGTTAGGCGTGTTTACTCCAGGATCACATGGTTCAACTTTTGGTGGAAATCCTCTTGCCTGTTCGGTTTCCTTAGCTTCCTTAGAAGTACTTGAAGAAGAGAAATTAGCAGAACGTTCCCTTGAGCTTGGTAACTATTTAAAAGAAAAATTACAGTCTATCAATAATAGCAGCATTAAAGAAGTAAGAGGCAGAGGTTTATTCATTGGAATGGAGTTGCACGAAGAAGCAAGACCATATTGTGAGAAGTTAAAAGAAGAAGGATTACTCTGCAAAGAGACTCATCATACGGTTATTCGTTTTGCCCCTCCATTGACTATTTCAAAAGAAGAATTAGACTGGGCAATTGAAAGAATTTATAAAGTATTCAATGAGAAGTAATTAAAAGAAAACTTTCTTTAGTTTTTTTCAATTAAACACCTACAGAAACAACTACATATACTGTAGGTGCTTAATTATTCTGATTTATATTCAGAAAATTGAAAAGAATGAAATACGATAAAACGAATTTATAGTCATCAAGAAATTTACTCATTTAAAAAAGTCTTTAAAATGACGGATATTTTTTAAATAAAGTTTATGGAGGGAAATGATGAGCAGCTATAAGCAATATGAATTACAACGCACAATGAAAAGCAGGCATCTTTTTATGATCGCGTTAGGTGGAGTCATAGGGACTGGATTATTTTTAGGATCAGGTTTTACCATTAGTCAAGCTGGACCTCTTGGTTCTATTTTAGCCTATATTCTTGGCGGATTTTTAATGTATTTAGTCATGTTATGCCTTGGAGAATTAGCAGTTATTATGCCTGAACCTGGATCATTTCAATCTTATACAACGAAATATTTAGGGCCTTCTACGGGATTTATGGTTGGCTGGTTATATTGGTTTGGTTGGGCCAATACTGTGGGGCTGGAATTTACTTCCGCTGGTATTTTAATGCAAAGATGGTTTCCTGATGTTTCTATTTGGGTTTGGTGTTTAATTTTTGGCAGTATCACCTTATTAGTCAATGTGGTGTCTGCACGAAGCTTTGCTGAAACTGAGTTTTGGTTTTCAAGTATTAAAATAGCAGCAGTCGTCTTATTTATTATAATCGGTCTTGCTGCCACGTTCGGGATTATTCATTTCCAAGGAAATGAAGCAGCTCCTTTTTTATCAAATTTTACAACTGATCTTGGTTTATTTCCGAATGGTATGACCGCTGTGCTTCTTACATTAGTGATGGTGAGTTTTTCATTTCAAGGTACAGAGCTTGTTGGAATTGCAGCAGGAGAAAGTGAAAATCCAGAAAAAACAATTCCTAATTCTATACGAAATATTATTTGGAGAACATTATTTTTCTTTGTGCTAGCCATGTTTGTACTAGCAGCTATTATTCCCTATAAGACAGCAGGTGTTGCTGAAAGTCCTTTTGTGGCTGTACTTGATAAAATAGGGATTCCTTTTGCTGCAGATATTATGAATTTTGTCATATTAACGGCTGTATTATCGGTTGCGAATTCTGGGTTGTATGCAGGTGCTAGAATGTTATGGTCACTTTCAAAAAGTGAAATGGGACCCTATCGCTTAGCGAAATTATCAAAAAAGGGTGTACCCATAAATGCCTTGCTTATTACCTTTGCAGTTGCTTCATTTTCTTTAATGACAAGTTTCTTTTCAACAGACACAGTATATTTATGGTTAATCTCTATTGCTGGAGTGGGAACCATTGTTTCGTGGATGTGCATTTGTGCTTCTCAATTCTTCTTTCGCAGACGTTTTATTAAAGAAGGCGGCGATATTAAAGATTTAAAATTTAAAGCACCTTTGTTCCCTATTGTTCCAATCCTTGGCTTTTTATTGAATGGGCTTGTCTTAATGAGTCTGTTCTTTATTCCAGATCAAAGGGTTACTTTATATGGGGGAGGAATTTTTATTGCACTCTGCTATTTGTACTATCATTTTAATATCAAGAAAAAGAGAAAAATCCAAGAAAATGAGAGCACTGCTAGTAAGACTAATGTTCGATAATATTAGATTTTAAAGATTATATTTGCACCAAGGAATGAGACCCAAAAACAAATATCTTTCAGTGAATATTAATAAGAAAAGCGCGGGGTTCCCTTGCTTATCGACGTAAAGTGCTGGACTGAATCGAGTGAGATAAAGGAAACATGAAGAGCGAAGCGGTTCGATGTTGACTTATCGTAGGAAGAAGAAACGCTGCTTAAAAATGGGTGAATCATCATGGACTTACATATTACGAAATTACATCAAGCCCTATTGAAGGTAGGGAAGTGATTATCTCTGAAATAAAGTATGGGTTAGTGTAAGTGGAAGAACCTCCGCAATAGATGAGTTAAAACTTGCTCTTTTTTCTAATGAAGTATTCCTTTCAATTAATCTTGTTTGTGATTTAATATTTTAATAATGTATTTAAAATCAGGAGGAAGTTATGATTATGAAGAAGTTTTCTATATTAACACTAGTGCTTATTTTTACCTTAATCCTTTCTGCGTGTGGAACAAGCAAGAATGGCAGTGAAGATGAAGCTAACGGCGGAACAGAATCTAAAAAGACATTAAGAGTGGTGACAGAAGCAACTTTTGCACCATTTGAATACATAGATAAAGGCGAAATTGTTGGATTTGATGCCGACCTTATTAAAGCCGCAACGAAAGAGGCAGGTTACAAATATGAGCTTGTACATGTTGGATTTGAACCAATGTTTGTAGAGATAAAAGATAAAACGGCTGATATTGGTATTGCAGCAATTACCATGACTGATGAGAGAAAGCAAACGTATGATTTCTCAGTCCCATACTTTTTATCAACGCTTAAAATTTTAGTTCCAGAAGGAAGCAATATTAAAAGTGCTAAAGATTTAGCAAATAAAATCGTTGCTGTTCAAAATGGAACGACTGGACAAGCTGCAGTTGAAAAACTATTAGGAAAAAACAATAAAAATATTAAAAAGTTTGAAAACAACAACCTAGCAATTATGGAATTACTTAACGGCGGAGCGAATGCTGTTGTAGCTGATAATACAGTTGTGGATGAATATGTAAAAAATAATCCAGATAAAAAACTAAATGTAATTGAAGATAAAGGCAACTTTGTTTCAGAATATTATGGATTAATGTTTCCAAAAGGCAGCGAATTAAAAGCAGATTTTGATAAAGCCATCAACACACTTTACGAAAATGGAACTTATGCAGAAATTTACACAAAATGGTTTAAAGCAGATGCTGATATAGAGAATCTAAAAGCACATCAATAAAAAGCTTTGAAAAATAAAACGATTTTATGAAACGCAGGCAGTAAGTTCTTATTCTCTCTGCGTTTCATAAAAAATTTAAAATCGTAAAACGATGTAACTACAATAGAAGAATAATGTCATTTTTAGTTTAAGGGGAGAAGTAGATGGATTTTCAAATAAGTATTATTGTTGAGTATGCTCGATTTTTTTTAAATGGAACCATGCTTACAATTGGGTTATCACTGGCTGGGATATTAATAGGAACAGGTTTAGGACTGTTAATTGGCTTAGGGAAAATATCGAGAAATAAAATACTTGCTTTTCCTTTTATTTGTTATATTACTTTCTTTCGCGGAACCCCCTTACTGGTGCAAATATTGATTGTACATTTTGGAGTCGTTCCATTATTCACTGGTCAAACAAATGGAATTGCAGCTGGAATTATTGCTTTATCCCTAAATGCCGCAGCCTATATAGCAGAGATCTTTAGAGCCGGAATTCAATCCATCGATCGAGGACAAATGGAGGCAGCTCGCTCTCTTGGGATGAACCATATACAGGCAATGAGATATGTAATCTTGCCACAGGCTTTCAAACGAATGATTCCTCCGCTTGGAAATGAATTTATTGTGTTATTAAAGGATTCTTCTTTGGTCTCAATCGTAGCAGCTCCAGAGCTAATGTATTGGGCGAGAGCCATGGGTGCACAATACTTCCGTGTATGGGAACCCTACCTTACTGCCGCTTTTATTTATCTAATTTTAACACTTGTTTTAAGCTTCCTGTTACATCGACTTGAAAGAAGGTTGGCAACTGTATGATTAAAGTTGAAAATGTAAAGAAGTCCTTTGGTGAAAATGAAGTATTAAAAGAGATTAATACGGAAATACAAGCGAAAGAAGTAGTCGTCGTCATAGGCCCTTCAGGTTCAGGAAAATCTACTTTTCTCAGGTGTATTAACCGATTAGAAGAAATTACAGCTGGACGGATTCTTATTGAAGGTGTCGATATTACAGATAAAAAAACAGATATTAATCGAATTCGAACAGATGTTGGAATGGTTTTTCAGTCCTTTAATCTTTTCCCCCATATGACAGTGAATGATAATATTATTCTTGCTCCTACAAAAGTTAAAAAAGTAGATAAAGAGGCAGCGAAGAAAAAGGGATTGGATCTCCTTCGCAAAGTAGGCTTAGAGGATAAGGCACATGTATATCCTGATTCTTTATCTGGAGGACAGAAGCAAAGGGTTGCGATTGCAAGAGCACTTGCGATGGAACCGAAAATCATGCTATTTGATGAGCCAACTTCAGCGTTAGATCCGGAAATGGTTGGAGAAGTACTTGAGGTCATGAAGCAGCTGGCTAAAGAAGGAATGACGATGGTGGTCGTCACTCACGAAATGGGGTTTGCACGAGAAGTAGGCGACCGTGTTATTTTTATGGACGGTGGATATATTGTAGAGGAGAACACCCCAAATGAATTATTTGGAAACCCTCGTGAAAATAGAACCATATCCTTTTTAAGCAAGGTGCTTTAGAAAAAATAGTTAGTACTTAAATAAGATGGATATAAGAAGGAATGGCATTTTTCTTTTAGTTGTTTTTCAAAAATACGCCTACAGCAACAAATACTACTTATGTCTGTAGGTGCTTATTTACCTAATTTATTTTCAGAAAATTTAGAAGAATAAAAATACATCAAGATAAATAAATATTCATTCCTAAATGAATTCACCCTTAAGTGATTCAAAATAAATCTATTTACAATTCAAAGTTTTAGAAGGGAACAGATAGTAATGATAGAAAGTGGAAAGCTTTTTAAGGCAAGCTGCAATAACGAATATAATAAACTCAAGCATGTAGTGGTATGTCCACCCAAATTTATGAAAATCAAACAAGCGATTAATGAGACTCAAAAGCAATATCTTTCAGAGAATATTAATCAAGAAATTGCTTTAAAGCAGCATGAACAATTTGTAAAAGTACTTCAGGACAATGGCGTAGTGGTTCATATGCTTCCCCCTGATGAACGCTATAACGAGCAGGTTTTTACAAGAGATATTGGCTTTTGTTTAGGTGAAACCTTATTTATTGGAAATATGGAAAGTGCTATACGCAAAGGAGAAGAATCGGTACTTAAAAACTGGCTAAATCATCATAGGTTTACATATAGAGAAATTACATCAGGTCCTATTGAAGGCGGGGATGTTATTATTTCCGAAAATAAAGTATGGGTTGGTTTGAGTGGAAGGACCTCTCAAGAAGCAATTGATGAATTAATAAAGACTCTTCCTTCTTTTGAAGTAATTCCGTTGTCACTAAATAAAGAGATTCTTCACCTTGATTGTGTATTTAATGTGATTTCACCAAATACGGCGATTATTTATACAAATGCTTTCTCCGAAGATTCTCTTACATTAATAAGAAATCATTATAACTTAATTGAGGTTGACAAAGAAGAACAATTTTCAATGGGGCCAAATATTCTGTCACTTGAACCAGGGAAAATGCTAAGTCTTCCTCAAAATGTACGAATGAATACACAACTGCGAAAAGCTGGATTTCATGTGATTGAAGTTGATTTTTCAGAAATTATTAAATCCGGCGGTTCCTTTCGCTGCTGCTCATTGCCGATCTTACGAGTGTGAAATTTTTGATGAAATGACTGAGTGTCCTAAAAGTATATCTTTTAGGCACTTTTTTGTGTAAAAAAAGAAGAAAATTGATCCTTTTACCAGATCAGCTTTAGTATTAATTGTTGCTCATACTGCTCACCTTTGTTTTAATTCAGCAAAAATTGTAAGATTATGTTAAGCAATCTATTAATATATTTATTTTAGAAAACAAAATACATAAAAGGGAGGAATCAATATGGAACCAAAGTGGCTTAGTTGGGCTAAGCAATTGCAATCAATCGCGCAAGCAGGATTGGAATACTCCAAAGATAAGTATGATATCGAACGATTTCAACAAATTAGGAATCTATCAGTTGAGATTTTGAGTGAATATACCGGGATAAGCAATGAAAAAATACAAGACTTATTCTGCAATGAAACTGGATATCAAACACCTAAAGTAGATATACGAGGAGCTATTTTTAAAGAAGATAAAATATTGTTAGTTAAAGAAAGCATTGATGGCTGCTGGTCCTTGCCTGGTGGATGGGCAGAATTTAATCTATCAATAAAAGAAAATATCGTAAAGGAAGCAAAAGAAGAGGCTGGATTAAATGTAGTTCCAAAGAGATTAATAGCTGTATTAGACAGAAATAAGCATAATGAGCCTGTAACTGCCTATGGAATTTACAAGATATTCGTACTTTGTGAGATGATAGATGGCAGATTTGAAAAAAATATAGAAACGGATGAAAGTGGTTTCTTTTCTATAGCAGATTTACCACCACTATCTGTAGGAAGAGTGACAAAAAAACAAATTGAAATGTGTTTTGAGTCCAAATCAAATGACAACTTTTTACCTATATTTGATTAAATCTAACTTCTAATAATACACAGAGAGCACTCTCTATGATTAGGAGTGCTCTAGTAGTCAAAGTACGTCATGATTCATTTTCTTCATTATATACAATCACAAAAAATCAATGGTAATAATTGATTTCATTCATTTCACATTAGGGTCCCATCTAAAAATACAAACAAATTAAGCAAGATACGAACAACAATAATCCACAACATCATGAACGATCAATTGAAAGCTTTCATTACTAGGAACATAAAATACTCCGCTTCCATCCACTTCTTTCCAATCATCTCCATGCAACTTAAAAGATAGTTTCCCTGAAATTATTCTCATTTCTTCTTTACTAGTTGTAGAAAATGTATACTCGCCAGGCAGCATAATGCCGACTGTCTTTTTCGTTTGATCAGGAAAAATAATGGTTCTGCTAGTGACCTTTCCCCCAAAGTAAATATTTGCTTTTGGCAAAAGTGTAACATTCTCGTATAGATTCATATTAGGATACCTTCCATTTTTAAAAATTCCAATCAGTAATAATGTAATCGAGCTAGGTAGACTGCTCAACGCTTAGAAGCTGATTGCTTATCTATTTATATACACATTTAAAATGGATTAGTCAAACTATTATGAAGTCTTCTTTCCTGACTTAACTACATATAACATATAAAAAATAGCATATACACAGCCTATTAAAGATAAAACGGTTCCCCATTTATATACAGTCTGTCCGCCATAGGCATACATCGCCCAGCCGCCACCAAAATTGCCAATTACTCCTGCAATTCCAGCAAATACTGCTGAAAACAAAGCTTGTCCTGTTGCCCTTAATTTTGCTGGTATGATTTCAGCCATGTATCTAACGGACGCTGATAGTAAAAGAGTAAAAGTAAATGCCTGTAATATTTGCATAATCACAATAATTTCAGGAGACGGAATAGAGAAATATAAAAACCATCTTAATGAATATAGACATGATGCAGCTATCAGAATCGGCAGCGGTTTGTATCGTTCTAGTATTTTACCAAACGCTAAAAACACAAGTCCCTCCATCCCTGCTGCGGTCATCCATGATAGTCCAATGATCTGCTTAGATGCTCCCAGTGTGGAGAGGTAAATGGTTAGTAAGTTTAAATTTAGCTGATGCGGAATAGAAACAATAAGAACAAATACTAAAAACATTATAAATTTACCATTTTTGAGTAAAACATAAATGTCTTTTCGTTCAAATTTATTTCCTTTTTGTATAGGTTCAAATGTCTGATAAGAGAAAAAAAAGATTAGTGCCATAAAAAAGACATACACATAAATCAATTGAGATAGTTCGATCATGATAAGCAGATAACCTAATCCTAAAGATGCGACCGCAAAACCAACTGATCCCCATGCTCTTAATGAACTAAAACTCACCTTATGGTAAACACTTATTTTAACATTCATCGAATCATTCAATGGCATGATAGATGTAAAGAAAAACATAAGCAGTGCCATTAAGAAAAAGGTTGGATAAAAGCCTTTCGCCATAAACACTCCGACACATAAAACCGTACTGCATAACGTTAACATTAGAATGGTTCGTCTAATGGAATTTATACGATCAGCTACAATCCCCCAAAAGGGCTGCGCAAAAATGGAAACCAGTGGGCCAGCCGCCAATATAAATCCTATTTCCTTTGTGTTTAAACCACGTTCATGAAAATAAAGAGGGAGATAAGATAGAATAATGCAGTAGCTTGCCCAGAAAAAGAAGTTTTGCCCCCTTATGTAAATGAGCGATTTCTCGTTTGACTTCTGCAGCTGACTTATAGAATATTGAATTTGTGACATGGTTACACCGGACTTTCCATTAATTTTTCGGAATACTTCCCAACTCAAACGTTTTGCTGTTTCTTCTTGAAATGTTCATTTTGAAATTTGTTTACGATAACAAACCCAATTCTATCTAACTTCTAATAATATTCCTTTAGGATTTTACCTAATGAGGCGATTCCTTCAACAATTTTTTCTTTAGGCATATTCGAATAGCTGATCCGGCAATGATTAACTTCTTCTTTAACTGGGAAGAAGGCTGCACCAGGAACGTACGCTACTTTTGCCTCTGAAAGCAACCGTTCACGCATTAACTTTGCAGCATCAATATTACTAGAGAAGGTCAGCCAAGTGAAAAGTCCTCCTTCAGGGTTTGTATAAGCTACGGTGGAAGGAAGATATTCTTGAATTGCTTGAATCATCGTTTCTTTTTTCTCTTTATAAACCTCTCGAATGGACCCAATATGTTCATCAATGTCGTATTTTTCCATAAATTGATCAGCCAGATACATATTAAGTGTACTGTTTTGTGTATCTGCGGCCATTTTTAATAGGCATAGCTTAGAAGCTATCTCTTTTTCTGCCACTACCCAACCCAAGCGCATACCAGGACAAAGTATTTTTGAGAAGCTTCCTAGATAGATAACTCGTCCTTCTGTATCAAAGCTCTTAATCGGTGGAATAGCTTGGCCTTCAAATCGAATCTCTCTATATGGGCTATCTTCTAAAATCATAACATCGTATTTATTAGCCAATTCAACTAAACGTTTTCGCCGCTCTAAACTCATTGTGACACCAGTTGGATTATGGAAATCAGGAACTGTGTAGATAAATTTGACTTTTGAATGAGTTTTTAATGTTTCTTCTAATGCGTCCATATCCATGCCTTCTTCATCCATTGGCACTGTCTTGTATTCAGGCTCATAAGGGTTAAAGGCAATAAGCGCTCCTAAGAAAGTAGGATTTTCTGTAACAATGACATCACCTTTATCAATAAACATTTTTGCAACTAAATCCAGACCTTGTTGAGCACCTTGAATCATGAATAAATGATCTAATTCACAAGAAATCCCTGTATTCACCATACGTTGCACAAGCTTTTCTCTCAATGGTAGAAGGCCTTCGGATGTTGCATATTGAAGGGCTTTGGACCCATTATCCTTCATAACATCCAAGAAAACTCCATTTAGTTTATCAATAGGGAATACTTCTGGAGCAGGGTACCCTCCACCAAATGAAATAATGTCAGGTTGTGCACCTAAAGCAAGCAGCTCCCTAATAGCTGACGGTTTTACTTTCTCCATTCGACTAGCATATTTAAAGTTCACTAGTTTTACCTCCAATTAAATATTAGTAAAAAAGAATTGTTTAAGGTTTGTAATGTTAATAAATTTCACATAAAAGAGTCATTTAAATAAATCTCTTTCACATTAGAACCAGAAACTTTTAAGTTTATTATTTGTTTGTTAATTATTTTAACATGCTGTTTGACCGGATTATATATTATTCGATATAATCAAATAAATTCAAAATAAAATAAAGAATAACTACTTTTATAAAAAATTAAATTCATTTCTTCCCTTAAAGTGTAACTATTTTATGAATAATTTAAATGGAGTGATGTAGATGGAATCGATCGTAAGTAAAGCTCTAGATAATATTGATATTCAAATTTTAGATTTACTACAAAAACAAGCACAGTTAAGTAATATAGAGCTTGCAAAACGTGTCAATTTATCTCCACCAGCTATACACTCAAGAATAAAACGTTTAGAAAAAGAAGGCTTTATTAAAACGCAAGTGGCCATTTTAGATCAAGAGAAACTAGGTTTTGATTTATCATGCTTTATTTTTATTAGCATGAATATACATGAAGGTGAAAAACTAGCAGTATTAGAAAAGTCATTAAAATCAATGCCTGAGATACTAGAATGTCATTGTTTAACAGGTGAATATGATTATCTTTTAAAAATAGTAAGCAAAAACCGAAACGATTTGGAGACATTCACCAGAAAATTATATAAGCTCGGCATCACAAGAATTCAAACAAGCCTAGTTCTCAGAGAAATTAAAAATTCAACCGTTTTACCTATATAGATCAAACTATCCGTTAATATTCATTTTGGGTTTAATTGCAACGTTCTAAAATTAACAAGAATATAAAAACATCTGCTTACTTATTGAACTAATAAGCGAACAGATGTTTATTAATATTACCCTTAATCATAAATTTCGTTCCTTGATTTCTCTTTGTTACTCATCAAAAAGAATAAACTCCCGATATTTTCGTGCAATCACATCGAGTATCACTTCTAAACCAATAATCGAATGGATTAATTGCTTATGTTGGTGACTCGGTAGTGGGGTTGCTTCAAAAAAGAATGAATAGTCGGCATTTTCACTCATAAAATTACTGCCGAACTTCGTAACCGTCGCAATTGGTACATTTTTCATTTTTAATGTTCGAATGGATTCTTTTATACCGGCTGTTTCACCGCTCAATGAAGTAAAAATAATTAAATCATCTTCCATTATGATTGAACTACTCATCGACAAATTTGACTCGCCTGAAATCAACATATTTGACCGATTCGCAATCAACAAATCCTTAGAAAATTCTTTCGTGAAATTATTCTGCGAAAAACCAGATGCGTATAAAAAGACCATACGTGCATCTTTTAACTTTTGCAAGAAAGGCTGGAAATTCGTTTGGTCCACATAACGAAATATCCAATCTAAATCCTGTTTTAATAGTTGAGTCAAATCAGAGGGCTCTAATGCGGAGATATTCATGGACTCTCGAATCACATATTTTAATTCTGAAAATCCACGATATCCCAGCTTTTTTGCTAAGCGAAGTACCGAACTTTTTGAACTAAGCATCGCCTCGCCCAATTCCACAATATTCATACTTATGACGTCTTGCGGTCGATTCATTATGAATTTTACCATTTCTTTTTCAGAATCAGTCAATTTGTCATAATTCATCTTTACACTTAACTCAAACTCCATACCATCTCCACCTTGTAAATAAATTTCAGATTGGTTTTCACCTAATGTTTTCTCTAAAAAGTCAAATTTTTTATGTAATCATTTCCTACCGATTTGTTCCATTATGTATTACCCAAACTATATTCGATGTATAGAAAAGATCCAACGGAAAAAGCGTAGTAGATAAAAAACACTTGTTTTGAACAAATATTTTCAGTTAATCTTATTTCAGTATGCGAGATTTAAAATTTTCTTATGAAAGTGATTGAGTTTTATCTTGATTTTTTTACCTTTTTAATATACAACAAAAAAGACTAGCAAGAGAATATTTCTTACTAGTCAAGTTAGCTTTATTCTTCAATAAGATAGATTACTGCTTCATATGGGCCAAGCTCTAAGTTGTCTAGTTCTTTCTTTGTATCATGATAATTCGATAATAGCAACTTCCCAGACGATTTTTTTAACTCTTCAGGTAAAGTGTAATTCACTTTGTTTTCTGCAAATGAACAAATCACCACTAATTTTTGCTTTCCAAGTACACGCATATAACCATAGACATCTGAATCAGTCGGATGAATCAGTTCATAGGTTCCATCTACCACAACCGGTAACTCTTTGCGAAGGCGAATTAATTCTTTGTAATGGTGATAGACGGAATCTTTATCTGCTAGACAATTTTCTACATTAATCCATTCATTATCCGGACTGAAATCAATCCAAGGTGTTCCGGCAGTAAATCCGGACTTTTCGCTTCCATTCCAAGGCATCGGCGTACGCGCGTTATCACGTGATTTCAAAAAAATGGACTGTTTAATGTACGCCTCTGGAAGTCTGTGTTCCTCAAATTCTCTCTTCACTCCAAAGGTTTCAATATCCTTATATTGATCAAAAGAAGTAAAGCGAACATTGCGCATTCCTAACTCTTCCCCTTGATAAATAAAAGGCGTGCCTTTCATCATATGAAGGAGTGTTCCCAACATTTTCGCCGATTCCACTCGATAGTTCGTGTCATTTCCAAAACGGGTAACCGCACGTGGTTGATCATGGTTGCTCCAATAAAGCGAGTTCCATCCACGACCTTCCAGCTTGCATTGCCACTCAGTCATAACATCTCGCAAATCGCTCATCTTAAAACGAACATCTGAAAACTTTCCATATGGTCCATAATCTAAGTGCATGTGGTCAAAATGAAAGACCATATCTAATTCTTTGCGATTAGGATCCGTGTATAAAATCGCTTGATCACTATTTGTATTCGCTGTTTCTCCCACGGTCATGATATTGTATTTGCTTAATACTTCTTGATTCATTTCATGAAGAAATTCATGAACACGGGGCCCATTAGAGGCACCAATATAATACGATTTCGTATAGACTGCACCTTTTGGAGCATCCGGCCAATCTTGACGTTTGCTAATCAAACTGATTACATCCATTCGGAAGCCATCAATCCCGAGTTCAAACCAGAATTTCATCATGTCGTAAATCGTTTCACGAACCTTTGGATTCTCCCAGTTCAAATCAGGCTGCTCTTTCGCAAATAAATGCAGATAATATTGTCCGCGGCTTTCTACATACTCCCAAGCCGGGCCGCCAAAAGTCGATCCCCAATTCGTTGGTGCACTACCATCTTCTTTTGGATCTTTCCAAATATAAAAATCAGAATACTCATTATCACGTGATTCACACGATTTTTTGAACCATTCATGTTGATCACTCGTATGATTTACCACCAAGTCCATAATAATCTTGATACCTAAGAGATGTGCTTCATCCAGCAGTCGTTTGAAATCATCCATAGTTCCATATTCGGGATTGATGTTAAAGTAATCTGCAATGTCATATCCATTATCCACTAACGGTGATTGATAAATAGGGTTCAACCAAATCACATCAATGCCCAAATCCGCTAAATAGGGGAGTTTTTCGATAATCCCGTTTAAATCACCCATCCCGCTTCCAGTTGTATCTTTGAAACTTTGTGGGTATATCTGATAAACGACGCTTTTTTTCCACCAATCTTTTTCCATTAGCTTCTCCTTACTCATCGTCTTCATCATCATCTGACATATTCGCTACAAAATCATTCACATACACTAACTGTTCCTTTGCTTCATTTAGAGCAAAATGGATCTTATCCGCTGTTAAATATTGATCATTAAGTTCTAATACTAAAGGCATAATAACTGGTAAATTCATTCCTGAAATCACATGAAAATGCGGACGAGAGGTATAAGGAAAAAATGCTTGATTAACTGATCCTCCTAATAAATCAGTGAAGACCAATACTTCGTCTTCTTCCTTTACATCTTTTAACAACTCTTCGATTTCTTCCTGAATCGGTGTATTATTTAAGTATGCAGAAAGCGCATGAACATTTCCATGACCTCCTGTTATATAGTTCAAGGTATCTTTGATACCTTCTGCCATTTTATTATGACTCGCAATAATAATTTTTCGCATACGGTTCGTTTCCTTTCTTTAAATGAAGCTAGGCGATTTGCCCAGCTCCTCATCTCTAAACTCCTAAAATCCCAAAAAATGAGCAAATTAACGCCAGTCCAATGACCATGAAAATAATTTGCGTCACACTAAATTTCTTCGAAGCAATCAATTTGTAGACAATAAATGTTAAAACAGCTGGTAGTAAAGCTGGCATAATTTTGTCTAAAATTTCTGTTTGTATAGGTAATTCAACCTTTCCAGTTTTAAATTCAATTGGAATATTCATTTTCACAACGGAAGGAATTAATGCCCCAACTACTATTAATCCCATGATTGAAGCGGCTTCGGTGAAGATATTTAATTTATCTCCAAGAGCAGTGATTAATTTCAAACCAGATGTGTGGCCTAATTCAAATAATTTCACACGGAAAAAGAAGAATAAAATATTTAATATTAACCAAATGATGGCGCCTGTTGGATTTCCTTGCAACCCCATATACCCAGCAATTGATCCCATTATAGTTGGATAAAGTACCCAAACAAGCGTATCTCCAACACCAGCTAACGGTCCCATCATCCCTGTTTTGAATGCTTGAACTGCATCCTTTGACTTAATTCCATCTTTTTCTTCCATCGCCACAGAAGATCCTAAAAGTAAATTCGCCATCCAGGTAGTGGTATTGAAATAATTAAAATGATTATTTAAAGATGCTTTATAATCCTCATCTTTTTTATGGATTTTTCGCAGCACTTTGCTCAATCCATACACAACTGCCGGACCTTGTTGATTTTCATAGTTAAATGTGTTGCAAGCCATGAACATATAGCGAATGGCTGCTTTTCGAATGTCTTTTTTTGTTACTCCATTATTTGTCACCAATAGACGCGGTGCATTTTTCTGTGTGTTTAGATTACCTTTTTTCGTTGCAACATTATTTGTCATCTCTGTATTATTCATCAAAGTCGTCTCCTTCACCAAATGTATCAACATCTGCCGCACCAGCTGCTGCAGGGGTTCTATTCATGTTTTGTGTGAAGTAATAATAGGCAAATGCAAAGCCTAAGATTGCAATGCCTAAGATTGGTAAGCCAAGATACGCAGAAACGACAAATCCAATTAAGAGCATTGTTAAGTATTTCTTCACTGGCATAAATTGAAGTAATAACGCAATCCCTACCACGGGCAGCATAGACCCGGCAATTGACAATCCATCTGTAAACCATTTTGGCACGATATCCAAGATCACCTTAACAATCTTATCTCCGAATAACACACAAAGTGCAGCTGGAATTGCTGTCGTTAAACCAAAGATTAGAGGTCCAATCCAAAAAATTCTTTCCATTTTCTTGAATTTCCCTTCGTTTAACGCTTTTTGAGCTGCATGAGACACATATGAATTTAATAATTTCCCTAAAACATCTAATTGAATCCCTAACATTCCGACTGGTACACCCACTGCTAAAGCAATAGCTTTTGCATTTTCAACATCATTAGTTGTACGGATCGCTACGTAAACTCCAACAAGTGTCGCAAGACCATAGTTTGGAACTGATGAACCACCAATATTTGCTACCCCTAAAGCCATTAATTGGAATGTCCCTGCTATAATCATCGCTGTTGCCATATCTCCCATGATAAGCCCTGCAATCATTCCAATAATAGATGGGAACCAAGTAGTAATGACAAATCCTTGTTGATCAAGAACCATCCAGAAGGCCAACGCTATAATGAGTATCCCTTGAATAATTTCCATTTTTTCTCCTCTTCCTAGTCTTCTAGTAATTTCTGACGAAAGGAGCTACTAGAACTGTATTAGTTAATTTATATATGTTTCTAGTGTTTCTTCTCCTTCTCCTGGAACAAAGTGAAATGTTACTGGAATTCCTTTTACTTCTAAAGCTTTTAAATCAGCTATTTCTTTTTCATCTACAGAAACCATTCTCTTCACCGTTTTTTTACCTTCACCGTCAAAAATAATCCCTACGTTTACTTTCGGAATTTGAACGCCTCCCTCAGCAAGCTTCAATAATGTTTCGGGTTCACGAACAACTAATAAAACATTATGGTTATCATATTTTCCCGCATTGAAGTTGGCAATTGCAGTGTCCGTATCAATGATTGACATCCCAGTTCCTGCAGGCTTACTCATTCGCATCGCTGCTTTTTGAACTTCATCTTTACTCACTTCATCATCGACTACCATCAACCGTTTTGCTTTTGTGTGTGCTGCCCATTGTGTCACCACAATTCCGTGAATTAAACGTTGATCTATTCTTGCTAATACTAATCCCATTTTTCTAATCTCCTTTTTCTATTTTAATTTAGTGAATACGCTTTCTTTTTGCTATAAATAGAGAATAACATCACAAGAAAACGCTAACAACAGCTTCAGAGGATATTGGGAAAATGATAAGTAGAACGAGAAAAGTGTCGAATTCACGGGAAAATTCCCATGAAAAATATTGTTTAAACGTTTTTCACTGAAACGATCCATTTCTTCTTTTTAAAGAGGTTATACAGAAAAAAGAAATTACAAGAAAGGCAAATTTCTTAGGAAAGAAAATGTAGTTTGTGAAGGAATGCACTGCGCGAAACGTTTCCTTATAAGTGCCAAAGCACGAAATAGGAGAATTGCTAATAAGCAATTACAACTGATTAATTAAAACTTGGAATGAAAGCCGTCTTGTTGAGCTGAAACGAGTTATCTGATCCTCCTACATGCACATAATGGTAGTAGTCAGAATGTGTATGAAGCTAGGTAAAGTCGGCTGAAATGAACCTAAGTTGCTTCTTTTGAATATGGTTTGTGATAGGTCGGGATGCTACAAAATATCTATGGTGAGAATGTCCAATTGGACTGACGAACTTGCGAATGTACGGGTCTAGAAATTAATACGCTCGAAAGACGTATACTGCGAACGCAGTGTCAAACACCGAAAAGTACGAGTAGTGCATAGGAACTTCGGTATATCTAACAAACGAGGATATAGAGTTGACAGGCTTAAAGTGAGCACCTACGGATATATGTATAGCTAGGTTAATCGGAACGTTGTAAGTAAGAAACATCCACTATTAAACGACTACTATCGGAATGGTGTCTATAAGATATTATATTTATCGAAGTGACTTTACTCTTGCGAAAGTAGGGACACAGTACCGTTGAAGCGTGTAACGAGCGTGGAGGGATAGTCCTAAGTCTTCTCTTTGAAAACTAACTTAACTAAATGAAACTCACAGGGTCGAGTAAGATGATGGGATTTTCCGCAAGGAAGGAGAAACAATCCATCGGTGAGTACAGCGTTACGACATACAGAATACTACAATATGCAAGATATACTTGATGACCTTTACGAACGAAGCAGAAACAACGCTACAAAAGGTCTCAGGCTATATGAACATATCATATCGAAAGAAAATATCTTATTAGCCTTTCGAAATATCAAAGCGAATACAGGTTCAAAAACAGCTGGAACTGATGGAATCACGATTGATAAATATAAAATTGAAAACGTGGATGAATTTATTGAGGAGATTCGAAAAACATTAAAGAATTATAAACCTCAAACGGTACGAAGGGTTGAAATACCTAAACCCAATGGCAAGAAACGTCCATTAGGTATTCCAACAATGAGAGATAGATTAATTCAACAGATGTTCAAACAAGTATTAGAGCCAATTTGTGAAGCTAAATTTTATCACCATTCATACGGGTTTAGACCAAATAGGTCAACTCATAATGTAATGGCTAGATGTCAGTTCTTAGTCAATAATGTGAAGTTGCACCATGTAGTAGACATTGATATAGGAGGTTTCTTTGACAACGTGAGTCATTCAAAGTTAATTAAACAAATGTACAGTATAGGCATACGGGACAAAAGAGTTTTAACGATTGTCTCAAAAATGCTAAAGGCACCAATAAAGGGCGAAGGTGTTCCAACTAAAGGAACTCCACAAGGAGGCATTTTATCTCCTCTTTTATCAAACATTGTTCTAAATGACTTGGATTGGTGGATAGCTAACCAATGGGAATGCCTAAAAACAAAGCATTCTTATGCACCTAATAGTAAGACAAGAGCGTTAAAGAAAACGAGTCTCAAACAAATGTATATCGTCAGATATGCAGATGACTTCAAGATTTTCACAAGTTCTCATAAAGCGGCTATTAGGATATACCATGCTACTAAAGGATACTTAAAGGACCAATTAAACCTCGATATATCTACTGAGAAATCAGCGATTACTAATCTTAGAAAAAGGAAATCTGATTTTCTAGGTTTCTCTCTCAAAGCAGTTACTAAACGTAATAAATATGTAGCCAATACACACGTTATGGATAAGAAGATGAAAAATATACTAGAAAAACTTAGATATTTAATTCGCGAAATCCAAAATAAACCAAAACCAAAAACTGTCATGGATTATAACGCTTATATTCTCGGAATTAAAAATTACTTCAAGGTTGCGACTCATATTAATAAAGACTTTGGAAAAATAACCTATCGTCTAACGAAAATCATGTATAATCGTCTCAAATCAATTGGCAAATATGGAAAACCTATAAAACCATCAGAAACATACAAGAGACTTCATAAGAATAATTTCAGAACATATAAAATTGCTGGTGTATACTTATTTCCCTTAGGAGATATTCAAACAAGTAATGCCATGAACTTTAGTCAAGATATATGTAACTATACAAAAGTAGGAAGGCTTGAACTTCATCAAAATCTCAGAGATGACGTTGCCATGGAAATTAACAAAATGTTACAAATACCTTATGGCAAAGACAACTTAGAAGTTGCAGATAACAGAATTTCAAGGTACTCTATGCAATTAGGCAAATGTGCAGTAACAGGGGAATTTTTAACATCCAACCAGGTACACTGTCATCATAAGTTACCCCGACATATGGGAGGTACAGATGAGTTTAATAATCTTGTAATCGTACACAAAGATGTCCATAGATTAATCCATGCTACAAGTGAAAAGACGATTGAACGATATAGGAATATTCTTCAATTAGATGGAAAACAATTGAAGAAGCTAAACCAATTTCGTAAAGTTTGTAATTTAGTTGCATTAGTCTAAAAGAATAAGATGGAACGCCTAATGCGGTGAAAGTCGCACGTTGGGTGTGGAGCAGGGGAAAAGATGGAGATAACATCAAAGTCTTACCTATTGCTATTAAGCTAACGAGGTGCTTATATATAGTATCCATTTTAAATCATTGATATGGTGCACCATTTATCATTGTTTACATATAACCATAGAAAAGCGTTTAAGGACTTGACTTGGAGCCTCGTACGAACTGTTTTACTATAAATGCCTAACGGCATGAAGTGTAAGGATTGAAACATAATCTAACTGTTATTTTGAAGATAGGAATGAAAGAAATCATGTTTTCTTGAAACTGCCTCGCTAATACTCCTACATGCCTTGAACAGTGATAGCTCAAAAGGTATGAAGTTAGGTGAAGTCGGCTGAAACAAGCCTAAGTAATTGCTAATATAGAATTATATGGTACGTGATAGGCCGGGCGGCTATAAACAACCCAAGGTGAGAATGAATTTATTCTGACGAATTTCCGAATGTACGGGTCTAAACCAATGAATGCGTTGAAAGGCGTAGTCTAATACCAAATAGGCTATTAGAGTGAGTGACGTAAAGTAAAAGTGAGGCTTATGAAATACGTTATATCTAACAATGAAGATATCTAGCTCACAGGCTCAGAGGAAACACCTAAAGGTTGATGTACAGCTCAAAGTAACGGAACAGGGAAAGCAAGGGACACTGTTCAGGTCTATCAACCTAGTGGTTGTTATAAGGTGAAAAACTGAAATGCATTTATCCTTGTGAGAGTAAGGGCATGACTGATGAAATTTCTGTAATGGGAATGGAGGAATAGCCCTAAGTCTAATCTATGCAACAATCAATTTTCCAATAATGAACTGCATCGGTCAGGTAAGAATGTGGGAACAACCTTGATTATGGAGGTTGCCACAATGCAGACGACTTTACGGACTTGGGAATATTACAATCTGACAGATACGTTCACGAAATTGCACGAGGATGCAAAAAACGAATGTATTTTTAAAAACCTATATGATTTAATCGTATCCAGAGAAAATATTCTACTAGCATACCGAACAATTAAGAGTAACACAGGCTCAAAGACAGCCGGAACAGACGGAAGAACAATAAATGACATCAAAACAATGTCAGAACTTGAGATTGTAACCCTTATAAATTCAAAATTAGAAGACTACAAACCAAAAAAAGTAAGGCGAGTCCTTATCCCAAAACCAAATGGAAAGAAAAGACCGTTAGGTATTCCTTGTATTGTAGATAGGATTATTCAACAATGTTTCAAGCAAATACTTGAACCTATTGCGGAAGCTAAGTTCTACAAACACAGTTATGGTTTTAGACCGCTAAGGTCAACACACCATGCATTGGCAAGAGTGCAACACTTAATAAATATCAGTGGACTTCACTATGTTGTAGACATTGATATTAAAGGATTTTTCGATAATATCAACCACACTGTTCTATTAAAACAATTATGGAATATTGGGATACAGGATAGAAAAGTCCTTCGTATCATTAGTAAAATGCTCAAAGCAGAAATTGACGGTGAAGGTATACCTAATAAAGGCGTACCGCAAGGTGGACTCAGTTCTCCGCTATTATCTAACATTGTACTAAATGACCTCGACCAATGGGTAGCAGGTCAATGGGAAAACTTTGAGACAAATAAGAAGTACAACAGGAATTCAGTAAAATACAGAGTCTTAAAAGACACTAATCTTAAAGAAGGATATATAGTTAGATATGCAGACGACTTCAAGATACTCTGCAGAAATAGTAAGACTGCCTTTAAATGGTACCATGCGGTACGACTGTATCTTAAAGATAGACTAAAACTGGATATCTCACTCGAAAAATCAAAAGTCGTTAATCTAAGAAAGAAACAGTCAGAGTTTCTAGGGTTCACATTAAAAGTAGTACCAAAGAAGAATAAGCGGGTTGCAAATACTGGTGTAATTGCAAAGAAAAAACTCCAAATGAAAGAAAAATATAAGGAGCTAATCAAGCAAATACAAAAATCCCCCACCGCTGAAAATGCGCAAGCATTTAACAGTTTTATTATGGGAATTCATAACTATTTCCAAAAAGCAACCTATAAATGTCAACCTAAGTATGTACACTTTTGATCGTTTAAGTATGTACAAAACTACTCATTTTCTTTTGTAAGATGATCCTTGATTCGGTAAGATTCTCCAACAATACTGATGACCGTTGCGTGATGTAAAACACGGTCTAAAATCGCATTGGCCAGTTTAGAATCTTGAAAGACTTCATCCCATGACTTGAAATTGATATTCGTTGTTAGAATGGTACTTCTCTTTTCGTACCGTAAATCAATTAATTGAAAGAACAATTTCGCATCTTCCTGATCAATTGGTAAATAGCCAATTTCATCAATAATAAGCAGTTTATATTTGGTATAATGCTTTAATCTTGCTTCTAATCGATTTTCAATTTTCGCTCTTTTCAATTGCTGGAGTAAATCATGACACTTAATAAAATAAGTGCTGGTTCTCTTTTTTGCAGCTGCTATGCCGATTGCAGTGGCTAAATGAGTTTTTCCCACACCACTAGGGCCTAAAAATATAATATTCTCCTTTTTCTCAATAAATCGTAATGTGATAAAATCAAGAATTTGCTGCTTATTAATCGAAGGCTGAAACCCAAAGTCAAAGTCGTTTAGTTCTTTTAAGTGGGGAAATGCCCCCACTTTTACCATCGAATGAATCATATTTTTCTCTCGAACATCAATTTTATAATTTGTGAGTTTTACAAGTGTTTCTACGAAAGATACTTGATTCCCAACACTAAAATCAATCGTTTCACTTAAATGCTGGATCATTTGCTTTAGCTTTAAATATTCTAGATTTTGTACTAACTGCTGATAGGTGTTATTCATTTTTATACACATCTCCAATTGTCTCTAAATTTTTCTTTGCCAGATGATCAATATCAGGATAGTGTGGAAGAGCTCTGCTGAGCTCATCTTTGTAGTGCTCATCCTTATAATTGATTTTTAATAGACTAATTTGGTGTTGGACAATTAACTCCGTGTTATAATAAATGAATAGTTGATCATCATATGCTTGTAAGCCAACTGTCTTCCCTTGATACTCAGCTGGAACTGAGTATTGATTGGACTTATAGGAGACCATGTTGGACGAATTCACTTTCACTAGCGTATGGTTGATTCTGTAAGAATCTCTTATTTGTTGCGGTGGTAGGGGCATTAAGAGATTCTTTTCTTGTTTTAATGCTAAAATCGGTATTTTCCCAGTCCCCTGATGGTAACTATGATTGATTCTTTCGCATAGTTGTTGCACAAACTTATGAAGTTCTTCTAAGCTAAACTTCCCTTGATAAGCATGAATTTCATCTAGATATTTCATGGGTGATTCCACTTTTCCTTTTGTAATGGGTCTTCCAGCTATACAAGGCTGCACTTTAAACCCAAAATCATCCGCAAATTGAGCGAAACGTGGATTCACGATTCCTTTGGAATAATTGGTCCTTGCTTCATCCATTACCGTTTTCATATTGTCAGTTACGATCTGCTTGGGTACACCACCTAAGGATTCAAATGCTTCTGTCAAAAATGACAATAGTACACTTTGTGATTTTGATATGGTCATATAGAAAGTACGAAACCTGGAATAGGAAAGCAATAATACCGCCACGTTTACATGAACCACTTCACCATCTTTTGTTTCATATCGAATGTTTTCTTTCCAATCAAGTTGTGCCTGTTCCCCAGGTGGCGTTTCATACCTGATACTAGATGGAGTTGAAGGGACTCTCTTCCCCTCACTAAAATAAGCTTGAAATTCAGGTTTACTTTGAATGTATCTACGAAATGAAGAAGCTGCACAATCCAATCCATGATTATCTTTTAAATATTGCCAGAGCACTCGTTTATAATAAAACACTTGCTTTGATTCTTTTGATAATAAAAGGGAAATTACTCCATAGTACTCATCCAGTTTTGAGGATTTATTTTTTGTTTTCTTGGGAGTAAATCCATTCAGGTATTTTTCAATAGTACGCCGATCTACTTGGAAGTCTCTAGCTAATTGACTCTTGTTAATTCGCATTTTTAAATTCTCCATCAATGTTTTTAATTTTGGTAAGTCTGTAAGACTATTAATCTCAAAATTTGTTTGGACATCTAATGCTATGTACATACTAATCACCCCAAGATTAGTATGTAGAAATGAGTCAAAACTGTACATCTTTATTTAGTCACTTCTGTACATATTTAAATTAGCATTTGTAAAGCAACCCATGTAGCAATTGAGTTCTCGCAACTTTCTTTTGACCTGATGTATTTCACTAAAAATCGTCTAAAGGGTGTATCTAAATATGGATACCCGATAAACGCACCACCAACATTTAAGAAGTTCTACACAACAAAACGTAAAACCTTTTGCATAAATGGGATTTATCTATACCAAATAGGTGATGTAAGAACATCGAACAACATGAATTTTACCCAAACAATAACCCCCTTCACTCATGAAGGAAGGCAAACAATCTGCAATAAAATTAAAGGTGATGTACAAGCTGAACTAACAAAATTGATGAAATCTACGATTTCAAATAGAAATGTAGAATACATGGATAACAGACTGAGTAGGTATAGCATGAAGCTGGGCAAATGCGAAGTTACTGGCAATTTTCTTCTAGCAAATGAAGTCCACTGTCATCATAAAATACCACTAAGTCTTGAAGGAAACGATAACTTTGACAATTTATGTATTATGCACAAGGATATTCATAAGTTAGTTCATGCAACCCAAAATGAGACGATTATTACTCTTAAAAAAATGCTTCGTCTCAGTTCTTCTGAGAAAGATAAAGTAAATAAACTTCGTAAAATGAGTAATTTGGAACTTATTGATTAAAACATAGATAAGATGGAACGCCGTATACGGTGAAAGCTGCACGTACGGTGTGGAGCAGGGGAAAAGATGGAGATAATATCAAAGTCTTACCTATTGCTATTGTAGGCATTTAGTCATGAACTATTTGATGAAAAACAAGGTGTTGATTGGTACTTCGGTTTTCCTTTGTATCTTAAACACAATGTTGTGGGCATAACATATGGTTCTTTAACCTCGTACATCTTCATCATTTAGAAGATTATATTAAAAAGCATTTAAGACCTTCTGGATTGTATTATTTAGATATTAAAAGCAGGCTGCCAAAATGGATGAAACTTTCAAAAAATAGAGAAGAAGTTCTTAAAGCGATAGAGAAATTAAAACAAATAGTTTAACTTAGATTTTTATTTACCACTCAATCCTAATACTGGAAATAAAACCTAAAAAGAGTTAATTTCTAGTACAGGAATAATTATTGGTGGAGGAGAAACGGAACTTTATCATAAATATATTGTTAATACTCCAAATGGTGGACGTATAAAATAATAACAAACAACAGAAATCGAAAGTAATGCCACAAACATGCCACAACAAAAGAATGAGGCATGTTTGTGGCATTTTTGCAGGTATGTTTGTGTCATTAGACAAAAAAAGTTTTTCTGATAAAATACATTTACATATTCAATTGCATAAACTATAGGGTAGTAAATTTCCGTCCATTTCCTTAACCATCCTTTTTAGGATGGTTTTGTTTTAGAAACCCCTTTGGTTATTAAGTTCTAATAATTAAAACCAGCTAATATACTAACTGCCGCACTGGATACATTTGTTGAAAAACCATGATCATGTGAAAAAGGGATAAGGTGCGTATCCATTAACCCAGTAGTAGTAAATCCGCAAAATGCAAATGGGAGAATTAAAAACCTAAACTGTTTCTTACGAAAAATTTCCCACATTGAAAGATTCAAAGTCGGAGGCTGACGGGCGAAGTTTTTTCTTCTTTACTATAACCTCCGACAGGTACCATCCCTTTTTCAATAGGATGATTTTTTAGAAAAAGCAGGATAATAGGAAACACAATAATCATTAAGGCTATGTTTTGGAATAGTGTTGAAAATATATAAATTTTTAAGGGAAGCCATTTTGACTTCCCTTCATTCGCCTTTTAAGAAAGATACGACATAACTAAATCTAAAATTATGCTATATCAACTCTAAAAATTAGAATTTACGGCAGAAAACCCGTTTTATCCTCTTCAGTAATTTCTCGAATTACTTTACATGGAACACCTACCGCTATTACATTAGATGGAATGCTTTTTGTGACAACACTTCCTGAACCAATGATTGTGTTATTCCCAATAGTAACACCTTGATTTATATGAACACCTGCACCAATCCATACATTATTTCCAATTTTTACTTTTTTGGCATAACAAGCTCCAGCAACTCTTTCCTGTGCATCCAGCGCATGATTGGAGGTATAAATCCCTACTCTCGGACCAAATAACACATTATCGCCTATTTCAATGCCGCCACCATCAAGCATTACGCAATCAAAATTTGCATAAAAATTATTTCCAATAGAAATGTTATAGCCAAACTCACATCGAAAAGAAGGTTCAAAATGTACCCTATTTCCGATTGATTTTAATAAACTTCTTAATATTTTTTCTCGTTCTTCTGATTTTTTTCCATAGCTGTTATTATACTCGTTCGTAAGAAAAACAGTTCTTTCTCTTGCTTCTATCAGTTCTCTCGTTAAATCATTATACATTGCTCCGCTTAGAATAAATTGTCTTTGCTCTTCTAAATTCAAATCAACTCTCTCCTTATCAAATTACTATTTGTTTATGTATTAAATAAATAATCTTTACTTCGTCATCGTTTACAATTGTACAGTTAATTTACTTCTTGTGTAGCCTGGCTTATTTGTGAGCCTAAAGTCAGTCCAGCTCCAAGGGCAATAGCCAAAATCATTAGGCTTTAGTAACTTCATAAAAGTGCCCTATAGTTCAATAAGGTCAATGAGTTTTGACCATAAAAATGGTATCGACAATCTTATTAATGTGAATTTCTGTTGTATTTAATGAATGGATATTTAAATCCTCATTTTTGATTAACATAGGGATTTCTGTGCAACCCAATATGACCCCTTGTATACCGTCTCTATTAATCATTTGATTGATGATAGTTAAAAATCCTTTTTTTGTTTCGATGTTCACGATGCCATTGAATAATTCTTCAACAAGTTTTCTATGGATGTATTCCTGTTCCGATTGATTCGGTACTACCAACTCTATGTTATGAGAAATAAATGGTTTTTTGTAAAAATCATTTTCCATCGTAAACTTAGTTCCTATAAGACCAATCTTTTCTAAGCTCAATTCTTGTGCTTTTATATATGTTTCTTCTACAATGCTTATCATAGGTACTTGGACTTTTTGTTGAACTTGTTCAAAAACAATATGTGGTGTGTTTCCAGACATTACTACAAAATCAGCCCCAACACTTTCTAATTTTTGAACAGCATCAGTTAAGTAATTAATTAACTCTTGTGTCTGTCCTTTCATAAGCAATTTATACATCTTGTACATATTAATGCTGTTAATAAAGAGTTCCGGTAATTCTTCTTTACTACCTATCTTTTCTTGAAATTTAGAAATGATTGATTGGTAATAATCTACTGTTGATTCTGGCCCTATACCTCCAATAATTCCAACCTTTTTCATCCTATCAGCCCCTTATCAGATTTCAAAAATCCAAAAAATTGATTTAAGCTTTACAACATCCTCTTGTCTGAGAATTAAGTTCATGTTGCGTTTTTTACAGCTTTACTTCGACCACTGGCTAAGACAGCTCCAAAAATAGTAATAAATCCTCCTACCCATGTGATTCCAGATATTTGTTCCTGTAATAAAAGAACACCCAATAATACAGTCCAAACCGGAAGTAAGTTAATATAGGGTGCTGCACGACCTGCACCAACGATTTTCACACCTGCGTTCCACGCAAAATATGCGATGACTGACGCAAAGGTACTCACATAAATAATACAAATCCATGCATTTTTAGTCATATGAATCAAGCTTGGATCAACGGTGCCAATACAACTAATTGCACTAAAAAGAGTACCGTAAAAGGCAGCTCCTGCAGTCAAAGTTAGCGCATCAATCTTTCTTCCGTATTTTTTACCAAGAACTGTATACATTCCCCAGGCTACACAGGATAAAAGGATTTCAATTTCTCCAAGAAGGGATCCTTCAGAAGATGTTGTTTGTCTGCCTTGAATCAGCAGGATAACACCAAAAATTGATATGATTGCTCCTATCCATGCTTTTGTTTTAATTTTTTCTTTAAGAAAAAATGGGGTGAAGGCCAAGATGGTAATTGGAATACCAGCTGAGATCATTCCTGCTTGTGATGCACTAATGGATCTTAATCCCAAATAATTCAAGGTCGAAAAGACGAATATACCTAAGAATCCTAATATCATAAATTCCTTCCATCTCAAAAAGATGGGAAGTTGTTTTTTATTAATAGCTAGGAATCCCCAAAGTATAATGGTGGAAATTGCCCAGCGTATTGTATTCAATAACGTTGCTGGTAACGCTGAACCTAAATAACGACCACAAATATAGTTGCCCGCCCAAAAAAAAGTAGCTACAACTAATAAGAAAATTCCTTTTTTCATTGTTTAAATCCTTTCCTACTACTACCCTAATATTATAAAAGTGTCTATTATTCTATAACATGGTTACCTTTAAACATTAGTATGGATGATTGGTAACACAGAACGTTTAAAAAAATAGTATAGAGAAGATATATTAATAAAGAAAAAAATTCTTTTATTATAAAAGAATTTTTTTCAACTGTTCGGCAATGACTTATATTGAATTGGCAAGATAACTCCGCCTGACAGAACCGTATCCATAACAATCATGCAGTGTATGAGGATTTGGAAAACCTTCAAACATTTGTTTTTTCATTTACCATTTTATTCACTTTGTCATTCTTAAAATTTGGCTTTGTTAAATAGTATTGTTGATAAAAACGATTTTGAATCATTCGTTTAAAACGTAGTTTCACACGCCTTGAAGCGTAGCTTCAAGGTAGCACGATTTTCATGAAACGCAAAGCAAGCTTTCTTCCTGCGTTTCATGAAAATCGTGCTAAATGATTCAAAAATTAACAGAGTTAATTAACATAGCCTAACATTTAAATATATAGTTCTGCTATGGAATATAAAGCAGCCTTACCGCTTAATTTCGTACGTGGTCCTTCATAATCACAATATAGGACTCCTCCACGAGCTGATGCTTGATAAGCAACAAGTGATTTATTATTTAACCGGTCTGCCCAGAACGGAATGATATGGCAGTGCCCACTACCGCATACAGGATCTTCAGGTACATTGCATTTTGGTGCAAATGATCTTGATACACAGTTATAATCTTTTCCTTCAGCTGTAACATGCAATAAAAGTCCATCCAGTTTATTTACCTTATCTTGGTCAGGATTTACGTTGCGGACTTGTTCTTCTGTTTCCAGAATACAGACAAGGTCTCTTCCCATATATGCCTCTAGAGGTCGTATACCAATAGCCTCTGCCATTTCATCGGTCACGTCTACCTTCTTTAAATCATAGGATGGAAAGTCCATTTCAAATAAATCATCTTTATTTAACACAACAAGTTCTCCACTCATTGTCTGAAACGTAATTCTCTCCACATTTTCTTCATAATAGTTAGCAATAACATAAGCTGTTGCCAATGTTGCATGTCCACAAAGGTCAATTTCCCCACCCGGTGTAAACCATCTGAGTCGGTATTCATTTCCTTCTTTCACTGTAAAAGCTGTTTCGGAAAGATTATTTTCAGCAGTGATTTTCAGCATCAACTCGTCCGGAAGCCATTCATCCATAACGCATACCGCTGCCGGATTGCCTCCAAACACTTTATCTGTAAAAGCATCAACTACATATTGTTTCATTAGTTTATCCACCCTTACTATTCGTTTAGAGATTTTTATTTTCCCAACATATTATTTCTATCATTCTCCCAAATAGGCAATAGCTTCTACCTCACACAATATGCCAAGAGGAAGGGATTTCACGGCCAAACAGGATCTTGCCGGTTTTTCCGTAAAATACTTTTCATAAACCGCATTAAAAGCAGCAAAGTCAGACATATCGGCAAGAAAGCACGTCGTTTTCACTACTTTAGTGTAATCTATTCCAGCTTCCTTAAACAATTCACCGAGGTTTTTCATCGTCTGCTCCGCTTGAGCTTCAATTCCACCTTTAACGACCGCCCCATCTTTAGGATTGAGTCCTCCTTGACCTGAAGTAAAAAGAAAATTACCAGCTACATATCCTTGTGAATAGGGGCCAATAGCTGCAGGTGCTTCTGTTGTACTAATTTTGTTCATTATTCGTTTCCCTCCATACAATATTTATTTTGTATTTATTATATAGTTGTGTTATTCTACGTACAATAACTTAATTGTATGTACTACAATGTTTGGGAGGTAACGAGATGCCAATTAATTCATTCGATCATTTCCCACTTTCTTGGAAACCTAATAAAGCTCTTATGAAACAGCCCTATTTTACAGCAGTAGCAGATCAGTTGGAACACGATATAAAAAATGGCAGTCTGGCTCCAGGAACCAAACTGCCGCCTCAACGTGAACTGGCAGATTATCTTGATTTAAACTTTACGACCATTACCCGTGCGTATAATCTTTGCAAGAAAAAAGGATTGATTTACGGTACAACCGGAAGAGGTACATTTGTTTCCCATCACGTAAATGAATCCATTACAATTACCGGTGCTGACCTTTCTCCTAGCTGTATTGAAATGGGCATGGTAAGCGGCTTTGAACAATACAATGAAATGGTAGTGCAAGCAACAAAATCAGTCATAGAAAAAGGATATCTAAACAATCTTTATAAATACTCCTATCCAACTGGACATCCTCATCAGTTGACCGCGGCAAATCGCTGGCTGGAACAGTTGGGCATCCATGTTGATAGTGACCAGATCGCCATTTTTTCTGGTGCACAGAACGCGCTAACAAATGCACTCATTTCTTTATTCGAGCCAGGGGATAAAATTGCTACAGATGAATATACCTATTCCAATTTTATTGAACTAGCAAAACTACTACACATTCAATTAGTCCCTATTACTGGCGACCAAAATGGAATGTGTGCTGATGCACTAGAACTGCAGTGTAAACAGAACAAAATTACCGGCCTTTATTTAATGCCAAGCTGTGCAAATCCTACTACCATTAAAATTTCATTATCCAGAAAAAAAGAACTTGCAGAAGTGATTCGACGTCGTAAACTAATATTAATTGAAGATGATATTTTCGCATGCATGATTACTGGAAGAAAGGTATATGAAACAATCCCATTGTTCAGTTTGGTGCCAGAGCAGACTCTCTATGTATGCAGTACATCTAAAAGTCTATGCAGTGGTATCCGCATCGCCTATCTTGTATTCCCAGTAAATTTCCGTAAAAAAATATTACATGGTCTATACAATACCAACATCAAGACTTCTTCATTAGATGCAGAGATTATTACAGAATTGATTTTGAATGGAAATGCCTATGCTATTGTGGAAAAAAAGCGTGAACTTGCTGTAAAAGCAGGTGCTATTTTTGAACGGTATTTTCCAGAATGTCCTTCTCTAGCAACACCGTATTGTTTTTATCGTTGGCTGCCTATTCCAAACACCAAACCTTCCTCCCAAGTGGAAAGGGAATTGGAAAAGGCCGGTATCAGGGCTTACCATTCAGACCGATTTATTGTAAGAAATCAAACGGATAAACCATTCCTTCGAATTTCTCTTTCTGATGCAGGTAGTATGAGTAAACTTGATAAAGGATTATCCATTTTAAAAGAATATCTGGAAACATAAACAAAAGTTCTTCCAGTGAACAACCCACCACTTAGCTTCGCTTGAAGTGGGGGCTTCAAAGGTCAACTGACCTTCTCTTTTATTGCTCATTCATCCACAGACCTATCTGTCCATGTCCAAAGCCTTGAATTCGCGGCGTTCCTACCGCTACTGAAATCGATACAAATTACGCTAACTTGCCCATTTCATCCAACACGCGAATGCCGTACTGTTTTAAGTTGAGCGCAGCGTTATAATCTCTATCGATTTTTGTGCCACAATTGTCACACTTGTAAGTTCTTTCTGATAATTTGAGCTTGTCTTTTTTATACCCACATTCACTACATGTTTTACTGGAAGGGAAATGCTTGTCTACAACGATATAGTGCTTCCCTTTTTTATCAGCCTTGTATTGTAACGTCCTCCGAAACAGACCAAATCCATTATCATGTAACTTCTTCCCTAATGCTAGGCATTGTGACAGGCTACTCAAATCCAAATCTTCTACCACAATGGCCTGGTAATCATTGGTTATCTGATTACTTTTCTTGTGTAGAAAATCTCTTCTTTGATTTTTGACTTTTGTCATAACTCTTTGATAGGAAACAACTTGTTTTTGATAATTTTGGCTGAATATAACGTTGCCATTTTCATCCCGTTTAGCATGGTTTTTCTTTCGTGCCAACGATTTATTCATTTTTCGTTGTCTTTTTTCGATCAGTTTGTTGTATCGGCTATATTGAGCGATTTGTGCTTCGCTATCTACATACAAGTCATGTTGGCTATAATCTAAACCAATCACTTTATCAGACTTGACTTGTTCTGCTGGTTTTACTTTTACAAAAGGAAAATCAACAGAAAGAGAGACCATATAAACCGTTCCTTCTCGCTTAATAGTAGCCCTCTTTATCACTCCATCTACTGGCATATCACGGTGTAAGACAATGGGAATTCCCTCTTGAAACTTAGGAACACACAAATAAAAATCTCCATTTTCTTGCGTCATTTTAATATTTCCGTTCGTTTGGTTTGTTGTATAACTAAACTTGCCATTTTTCCGGCTATGGAATTTCGGCATTCCTTTTATATCTCGAAGTGTAGGAACGTACCCTATCGTTCTCATTCTTTTATAGACAGATTTCTTATACTGCAAGGGCTTCTTTCCGTAACGCTCATTATATTTCTTCATAGATGCCTGAAAACGAAGTTTTGCATCATTATAGACAAAGGCATCATTACTGCTGTCTAAATAATGATAGTTAGCGGTAATAGTCGTATAAGACGGAGCTTTATAACGAATAGGTCCACCTTCAAAACCAACCGTTTCTAAATAATCATACAAGCCAGCCACATACTCGTTATATACTTTTCGTTCACATCCAAACGCTCGTTCTAGCCGTTTTGCTTGTTCTTTTGTAGGAAAAATAGCATACCGAAACGCAAACGTCACCCAACCCTCAGGTAAAGCTTTTTTCGTACCTTTAATATGTACACCTTCGTTTGTAGTGGCCATACGGTTTCCTCCTTTCCTAGTATTCTTATATCCTTTATTTTATCGTATCTATATTCAGCATACAAGCAAAAAAGAACATATGTACTTATTTTTGATTGTGTGTAGGCTATCGCCTACCTAAAATTCATCCCCCACCTACTCACTGGGCTACGCCCTTCTCGCTCCTTGAGGAGGGAGACTTCTTTTAGGAAAATCTGTTAAATAAATAATCTTTGAAGATTCGCTTTCTTAAGATTATCAAAGTTTTTCATCTCTAAATGGCAAAAAAGCAAGCGTTATTCTTTTTTAAAACTTTAAAAGGTGCAACCATCAATGGCTGCACCTCTATACTACCTACTAAATGTCTGTTCATTTGGTTATTGATTATTTCAGACCATTTTCATAGTAATAATTACCTTCACTACTTACCTCCATAAAGTGCTTTCAGTTCCTCTTCTTTCATCGTAAAAGAATGTTTTTCTTCTGGAAAACGTTTATTCTTCACATCAGCAGTATAAGCTTGAATTGATTCCAATATAAACGGATTGACTGAATGGTATTGTTTAACAAACTTAGGGACCCGCTCAACACCATAGCCTACAATATCATGATAGACGAGAACCTGGGCATCCACATCCAATCCAGCACCTATTCCAATCACCGGGATCGATAGGTTTTCGGATATTTCTTTTGCAAGTTGTCTTGGAACACATTCCAAAAGAAGCGCAAATGCCCCTGCCGCTTCACATTTCTTAGCATCTTCCAGCAATTTTTTAGCGGCTGACGCATCTTTTCCCTGCACCTTATATCCGCCTAAAACTCCGACGGATTGCGGTGTTAGCCCAAGGTGGGAACAGACAGGAATTCCTGCACTTGTCAGAGCGGCGATATGTTCGATGACTTCATCGGCACCTTCCAGCTTCACAGCATGGGCTCCGGCTTCTTGCATTAATCTCCCGGCATGGATTAATGTATCTCTAACAGATAAATGATAGGTTAAAAACGGCATATCCGTAACAATAAATGTATCCTTTGCTCCTCGTTTAACAGCTTTCGTGTGATGCATCATGTCTTCGAGTGTAACTGGGATTGTTGAATCGTAACCCAGAACCACCATTCCAAGCGAATCACCAACCAAAATGACGTCAACGCCCCCTTGTTCTGCAAGTTTTGCAGAAGGATAGTCATAGGCTGTTAACATGACAATCTTTTCATTGCTTTGCTTCATTTTCAAGAAATCTGTAGTTTGTTTCATCATATTCCCTCCTTTAATTAGGGGAGAGGTTAAACAATTCGAAGAGAAAATAAAAAAATCCTTCTTAAGGCAAAGGATCTAAAGTACTCTTTTACATGTTTCATCCCTCTGTCCCGGTCCGGCAATCGGATCTAGGCAGATACCTTTTAATATATGTACGTTACTATAAAGGTGCAGTTTCCGCGAATACTGCCCAAGCAGATTATACATAATGCACAAGGTTCCTTCAAGAGAAATCAGGGGTAAGCTATAGTTAAATATCAGTAAAATATACATAGTGTATCGTTCCCGTGTCATCTTCTAATTGCAATACGCCTTCATCCGTGATTCCAAGAAGGCTGGTGAACGCCGCCCCCTTCGGCTATGTATTATGGCAGTTTGTCAATGTTAGAGGTTAAGTATTCAATAAAATATTTGCTTGCAATCGGCAAACTGTTTTTATCTTTATATCCGATAGCAATTGTTCTCGTAATAGGAGGGTCAATCGGAAGCGCTACAATGTTGTAATTCGTACGGCGAAGCACTAGCTCGGCTAAAATACTGATACCCAGTCCAGCTTCTACCATTGTCATAATCGCATAATCGTCATGGATACGGTATTTTATGTTCGGTTCCAAATTGCAAGCATGAAACGCGTTCATAGGCTCACTAAAATTACCTTGCTCTAACAAAAGATATGGCTCGTTCACTATTTCTTGCAAATTAACATAACTACGTGAGGCCAATTTATGATTTTCTGGCAGAACCACTAACCATCTTCCACCTTTTAATGTAATTGTTTGTAATCCAGTTACGGCATCAGGAGTGATAAAGCCAAAATCTACTGCCCCAACTTTTATCCACTCCTGTATAGAACTATAATCTCCTTGATGAAGAATAAATTGTACATTGGGATAAAACGCCTGAAACTCTTTTATAAGCTGTGGCATCCAGTGGCAGGTAATGCTTGAAATCGTACCAATGCGGATCACTCCCGTTTCCAATCCCTTTATCTCTTTTGCTTTTTCCTGCATGGCTTGATATTGAAGAATGGTTCTTTGAATAAGTGGGTATAAACCCTTACCCTCTAAAGTCAATTTTACTCCTACACGGGAACGATATAACAATTTAATAGATAATTCATCTTCTAACGATGAGATCATCTGGCTTATAGCGGATTGCGTGTATCCAAGGGCTTCCGCCGCCTTGGTAAAGCTCCCGAGCTCAACAATTTTTTGAAGTGCAATATATCGATTCATCGTTCACAAATCACCTTTTCTAATGCTTGGATAAGAAACATTTGTTTTACTTATTTTAAAAAGGAGTATATCCTAAACATGAAAAAAACACAAGAAAAGGTGAAGAAAATGTCTTTTGAAAGAGTAAAAGAATACTTTGACGGAATGGGTTTAGGCCAACGTGTCGTGGAGCGAGAACATATTGGTGATACTGTGGAGAATGCTGCAATATCTATTGGTTGTAAACCAGAACAAATTGCTAAGACCATGTCTTTTTTTGTAAATGATAAGCCGATTTTAATTGCTATGGCGGGTGACGCTAAAATTGACAACAAAAAATATAAAGCTACTTTCCATAAGAAAGCAGCAATGATTCCTGGAGACAAAGTTGAAAGCTCTATCGGTCACATACCTGGTGCAGTTTGCCCCTTTGCGGTTAATGAAGGTGTTGATGTGTTTTTAGATATTTCTCTTAAACGTTTTGATACAATTTATACCGCTGGAGGCAGTTTAAACAGTACCGTTACGTTATCCTTAAACGAATTAGAGACGTTCGCTAAGCCAACGGATTGGATAGATGTATGTAAGGGCTGGTTTGTAAATAAAGACGAACAGTAAAAAGGCAACACAAACTGGTAAAAATATAATGGTTTAACTAACAGGGACGAACTGCTAGTGTGGTCGTAAGGAATCCTGACGAAGGGTGGGGTGGGATTCATATTTTGAAATGGAGGAATCACCTATGGCAGATAGCCAAACTAGAATAATAGAATCCGAGCATGGATTTAATCGACCAATTCCCGAGTGGAAGTTTTCTTTTATTGCTTGGTTATTCGCTTTTTGCGCAGTATTTATAATTTCTAATGTATATACAATGATTCCAATTATTACTGATGTTTCTCAAGCATTACATGTGTCAACTAGCGCAGCTTTCTGGGCTAGCAGTATTTTCGCGATTTTTTATGCGTTTGGCTTTTTAGTATTTGGCCCATTATCTGATAAATTAGGACGAAAACAAGTGATCGTCTATGGTCTTCTATTTTTAACAATCACGACTTTTTCTATTGGTTTTGTTCATAATATCGTAATCATTATCGTGTTGCGTGCGATACAAGGATTTTTTGCTGCTACCTTTCAACCTGTAGCACTAGCTTATGTATTTGAAACATACCCTTCTGAAAAAAAGGGAACAACCATTTCTATAATCAGTACCGGATTTCTTATAGCAGCAATCGTTGGCCAGTTAATTAGTTCGTGGGTGACCAGGCACTTTGGTTGGTCGAACGTATTTATAGTATTCGGGATCATATACTTGCTTGCTCTTATTGTAGTATGGAAAATACTACCTTATACAAAAAAACAAAAAAAGAATATGCATTTATTAGCAGCATGGAAACAAATGTTTAGATTACTATTGAATCCGAAGTTAGTTGGAGCATACTTTATTACTTTTACGTTATGCCTCTCCTTCGTTGGGATGTGCGCCTCCATGGGGAATTACTTGATTGAGACATATAGGCTATCGGCTCACCAGGTCTTTCAAATTCGTTGTTTAGGAGTTATAGGAATGACATTATCTCTACTAACTGGTAAATTAATTGCTCAGTTTGGTTTAAAGAGCGTTTTGGTGGGTGGATTGATAACGGCTGCTGGGGGTATGTTACTCGAATCGATGATGTCAAATGTGAATTTAATCGCTATTTTTTCCGTAGTTTTTGTAGCAGGACTTTCGATTTCAATATCAACGTTAATTCAGGTGGTTGGAATTTTAGGTGATCAGGCAAAAAGTAGTGCCGCAGTGCTCTATGCTCTCCTTTTAAATTTAGGAGCAAGTGCTGGTCCGTTGATTCTTAATTTTGGGGATTTTAGGATTGTTACTTTAATATTGGCCGGAATCCTAACTGTTTCAATGATTATTTCAGGAACCTTAAAAATATCAGGCGAACAGATAAAATCTAATTAATATTATTTGAAAACTTGAATTTGAAGGTAGTGAAAATTCGAACATGAAGTTACTAAAAATATGCGTTCAAATACTATTATTATATGGCTTTTTATTAGTAGGAGAATGGCTGCAGCATCTTTTGAACATATCTATTTCCGGCAGTATTATCGGCATGATTTTACTATTTATAGCTTTAACTTTTAAAATCATCCCGGAAAAATGGATCGCACAAGGCTCAGGGTTCTTAATATCCATAATATCTTTATTATTAGTACCTAGTCTATCAGGATTAATTCAGTTTCCAATCTTGTTTTCTAAATTAGGATTGATGTTATTAATTACGATCATTCTTAGTACCATTTTAATGATTCTTTCAGGAGGTTGGACTAGTCAATTTTTAGGGGGAAAGCGAAAGGGAGCAGAAAGCAATGGAGCAATTATTAAAAGCAGCCATCATAATCGTCATTAATGTGATGATCTTTTTGTTGATGCGTAAAGTATATCAAAAATTTCATCTAGCCATTCTTAACTCAGTTATTACTACAACCATGATTATTATTTTGTTCATGTTAATATTCCGTATTCCCTATGAAACTTATATGTTGGGAGGTAATTGGATTAATTCTCTATTAGGCCCAGCAGTTATTTCATTTGCTTTCCCCTTATATCTTCATAGGAAACTGTTGCTTAAGTATCTGTTGCCTATCATTTTAGGAGTCACAGTGGCTACATTTGTTGGAATGATAAGTGGGGTTTTAATCATGAATCTATTTGGGATTGAAAAAGAATTTGTCCTGTCGATGATACCTAAAGCATTAACAATACCAGTGGCGGTGCAGGTAGCAAATACACTGGGTGGTATGGGATTGATTACTGCAGTATTTACGATGTTTGCCGGGTATTCTGGCATTATTTTCGGTCCTATTATTTTAAGAGTTTTTAGGATTCATAGTGAAATTGGCATTGGTGTAGGTCTAGGATCAGCATCTCAAGCTGTAGGGGTAGCAAAAGCATTAGAGCATAGTGAGCTAAGTGGCTCAGTCGGATCTGTTTCGATGGCTTTGACTGCAGTAGTGGGCTCTTTAATTGCACCCTTCATTCCTATTATTTTTGGTCTATAGGTTAAAAATGTATTATAGATGCCCATTATAAGTATTTAATGATAGATGAAAAGTAAATGAAGTTGATAAAACATTTGATATACCTCGTACTTTCACAAAAATATTTCCATAAGGAGTAGATAGAAATGAACAATAAGTTTGCAAAGAGAGCTAGTTTCGTTAATTCTTCTGAAACACGTGAAATATTAAAAATAACAGCAAGACCTGAAGTCATTTCTTTTGCAGGAGGACTTCCAGCTCCAGAGCTTTTTCCTGTAGAAGCGATTAAAACTGCATGTGAAGCTGTATTAAATGAAATGGGACCAGCTTCTCTTCAATATAGTATGACAGAAGGATATATTCCTTTAAGGGAAGCTATTTGTAAAAGAATGAAGGAGATTGGAATAGATTCTTCTCTTGAACAAGTTATTATCACATCAGGGTCCCAACAAGCAATAGACCTTACTGGAAAACTCTTCATTAATGAAGGCGATACTATTATTTGCGAGAGTCCAACCTATCTTGCAGCGATTAATGCCTTTAAAGTATATGATGCGAATTTTGTTGAAGTAGCAATGGATGATGATGGCATGATTATGGAAGAGTTAGAGAAAAAGCTGCAAGAGCATCCCGAAACAAAATTCATCTATACCATCCCAGATTTTCAAAATCCTACAGGTCGAACAATGAAGCTCGAAAGAAGAAAAAGATTAATAGAGCTTGCTAATCAATATGATGTACTAATTATAGAAGATAATCCTTATGGCGCTGTGAGATTCGCTGGGAAAGAACTTCCGCCTTTGAAACATTTAGACACAGAGGGTAGAGTGATTTATCTCAGTACTTTTTCTAAAGTATTCTCTCCTGGGCTTCGACTTGGTTGGATTTGTGCAGACAAAGTCTTTATTGATAAATACGTAGCTTTTAAGCAATCAGCTGACTTACATACAGACAGCTTTGCTCAAATGATTACAGCCAAATATATAGAACTTTACGATATGGATGCACATATTGAAAAAATTAAAGCAGTATATAAAGAAAGAAGCACCGTCATGTTTTCTTGCATCGAAGAATTTTTCCCTAAAAATGTATCCTATAGTACACCAGAGGGTGGATTATTTATTTGGATAGAGCTTCCGGAATCTGTTGATTCTAGGGAAATATTCACGGAGTGCTTAAAAAATAATGTAGCTTTTGTTCCTGGTATTCCATTTTTCCCACATGGCACAAAGAAGAATACCTTGCGTCTAAATTACTCGAACATGTCTAAAGACCGAATCATTGAAGGGATGAAGCGCATTGGTGAGGTATTACATCGTGAATTAAAAGAAGAGACAGCATCTTTATAAAGTTATTCAAAAATAGCGCATTTCTGTAGTATGAAATGCGCCTACTTATAATAAAGAAATCAAAAGGAAACACCATTCGATCTAGAATACTTTTAAAAAAATTTCAACTAATTCAGAACTCAAATCACAATTTAAAGCATAAGTTTGTCACTAATATGTTTAAAGCATAAGTTTGTCACTAATATGTTTAAAGCATAAAGATGTAATGATGACATTTTTATGCTTTAAGTCACAATAAAATAAAAATCCACCCTACATATGTATGGTGGAGACGGTGGGACGTGCTATTCCATGCTTTCGTCATGGCACTGACTATATCTTGAACCTGCTTGAAAACAGGTCCTTCGGCGTGTTATGCGGAACTTATATTTACCTCAATTTATCAGGCAGAGTTTCGCATCCTAGTACTACCTTACAGGCAGCCTATAAGTCGATACACGGCTGTTGGATTGCTCCACATACCGCTCGGCATTGCCTTATCGCGTGTTTCAGCGACTTAGGTTTCACCGATAAAGCCGAATTTTCACTTGTGTGTTGCCACACAAGGCGACTAATTACTAATCGAACCCACGTCCAGAAATATCGGCACTTAAGCTTCTACGAGTGTAGTCGACATATTCGCGATTCGCCGCAACATCTGCCTATCGACAGGCGCCCGAGCGGCTAGTCTGGTTATTCTCTTCCTTCATCCTCAGACGGTGGAATCCGGCGTAGCCCACTTAAAGTGAGTCCCTTACCCTACCACATGGGCGATGGAGGGAGGAACCGCTAAGCGCTATTAAGCAGCTAAAGCGAAAGAGTTTTGTTTTTTGCCAGTTATAGGCTTTGACGTTTTAACGAGGCCGATCCCCTCGACTCGCAACCTAAGCTCGAACTACCCCTGTCGAATCCGTAGCGTCCCCGTATAAGAAATTGGTTATGAATAGGATTCAATAACCTCATTATTCTCGGATATCTTCCGGATGCTCAGATAGATGAGCTAAAGTTTTTTGCCACTCTGAGGTGACATGACTTATTATAGCATAGTAAAAGAAAATTACAATTGTAAACTTTTGGATAACTATTTGTTTATTATATTTTTTGTCTCTCACGAAACGCACGTTCAATGTCTCGTTTTGCCTCTTTTTTCTTTAAATCCTCACGTTTATCGTATTTCTTTTTCCCTCTTGCAAGTCCAACAAGTACTTTAGCATAGCCGTTTTTTAAATACAGCTTCAATGGTACTAATGAATATCCAACCTCTTTCGTATCCCCAATAAGCTTTGCTATTTGTTTTTTGTGTAAAAGCAGCTTTCTTGTTCGTAAAGGGTCATGGTTATAGCGGTTTCCTTGTTCATATGGACTGACGTGCATACTATATAGGAATACTTCCCCGTTTTGAATACGAGCATAGGAATCCTTTAGATTGACTCTTCCACCTCGGATTGACTTAATCTCTGTACCTTGAAGGACAATCCCAGCTTCGTACGTTTCTTCGATAAAATAATCGTGATTCGCTTTTTTGTTTTGTGCGATCACTTTTCCTTCTCCTTTTGGCATACGGCTTCCCCCCCCCCCGACCTTGATCTATTTTAACAAACTTTTCTTTCTCCGACAAACGATGAGGCCAAGCCTAAGAGAAGGGAAGAATATTTCTCTCCCTTCCCGATCTTTCATAAAAATTTATCTTTTCTTTTTCCGCTTTGCTTTTGGTGCATTTTCAAAAGCCTTTTTCTTTTTCTTCCTAGAATGATTTGTACTGTTGGATTTCTCTTCATTTCTCGTTTTGCTTCTTCGCGGCTTTCGTTCGCTGCTTCCAGTAGAAAAAACTTTTGTCGTCGTTTTTCTTTCCCCGCGTCTTGTTCCCTTCATCCCGACAATTTCAAAATCGATGGATCGTTCTTCCTTATTTACCTTTACAACTCGAACAGTAATTTCATCTCCAATTCGGAAGACGTTTCCTGTTCGTTCTCCAATCATAGCTAAATGCCGTTCCTCATAACGATAATAGTCATCTGTCATATAGCTTACATGAACAAGACCTTCTATTGTATTCGGCAGCTCAACAAACATGCCGAAATTCGTTACAGAACTAATCATTCCATCATATTCAACCCCGACTTTATCTTCCATATATTCAGCTTTCTTCAGCTCATCTGTTTCTCTTTCAGCATCAACAGCTCTTCTCTCCATATTCGAGGAATGCTCCGCAATATCAGGCAGTCTTGAACCCCATTTTTCTCGTGTTGATTGATCAAGCTTTCCATCAATTAAATAAGTTCGAATTAACCGATGGACAATTAAGTCCGGATATCGTCGTATCGGTGATGTGAAATGTGTGTAAAAATCAGTTGATAAACCGAAATGACCCAAGCTTTCAGGATCATATTTCGCTTGCTGCATAGAGCGCAGCATCACTGTTGATACAACCATCTCTTCTGGTTTTCCTTGTACCTCTTCAATAATTTCCTGAAGGGCTCTAGGATGAACAGAATTTGCCGTTCCTTTTACGATATAACCGAAATTTGTAATAAATTCAAAAAATCTTCTCAGCTTATCTTCTTTTGGATCTTCATGTATACGATAAATAAAAGGTACATCCATCCAATGAAAGTGCTCAGCTACTGTTTCATTTGCAGCAAGCATGAATTCTTCGATAAGCTTTTCAGCTGTTGACCTCTCACGTAAGACAACATCAGACGGTTTGCCTTCTTCATCCACAAGCACCTTTGCTTCTTTAAAATCGAAGTCGATCGCGCCTCTTTTCATCCTTTTTTGGCGTAAAATTTGCGCAAGCTCCTCCATTAATTGAAACATCGGAACAAGTGTCTCATATCGAGAAAGCAACTCTTCATCCTTATCATTTAATATATGATTAACATCTGAATAAGTCATTCGCTCCGTCGTTTTAATCACACTCTGAAAAATTTCATGCTGAACAACCGTACCTTCTGCATCAATTTCCATTTCACATGAAAGAGTTAAGCGATCAACTTTTGGATTTAAGGAACAAATTCCATTTGATAATCGGTGAGGAATCATCGGTATGACTCGGTCAACTAAATAAACACTCGTTCCACGATCAGCTGCTTCTCTATCAATAGAAGACTCTTCTGTTACATAATGACTAACGTCTGCAATATGTACACCAAGCTTATAGTGTCCATTATCAAGCTTAGTAACGGTTACTGCATCATCTAAATCCTTTGCATCCGCTCCATCAATCGTCACAATTATTTCATTTCGAAGATCGCGTCTATTGACGATTTCCTTTTCATCAATTGTATCTGGAGTCTGATTCGCTTGATTTAATACATCATCTGGAAAAGCAAGTGGGAGACCATGCTTATGGATAACAGAAAGAATATCAACCCCTGGATCATTTTTATGTCCGAGTATTTTCGTTATTTCTCCTTCTGCACTTTTTCTTCCTTCAGGATAAGTGGTAAGCTTCACGACCACCTTATGACCCTCTACTGCCCCTAGTGAAGAAGCTTTCGGAATAAAAATATCACTGGCAAATTTCTTATCATCGGGGATCACAAAGCCAAAATGTTTGCTTTCGGTATAAGTACCTACGATTTGCTGAATTCCTCTTTCAAGGATCCTTACAACCGTCCCTTCTCTTTTTTGTCCAAAGCTAACAGAGGACACCCTTGCAAGTACAATATCTCCGTGCATCGCATTATTAATTTCATTTGGCGGAATAAAAATATCATCTACTCCAGGTTCATCCGGAATAACAAAGGCAAATCCCTTTGCATGCCCCGTGAGCTTCCCGCGAACAAGGTTCATCTTTTCTGGAAGTCCGTAACGATTACTTCTTGTTCGTACGACAAGGCCTTGTTCTTCCATTCGAACAAGTGATTTGACAAACTCTTTAAAGTGAGTGGAATCTTCAATTTTCAATGCTTCCTCAAGTTCTTGAACAGTAAGTGGCTTATAAGCTTCATCCTTCATAAAATGTAGGAGTTTGTCCATCATTTCATTAAAATTTTCTTCCATATCACTACCTCCTTTTATTAAAATATTCTTTGTCGTATTATTCTTCCCAATCTAGCTTCTCTAAAAACTGATAAATATCCTCATGAAGCTCATCACGTTCTTTATCAAGGGTAATCACATGACCTGAATGCTCAAACCATTTGATATTCTTTATATCGGTCTCAACCTCATTAAATATAATATTCGCACTATCCGTGTTGATCATATGATCATGACGCGCCTGCACAACAAAGGTTGGTGAATAAATCATGTCGACAGAGCGACGAACATCTGAGATTAAGTCTTGCAAGGCCTTTAATGTTTTCATCGGTGTTTTCTTGAAATGTTCCATTTCAAGTTCAATTTGACTTTCCGACTTGCCTTCTAGTTTTTTATAATCTTTTGCATAATCAAGAATTCCCTTATACATTACCTCTTTACTTTTAATATACATCGGCGCACACATTGGAATAATCCCTTTCACAGGTACATTGTATCCCAATTTTAATGAAAATACGCCACCAAGTGAAAGTCCAGCAACTGCAATTTCACTATATCCTTTATCTTTTAATAATTGATAACCATCAACAACATTTTGCCACCAATCCTTAGGTCCCGTATGTACAAGCTCTTCTGGAGGAACACCATGACCCTTGTAAAGGGGGGCATGGCAAGTATACCCTTTTTTCTCAAGGAAACGTGCAAGCATACGTACATCAGCTGTATTCCCGGTAAAACCATGAAGCAGCAGCACTGCACGTTTTCCTCCCTCAAAAGTAAATGGCTTTGGTGCTACTATTTTCATCATAAACGAAGCTCCTTTTCACGGTCACAATTTGAACCTATAATGAATCTGTTCTAACTACTTTACAATTTAATTTTCACAAACAATAAAGGAACAATCCAGTTTTTTGTCTTAGTTATGAATGTATAAAAAAACCTGACCTACATACGGCCAGGCATATTTTTTCTCATCATTAAATTTTAAAGTAGCTGACAGCAATCGTGCAAAGAAAAAACAAAACAGCTAATACAATCGTAATACGATGAAGGATCAAGTCAAGCCCACGAGCTTTTTGTTTTCCAAATAGCTGTTCCGCTCCTCCTGAAATAGCTCCAGATAATCCTGCACTTTTCCCCGCTTGAAGAAGTACAACAATCACTAAGGCAATTGAAACAATAACTAATAAAGTAATCAAAATTGTATGTAACATCATGTAACCTCCTGAAAACGTGCATAAACATTATTTTCATTCTAGCATATGCTTTTAAATTAAACAACATCCACGATGAAAGTGGTATCAAATCATGCAGAATTCACAAATATAAGCCTTAAAACAAAAAGAAAAGACGGCCCTATGTATCAAAGCCGTCACTGCTACTTTCGAACTCATTTCGATTTTTTAAGACTTTCAGGAATTTTCGGCGAATGGATTAATGGACTAGAAGCTTTAACAAACATTGTGGAAAGAGAATGTGTTACTTTGGAAAGAGATTTAGCTGCTTTTTTCAATTTGATCACCTCCTTTACTCGCCTTTCGATCAAGAAAATAAATAAAGTTGATACCAATTGGTGTAAGTAGCAAAGATTGAAGAAAAGCACCAAGAACAAAGCCTGGTAGATGAAAGATGAAGTACAAACCACTTGCTATGAAAATTAAAAATAGAGACAGTAACTTCTTTTTTCGTTCCCATTCTTTAGAATGGATCACTTGATGTGACTCATAAAAAGGTGCATATTGCAATAAGAAAAAGAAAGATAAAACGGAGTATGTAATAATCAGCGGTGTATTAATCGGTAAATAAGAGATAGAAAGAATAAAAAGGAGGCTCATGATTGAACACGCAAGTGATGCAGTTAAATGCGATCCTCCAGTTAACATACGAAGTAATAAAAAGGATAAAGTTACTTGCACGATAATAAAGGGTTTCCCTAGTAACCATCCAGTGAAAAACAAAAGAAAAAAAGTAAATAGCAGATTCAGAATAATAGTAAAACCAAATACCAATACATCATGCGGTGCTGTTTCTTCAGGGTTGATTTCCTTTATTCTATTTGCTAGCAGAATAGCCCATTTTTCAAACATTTCCTTGTCTCCTCTATGAAATAGGACATTTAATCGATAAACGAACCGGCTCAAAATCTGCTTGGACAATAGCTTTATTCTCTTTAAATTTCAATAAAAAATCGAGTATTTTTAAATTGGAATATTCATTCTCTGATAAACGTAAATTACTAGTAATGTGAAAGGCAATTTCATTCTCTTCAGCTTGAATAAGAACATTGATCACTTTTTCTTCCATTCTAGGATGGTGATATAAAGAAAAAATGATATCGTCTAGAATGCTACTGATATACCTATTTTGCCATAAAGTGGTCGTTACAGCAATCTCCATTTGTGAAGAAATAGATATTTTTACCCCTAACAAATTACTTAGTTTTCTTTTATTCAATAGAACAGCATATAAAAGTTCATCAATTTGATCTAAATTTTTTAAGTTATCATTAGATGTCATGATTTTTGAACTATTTAATTGATGCTTTTCTACGTACTCCCTGCATAACTCTATCGAATCTACGTTGCATAATCTTAGAATCGCTTTAAAATGGATTCCGTATTCTTCTTTAAGCTTTTCTACGACAGTAGCAACTTGTTGCTCCTGATCTAAATAATATTTTTTTGCTTCAATGACTTCTTTCATTTGTAATTGAGAATGCAAAAGAATAAAAATAGCTAAAATGATGAATAAAGTAACTATACATATTAATACGAGTGTGTATTTATTATTAACATGCTCTATTTGCATTTCAAAAGCTGCTAAACAAATAAAAGTAAATATCAAGACCGTATTAGCGACAATAATGGCTTTTATTTTATTATTCATATTTTGGATTCGCAATTGATGTCGAAATAACTCAAGATGGAAATGTTTTATACTTAATAATAAACAAATCCCACCAACCAATACGATTGAAGTGACCTGAATCATATATTTTATATTTAAATGCAAAAGCTGAAAATAGTCGTACATAGAAACAGAACGAACAAATTCCAAAATAATTAATTGCACAAGAATATAAAAGCCGTACCCCATACTTGAAATGACTAAAGACTCTAAATTATTCATACGCAGCAGTAATTTTATAGAATAAAACAGGATAAGCATTTGAATTGTAATAATAACATATAAAGGAAGAGCAACTAAATGCAAGCCAAAAGAAATTATGCCCATGCAAACTGCGATTAATACGATTTTCCTTATGTATTTATTATAAATATACCCTAACATAATGATTGGAAAGGATATCAAAGCTATCCATTCAATAATTGATATGATCAATGTCAACCATTCATCCATTACCTGATCTCCTTACTTTGATAGGCTTTCTATTTATTTTTATTAAAAGAAGTATTTCTGCTTTGAGGCAATGTGATCGTCACTTTTGCTCCCATGTTTGGATGGTTTTGAACATCTAATGTCCCATTTAGTGTCTCAACAATTGTTTTACAAATGGGCAAACCTATTCCTGTACCTTCATCTTTTGTCGTATAAAAAGGATAAAAAATTTGTTCTAGCTGTTCAGGAGGTATGCCAGGACCATCGTCAATAATGGAAATCTCAACTTCTTTTTTATGCTTTATTACATTAATAAAGATCGTTCCAGTAGTACCAATAGCTTCAATTGCATTTTTAATTAAATTGATCATTAATCTTTCAAAACGATGAGCATTTCCAGTAACGTACGTTTCCATTTCTAAATTTGCTTTAAATTGAATACTTGTTTGACTTGTTTTCATTTCATTTATTGTAATAATTTTTTCAATGCTTTGCTTTACATCAATAATGGATAAATGATCCTGGTTTAAGTGAGATTTGGATAGGCTTAGAAGCTCTTGAATTAAATACTCCATCTTATCTGCTTCTTCTCTAATAATTGATGCATAATGTGCGATACTAGGGTCAGCTTTAATGATAGGATTTTTCTCTAACACCTGTGCAAAGCCGATGATTGTCGTCAGTGGATTTCGAATTTCATGAGCAAAAAAAGCTGCCATTCTGCCTATTCCTGCAAGATAGCCCTCATTAGTAGATTTCATATCAGTTTCATTAAGAAAATCCATTGATTCAGTCAAATCATTTTCTTTCTTTATTTCATGAATTTTCTTTTTTCTCCTAGTAAACCATTTTGTCTTAAATAAAGGGTTCATTAATGTCGTAACACTCCTATACCTTTGTTAGAGGCCCCATTTCAAAGAAGCTGTAAAACAAAAATTCTTTTAATCTATTTATCATTACATTTTATCTTAATTTAGCTATAACAATTCTAGCGTTTATCAAGCATGTTAATTATTTAATTAGTAGTATTATTCTACCATCTTTGCGATAAAGAGTACTACAAAACCTAGAAAAAAGTTTTTAATCTGTTTAAGGAATTGTTTAAACAAATAAAATTTTAAATGCAATTGACATCTGGAGACTCTGTTCATCCACAAAAAAAGGTGCCAGCAAAATGCTGACACCTTCATTTATGAATCATTATTTTTTTAAGTTGTAGAAAGATTTAAGACCATCGTATACAGCTAATTCGCCAAGCTCGTCTTCGATGCGAAGAAGTTGGTTGTATTTCGCGATGCGGTCTGTACGAGACATAGAACCAGTTTTGATTTGACCAGCATTTGTAGCAACTGCGATGTCAGCGATTGTAGCATCTTCAGTTTCACCAGAACGGTGAGAAACAACAGCTGTGTAACCAGCGCGTTTAGCCATTTCAATTGCTTCGAAAGTTTCTGTTAAAGTACCGATTTGGTTAACTTTAATTAAGATAGAGTTACCAACACCTTGCTCGATACCCTGAGCTAATTTTTTCGTGTTTGTTACGAATAGATCGTCCCCAACAAGTTGAACTTTTTTACCGATGCGCTCAGTTAAAAGTTTGTGACCTTCCCAGTCGTTTTCGTCTAATCCATCTTCGATAGAAAGGATTGGGAATTCATTTACTAACTCTTCATAGAAGCTTACAAGTTCTTCTGAAGATAAACCAGTACGGCCTTCACCAGCTAGATCGTATTTTCCTGTTTCTTTGTTGTAGAATTCGGAAGAAGCTACGTCCATACCTAAGAATACGTCTTTACCAGGCTCGTATCCAGCAGCTTTGATTGCTTCGATAATAACTTCAAGAGCTTCACGGTTAGATCCAAGGTTTGGAGCAAATCCACCTTCGTCACCAACAGCAGTATTTAAACCTTTGTCGTGTAATACTTTCTTTAAAGCGTGGAATACTTCTGCACCAGTACGGATTGCTTCTTTGAAAGACTCAGCTCCAACAGGTAAGATCATGAATTCTTGGAAATCAACGTTGTTATCAGCATGAGAACCACCGTTGATGATGTTCATCATTGGAGTTGGTAATTGCTTAGCGTTGAATCCACCAAGGTAACGGTATAAAGGAAGTCCTACGAAATCAGCAGCAGCATGAGCAGCAGCCATAGAAACACCAAGGATTGCGTTTGCACCTAATTTACCTTTGTTTTCAGTACCGTCTAATTCGATCATAAGGCGGTCAATTCCAACTTGGTCAGTAACATCTAAGCCGATGATTGCTTCAGCGATGATGTCATTTACGTTTTTAACAGCTTGTAATACACCTTTTCCAAGGTAACGAGATTTATCTCCGTCACGAAGCTCAACTGCTTCATATTCACCAGTAGATGCTCCAGATGGAACTAAAGCACGGCCAAAGAAACCTGATTCAGTTAAAACTTCTACTTCTACTGTTGGATTACCACGAGAGTCTAATACTTCACGTGCGTATACTTGTTTGATAAATGGCATATTAATTTCTCTCCTTTTATTTAAACGTTTTTATTTTTTAATAATGGATGTTCCTGTCATTTCAATAGGCTTTTCAATATTTAAAAGATCAAGCATTGTTGGTGCTAAATCTCCTAGAATACCGTCTGTACGAAGGTCTGCTCCTTCTTTTGTTACAATAACGGGAACAGGATTTGTTGTATGAGCTGTCATAGGAAGACCTTCAAGAGTTACAACCTCATCAGCATTTCCATGGTCTGCTGTGATAATAGCTGTACCACCTTTTTTCTCGATTAAATCGATGATTCTGCCTAAACACTCATCAACAGTCTCAATTGCTTTAATTGTTGGTTCAAGCATCCCTGAGTGTCCAACCATATCTGGGTTAGCAAAGTTTAGAAGGATCGCATCGAAATTGTCTGCTTCAATCTCTTTTAACAGCGCTTCTGTTACTTCATAAGCACTCATTTCAGGTTGTAAGTCATAAGTTGCCACTTTCGGTGAGTTAATTAAAATACGTTCTTCACCAGGGAACTTTTCTTCACGTCCACCACTCATAAAGAAGGTAACATGAGGATATTTTTCTGTTTCAGCAATTCTTAATTGTTTTAAACCATGTTGAGAAAGTACTTCTCCAATAGTATTATCCAGATTTGTAGGTTTGAATGCTACATAGCCATCAACCGTTTCACTGAAGTGTGTTAAGCAGACGAAGAATAAGTTATTCGGATGCTTAGGTCCACGATCAAATGAACGGAAATCCTTATTGGTAAAAGTATTAGAAATTTGGATTGCTCGGTCTGGACGGAAATTATAGAAAATGACTGCATCATCTTCTTGGATGGTCGCAACCGGCTCTCCATTTTCTTTTGTAATAACGGAAGGAAGCACGAACTCATCAAAGATACCATTTTTATAGTTATCTTCTACTAATTCTAACGGATCCGTATAAGTAGGACCTTCTCCATAAACCATCGCACGATAAGATTTTTCTACACGATCCCAACGTTTGTCGCGGTCCATAGAATAATAACGGCCAGAAATGGTTGCAATTTCACCTACACCAATTTCCTTAATTTTTTCTTGCGTTTCTTTAATAAATTTCTCAGCTGTTTTTTGGCCAACATCACGACCGTCTAAAAAGCCATGAACATATACTTTTTCAATACCTTCTTTAGCTGCAAGGCTTAAAAGAGCAAACATATGGTTGATATGACTGTGAACGCCGCCATCTGAAAGTAGTCCCATTAAATGAAGACTTGTTCCTTTTGTTTTAACATGGTCGATTGCTTTTTGGAAGGTTTCATTTTTTTCAAATTCGCCTTCTCTAATGGCAACATTAACACGTGTTAAGCTTTGGTAAACAATTCGTCCTGCACCAATGTTTAAATGACCTACTTCAGAGTTACCCATTTGTCCTTCAGGAAGTCCAACTGCTTCACCTGATGCAGTTAATGTTGCGTGAGGGTACTTTTCCCAAAGATGATCAAAATTAGGCTTTTTCGCCTGTGCAACTGCATTACCCTTGTTTTCACCTCGTAAAGCGAACCCATCTAAAATAATTAAGGCAACAGGAGATTTACTCATATTTACCTTCCTCCAACAATTGAAGGAATGATTGTGGTTCTAAGCTAGCACCGCCGACTAATGCGCCATCGATGTCAGGTTGAGCCATATATTCTTTAATATTCGTTGGTTTAACGCTTCCGCCGTATTGAATGCGAATTGCATCAGCTACTTCTTTTGAAAACTGTTCACTTACTACGCCACGAATATGTGCACATACTTCATTTGCATCGGCAGAAGTAGATGATTTTCCAGTTCCAATCGCCCAGATTGGCTCGTAAGCAATAACCGTTTGTTTTGCTTGCTCATCTGTTAAGCCTTCTAATGCTTTTTTAATTTGTGTACCTACAAGTTCATTTGTTGCTCCACTTTCACGCTCTTCAAGTGTTTCACCGCAGCAAACAATTGGAGTTAATCCATATTGGAATGCAGCTAGAGTCTTTTTATTTACAGACTCGTCTGTTTCATTAAACATTTCACGACGCTCTGAATGGCCAAGTACAACGTATTGAACTTTGATGTCAGCTAAAGCTTTCGGGCTAATTTCGCCAGTAAAGGCTCCGCTTTCTTCAAAATGCATGTTTTGAGCTCCAATCGCAACATCAGTGCCTTTTGAAAGCTCAACTAATTTTTCTAAAAATAATGCAGGAGCACAAATGACAGCATCAACGCTTTCATTTGATGGCACTAAGCTTTTTACTTCTTCTAAAAAACCAGTTGCCTCAGAAAGTGTTTTATTCATTTTCCAGTTCCCAGCAATAATTGGTTTACGCATATTTGTTGTCACCCTTTCATGCACGATCACACAGTTTGTATTGCTTATTTATCGTTTAAAGCCACAACTCCAGGAAGTACTTTACCTTCCATGAATTCTAATGAAGCACCGCCGCCAGTAGAAATATGGCTCATTTTATCTGCAAGGTCAAATTTTTCAACTGCTGCTGCTGAGTCTCCGCCACCGATAACAGAATATGTATCGCTTGCTCCAGCTAGGGCTTCTGCAACACCTTTTGTACCATTTGCAAATTTATCAAATTCAAACACACCCATTGGTCCATTCCAAATCACAAGCTTTGATTTTTGAATCACTTCACGGTATAGTTCAACTGTTTTTGGTCCAATATCAAGTGCTTGCCAGTCTGCAGGAATAGCATCAATAGAAACTTCTTTTGCTTCTGTATCTGGAGAAAATTCTTGTGCAATTACTCCATCAATTGGCATATAGAAATTAACGCCCTTCTCTTTTGCTTTATCCATAAAAGTTTTAGCTAATTCAATTTTGTCTTCTTCTAATAAAGATTTCCCAATTTCATAGCCTTTTGCTTTAATGAACGTATAAGCTAAGCCTCCGCCAATAATGAGGTTATCAACTTTTTCTAACAAATTGTCGATAACATCAATTTTATCCTTAACCTTTGCTCCACCAATAATGGCAGTGAAAGGACGCTCAGGATTAGATAGAGCTTTTCCTAATACATCAAGCTCTTTTTCCATTAATAATCCAGATACTGCAGGAAGATAATGTGCAATACCTTCAGTTGAAGCATGCGCACGGTGAGCTGCACCGAATGCATCATTTACATACACATCTGCCAATTCAGCAAATGCTTTCGCTAATTCAGGATCATTTTTCTCTTCACCTGCATAGAAGCGAACGTTTTCAAGAAGTAAAATATCTCCTTCACTCATTGTAGAGATTTTTGCTTTTACTTCTTCTCCATATGCTTCATCCGTTTTTAATACTTCCTTCTCAAGAAGCTCTGATAAACGTTTTGCAACTGGAGTTAAACGCAATTCTTCAACTGCTTTTCCTTTTGGACGACCAAGGTGACTTGCTAAAATAACCTTTGCACCTTGTTCAATTAAATATTGAATCGTTGGAAGTGCTGCACGAATACGAGTTTCATCTGTTACTTGACCATCTTGCATTGGAACATTAAAGTCAACACGGCAAAAAACTCGTTTTCCTTTTAAATCAACATCTTTAATACTCTTCTTGTTCATGTTAAAAGGCCCCCCTTAAAATCAGCTAAATACGACAATTGGCACAATAAAAGGGAGGGGGAATGTTCCCCGCTCCCCTTTTACCTTTTCATTATAGACTTTTATTCTACTTAACGAATCTATGCATAGTATTAGACTCATTTATATAAGAATATTTAATAAACTAGTTATTAAAGTCCTTTTTGAGCAATGTAATCAGCAAGGTCAACTACACGAGTAGAGTAACCAGTTTCGTTATCATACCAAGAAATAACTTTTACCATTTTGCCTTCCATAACCATTGTAGAAAGAGCATCGATTGTAGAAGAATGGTTATTTCCATTGTAGTCTTTAGAAACAAGTGGCTCTTCACTGTAGCCAAGGATACCTTTTAATGGACCTTCTGCTGCTTCTTTAAGCGCTGCATTTACTTCTTCAACTGTTACTTCAGTTTTAAGTTCAGCAACTAAGTCAACTAAAGATACGTTAGGAGTTGGAACGCGTACAGACATACCATTTAATTTACCTTTTAATTCAGGTAATACTAAAGATACGGCTTTAGCTGCACCAGTTGATGTTGGGATCATGCTTTCAGCAGCTGCACGAGCACGACGTAAATCTTTATGTGGTAAGTCTAAAATTTGTTGGTCATTAGTGTAAGAGTGGATTGTATTCATCATTCCACGTTCGATACCGAATTTTTCGTTTAATACTTTAGCAAATGGCGCTAAGCAGTTAGTAGTACAAGAAGCATTAGAGATAACATCATGGCTAGCAGCATCATATTTATCTTCGTTAACACCCATAACGATTGTGATATCTTCGTTAGATGCAGGAGCAGAGATGATAACTTTTTTAGCACCAGCTTCGATATGTTTTGCTGCATCCGCACGGTCAGTGAAACGACCAGTAGATTCAACTACGATTTCTACGCCAACTTCTCCCCAACCTAATTGAGCTGGATCGCGCTCAGCTTTAACGATGATTTCTTTTCCATCAACTACGATATTGTTTCCATTTACAGATACTTCAGCATCTAATTTACCATGTACTGAATCATATTTTAAAAGGTGAGCAAGAGTTTTTGCATCCGTAAGGTCGTTTACTGCTACAACCTCAACATTAGGATTGTTTAATGCTGCTCGGAACACATTACGTCCTATTCTACCAAAACCATTAATACCAATTTTTACTGCCATTATTACTTCCTCCTTTAATATTTAAGGATTATTTTTTATATAAAGGGTAAACCCTTATAACAATTTCATTGCTGCCCCTTCATCAGTAATCAATACTGTCGAAGATGGAGCTTGCTTCATATAGGCTCGAATAGCCTTTGCTTTTGAAGCCCCGCCAGCAACTGCAATTACATGGTCAATACTTGCTAAATCCTTTAATTGAAGACCTATCGTTTGCACCTTGTGAACGACCTCTCCTGCTTCATTGAAATAATATCCAAATGCTTCACCAACAGCCTCTGCATGTTGAATTTTTTCTAAATCGCCAGTAGATGTATTTCTTCGTTCTGCCATTGTGATAGCATCTCCAATTCCATGAAGAACCATGCTCGCAGATTTAATTAATCTTAATACTTCCTTGATATTTGGCTCTTTAACGATGGATTGATACATTTCCTTGCTTACTTGATCAGGAACATATAAAACTCGGTGTTTAGATTCAGTTTGATCAGCCATTTTTGCACAGATCGTATTGGCTTGATTTTCAACATCTTCACCAATCCCACCTCTTGCAGGCACAAAAAGCCATTCTCCTCTAACAATATCGGGTGTAATCATTTCCGCTACCTTCGCCATTGTCGTTCCACCTGTTACAGCGATGATATGGTTCCCACTGAGTCGTTTTTTCATGCATTTGGCGCATGCCAAGCCAAGCTCATTTAATACCCAAGGAGATTGATCGCTGTCTCCTGTGACAATCATGACCCGTTTTACACCTAATTTTTTTTGCAGGCGTATTTCCATCTCGTTAATGCCAGTCACATCTCTCATGATGGATTCTAGGTTCATAAGTACCTTTTTTCCATCTAAAGTTAGTGTCATTCCTACATTAGATATAGTGATAAGGTTTTGCTCTTTAAGGAATTCGACTTCACTTCTTAAAACTCTCTCGGTTATGCCAAGACTAACTGATAAGCTTCTTCTACCAACTGGCTGCATAACACCTATGTATTGGAGAATGTGATATCTTTTTTGCATAACCTTCAGTAGATCAGGTAATAATCTTTTCTGAATATCAATTAATGAGTACATCTTTAATGCCCCTTCATTCAATGGTGGTCAACAAACGTCCCGCATAGCCGTATTGTGTCCCAGCATTCACAAAAAAAATCACCCCTGCTTCATTCATAATATTAACAGGAGTATAGATATAATTCAACTTAAATCCCTTACTTTTTTTATTTTGGGCATAAATTTTGAACTTTTTGTCAAATTTTCAACACTCATGAACAAAAGCGCAAACGCCTTGATCATCGACGTACAAACTGGAGGGACTTCGACTGAGATAAGGCGAACCTTCCATCAGGGTGTTTTTCCCTGATGGTTAGCCTGAGCTGATCAGGTTTTTATGGGCAGTTTTTTATCCACTGTAGTACATTTTTTCAGGTTATATCTTACTGCCCGTTAAAACGTGATAAAGGATACAAGATAAGCGATAGCGAATCGATGTTGACTTATCGTAGGGAGAAGGCCTGAAGTTTGATAGTCGATAGGCACTGGAGCTGGACGTCGAGTCATAACTTTCAAAGTTATATATTTATTACCATCAAGTAACTTATCTCCTGCGTCGATTTGTTAATCATATCTTTTTCTCTTAGAAGAAGAGGGGATGCCTAATTGATCTCGATACTTAGCAATTGTTCTTCTTGAAACAACTACTCCCTCAGCTTCCTCCAACAAACGAACTAGCTCCTGATCAGATTGTGGCTTTTTCTTATTTTCTTTTGAAATCAATTCTTTTATCAGTGCTTTAATTTTTTGGGCAGATGCATCTTCACTTGAATTCGTTTTGATTGCGCTAGAAAAGAAAAATTTCAGTTCAAATGTGCCAAAAGATGTTTGCATATATTTTTCTCTCACCGCTCGGCTAACAGTCGACTCATGTATATCCAGCTCATCCGCTATCTCTTTCATTGTTAACGGTTTAATAGAAGAAGGACCGTTATGAAAAAAGTCTATCTGCTTCTCGACAATTTTCTTTGACACTTTGAGAAGTGTCTCTTTACGCTGCTCAAGACTTCTCAAAATCCAATTGTACTCCTGTTTTTTGTCTTTTAAGAAATGGTTGACCATTTGATCTTTATAAGAGGAGAACTGTTGATAATATTGCTCGTTAAATTTAATTCCTAGTAGAGAAGCATCAAAAAAACTCACCTTAAAGTTTGAGTTTTCCTTGACTACAATAATATCTGGAACAATATAATTTGGATTTGAATCATAAAAATCAGCTGCAGGCTTTGGATTTAATGTGCGAATAAAATCAAATACCTTTTGAATATCATGTATTTCTACACCAAGTATTTTTTCAAGCTCCCTCCATTTTTTATTAACAAAGAGGGTAAAATGCTCCGTTATGATTTGCTCTGCTAAATCATTCCTGCCTTCTAATCTCTTTAATTGTAATAGGATACATTCTTGCAAGCTTCTTGCTCCGACACCTGGAGGATCAAGTGATTGAATAATCCATAATGCATGATCGATCTCTTTTCTTGAAAAATGATTACTTATTTGTAAATGATGGTTATCCGGTAAGTACCCGTTTTCATCTAAGCTATTTATTAAATACTCAATTGCTTGTTTGATCCGAAGAGGTTCTTTGATCAAAATAAGCTGTGAATGAAGGTATTCTTGCAAAGTTTGTTCGTGACTACTTAGCTGTTCAATCCAATTATCATCATTTTTATCAAATTGATTTTTATTATTTGATTTTTTAGATTGAAAAATATCAGTCAATGTTTTTTCTTTTTTCACTTGTAAAAGGGGGTTTTCGAGTTCTTTGTCTTCAAGAAATGATTGAAGCTCTTGAGTAGAATATTGAAGTAATGCGATGGCTTGTGACATCTCTTGAGTCATCGCTAGTTTGACAGTTTGCTGTTGCATTAATCCAGCCTTTAAATTCATCAAAATCCCTCCTTCTTTATTTTACAATATATAAAGATAAAAAAGATAATGAATACATCTTATTATGTTTTTTTAGAACTTGGTTAAGCAACAAAAAATCAGGCAGAGAATTTTCTCCACCTGATTCGGCTATTTTGCAATAGTTTATGATTCGAAACTATCATTTTACATATTAAAAGGCTGTTTTCGTAAAGATTGTTGCTTTTAAACGCGCAGCCTGCATACACTTCGCTTTCCGTGGGCGAGCGAAGTGTATGCAGGCTGCTATGAAACACTCTTCCAAATGTTTTTATGTAAAAAACAACAAACTTTGAGAAAACAGCCTATTAAAATGATAGTGCATTGATTTTTATCTAAATGAGAACAGCATATTGTTCTATTAATACTTATCCGATAATGTCTTATAATAAGGAAAAAACTAATTTAAAACTACCATATTTATGCTCTTTTAAGTGAGAGAATTTCTTTTTTTGAACTATATTGTAAAGGCTTGTGACTATAATACATGTTCGCAATCGCTATATTTTCACACAAATGACAAGTAGCATTGTATCCTTCCGGGACTTTATAAAAATGAGGTGCTTTTAAATTTTCCATCGCTTGTTTTACATGCATTTTACAAACCCACATGAGTCTCACTCCTATTATAAAATTTTCATTTCCAGCTACATTCCCTATTCTGATTTAGATAAAAATCAGGGACTTAATTAAGATTCCACTTTTTGATAACGATCAGGTTTTCTTTTCTTTACTTCCGTCGTAACGGCTTCATCCCACGAAATCGACACATCTCCACCACTGACAAAGGTTTGACAACCAAGACGGTACCCCTTAGATAGCCATTCTTCACCTAACTTTCTTCTCTCTTGAATCTTCACTTGATCAAGGAATTCTGCTCCCTTTTCTATTTTAAATACACAATTCCCACAAATACCACCACCGCAACGATTCGGCAAGTCTCCGTCGTATCTTAAAGAAACTCTTAATATATTTGAATTATCAGGTACTTCAAATTCTTTATCACTTGTTAAAAAAGTTATTTTCGTTGTATTTGTCATTTATCCCAGCTCCTCTTTTCTATTATTTCAGCTATAATGATTAATTGGTATACAATATACCATATTTATAATTTTCAGACAATCCTTTTTATTAAAATCATATAAAAATTATTAATTTTCTAACTTTTATATCGTATTTATCATCATTTTACTATATACTACTTTGTATACCAAATGCTATTTTGAATATTTCATCTTTTTTTGCTGACTAAAAGAAAAGCATACGTCCCTATTGCCTATCGAGGCAATACGGTCGACTGAACCAAAATATCGATTCATTTTATTCAAAAGGTGGGAAGATTATGTTTAAAGCTGGATTAATTGGATTTGGCGCAATTGGGAAAGATGTTGCCAATTATATAAAAGAAAACAAAGCAGGGGATATTGAATTAAAAGCCATTCTTGTTCGAAACAAAGATAAATATAAAGATGGCCCTATGGGATGTACCTTTTATGATAATGAAGAGGAATTCTTTCAGTTAGGCTTAGATTTTATTATTGAAAATGCTGGGCATGAAGCTGTATATCAATATGCAAACAGAGCATTCAGTTCTGGCAGCCATTTTCTTGTCGTTTCTGTTGGGGCTTTTAATGATACTGAGTTTTTAAAAAGAACTGAGGAAACAGCCAAGGAATATAATCGGCAGCTCATTTTCCCTTCTGCTGCAATAGGGGGATTAGATCGAATTGCTGCCGCTTCGTTGAATGATATTGATCAAGTTTCATTAGTAACCAAAAAACCACCTAAAGCATGGATCGGAACCTTTGTTGAAAAAGAAGTCGACCTATTTAATCTAACAGAACCACAATTAATTTATGATGGTACAGCTAGAGAATCCTCTAAATTATTTCCTGAGAGCACAAATGTTTCAGCCGCTCTTGCCTTAGCTGGTATCGGTTTTGATAAAACAAAAGTTCAAGTGTATGTGGACCCAACCATTAGTCGCAATACACATCAAATAATTACTGAAGGCTTTTTTGGAAAAATGGAAATACAAGTTCAGAACATCCCTTCAAAGGAAAACCCTAAATCAGGGTATATTGTAGCCATGAGCATTTGTAAGGTATTAAAAAACTACACTTCTCCGATCGTGATTGGGATATAGAAAAGCGGAAGGTGCATGTTTATCGGCGGCAAGCATAAGGCGAACTGGCGGGAAAGGTGTTCTTTACCTTTCTTGTCAGTTTAGCTTATGACCTCGAGCCGATGGTTCTAAAGCTAGACAATATAGAAAAGCGGAAGCGCCTTGATCTATTCTTATTACACAAAAAAATCCAATTAGACTGAAACACATGCAGTCTAATTGGATTTTTTGTTTTTATATTTTTCTACATAATTAATATACGCTTTTTTTGCATTTTCAATATGAATTTTAGTGAGATATTCCGCCATTTCAACCTCACCATTTCGAATAGCTTTCATAATATCAATATGCTCTCTTAATGATTCGCTCCGTCTTCCTGGTGTTTCGTATCCCATACTTGCGGACATTTGAATATGTTCAATAAGGCCTGAAAGAATTTCAGATAATTTTTGACTTTGAGAAGCCTTATAAATCAAATAATTTGTATCAATATGTTTCTTTTCATAGTCATCATCTGCACCAATTTCAAAGGCTTCTAATTCAGCTATTTTTTCATCAAATTCTGCAATCAATTCAGGGCTCATTCTCTGTGCTGCAAGCTTAGCTGATAAAACTTCTAAAGATGATAGAATCGTAAATACTTCAATGACTTCTTTTTCGGATACATCTGATACAACCACACCTTTACGGGGTACAGTTTTTACAAATCCCTGTGTTTCTAGGCGAAATAAAGCTTCTCTTATAGGAGTTCGGCTGATATTAAGCTTTTCAGCAAGTTCTCTTTCAATTAGGCGATCACCAGATTTATACTCTCCATTTAATATCATATCCTTTATAAACCGGTAAACATGTTCACGTATTGATAATAAATGATCTTCTTTCCATTCCATTGCTTTCAGTCAACTCCCCTATAATCCCATTCTAACGGTGAAAAAACGAATAAAATACCACGTATTTTTTTGTATACCGAAATAGTACCATACTATATATAAAAAGAACATCAATCTACTTTAAAAAAAGATCTTTGCTATTTATAAGCAAGATCTTTAAATATCCCTTTATTCATGTATTTAGTATGGACCTATTCTCCACTTACTGAGCTGTTAATTTTCCGCAGGCTTCAAGCTCTTTTGATTCACTTACACTATTTTTCTGAAAAACAACCCTTACGACGGCTACAAAAAGGGTTGCAGCCGTTACAAGTAGAAGAGGGATCATATCATTCGATAACCCTTCCCCGCCGAATATCAACGTGTAGTATCCATCTGCCACATAGGTGGCAGGAAAATAGGAGCCTACTGTTTGATAAAAGCTTGAAAGCATAGCTTTTGGAACAATCACTCCAGAAGTAACTAATTGCAGCGCCATCGAAATAATATTAAACACCATTCCAGCTGGACCAAATAAAATGACAAACATCTGCGTTAAGCTTAAGAAAGAGAAATAGACGAGTGTTTGAAAAGCCCATGCTTGGAACAAGGTTGTGTCTAAATCAAAATTAAAAATCGCTATAAATATTAATGTAATAACAGCTAAAAGAATGGCTGCTCCTATATTAATGATTTGTCTTGCTAAAAAGACGGACCATTTATTCAATTGATCCTTCATTTTAGAAGAAGCTACATTTAAATTCAGACTCATGATCATAGAGCCTACAAATGAGGCAAGAACGACTAGTAATGGAAGCATCGTTGAGGCAAATCCTTCTGTATTGTTCGTTTTTTCAATAGATGATTGAACAGAATTGACATTCAGTGATTGCAGGACTTGCGAAATATTCAGTGATAAATTTTGAGCAAGCTCCTTTGATGGTACCGCCGCATTCATTTGTGCTGATAAATTAGAAAGAATCATTTGTTGTTTAAAAGCATATACATTTTCATTGATGGATTGCGTGATATTATTTGCTGCCCCATCCATGATTTGTTTGGCCATAGATGAATTCGCTTGATTGATAAAATAGTTAATCTCTGTTTTTCCAGTTTCCTGAATTTGACTTGAAAAGTTTTCAGGAATTTGCATCACCATATCCAGTTCTCTTTGGTTCATATCTTCTTTAGCTGTTTTAATGGATTCATATGTTTTTACATCAAAGGGTAAATTTTTGGTGAGATTTTTTTCTATGGTTGGACCCATTTGTTTATCTTCGTTGACTAATCCAATTTTTAAGTTGTCTACACGATCGGATACCCCATCATATGCTGTCATCCATACACAAAAGAATATAAGCATAAACATAAATGCTGTTACAATCCCAATGAATGTTTCTGGATATTTAAAAAACTGTTTCAATGCCTTCATTTTACTTCCTCCTTATAAAGTGAAACTTCAATCAGTTGGTTTTTTTTCAACCCCTACTGATTGATAGTTGAACTAACAGGGCTTTTACGGGCAGTTATCCCCCACCTAGGATTTCTCGTTTACACTTATAATCTTGAGGTGGGGTCTTACTGCCCGTTAATGCTGGATAAAGCAAGTACTTACTTGCATGTTGATTAAAAAAATTACTAGGGAGTTAATCCCCTAGCAAAAAGCTGTATGCTATGCTTCAAAAAATCTATTTTTGTACTTTTAATTACCTTATCGCCAAAGCGTGATTTGGAAAGAAAGTAACCAAAATTTAGCCAAATAAAATTCATTGCTTGAAACTCTAGGTCGGTATCAATAAGCTTGCCTTGCTTTTGCATAACCGAAAAATAAGAGATCATATTTTCTTTTAGTTGCAACGGAATTTTCAAGATGGCTTCTTCAAGTTCTGGAAATAAACCAGCCTCTCGAAAACCTATCCATACTAAATCCTTCATCTTTTCCATATACGTATGATATCCCTCGGCAATCACCCATAGATCATGCTCAAGATTCCATGTCATTTGCTCATTAATCACTTTTTCTAAATAAGGACTATAAGAAATAAACTGGATAGCAGCATCCATAATCCCTTTTTTATTTTCAAAATGGCGAAAGATCGTGACTTCATTTACACCCGCTCGTTCTGCAACAGCACGAGTTGTTGTCCCTTTATAACCATGATCACGAAATAATTCAATAAACGCTTCTATAATTCGGTCTGATGTACTTTTATTTTCAACCATGTTCATCCTACTCTCAGTATTACACGCATGCAAGTAATTACTTACATATTTAAAATATAGGAAAAAAATATAAAAGTCAATTCATAATTTATTTTTATTTTTTCTTAGTATTTTTCATTTCTACAACTCGCCATACTACAATCATGATCGCTCCAACAGCAGCAAATAGATATCTAATTTTATCGTCTAGTCTCACATGAAACATCGGATACATAAAATTAGCTGATAAAATAAATAGTACGGCAACACTTAAATAAAGATTTCGAAATTTTTTCGATTTTATAAATTTATACATAATGAAATCCTTCCTTGGACATTATTTTGTCCATGCCTAAGAAAAATCACGCTGATTATAAATTTTAATTGATAACACGAAAGAAATGATCAAAGTAACTAATAGACCACATGCAAATAGAGATAAAGTGAATCCTGTAGTTAAATGAGTTACTTTATTTATGAATGTAGAAAGTAATTTCTTGTCCATTAAGTTTCCAGTAAAAAATACTAAAAAGAAGATAATAAAAAATACATATCTAGTCGGTCTTAATCCGAATTTGTAATAGATAGGTAAAATGAAATTTGTAAAGAATAATAAGCCTCCTATTGCTACACAATATTGCTTTATCATGTTGGTTTGAAAGCCATCTCTAAATTGCGATAAAACGAAATAATTGAGTAACAGGAAGAGAAAAGCACCTATACAATATAAAAATATCGATGCATATTTTGCTGCGACAATTTTCCATCTTTTCACTGGCAAACTATTCATAAGGACGTCAATATGATATTGTTCATCAACTTGCATGGAGCCTAACATAAGTGAATAAACGATAAAAACAGTAATAAAAGGAAGAAAGAAACCCATTTTAGTAAAATAAACAGATATTACTAAGAAGTAAATTAGGATAAATAGGAGTGTTTTCTTCTGTACAACGAAATCCTTCCAAATTAAATGAAACATCTCCTTCAAGCCCCCTTCTTTGTATAAAGCATGATATCCTCAATAGAAGGTTTTTCAATTAAAACTTGATTACCAAAATGTTCAATTACTTTCTTGCGATTTGTCGCCAATCCACTAAAACCGAATTGATTTTTATTTATACCCGTAAAGAGACTTTGGTTCGCATCATTTAATGATGTGACATCACCTTTAACCAGTAAATAATGCTCGAGCATATCGTCCTTTGTTCCCGAATAGATTAATTTTCCTTCTTGAATAAAAGTAATAAAGTCTGCTACTTTCTCTAAATCAGAAGTAATATGAGTTGAAAATAAAATAGATTTTTTTTCATCCATGACAAATTCTTTCAAGATATCGAGTACTTCACTTCGAATAATGGGATCTAATCCAGACGTTGGCTCATCCATAATGACAAGTTCAGGATGATGGGATAATGCAAGGGCAATCGAATACTTCATCTTCATCCCTTTTGATAAATCTTTAATTTTTTTATTTGTTGGCAGTTGAAATTTTTTCACATAGTCCTGGTAAAGCTTTTCATCCCATTTTTTATAAAATGGTGCAATCATTTTTTTCATTTGTTCACAGGATAATGTTTCATAATAACGCCCTTCATCACAAACATAGCCAATTTTTTGTTTCGCTTCGACTTCATGTTCAATATGATCTTTACCAAATAAACGAATTTGCCCGTGATCCTTTTTGATTAAGTTTAAGATCATTCGAATCGTTGTACTTTTTCCTGATCCGTTTGGGCCAATATAGCCCATAATATAGCCTCGGGGTAAAGAAAAAGAAAGCTCATCCAATAAAAACCCATCAAATTTCTTACTAACATTTTCAACCTCTAATATCATGGCCTTACTCCTCCCATATCATTTTAATCATCTGAAACATTTCTTGCTGTGATAGATTAAGAATTCTGCACTCTTTCACTACTTTTTCCATTAAACATTCAAGATCATAGAGCTTCTTTTCTCTGATTAATTCTTCATTTTTTATTGAAACAAAACTCCCTTTTCCCGCAACTGTTTCAATCAATCCATCACTCTCTAATTCTTCATAAGCTCGCTTTGTGGTGATAACACTAATTTGTAATTCCTTCGCAAGACTTCGAATAGATGGCAATTGTTCCCCACCCGTTATTTCCCCATTTAAAATATGATCTCTTATTTGAATATAAATTTGATGATAAATAGGGTGAGGAGATGAATTTGATAAAATAATTCGCATATGCACCTCCGATTAGAATAAATCTGTATATATCTTATATATACAGTATATACGGATATATATACTTTATCAACCAATTTTTTCTAGTAGATTTGTTTATGGTTAAACCATCCTTTTTTCAGTTAAATAGAAAATGAGGGCAACCTTAGGTCACCCTCATTTATGTTCTTTGATTTATTAAGCACAATATTCTTAAAAAGCCTACTTTTTAATATCAGGACCCGTTAATACGGATAATCCATCCTTCGCTAACAATTGTTGTAGCGCCTCGAGCGCAGCTGTTCCGACAGCTGTATCCTGCTCTCCATTCCCGCCGCTTATACCGATTCCACCAATTACTTCTCCATCAACTACAATCGGGAAGCCACCTACAAAAATAGCAAACTTTCCAGGAAACATTAGCTGGATTCCATAAGCCTCATTTCCCGGAAGAGCAGGTCCATTTGGCTCAGTATTAAATAGATGTGTAGAACGCTTATGTCCCGCTGCAGTAAAAGCTTTGGAGGTTGCAATTTCAGGTCCAGTAATGCGAGCACCATTCATTCTCTCAAGCGCAATTAAATATCCGCCATCATCTACAATGGCAATCGTTTCTAGTACATTAATTTCCTTTGATTTATTAACTGCTGATTCAATCATTATTTTTGCTTCTTCTATCTCTAACCTCATTACTTTTTTCATAAGAAAATCCTCCAGTTACAAGATTAATAACCCACATACACTGTTTTTGTTTGAGTAAAAAACTCAAGGCCCACTCTACCTGATTCCCGGAATGTAGATGTACTTGATTTTTTATACCCGCCAAATGGTGCGTTCATTAAGTTTCCTGTCGTTGTACGATTTACCTTCACCGTTCCTGCCTGAATGTCTTTTGTAAATTCATGGGCTATTTTTAAACTGTTTGTTACTATAGAAGCAGATAATCCATATTCGACTTCATTGGCAAGCTGGATCGCTTCATCGTAGGAATCTACCTCCATGATCGCAATAACAGGACCGAAAATTTCTTCATTTGCAACGGTCATTGTTGCATTAACATTTGTAAAAATAGTTGGCTGCACAAAATATCCTTTTTCATAAGGAGCAGTTGTTAACTGCTTACCTCCAAAAACAAGTGTTGCTCCTTCTTGTTTTCCAACTCCAATGTAATGTAAAATATTTTTTAATTGCTTTTGATTCGCAAGTGGTCCTATTTTGACACCTTCTTCAAAACCATTGCCAATCTTTAATGTCTTAGCTTTTTCAATTAATTTTTGAATAAATAATTCCTTTACACCTTTTAATACAATGACTCTGCTGGTTCCTGTGCACGCTTGACCTGACAGTGAAAAACCTCCATTAACCGTTAACGTAGCGGCTAGATCAAGATCTGCGTCTTCCATAACAATAAGAGGATTCTTTCCACCAAGCTCCATCTGTGTTCGAGTCGTAAAGGACACTCTTTGATGAATATGCTCTCCTGCTGCCGTAGATCCTGTAAAAGTAACAGCTTTAATAGCAGGATGTTCAACTATTTGATCCCCTATCTCTCTAGCGCTACCTGTAATAAAATTAATAACTCCTGCTGGAAGACCTGCTAAATGCAAGGCTTCTACAATACGATAACCCATTAATGGCGTATCGGAAGAGGGTTTAAATACAACTGTATTTCCAGTAATTAGGGCGGGTGCAATTTTTCGAGCTGGAATTGATAATGGAAAATTCCAAGGTGTAATGACAGATATGACGCCTAGTGGCTCTCTTACTGTTGAGACCTTCATATGATAATCGTCATTTGGAAACGTTTCTCCCGTTATGCTTTGACCTTCAACCGCATAATAACGGAAGGTTTGTGCAGATCTGGCCACTTCATTTTTTGCATCGCCATAGGTTTTTCCTTCTTCACGTGTTAATTCATGAGCGATCTTTTCAAGATTAGCTTCTAGAATTTCGGCTGCTTTATTTAAGATGGCTGCTTTTTTTGACGGAGGTGTTTTTTTCCAAGAAGAAAAAGCTTTATCCGCTGTATCAATCGCTTTTTTGACATCCTCTTCATTAGATGCTTGAAAAATTCCAACAACATCTTCAATATTAGCGGGATTCACACTCTCAAATGTCTTGTTGCTTTTCGATTCTTCAAATTGTCCGCCAATATAATTTTTAAAAGTCTCGACTTTTACTGATAACAAGGAGCTCACCCTTTCAAATAACTTAATGAAAATGTATTAGTTCGTTCATTATCTATATACAGGTAAAAATGAATAAAAGGAGGGTGACCCATTGAGGTGCCTGGCACTTTATTTGGGTCACCCTTTTTAATTACTTGAGCAAGATTGTTCCATCCAACATAACTTCGCTTTTAATGATTAAGTATTTGATTCAAACTAAATTTTCAAAGTGCTGTTTACGCTTTAACTAATGAACCTAGATCCTGAGCCAAATATTCATTGTATAATCCGTCCATATACATACGGCGCATTTTTGCTCCAGTACGTACAATTTCTAAGCATTTTTGTTGTAACTCAGGTGTATCAGCATGCTCTAAAACAATTTTGAATCCGCGTTCTCCATGAATTTCATCAGAGACTATGTGTAAATCAAAAAATTCGATTTCTTCATCTGTAAATCCATATTTTTCTCGTAATACTGGAGTTTGCTTACGATAAATATCTGGAACCTGAGACTCAAGGCCAACGACTAAAGCAGCTGTAGCGACTACGAAGTTCTCTCTTGCTGCAACAGCATAGCACCAGCTTTGCAGACCTAAAGTTGTTGGAGCCATATTCATTGGATTTGTTACAGCTTCACGAGTTGTTCCACAAGCTTCAGCAAATCGAATTAATAAATCTGTATGGCGATCAGCCGCAATTTCTTCTTCATACATATTTTGAAGTGTAAAATCCTTTGCTGACTCATATTTAGCTAAGTTTGGAGTATTATGATAAATATAAGCTAAGTAATCAGCAAACGGCCCAACATAATGGTAGTGATTTTCTGCCCATCTCGCAAAATGCTTTCTTTCAAGCTTTCCTTCAGCCCAAGCAACTGTAAATGGTGCCTTTTGACTATGATTACCTTTAATTGCTTCCTCTAATTCTTTTCGAAATTCATCCTTTGATAGTAATTCAGTCATCATAAATCTCCTCCCAATATGTTATATATGTTCTTTTTGCATTTTGTATACCATTTATAAGTATAATAAAAGTACTAAATTTTATTAATAGAATTGGGTTCATACTACTTGTACCCTTTTCTACTAAAAATATTATCCAGTACTTTGCATTTGGTATACCATGTAATGATAGTATAACAACTTACCTAACTTGTAAATATATTTTTTTAATATTTTAAAAATTTAAACTTAATCAGATTTTACCAAATGATGATCGCAACGATCGTAGATATAATTAATCCTCCGACAACAGGTAGAAAGTTCTTTCGAGCCAATTCAATAACAGATACTCCACAAAAACCTGCGACCGCCACTAAGGAAGACCAAGCAATTAATGTACCGCCGCCTGTCCAAACGGAACCCATTTGACCAATTGCTCCTAAAGTGCTTGCATCTAGTCCAGAAGTGTTTGCCATTGCACCAGATAGTGCACCAACAAGCGGTAGTCCAGAAAATCCTGATCCTTCCAAACCAGTAATCATTCCAACAAGTAACACACCAAATGCCGAAAAGACCATATTATCAGGTATACCAGTCTGTAATTTTTGAACAATATCAACTAGAAATGCTGGTTTAGCTGCATCTTCAGGAAGAGAAAGAATGGAGCCAGTAAAATCAGAGCTTCCTAAGAAGAAAAATCCTGCAATTGGAATAACTGGTCCCATGGCACGGAACGCAAAGACAAATCCTTCTACTAAGTGGTCACTTATTTTATCTAATGCATGTACACGATTAAAAGCAGTTGAAGCGAGTACCAATAAAATAACCCCTACTCCTCCAATAAAGGCAGCTCCATCCCCGCCAGCAAAACGACCGCCAGAGGTATGTGAAAACATAAATATCATAACCGCAAGTAATGAAACGGGAACGACTACAGCAAATATTTTCCCCCATAATTCTTTTCTTGGGTTATTTAAATCATCTTCTAGTCCAGCTGCAATTTCATCACTGACAAAATTTGATTTTTGACTCATAAGACTCTTTTCATAATGAAGCGCTTCATCACTATATGATTTTACAAACGACTTGCGATTGGCAATAAAGGCAATTAATAGAGCCGTTCCACCCGTAATTAAGGAAAGAACTAACACTTTATCCGCAACAGGGGCAGTCTCGATACCAGCTGCTTTTGCTGTTAGCATTGGTGCTACCTTCATAATATAATCGGACGATAAAGCCATTCCTTGACCAGCAATGGAAACTGTAATGGCAACCATCATAGGAGACATCCCAGATCGAACAGCTGCTGGCAATAGCAAGGTACAAATTAAAGGAACTGCTGGAGTCGGCCAGAAAAATAAAGAAATGACATAAGTAGCTGCTATAATAATAAAGAAGGATATATAGCTATTTTTCATGACCTTCTCTATTGGTGCAATCATCTTTTGATCTGCTCCAATATCTTTAAGTGACTTTAACAGTGCAACCATTACTGTAATAATGAGAAAGATGTTGAATAACTCCTTTGCGGCTATCAAGCTTGCATTAAAAACCGCTTGGAACCCACCAATAATGGATGATTTGTAAAGAACAGCAACTAGAAAAGTTCCGATTAATGTCGGTAATACTACACCTTTACGCATTAGCATCGTGATAATAACAGCAATTGTAACAATGGCATAAGCCCAGTGAGCAGCAGTTAATTCGATCATTCGTTCATCCTCCAAATTTAAGGATCCAGCTATCGCGAGTCCTTTTTAAGTTTTTAATCATTAGGATTTGTTTTGATATTTAATAGAATACAAAGTTCTTTTGTCAAATTTTCAAGAGCTTCTAGTACAATCATTTCTCCTAATTCTTTACTCGCTTTTGTAGCATCACCAATACATCCATTTTCAGTCATTTCTTCATATTGGTAGAATCCTTGAATCGCACTCCCTGGTCTAAGCTTTTCCCACTTTCCTCCCTCATTTATTGCACCTTTTGTGATTTTGTTTTCGCGGATTAAATAAGGTGCTAAATAAAGAGCTTCAGACACCTCTCGTTCACAGCTGTGGCCAAAAAGTTTAGAGGTGATGTAGGCCGAAGCTGCTTTTTTCGCTGAAGCAGTTGTCTTTGCATAAAAGATTTCAACATTTAATTCTGATGTTAAAGTCGTGCAAGCCATGTTTAAGGTTGCCTGATTTCCACCGTGAGCATTCAAAAATAAAAATTTATTAATCCCATGTTGCTTAAGTGAAACAACCATGTCCCTTAGAATCGAAATCAATGTAGTCGGTTGTAAAGTAATGGTGCCTGGAAAGTTGATATGATGCTGTGAAACACCCATATTAACAGTTGGTGTCATCAATGCATATGGAAATAATTTTTGACATAGTTTTTTTGCCATTTGAGTGGCTAGAACAGCATCACAGCTTTCTACCATATGAGGTCCATGCTGTTCATGTGCACCCACAGGAATAATAGCAAGTTTGATAGTAGCAAGAGCCTCCTTCACTTCTTCCCATGTCATTTCCGTTAAATCATAGTAGTTCATTCGTTTTAAACCCTCCTGCTTCTTTAGGGTTATAGAAAAATGTATTTTGTATACCTTAATAAAAGAAAAAAACTAGCCTATTGATCTTTCATTTCTATCAACCTTTTTGGCTGGAGTAATGACAACATCTTGTGTTAATTCAATATCCTTTGTTATCGTTAACTGGCATGTGAGTCGGAAGCCTTCATCTAACTTATCTCCAAGCATCTTCTTTTCTTTCCAATTAGGTTCAGCTAAATGTTCTGCTCCATTAATAATTTTACAAGTACATTTCGTACATTTTCCAATTCCACAAGCATATTTGATTTTTGGAAATGCCTTAATTCCAGATAAAACGACTAAATTTGCATGATCTTTTACTTCTTCTTCTATGACTTTGCCATTTACATGCACCTTTACTTTTGGCATCCAATCACTCCCGATGTTTTAGTATCGATTTGGTTTTACAGTTATGACAATTTTTTTGACACTTTAAGCTTTTCTCTCCTCTTAAATAAGGAAAATCTTGATTCTCAACATCTTCTTCCATCTTGCTGCTAGCATGATCGCAATGGCGAAAATGTTTTTCTTGAGAAGCTTTCATATCCATCACCTGCCATATTCATGATCTGTTTTAGTACTTAGCCATCAGGTATTCTCTATCACTTCCTTTTTGTAAGAATTTATAACAAAAACATTCTTTTATGCAACATATTCATGATGTAATTGTTAGTATCATTATACACAGGCGCAAAAATTAGTCTTGAATTAAGTTAGATAATCTTACATGGTATTTATTGAGATTTTCTTAAAACCTTATGATATCAAGGTTCTTGGCATACAAAAAACTGAAAATAATTAATTTTTAAAATAATCATTGTATAAATACCCGTAATATAATAAACTTGTATTAATATTTGGTATACAAAATGCTATTTTGGATAGGAGTTGATGTTATTTACAGTAATCTATTTATGTTTTTATGAGTAGAAAACAACATTTTATGGAGGGAAAGCGAATGGATAAATACATTGTTCTTACGAATAAAGATACTTTTCAAACAGTTGTTGACGGAACAGGGTTAGAGCCTATTGAAACCTATCATTTCTACTTTTTTAATGATTTAAAAGCAAAATATACGATTGCCAAAGTATTAGATGATTCCATAAAAATAAAATTATATGAAAATTACGAAGGAAAAGAATACATTAACGAAATTCGTGTTAAATTCTTTGAATCATTCCCAACCATCGAGAGTGCAAGAGAAGAGTTAGAAGAAATCGTAAAAGCATCCGGAAACAGTAAAGACTCAAAGTTTTCCAAGCTTGTTAAATCAAACAACGCAGCGAGTTAAGAAAAGCGGCCGATTAAGTACGCCACGGCCGCATGTCTTCATCGGCACTAGTACGTCCCGTACGTCGGAGCTAGACACAAAGAAATGCGGAAACGCATTGTAGCCCCGACAAGCAAAAGTCGCTTCTGAATTGCCTTCAATTCAGAAGTGGCTTTTGACCTCGAGGGGCTTGGCGTTGGAGCTAAACAGTAATCTAACTTAAGATATAAATTCTAATAGTACAAAAAGCCCCTACGATTTGGTTTCAATTCGTAGGGACTTTTTATGAGCACCTTTCTCCATTGAAGGTTATGATCACATAATATGCAAATTACAATTAAAATATGATTCGAACCATAAAAACATAGACGAATCCTAATAGTAAATAAGATAATGTAAATTTCATATTCCAATGTGAGACTTTAAAAGTGCTTTCTTTTACGATACTGGACATTAAGCCGATTGTCGTATTATATGGACCAACTAAAAAAGCAGATACAGCACCCATTAACATTAGGATGGTTAAAATGATTGGGGATATCCCAATTAGGTCGGGATTTAAAGCCCCTGCCATTAAAGAAAGTGTCACAGCTGGGTGAAGGCCAATAAAGGCAAGAATTATAGGAATCAGAGGTAAAATAAAGAAAAATACTTCTAGCCCCAGTGCGTCTTTCATATGAAATATCCACTCATTTAAGGTGATGTTTGCCTTGGATAATTGAATAGCTGAGATAAAAAATCCAGCTGATAAATAGATAAAAAATTGATCCTTCATTTTAGTTGAAAAGGATTTTACATAATCTTTAAATAACAACATATACTCAGTACCTTTTTTCAAGAGCAACGCCCATCCAAAAGAAAAAGGAATCACAAGTAAAGAAACCAAAGTAAGGAAGGAAAAATTTGTGAAATGATCGAATGTAATAATAACTATATTAAATAGAAAAATAGCTAAGACAATGTGCAAAATTCGAAACGGAAAGCGTATAGTACTGGTACCTTCCATAGTTACAGCAGTTTCATCAACAGATGGGTGGTAAAGGTCATTTTGAATTCCAGCTGTCTTTCTCGCTCTCTTTGATCCTAAATACCAATCAAGGGCTATACCTAATAGGCTAAGCGGCAAAGCATAAGGAAGAATGGATATCCAGCTAACACCAGTCATACTTATCACAACACCAACAATAGGTGTAATTGGAGACCACATCAAAGGCATCGCAAAACCATGAGTAATCGCTCTACTCATAAATCTTTCTTCGTTTTGTACAGGATAAATACTTACAACTGGTCTAATCGCGTAATAAGTCATAGGCAAGGTTGCTACATTCATAAAAATACTTAAAAAATAGGCAATACTTGACGTCATCATATAAAGATATTTAGATTTTTTTATATTTTGATGTATGATGTCCTGTATATCATCAGAGTATTTTCCAAGCTTAATCGGAAATGCCAAAATAGGGACTAGACCAAATAAGACTAAAAGCTCTAACATCGGGCCGAACGACAGCACATAATCCTTGTTAGTTGCGTGGCTTGTCCAAAGCAGGTATACTCCTGTAACGATAAACAATCCTCCTAATAGCTTCACAAACCTTTTCGCTGTAAAAAAGGTCACTATTACTATGGTTAAACAAATTCCCGATAACAAAAAATCCATATGTAATTGTGAAAACAAGATCGAAAATAAATAAAATAGAATTGTAAACATTAATAATAAACTTAACATTGTATCACCAACAAGCTGTATTTTCTTTTCATTATAACGCCCGAATAGTATTTTGTATACCATTAAATGATTTTCATTATCAATTAAAGAATCATTTTAAATAAGGTTCATGATTTTGACATAAAAAAAGACCTCATCTTGTCTAACAACCATTTAAGATCTTTTATTCTCGGATAATGGCTTTTAAATGGGTCACTTGCGAAGTGAAAAATGGTAAAAAGAAGAAAATAAAGATCAAATTACGCAGGAAATCACTTGTAATTGAAAAAATAAGAACTTGGAGAGTTTCCAAGTTCTTTATTTTTTTTGTGAAACTAAAGTAGCTGATTAAGTAAAAACAAACAATTATCTGTATTAACGAACTTCTCTTTCTCTTCTTCTAAGACCAAGCAGACCTAATAACCCCAATAAACCTAGCCATTCCCAATTAGTATCGTTATCATTGATGTCTGCTGCTGTAGATACATTTCGAGTTGTAACCTCATTATTGTTATAAGCTCTATTCCTATTATTGTTATTGTCTTCGGCATGGACAGTTACTCCAAGAGCCATTAGAGTTAAAGTAAAAGTACATAAAATTGAAGATAATTTTTTCTTCATGGTTTCCCTCCTTTTATAATAAATAATCTCCCCCATTTTATAACCACCATTCGTTAAATACATAAAACCATTTATGTATAAATTAGAAATTATTCCTTTAACAACCATCATTAGAAATAACGAATACCTTCATTTTTTTTAGAGATTATAAAAATGTGACCAAACATGAAGAAAGGAAGGTCGCTCAATGAATATTTTACAACTAGGGAGGACAATTATGGGAATTTTAAGTGATAATCCACAAAATGAACCGATGCACTATGGTGAAGTGTTTGGAGTTTGGAGTTACTTGGCTGTAGCAAAAGGTTATTTGGCAGGATACCAAACATTCATCAACCATACTGGGGATACTGATCTCAAAAAATTTCTTGAAGATACTATTCAAGGCATGAAGCAAGAAATAGAACAAGTTGAAAATCTGTTGAAAGTCAATGGTATAGGTTTACCACCTTCACCACCTGAAAGACCATCAGCTTCATTAGAAAGTATACCTGTTGGTGCTAGATTTAGTGACCCTGAAATTGCTGCGTCTGTATCTAAGGATATTGCTGCTGGACTAGTTGCATGTAGTCAAGTTATGGGTCAGTCGATTAGAGAAGACATTGGCATGATGTTTGGACAATTCCATGTTACAAAAGCACAGTTTGGTGTAAGATTATTAAGAATAAACAAAGAAAAAGGGTGGTTAATTCCTCCACCACTTCACGTACAAATACCAGAACCTGCACACGTATAGAAAGTTTTGATTTAGCTCCTTACTCAAGGAGCTTTTTCTCTTTTTTGGAAGGTTGATACTTGTCAATCATGTGAAAAGCACCCAACAAAAAAGTTCCTATGCTTATTATTAAACTCAATACAAACATAGGAACTCATTGATTTTTAAACGCCCTCGGAGGGAATCGAACCCCCAATATGAGTGTATAAAATCAACCGAAACTATCTAAAACAATATGGTATTTATCGCGTTTTATCTATTATAAAGAAAACAAAACAAAATACTTAAAAACAAACTGTTGGACAAAAATCGGACAAATGGATAGCAAAAGGTGAATTCATTCTTCAAGACATTATTGAATTTCTAGAAGGATGAATTCATCTTTTGAAAAAAGAAACTACAGATACTTTTTTCAACAACAATATTATCATGATTTCGGGACATAAAAAAGACTCCTTCCTACCCGAAGGAACTAAATAATCGAAACTTTCATTATATCAATAAACGGAATTTTTAAAGTGCTAAGATTTTTTTCGATATGTATCAATTTAGTTTGTCCATCCAGCTTTGCAACTTTACCACATATTTGCTCCTCTTTCCTCCAGACGATCAAAGAGACTTCCTTCTTCTCTTGATGTGCTTCAGTTAAAGAATTTGCAATTTCCTCTAATTCGAATTCATCTCGTGTTGGTCTTGGTGTTTTCTTTGCTTTCGTTGGCTTTTGAAACATCATTTTTAAGCATCTCCTTTTAAATTGGATTAATTACCATTATTTTATACGAATATTTGTTCTGTTTCAAGTTGAATATAGAACAAAAGTTCTGATAATATAAGTATCAAACATCAGATAGTTAACAGGAGTTGTATACGATGGATTACAGCCAGATGCCCCATAACCAAATATTATGTATCGATATGAAGTCCTTCTATGCAAGCTGCTCTGCAGTAATGGAGGGTCTTGATCCTCTTCAATGCTATTTAGCTGTTGTAGGCGATACAGATCGCTCTGGAAGTGTTGTGCTTGCTGCTTCTCCAAAAATGAAAAAGGAATATGGTATTAAGACAGGTTCTAGGCTGTTTGAAATTCCTGACGATCCACGGATCAAGATTGTAAATCCTAAAATGAGCACATATTTACGTATTTCTTCTGAAATTACTCGTCTTTTTCATCGGTACGTGCCAAAAGAAGCAATCCATATCTATAGTGTCGATGAGAGCTTTATTCAAGTCGATGGAGCAAAAAGACTGTGGGGATCTGCAGAAGAGATTGCAAAACAAATTCAGTCTGATATTCAGCATAATTTTGGTTTACCCTCTACTGTTGGCATCGGTCCCAACATGCTATTGGCCAAACTATGCCTTGATCTCGAAGCAAAGAAAACCTCTTCTGGAATTGCTGAATGGACCTATGATGATGTACAAAGGAAGCTTTGGAAAGTCTCTCCCCTACGCGAAATGTGGGGTATCGGGCGACAAATGGAAAAAAATTTAAACGGAATGGGAATTTTCACGGTCGGCGGGATTGCCAGATATGATTTAAAGTTATTAGAAAATAAATTTGGGATCATGGGAAACCAGCTTTATCATCATGCCCACGGGATCGATTTATCTGAAATAAGAGCTCCGATTGTGCAGGGACAAATCAGCATCGGAAAAAGCCAGATTTTATTACGTGATTATAAGGAAGAAAGTGAAATTAAAATGGTTATTTTAGAAATGTGTGAAGAGGTAGCAAGGAGAACGCGTAACCATAGAAAAGCTGGGAGAACGATCAGTTTTGGACTTGGTTATAGCAAAGATGAATATGGTGGAGGGTTTCACAGATCGCGAACAATTGAGCACCCCACAAACGTAACTATGGATCTCTATCATGTTTGCCTTGAACTTTTTTATGAAAATTATCAAGGGCAGACGGTAAGATCAGTATCGATATCGATCACAAAGCTTGTTGACGACTTTAATTTGCAGCTTGATTTGTTTGATCCCGACGGATGGAAAAAACGCGAATTAGGTTATGTTGTAGATAAAATAAGAAGTCGATTTGGATCTGCAGCTCTTTTACGCGCTGTTTCCTATACAGATGCTGGGACATCGTTGCTCAGGGCAAAATTGGTCGGTGGACATAAGGAGTAGTAAATCTCTTTATATAAGGTGTTGTATGATATATTAATTTTAATAAGTATATAATGGAGGCTGCTTTATGAAAGAAGGATACGTTAGGCTAGTTACTCATACCGTGATAGATATCGATTTCACTGGGCACGACCATAAAAATGAAAAAGTAAAAGGAAATGTAAAACACATTAAAGAGTTTATTGAAAAAATTGAACTTTGTAATAAGTTTGTTATTGAAATTTTTTATCATATAGACAACTTAGAATTTCCTGTATATGAAGAAGCTAACTTTACTTTCATTAAAAGTGAATCTGGAATAAATTATTATCACGTTGAATTTTGTAATAGAGAAGATGACGATGAAACGACATATGAATTAAAAGAAGAGTATTATTCACTTGATAATATTGAAGAATATTTACTTGAAGATCACTTTGAAATCAGTGATAAATTTGAACTGATCCAAATATTAATCAACAGACCTGAAGATTTAGGACTTGTAATGGGGATTAAATAAATTAAAGCCCCTCTCGATTGAGAAGGGCTTTTCATAGTGGGCTGATCTATGGCTGTGATTTTAGTATTTGCTTTATTTCGCTTCTCCATACGCAAGAGGATAGCCTTTGATTTGTAATTCTATTACTAATTGCTTTGCATGATCTAAAGTAGTATGAATCACGAATTGATAAGGATCACCATCTTTTGGCTTTTCATAGGGTGCGTACTGTTTAAGATTAACTCCCTCACATTTAAACCCTCTTACCTCATATTCTCTAACGAGTGCTGCAGCCTGAAAGAAAGCAGTGTTCGGTACAATGACTCGATATGGTTGAGTTTGCTCCGGTGCGGATTTAGGTGTGATATCTACATACCAAACCCAAGACATAATCTCCTTAAGGAGTACTTTTGTAGGCTTAACTTGTAAAATTGTATATGGCTTATTTTTAACACTCTCAGGAATTTCCTGACCTGTGGCAAAATGAGTCGCAAAACCTTGTAATGTTACTCTTTGTCCTACTTTGAATTCACTTGATTGTGGTGATTCTTGATGTACTGGTTGAGTAGGTTGTTGTACTGTTTTACCAAATGTATCAGAACCGTAACCTCGATAGTTGTATTGCAAGTGAGGTTTATCTATAAATCCTTTCCAATCTCCACCCCATTCGAAACCTAGTTCCTTAGCTTTTGCAATTGCAGCTTTAATTTTAGGATCGCCATAACCTCCCCAGTTGGCTTGCTTGCCGTTAACAGGAACAAAATCAAAAGCCTGTCCGACAATATGGTATGATTTCATTGTTTGAGACTTACCGTTTGCAACATTTTTTCTTTGTTGATCAACAGTTCGAATTGTTTCATAGATTAAAACATTAATTTCATTTGCAATCAAATAAGCATACCAAATATAAGCCTTTGCTTTTGTATTATCAGCCAGTTTATCTAAATTTTTACGATTTCTTTCATCGTATGCCATTACGAATGCCATTTTGCATCGTCTCCTTTTATAAAATAAAAAGCCACCCATGAGGGGCAGCTTATTTTTTGATCAATTTTTGAGCTATAAGAGCTTTCTTTTGAAGCTTTGCTTTCTTACTGACATAAGTGTTTTTCCATACGGCATAGATATTTACAATTAAAGCGACAGCAGCAGTAGACAAAACAACAAACGCATTAATACTTTCTGGTGTAAACCATTTAAACGAAATTCCAATGCTTCCAAAAAACATGAGTAATGCTGTCAAAAATCCTCCTAGCAATGTAGCGATATCTTTTTTCAATTTAAACTTCCCCTTTCGCTTCTAAAGTATCTATCCTTTTATGAGCTTGTTTGGAACTTTCCTCAACCCTAGTGACCCTTTCTCCTAGCGCGACCATTTGCTTTTCATTAGCTTTAAGATCGATTCTAATATCATCGACACCTTTTCGAATGTAACCTAGCTCTGCTCTTAATTCAGCACTTTCTTGACTGTCTGTCTTGATACTCTTTGATTTGTTAAGAGAATAAGCTAAATAACTGATTAGCAAAGACATGATACCAATTAGTACTGTAACTTCAACTGTCATTCCATCACCTCATTTTTGAGAAATAAAAAAACACCTTTAGATTGGTGTTAATAGATAATTTATGTTTTTATGGGCCTCATAGGTCGCGCCTCCTTTCAAGAAAAAATAAAAAGAGCCCTAATGGACTCTAAAATTAAGTATGATAATAACGACTCAAATTCTCTCTTTTTCATGATTGATTATAATATCTGTAATACTTTCCAACTTCTTTGTAATTGGACTTCTTAATTGTATTAAAACTCTCCCTCCAAAAATCCAAAGCAAAATTAATAAAATTATCCATCCTAGTCCATAAATTCCAAACAATAATAATATTATTTCCAAATTATTCATCCTTTCTAACTTTTTCACCATTTTTCATGCTAATATCTCCATAAGAAGGAGGTGAATATAATGGATCCAGAAAAAAGTTTATTAGCAGCTGCAGCTATAGAAGCTACAAAAGACATTGTTCCAGATGTTTATAAGGATGGTTTACAACCAACAGTTAAAGAAATTGGGAAAAATCTGCACACTGTTTCAAAATTGATTACAGTTGCACTAACACCAATATCGGCTATGGTGTGGAGTTATGAAAAAATAAAAGAACAATTTCTTCCCAGCTTGGAAGAAAAATTACGAAATGTACCTGAAGAAAACATTATAACTCCTGACCCATCGATTGCCGTACCGATTATTGAGGCACTAAGATATACTGGACACAATGATGAGTTGCGTGAAATGTTTTCTAACTTATTAGCTAATTCAATAGACAAAGAGACAGCACCAACTACTCATCCTTCATTTGTGGAGATAATAAAACAAATTAACTCAGATGAAGCAAAAATAATAGCACTATTAAATAGTGATGATGCACACCCTATTGTTAAGGTAAAAGCTGTTAATAAAGAAAATGCTTATTATAATGAATTCTTAAATAACTTCTCGTTACTACCTTTTCAAGCTAAATGCGATATTCCAAATCAGGGTCCAAGTTATCTAGAAAATATTGAACGTCTTGGATTAGCTGAAATGAGCTACGAAACTTATGTTATACGTCCTAATGCTTATGAGCCGATTTATGATCATCCAATTATTAAAGAACAGGATGCTATTATAAAAGCTATCGACAAAAGATTCGAATTAAAAAAAGGTTCATTTAAAAGAAGTAGTTATGGTAAAAAATTCTATGAATCTTGTATTTTAAGTAAGCAATAATAACAAGAAAAGCAATAGACTCACCATACTTTTATGGTTAGTTTATTGCTTTGCGATGTTGCGTAGTATGGTCCGACTATTTAAAAACAACTTGCTTTTCTTTATGGTAAACGCGAATTGATTCTTTTGCTAATTCAAAAT
>NZ_VATK01000010.1 GCF_006546985.1 Bacillus sp. 03113
TTCTCCACTCGGTATCGGGAGCGATTTTTGTATATGAATTCAAACTTCACCGAGGGCTTTTCGCGAAGTAGTGCATCGCCTTTTTTAAAATTTCATTTTCCTCTTCAAGATCACGTAATTGTTTTTTTAATGCTCTCATTTCAGCATCAGAAAATGTTTGAGCTTCTTTTACTTCAGGTTGTTGACCATACTTCTTGATCCAACCATGCAATGTATTAGTATTTACGCCTGTTTCTCTTGCTACTTGTGCTATAGGTTTATTATTCTCGACGATATACTTTACTGTTTCTTTTTTAAATGTTTCATCGTAACGGTTTCCGTTTCCTTTAGCCAATTAGACACACCTCGTTAATAGTTTGTATTTTTATTATAACAATCTGTGTCTACTTTTTAGTCTAGCATCAACTCTTTTTAAAGTTTAGTGGACTAAGGCAAGATAATCCCTTTTCTAATACATTCGGTGCAACTAGTCTGGCTGTTATGGAAGAACTGGAGCCCGAAACGATTGCCGAAATGAGTTTAGAAGAACTCGTCGAGTTCTTGAGTAAACCTAATCTCTCTCTCGGGTGGTGTGTACAATTGATTGGTGCGTAGTAGCGAATACACCAACCGTACCAATTTTCTTGCGGTTAAGACGAGTGCGCATTTGTGTTTATGCTTTGGAACTTCGTTATACTTTTTTGTGTAAAAAGCTTTGTATTCACCAGATTGGTTTTGACTCCAAACCCCAGCTTCGCATAAAATGAATTGGTATAAAATGTAAATATATGCGAGGTTTATTAGGTCACCCTTTTTTAGGGTATTTCTTCGTTAGTCACAAATTAATTTCCAATTCATCATTTTTTTGTGCTTGACATATTACCACTGGGCTTTTCATTAGAATACAGTTAAAGGTGTAGGAAATATATTCTTTTATAGAAGAAAATAAAAATCCTTCCAAATTCTTTGGAAGGATTAATAGAATCTCATATTTAAAAGCACCTAATATACCAATACGATTTGGCACATTAGGTGTCCAACTGACTTAAAAAAATGATCAGACTAATCCTATACCCTAAAAAGTTTGAAAATATTTATTTAAATAGGTAATGAATTAGTGAATCATTATTGTAAGTTCAGTCCTTTCAATTTTGTTTATTAAAATATGCCCTACGGCCTTTTAGAAAAGCGAAATTATAAATAAGTTTCAATTGATGCTGTTTTTTTCAATTCGAGAACAAAGGCTTTATATTTCTCTTCTCGCTTTTCATATTCAAGGATAACACGAATGTATTCCTTTTGCATATCCCCGTTTTCAGGTGATTTTTGGTATTCGTATTCAATCTCTTCCTTGGTTACACTATTGTCTCCCAACTGATTATCAATAAATCGCTGCATTCGTAATTCTCGCAACACTAATTTTTCAATCTCCTGTTTAGAGTAATCTTCTGAAATATTAATTCCAAACTCGTCAAATAATTCTTGCATACAATCAGTAATTTGTTCTTTATCAGGTTCCCATCTAGAAATGCTTCTATCCTCATTCATTTTTTGTTCAACAAGCTCATGTTCAATGACTGATTCAAGAGCACAAGAATAACTCTCAAGAAGGTCTGATGAAGACATTTCAGAAGGTATGATACCCAACTTCATTTCGTTAATCAGCCCAATATTTAAATCATTTAAAGTTATTTCATAATCGTTAACTCTTGCCACGATGGACGGTAGTTGAATTTTATCATTATCAGTCAACATCAAAAAATCCGTAATGGCTACATTATCTCTATTAATACTTTGACTGGAATTATTCATTTTGTTTAACACTAATCATCACCATTTTTCATTCAATTATTTAATTGCGGATACTATCTTTACAAACGACTTTTTAGCTCCGGGAATATTTCCTTTAATTAACAACAAGTTACGTTCGCTATCAACCTTTATGATAGTAAGATTTTGAATGGTGGTCTGTTTTCCACCCATACGTCCAGGCATTTTTTTTCCTTTGTCCACTTTCATACCATCATTTTTGGCGATTACTCCGATGGAACCAGGAGCTCGATGGAATCTTGAACCGTGAGATGCAGGACCTCCACTAAATCCATGTCTTTTAATGACACCTTGAAATCCTTTTCCTTTAGAAATACCAGTAACATCTACTATGTCGCCTTTTTGGAATATATCTGCACTAATACGTTTTCCAACATCTAATGATGCTCCACGAATTTCTTTAACATATCTTTTAGGATGGGTATTTGCCTTTTGACTTCTTCCAATTTCCGCTTTGTTTGGATTTTTTTTATCAAAAAATCCAATTTGGATTGCATCGTATCCTTCACTTTCAAACGTTTTCTTTTGTAACACAACATTCTCTTCCACTTCAACAATGGTCACAACTATGGGATTTCCACTATCACTAAACACTTGAGACATGCCTATTTTTCTTCCTAAGATTCCTTTTATCATAAATATCCTCCTAATAATTTTATTTACTTAGTAAATAAGCTATTAGGGTACTTCCCACGTTCTCAACATTACTCTCACCTTAACTTATTGGTTATTGTTATTTTGATAGTTTCCATACAATTGCCCGCAAGCAGCATCTATATCAATGCCAAATTGACTTCTAATGGTAACGTTAATTCCTGCTGACTTTAATTCTTTATAGAAGTTTAAAACATGATTCTCATTTACTTCTTCAAACCTCATAGGTGAACTAACAGTTGGGTTATATCTAATGATGTTTACATGGAACAATTTCCCTCTCTTATATCTATCTCTTAAAAGGTTTACTACTTCTTTCGCATGTTCAATAGAATCATTAACTCCAGGCAACATAATATAAGCAATATAAACTTTTCTTGAGGTCACACGTATATGTTCATCTAATGTGTCCATTACATCCAATAATGGGTATCGTTCATTAATTGGCATTAACTTGCTTCGCTGTTCATTAAAAGGAGAATGTAATGAAAACGTCAGGTTGACCTGCGGATAGTTTTGAGTCATTTTTTTAATGCCCGGAATAATTCCTATAGTAGAAATAGATAACCTACGAGGACTTAAAGCAAACAACTCCGGATTTGTAAGTACATTTAAAGCATCAAAAACTTGTACATTAGCAAATGCTTCTCCCATCCCCATAAAAGAAATACTATCAATTGAATGTCCTTTTAAGTGAAAGTACAAAATTTGGTCAGTAATTTCATCTGACGTTAAGTTGCGTTTTAAACCTATATCTCCTGTTGCACAAAATTTACAACCAAAATTACAACCACATTGCGACGATATACAAAATGACTCCCAACCAGCTTTATATTTCATATTTACCGTTTCTATTTTTTCGTCTCCTGAAATTCCAAATAAGACTTTTGTAACTTGTTCAGAATGTTGTGCCTTTAAAGGAGTAATATTTATTATCGATTCTCCAAACTCCTTAATTAACATATCTCTTAGTGATTTAGGAAGAACCGTTATTTCATTGAAATTATTTGTTCTGCCTTGGAATATAGCATTTGTGATTTGTTTCATTCTAAAATTAGGAAATTTATTCTGCTTTAAGAACTCTTGAATTCTTATATACTTGTTTTTTTGTTGCATGTTTTCTCATCCTTCCATAAAACTCTGGTTTGTTTGAGTAAATAGAAGGGAGTTATCATCTAACCTTTTTTATAAAAATTAGGCACAAAAAAACACCGACACAATTATCGGTGTTACGCTTTAATAAAATCATGCACAAATAAACAAGGACATTATGTCATTGAATTAGAGTTTATTTGCCGTAGAGGAAAAGCTCCGATAACTGTTTTTGTATGGTTATTTGGCTTAAAAAAGGACAGACTACTCCCTTTGTATGCAAAACGATTACCAACTTTTGCATTTTTACCAAACAAAATTCTAAAAACAGTTATCATTGCTTTCACCCCTTTCTTGTCAATATTAGTATTAAGTAACTTACCATAAAGATTCCCCTATGTAAAGTTTGAAACATAAACAAATGTTTGATGTTAATGTAATTAACTAACCTGCTCCGTTACTTTAAGTACATTCCTTCACAATCTCTATTTTTTTAAATAAATATCCACATTAACTACCAAGTGTTATTCAATTATTGGCCCGTTTGTTGAATAAACAGGGAAGGAGGCACCATTCTCTCTATAAACTAAACTTTCAGGGTGAGCATTTTTGTTTAAGATGAGACCTCGCATATTGATGAAACCACTTAATAAACTGTTCAATATGTTTTCACTTCAATTCCTATAAAGTAGTAGGTTCAATGGAAGAAATGAATTTCAAAAATTTAGAGAGAAAGTTAATGTAATTCATTGCTGTACACCATGTAAATTTATGTTTACTTAATATTAATAATCGTTGCTTTATATATTTCTTTACATCATTTTTTATAGTAATCTGCTCTATTTTTGAAAAATCCATATAAAAATTGTACTTGGATTTGTTATATCTAATGCCAAATTGCTATTCAAAAATCGAACATCCCATCTATCCTTTTCCCATTTTCACGAGTATCTGTTAATTGAAATATAACTTAAATTGGGTGAATTTTACCTCATTCTTTCTTTTTATTAATCGAATATTTTATAATTGAATTAGCTTGTAAAGACTGAAGTATGGAGTGTGAGCGATGAATTCTCCTGAAGAAATCATTAAAGTTCAGAATTTAGTGAAAAAATATCGTGATTTTACAGCGGTAAAGGGGATCGAGTTTGAAGTACAAAGAGGAGAAGTATTTGGTTTACTTGGGCCGAATGGAGCTGGAAAAACCACGACGCTAGAAATGTTAGTTGGCTTGCGAAAACCAGATGAAGGAACAGCCATCGTTGGAGGATTCGATATCAAGCATGATTTAAAAAAAGTAAAAGAAGTAATAGGTGTTCAGCTTCAATCAACGACGCTTTTTGAACTGCTTACTGTAGAAGAAATATTGCACCTATACGCCAGTTTTTATCCTAAACATGTGTCGATTCCAGAATTAATTGAGGATATGCTTTTAACAGACAAAACTAAAAAACGAATCAAAAGTTTGTCAGGCGGCCAAAAGCAGCGGTTAGCTATAGCCTTGGCGCTTGTTCATGATCCGTGGATTATTTTCTTAGATGAGCCGACAACAGGTCTTGATCCTCAAGCTAGAAGAACGCTTTGGGATATTATTCTTCGCTTAAAGGAAAAGGGAAAAACGATTGTTTTAACGACTCATTATATGGATGAAGCGCATGTATTATGTGATCGTATTGCCATTATGGATCAAGGAAAGCTTATAGCATTAGACACCCCCTCTCTTCTTGTTAAAAACCTTCAGTCAGATAGTGCGGTAGAGTTTCGTTTTCTTGGCGAAGATCATGAAGTGGAATTACATGCTATTCAAGGGGTTAAACAAGTTAGCAATCAAAATGATATGTATGTTCTATATACGGATGATTTACAATTAACGTTAACGGGCTTAATTGAAACGGCTTCGGAAAAACAATTAAAAATATCCGATTTGCAAACCCGAACAGCCACTTTAGAAGATGTGTTTATACACATGACTGGAAGGAGTTTACGAGAAGGATGAAAGCATATTGGCAATTAACATTAACTCAATTACGTATTTTCCTTCGTAATCGCCAGGTTTTATTTTGGACATTGGCGTTTCCGATTTTTCTTATGATCATGCTTGGATCCTTTTTAGGAAATGGAAATGGGATGTCTGTATCGATTGGCGTGGTAGATCAGGACCAATCCTTACAATCTAAACAATTAATGAACATATTAAAGAAAAACGAAGCGATTCAGCTGCAAAAAGAAAAAAATAAAGATGGAGCAATAAAGTTGTTAAAAAAAGGGGATTTACATGTAGTTGTCATTATTCCAAAAGGATACGAATCCCATTTTAGCAGCACACCTACAAACTTGAAGCCATTTACTCTTCCTGTTTATTATAATGAAACCAATTTTGCTGTTTCTCAAATAGGGATTCAGTTAGTCAATGGTGCAGTAGATGCTATTAGTAAAAAGATGGTAGATTATGTTCCAGTTGTTATGACAGAAACACAGGGAATAGAATCGTTAAACTTGAAGTATATTGATTTCTTAGTACCTGGTATTGTCGCAATGATGATAATGAGTAATAACATGAATGGTGTTGCAGGACAAATTGCGGCATGGAGAGAAAGAGGAATTTTAAGGAGAATGCAAGGTACCACTTTAAAAGCTTCGACGTTTATCGCGGCTCAAATTACCGCACGTCTTTTCCTAAATGGGATGCAAGCACTTATTGTATTAGGTGTTGCCCATCTTATTTTTGGTGTTGAAGTACGTGGATCTTGGTTCACGTTAATCACCTTTGTGATTTTAGGAACACTCGCATTTATGGCAATTGGCTTTATTATTGCTGGGATTGCGAAAACTCCTGAGAGTGCCTCACCAATTGCGGGTTTTCTCTCATTCCCTTTGCTTTTTTTAGGAGGAGTCTTTTTCCCAATTAAAGATATGCCAGAATATCTTCAGCCAATTGTTCAAGCTTTACCGATCGCCCATTTAAGTCATGCCCTGCGAGAAACAATGAATGTTGGCGCTTCGTTTATAAGCTTAGGGACAGAAGCCCTCGTACTAGGCTGTTGGCTTATCGTCGCATTTATTGTTGCCAGCTTTACCTTCAAATGGGAATAGGTAATAATATTTCTTATATAGATATAAAAATGGACACTTAGGAGGAGAAAATGAATAATCAAGACTATCAATCACATGTACGTTATCACCCACTTTATCATTTTATTTTAACGCCATTGGTATTAGTAACCTTCATTATTAGTATTGTACATTTGATATTTTCAATAATTGACGGTTCTAATATTTTTTCATCAGTCATTTTTCTGCACATTTCAATCATAATGGCCATTATGGTTGTCTTAGTAAGATCATATTCTTTAAAAGCTCAAGATCGAGCTATTCGGGCAGAAGAAAACCTTCGTCATTATGTTTTAACAGGAGAATTATTAGATGTAAAACTAGATATGGGGCAAGTAATCGCTTTACGGTTTGCTGATAACAAGGAATTACCTGCACTAAGTAAAAAAGCTGCAGAGGAAAATTTAAAACCGAATGAGATTAAGAAAATGATCCAAAGTTGGAGAGCTGATTATAACCGTATTTAAAGGAAATCGTACTCAAAATCAAAATAAAGCAACTTATTACATGGGACGAAGCATTACCATAACAACATTGTGCCTTACTTCCGTTAATGCAAGATAAAAAGTGGAGAGCATCAAGCTCTCCATTTGTTTATTAATCCCGTAATATAGTACCATATAATCCCAACAGCACCGATGTAGTAAAAAATGATTAGGATCCATCCTGTGGGGTCAATCGGCAATATATTTGCAATAACGATTAATGGGTAAACGTAGAAAATAATATCCTTTAAATAATTTGTTATTATTTTTGGATTGAGCGTCCAAGTCACTAACGAACGAAAAAGACCAACAAGAAAATCAAGTAACATAAAACCAAAAACAGCCCAAAGCGCATAGAACATATAACCTGCTATTTGAATCATCCCCCTTCTCTCTTTTTTAGTACTTTATCCTATGCTGCAAATAACTAATATGCCTGTAAATTTTATCCAGATTATAAACTTCCTAAAAAAGAGAATCGCTAATCTTTAATACATAAAGAAAAACCCACCCTCAAGGAATATGGAGGGCAGGTAACAATAAAAGAGATGATTATTCAGATGATGGTGCTTTTTAATTTGTTTACCGTGCGTCTTAAGAATCTTTTTGACTATCCTTTCAGAGAATAATCGATACATTGATGATCCACTAACATACTCTCTCCTAAATCATCCCATCACTTTCCAACTGATTCTTTTGATCAATTAAAGTGGATTCAATGCTGCGATAGATCATCCCTAGTTCTTTCTTGCTTTTATTGTTGAGAAGCTTAAGGTTATGACCAACGTTTTTAGATACGTATTGTCTTGTAAGCCCTAGCATTGGAGCAATAAGCCACATCAATGGTTTTGGCACCTCCCGCTTTGGCAGTGGAAATTGACCAGGGAAATTATTTTCAATGATCTTTGCCATATCCAATAGAGTAGCTTCTTTGTTGGATATGATATATCGACCTGAAGCCGTTTCTGTAAAGGCCGCTAACAGTTGAGCTTTTGCCACATCTCGTACGTCGACGATTCCGAAAGATAAGTTGGGCACACCAGTTTTATACGTACCTTTAAGGATGTCAAGCATGGTAGAAATGCTTGTAGAATCCGTCCGTTTTGCTAAAGATGGACCTAGCACGAAACCTGGATTGATTGTTACAAGGTCCCACCTATTTTGCTCGCCCGCCATTTTCCATGCTTCTTTTTCTGCGACTGTTTTCGAATAATTGTATGGCTGGTGCTCCAAGGAACTGGTTTTATTCCAATCCTCTTCTGTAAATTCTTGTTTCCCTTCCATATCATGATTATCACCATGAACAGCAGCAACACTGCTTGTTAAAACTACCCTTTTTACTGAACTAACTTTATTGACCGATTGTAATAGGTTCCGCGTTCCCTCTTGTGCAGGCTTTACTAATTGACTATAGGCATCCTTAATCCCGTTGATGAAAAATGGAGAAGCCGTATGAAAGACAACTTCAGACCCTTCGACTGCTTGATCAAAACTTCCTTCTATTAATAAATCTGCCTCGTAAACGAATAATTTCCCGGGCGTCACTTTTTCGATTTGAAGAAGGTGCTCGTATTTTTCCTTTTTGTTTTTATCTCTAACCGTAATCCTAACATCATGTCCTTCTTCCAATAGACCTTTAACAATCCATGACGCTACATATCCTGTGCCGCCAGTTACTAAAGCTGTCGTTTTCATCTTCTCATTCCCTCTTTCTTTTTGAAAAATTAACCAATGAGCCTATGAAGTCTACTACTAAAAAGTTCTCTTTTTTATATGGAACTCTTCTCACTTAATATAAAGCGTTTAAACACTTAAACGAATAAAATGCAAGTTTTTAGAATATGTTGAAGAAGAATTTCTTCGTCCTTCCTATTAAACACAATCTTCCTCGACCGTTTGAATAAGCTTTTTAAGCTGCTCTATGGCAGTATCTAACGCTAGGGAATAGTATCGCTTCGTCCCTTGTTGGTCTACAGAGACAAGGTTATTCTGTTTGAGAATTTTCAAATGATGAGAAATAGCTGGTCTCGAAAGCTTCGAATGCTCCGCAATCTCATTAACTGTTAAGCGTTCTTTTTCAGCTAACAGTAAGATAATATCTTGCCTATATTCATCGCTTAATGCTTGAAAAAGCGGTATACAATTCCTGAAATTTTCAATAGTTGCTTTAGAACCCATGTAAGTACCCCTTACGTTGAAATGTTTAAACATATTATAAAATCTATTGCAAATTCTTGTCAAGAAATTTGGTCGTTCTAGATCTTACCTCTATTACAAAAAGGATAATTATCTTAGTACAAAAACTAGATAACAATCTCAATCAAAAAATTTAATCGTTTATTTTCATAAAGAAAAAGACTTTACATATGTAACTGTAAAGTCCACCGATCATTAAGCATTAAAATACCCTTCTGTTCCAATCTTAATTTAGTCACGGAATCATGAATTCTTTTATATTTAGTCAAACATTAAAGGACGTGCTATTTTATTAATGGCTGCCCCATCGACCATAAGCGTTTGACCACTAACATATGTGGCTTCATCTGAAACCATAAATAAACAAGCATTCGCGATATCATCAACTGTTCCAATTCGACCAAATGGCTGGAAGTCAAGTGTTTGCTTTAAGGCTTCTTCTGGATCAGGGAGGCTTGCGAAGGTTTGACGGAATAGTGGAGTGTCAACAGAACTTGGACAAACAGCATTAACACGAATGTTCAGTGGGCCACAATCCAAAGACATTTGTCTTGTTAATGCTGTGATTCCACCTTTTGATGCAGCATAAGCAGCTAAACGAGTAATCGTTTTTTCCGCATGCCAGGACGCGATATTCACAATGGCTCCCCCACCGCGTTGTTCCATTTTAGGGATTGTATATTTTGAGCACAAAAAAGTACCAGTTAAATTCACTCCAATGACCTTCTGCCATTCATCAAAAGTAGTATCAACAACGGATTTACGGATATTCACAGCGGCATTATTAATTAGGATATCTATTCCTCCAAAATGATCGACACCCGCCTCAACCATTGCTTTTACCTGCTCTTCATCACTTATATCCGTTTTCACAAAAATAGAGTCTATTCCTTCTGATGCTAGCTTGTCTACAACCTTTGCACCTGCTTCCTCATTTATATCAGCTATCACAATTCTTGCACCGTTTCTCCCGAATGTTTGAGCAATCCCTTCTCCAATCCCTTGACTTCCTCCAGTTACGATAGCTACTTTATCTTTTAATCTCAAAATTAAACCCTCCCAATAAAAAATGTGAATTTAAGCTTCTACCCATTACCTTTTCTACCAACCTATAATAATCATTTATTCTATTTTCAGGCTTATTATCAAGAGTAAATAATTCAAAAAGAAAAAACCACCGATAAGGCTTCATCAAAAGATATATCTAATCCTCTGACCACTTTACTTGAATATGTATGCTAATTTGAAAGGAGTTTAGACAAACCGTATTAACATGAATAAAAAATATTGACAGAACAGGTGAAGAATTTTAATATTCTTATTGTTAACCAATTTAAATTTTAAGTTAACATATTAATCAAATTAGCCTTTAAAAGGACTCACCCAAATTATAGCTCATATGGATGCTATTACAAATACCAAGGTTGGGAGGTTAAAATCATTGATCGAGGAAAACTTTTTTAGTGTGAGAATGAGAGCTTCCAAGAATGGAGCCCATGAACATGGCGGAAAGCATATATCTGGCGGTGAACAAATTTCAACCTACCACAACTTGAAAAATACGGTGAATGTTCTGCTAGAAAAAGCGTTAACTCATTCACGAGGCAATCCTGATTTTATGCAGATTCAGTTTGAATTAATTCATGAACCTATTACAACATTGAAGCCATTACATATTGGGATTAATGAAGCGGAATCGGTAGAGGAAGGACAATCAATCGCCCGGAGCCTTTTAGAGAAAGCTGGGATTTCGAGAGAGATCATTGAAAAAGCGTACCAGCAAATAAGTGAATACCCGAATCTTAGAGGAGCTATTTTGTTTGATATTCGCTCTGGTGTACGAATCGATGATCGAAACGAAAAAGGCATTCGGGTTTCTAGAATGGACTGGTTAACCACTAATTTTGAAAAATGGGCGGACTACTACAGTATGACTCAGAGTCAAAGGTTTAAAGAAGCGCTTGTTCTTGCAACGAAGGTGAGTGCTCATCCAGCTACTATCGCAGAATTATGCTGGTCAGATGATCCAGAATATGTAACAGGTTATGTGGCAAGTAAAAAGCTGGGTTATCAGCGGATTACGAAGCTAAAAGAATATGGTGATGAACGCGGCTGTCGAATCTTCTTTGTGGATGGATTAAGCGATCTTCACTCATATATAGACTACTTAGAAAAACAGCCAATATTCATTGAATGGGAGGAAGAAAATTGCCACACGATTTAATAGAAAAAAGTAAAAAATATCTTTGGCTGCCTTTCACGCAAATGAAAGATTATGATGAAAATCCTTTTATCATCGAAAGCGGCGATGGCATAAAAGTAAAAGACATTGATGGAAAGGAATATTATGATGGATTTTCTGCACTTTGGCTGAATGTCCATGGCCATAGAAAAAAAGAATTAGATCAAGCGATTAAGAACCAGCTTGATAAAATTGCCCACTCTACATTACTTGGAATGACAAATGTACCGGCAACAGAACTTGCTGAAAAACTAATTGAAATAAGTCCCGAAAAGCTGACACGCGTCTTTTATTCAGATAGTGGTGCAGAAGCGATGGAAATTGCTCTTAAGATGGCGTTTCAATATTGGATGAATATCGGCAGGCCCGAGAAGCATAAATTTATTGCGATGCAAAATGGCTATCATGGCGATACGATAGGTGCAGTTAGTGTAGGTTCCATCGACCTTTTCCATCAAGTGTACGGCCCTTTAATGTTTAAAAGTTATAAAGCTCCCATTCCATATGTCTATCACTCTAAAAGCGGTGACCCTGTACAGTGCAGAGATGAATGTTTACATATACTTGAACAGCTTCTGATTAAAAATCATCAAGAAATCGCTGCGCTAACGATCGAATCAATGGTTCAGGGGGCTGGCGGTATGATAGTGATGCCAGAAGGATTTTTGTCAGGTGTACGTGCGCTTTGTACAAAATATGATGTCTTAATGATTGTAGATGAAGTTGCGACAGGTTTTGGACGAACGGGAAAAATGTTTGCCTGTGAACATGAAGATGTTCAGCCTGATTTAATGGCAGTTGGGAAAGGCATTACAGGAGGCTATTTGCCAATAGCTGCAACATTAACAACAGAGGCCATTTACAATGCATTCTATGATGACTATGACAAACGAAAAACGTTATTCCATGGTCATTCTTATACCGGAAACCAGCTTGGATGTGCCGTGGCGATTGAAAACTTGCGTTTATTTGAATCGGAAAACCTTGTAGCTGAGGTTGCTAAAAAGGCAGAGTATCTCCAATTGCTGCTTGAGGAATTAAAATCCCTTCCACACGTTGGTGACATTAGACAGCTTGGTTTTATGTGTGGAATTGAGCTAGTTAACTCTAAGGATACGAAGAAGCCTTTCCCTGCTGAAAATCGAATCGGATATCAAGTTACATTGAAAATGAGAGAGCTCGGTATGCTAACAAGGCCATTAGGCGATGTTATCGTTTTTATGCCTCCTCACGTAAGCACTCTGGAAGAACTGAAGGAAATGGTTGCGATTATGAAAGAAGCCATTACAGAAGTTACAAACGGGGTAACGAAGGTTGGAGCTTAATGAATGGTTAAGCAGGCGAATAAACAAAACAAAAGCCGCAGGTTTGTATCGAAAAGTTCGAACAATGAATACGGCTCCTCTTCCTGAAATGTTGGTGGATGGTCAGAGACAGATTGTTTTTTCATCGAATAATTATTTAGGACTGGCAAATGACCGGCGCTTAGTTTATGCCGCAGAAACGACCCTGCACGAATTTGGTGTAGGAAGCAGTGGATCAAGATTAACGACGGGCCATACAGATTGGCATCAAAAGCTTGAAGAAAAAATCGCCCGTTTTAAGCAAACAGAAGCATCTCTCCTTTTTTCAAGCGGTTATTTAGCCAATATCGGCGTCCTATCATCATTGCCTGAAAAAGGAGATCTTATTTTAAGCGACCAGTTAAACCATGCAAGTATTATCGATGGATGCCGTCTCTCAAAAGCAGAAAAAGGCGTTTATAACCATATCGATATGTTTGATCTTGAAGAAAAATTGAAAGCAGCAGCTTCCTATCAGCGGCGGTTTATTGTAACAGATGGAGTTTTTAGTATGGATGGGACCATTGCCCCTCTTGATCAAATGATCCCTCTTGCAAAACGATATCATGCCTACGTAATTGTGGATGATGCACACGCAACAGGTGTTTTAGGAGAAAATGGCAGAGGAACTAGTGAATATTTCGGTGTTCATCCTGATGTGGTTATTGGAACCTTAAGTAAAGCCATTGGAACAGAAGGTGGTTTTGTTGCAGGTTCGAAGGTTTTAATAGACTTCCTGCTAAACCATGCAAGAACCTTTATTTTTCAAACAGCTCTGCCGCCGGCAATCTGTGCTGCATCATGTGCCGCATTGGAAATCATTGAAGAAAGTAAAGATATCCGCCAGCTATTATTTTCCAATGTAAAAAAAATGAAAATTAGGTTAGAAGAAATGGGTTATATCGTGAAGGGAGACCTTACTCCTATTATTCCTGTGATCATTGGAGATCCGAAAACAGCGGTCATTTTTGCGGAAAAACTACAGGAAAACGGAATATACGCACCTGCCATCCGTCCGCCAACTGTACCAGATGGGGAAAGTCGCATCCGGCTGACCGTTACCTCCGACCATGGTTCTAAAGAAATAGATTACTTGTTGGAGTGCTTTCATTTCATCGGAAAAGAGTTGAAGTTGATATGAACGGCTTTTTTGTAACAGGAACCGATACTGATGTTGGAAAAACGATTATTTCCAGCGGGCTAGCAGCGGTTTTAAAAGAAAAAGAGATAGATGTTGGCGTGTTTAAGCCATTGTTAAGCGGGATTTCTCGTGAAGATCCAGCCAGCGATACTAGCTTTCTTAAACAACTGTCGCAAACGTCTTTATCATATGAAGAAATTACCCCTTTTGAATTTAAAGAACCACTTGCTCCGTATGTTGCAGGAAAGCTGGAAGGAAAAATGGTAACAATTGAAGAGGTATTAAGCTACTGGGAAAAGATCAAAGGAAAACACGAATTTTTCATTGTAGAAGGTGCTGGCGGTATTTCAGTCCCACTCGGTGAACACTTCTTAGTTAGTGATTTAATCAAGGCATTACAGCTTCCAATTGTAATTGTCGCCCGGCCGAATCTTGGGACGGTCAATCATATTTATCTAACGGTTCAATACGCAAAAAGTCTAGGTCTTTCAATTGCCGGGATCGTGATCAACGGAATAAGTGATCATCCAGATCTTGCTGAAAAAACAAACCCAAAATTAATTGAAGATTTATGCGGTGTACCTATATTAGGGATAACTCCAAAGCTGAAAGAAATCACAAATGAAAACATTAAAAACATGGTAAAAGAACACATAGATGTAACATTACTAATTAACGGAATGGAGCGAATACGATGAATAAATGGACGGAACTTGCAGATAAGGTTTTAGAGGGAAAGGAATTAACAAATGAGGAGGCTCTTTCAATCTTAGAATGTCCGGATGATGATGTCCTATTGCTTATGCATGCGACTTTTCAAATTAGAAAGAAATATTACGGAAAAAAAGTAAAGCTTAATATGATCATGAATGTAAAATCTGGACTATGCCCGGAAAACTGCGGCTATTGCTCTCAATCTTCTATTTCTACTGCACCCATTAAAACTTACAGAATATTAGATAAGGATTCAATCCTTAAAGGTGCAAAACGTGCCCATGATTTAAATGTAGGGACATACTGTATTGTGGCAAGCGGCAGAGGGCCGTCAAATAAAGAAATTGATCACGTCGTGGATGCTGTAAAAGAAATAAAAGAATCATATGGATTAAAAATCTGTGCTTGTTTAGGGCTATTGAAGCCAGAACAAGCGAAGCGCTTAAAAGAATCCGGGGTAGACCGTTACAACCATAATATCAATACATCCGCGAGCAACCATGCAAACATTACCACTTCACATACATACGATGATCGCGTCAATACAGTTGAGACGGTAAAAGGATCTGGAATGTCACCATGTTCAGGTGTCATTGTCGGCATGAGGGAAACGAAGCAGGATGTAGTTGACATGGCTAATAGCTTAAAAGCTCTTGATGCGGATTCTATTCCAGTTAATTTCTTACATGCTATTGATGGTACTCCCCTGCAAGGAGTAAAAGAATTAACTCCACTTTATTGTTTAAAAGTGCTGGCATTATTCCGCTTTATCAATCCAACTAAGGAAATTCGAATCTCGGGCGGACGCGAAGTCAACCTTCGTTCCTTGCAGCCATTAGGGCTATATGCAGCGAACTCCATATTCGTTGGCGATTATTTAACAACAGCTGGGCAAGAAAAAAATGAAGATTATAAGATGCTGCGTGACTTAGGGTTTGAGATTGAATCTGTAGAAGAAATGAAAGCGAGCTTAGTAGCAAAATCATAAAGCTATATTAAATTGGTTGGTTTTTGAATGAGTCAAAATCGATTTTAGCTACTGGATTCTTTTTTAAAATTTTACAGAGATGTGTCTCATGCATCTCTGTAAAACAATGGTGATTATCTATTAGGGGGCTGACATGAAAACGAATATAAATCCAACGTTACCACTTTCATTTAATACTCCTGAGTTTTTTCAAAATCCTTATCCGTTTTATGAAGAGCTTCGATCCATGAATCCCCTCTATTGGGGAAATGTGTTAAAGAATCCGGGATGGTATGTGACAGGTTATAAAGAAGCTGTTGCCATTCTTAAGGATACTCGATTCATAAATCGCATCCCGCTGCCTGCAGCATCGAAAAAATATGAGCAGCTAAAAAAGACACAAAATGACATGATGCTGTATAAAAATCAACCAGACCATAAGCGGCTGCGTTTCCTGGTTAGTAACGTATTTACTCCAAGAATGGTAGAACAGCTTCGTCCTTATATCCAAGAAACGGTAAACGATTTACTGCAACAGGTTCAAACAAAGAAAACAATGGATGTGGTTTCTGATTTTGCATTTCCTTTAGCGAGCCTCATTATCGCGAAAATGTTGGGAGTACCTCAAGAAGAGCGATATCAATTTAGAGAATGGGCTGTAAGCTTAATTCAAACGATTGATTTTACCCGTTCGAGAAAGACGTTAAACAATGGGAATACCATTACGATAACCTTACGTGATTATTTTAAAGAGCTCATTAAAAAAAAGACACACTCCCCTGAAGACGACCTTATCAGCCTGTTAATTAAAGAGGAACAGCAAGGTGACAGATTAACAGAAGATGAGATACTAGCAACCTGCATTTTACTTGTTATTGCTGGTCATGAGACAACAGTCAATCTTATCAGTAATTCGATCCTTGCCTTATTAAAACATCCTCATCAACTGATGAAGCTAAAGGAAAACCCCTCACTTATTGGAGGGGCAGTTGAAGAGTTTTTACGCTATGAAAGCCCTACACAGATGACCGCTCGGACTGCATCGGAGGATATCAAGATCCATCAAACAACGATTAAAAAAGGAGATCAGGTCTATATTCTTTTGGGAGCTGCCAATCGAGACCCGAATAAATTCCATCATGCTCACTTACTTGACATAACGAGGAATCCTAATCCTCATCTTGCATTTGGATATGGCACTCATTTTTGTTTAGGTGCTGCATTGGCACGTATAGAAGCACAAATTGCGATCCAATCCCTCCTAATTCAAAAAGATAACCTTCAATTAGCGGCTCCTGGCCTGTTATGGAGAAATTTGATGGGATTTAGATCGTTAAGTGAACTTTCCATTACATTTGACTGAGTTAGAAAATAGAGATTGTATATTTGAAATGGTGATACGAACTGTAAAATAAAACGGACGCAAACTATACATTCTCTTTTCGTTTGTACCTACCCCAAGATAGATTTTATCCAGCAGCTATTTTTGCTGCTTTGAAATTTACCAAGACCTAATTCGTAAAAAGTCATATAAAATAAAGGGCGATACATATTAGACGTGTATAATATGTATCGCCCTTTTACTCCTTGTTCTATAATCGCGCCGATTGTATTAGGAGACAGTCTCCGCTTTTTTCTTTTCTAGTTTATACGATATCCAGAGGTAAATGGCAAGTCCACCTAAGGTAATCCAAGGACTTATGATCAGTTGTGTTTTGTATTTCAATGGTGTCAGGTTTAATAAGTAATCTGGCAATGTTAACAATACTACTATTATGATTAAGATCCATGTTTTTGCCCAAAAAGAAATCCCTATAATAAATAGTGCTGTAATAACTCCGATAATTAAGCTACCAGTATTGCCAAAATATATGATAGGAGTTTCTATAACTCTATTTAAGTAGATTAAACTAACAAATAAAGCAATTGGAAGTAACATTACAGCATATAATACCAATCCTTGTTTTTTGATAGATTGGTTCGCTGTAGAAATATATTTAAATCCAGTAAATATAGAAACAATAAAGATTACCCCAATAATAATATGTCCTACGATTTCTAAAACCGAGTAAGAAAGGCTTCCTTCTAATAAATCTCGGAAAATTGTAAACGAAAATGACCCAAAGATTATAAGGGAAATATATTTTATCCATGTTCGATAGTCAATCGACATTTCATTAGAAACTATCTCCATATATTCCTTCGGTGATTTCCCGATAATTTTTTCAATCTGCTTGCCGCTTTTTTCCGCTTCGTATAAATGGACTTCCAGTTCCTCTACAATTTCTTCGATTTCATCCGAATTTTTCCCGCTAGAAAATAAATACAGTCTTAAATTTCCCAAAAATTCCTTGCTTTTTTCGGAAAGACTTAACTCTTTACTCAATTTTATCATCTCCTTTTGCTTGCTCTGTATCCGATACATCGTGTAAAACTCTGTTGACATTGGACTGCAAATAATTCCAGCGCTCCATAAACAATTCCAATTCCTTCTCTCCCTTTTGTGTAAGTGAATAGTATTTCCTTCTTGGTCCCGCTGTAGATTTCTTCAATGTTGAAGTAACTAATTTTTCCTTTTGCATCCGCATTAACAATGGATATATAGTACCCTCACTAAAAGCCTGAAAACCATATCCCTCTAGCTTCTCAGCTAGCTCGTATCCATAAACTTCTCTATTCTTGATAATCGCTAGCAAACAGCCATCAAGGATTCCTTTTAGCATCTGTGTTGTCGACAAGTCCCTTTCACCTCTTTCAATAACTTGCAATACAAGGGTTATAATGAAAACAATATCTTGCATTACATGATATACAATTAGTATAATGCTATTAGTCTTGTAATGCAAGGTAAATAACCCTTGTATATATGCTTCTATCATAGGATTTAGGTAGAAGTTGATTTCAAAATGAATTCTTTTTGATTGATATCATTTAACCTACCATATCCACGAATATTGGTTTTATAGAATTTTTTACCGATAACCAAAGCAAATAAGATTGAACCAATTAAATAACTTGAATGAGAGTTAAAATATTCATCATAATGTACCTTCTTACTTGAATCGTTATAAATTGAAATTTGTTTGAATATACTTATTTTCCTGCTACCCTTTTTGCACTAACCTGACCTAACGCTTAATACCAATTATTTCAAATCCGAGTGATCCACTCAATCTTTTTTCTCCAAAAAAGGAGCTTACCTTATTACGGATAAGAAAACGTTACATTAAACAGGATCCTTATTTTGTAAATAGCCAAATTACAAATAGAACAATAGCAATTACAGCCCAAATAATGGCTTGTCTAGATTTTTTCAATTAAAAAACCTCCCCTGAACATTTGAAACCTTTTACCACTAACCTTGTTAGCTTAAGTACTATTCTTCAGAATTACACCAATAATAACATAAATATCCAGTATTGTTTGGAAGTCTTATTCCATTAAATGGTCCTTAAAAGCAAAAAGAACGCAATCCTTACTACAGGCGCCCGATTCTTAAATATGCTACTACATAATATGGTTGGAGTGTGAAGTAAGAGGAAAGAACAAAAATTATTGATTAAGAGTGGATAAACACACATTGGAGGCGAGCTCAAACGTGTTAGAAACGATCTTCTCTCTCTTTGTTCAGAAGTTCTGTCTACTCATTCAGCAGTTCTCATCGCTCTTTCAACAGTTCTCCATTAGGATCATTTAATAGTCCAATGGTCGGTTGAATATGATAGATCATTCGCCAGATCGATTGGTCAACCTTTCTTTTTAATACAGATATATATTGGTCAGACCATCCAGCGTAAGGTTTATACCTTAATTCTAAAGCCCATTGCGTCATAATATATCCATCTCACCTTTTTTTGACCTCATTTTACAAAACACTTACAAAAAAATGTAAAACGTTTTCTTTTCAATTTCACTTATAATACAATGTTTTATTGGTTGGAAGAATAAATTTTTATTAAACGTTTAACATTTATTCGAAAAATTTAATGTAAAAATAGGATAACGTAAGATTAAAAGTAACAAGCCAGAGCAACATTTCGCTCTGGCTTGTATTCGTTGACTCTATTAACAGGTTTCTCCTCGATGCAATGAGACAGGAAGCGTGTAATTATTTTCAAATAAATGGTCCGGATGCTCAATTCTTTTAATAAGTATTTTAACTAATAGTTCCACACTTTCCTTAAGCGGAACTTTGACTGTTGTTAACTTTGGAAAATACTTGCGGATAAAGGTTGTTCCATCGTAACCAACAATTTTCAATTCTTTTGGAATAGTGATTGCCAATTTCTCGGCTAAATTCATGACTTCTAAAGCAGTCAAGTCATCTGTAAAAATACCTTCTAATTGATTGTTTAGTAAGAAGTTTTTTATTTCCATTCTTTTTAGCAATTCACTTGTATGAGGTTCAAGTTTTAATACGTATGGAGTTAATCCACTTACTTCCATTGTGTCGATAAAACTCGTCATTCGCTTCTTGGTAGGTGAGTTAGAGCGATTTAGTCCGGTAATCATTCCTATTCTTTTTGCCCCTGAGTGGATTAGCGCCTCGGTAGCAATTTTTCCTCCAGAGTAATTGTCACTCCCAACAATTGGAATTTCCTGAGCTAAATAGCGATCGAAGGAAACAATTGGCGCGTTAAGTAATTTATATTCTTCTAGTTCTGGATGAATAGCTGCTGAAATGACGCCGGCTACTTGATGAGCTTGCAACATTCGTAAATAATCGCGCTCTTTTTCAATATCATCAGCACTGCTACATAAAATCATTTTGTAACCGGCTTTGAATAAATCCCATTCGATATATTTAACAAGCTCACCTGCGAAGATATTACTGACATCCGGAAAAATGACGCCGATTATTTTAGATGGCTTCCCTTGCAAACTGCGTGCCAAACTGTTCGGCTGATAATTTAGCTCCTTCATCGCCTCGTGTACTTTATTGATTGTTTTTTCGGATAACGAACCGTAATTATTAATGACTCTAGAAACTGTCGTAATAGAAACTCCGGCTCTTTCTGCAACATCTTTCAGTGTAACAACCATTTTTATACCTTCTTTCGTCTCCTTCTATATTTTACCGAAAAGATAAGCGTTTGACAATTTATGTTTGTTTTTGTGGACGTTGTAGTATTACCCTTCAATCGTCAATACATAATGACAATCGAATATCAATTTAAAACGTCTATAAATAGCTATTTAAATAAAATTTGTTTTTATTTTAATAAATATTTTGATAAACGTTTGACAATTTTTGAAAGGTCAGTATAATAGATATTACAATAAAGAAAGCGCATTCAAAATCAACGGAGGTTATCATGGAAAAAATTTGGTGGCAGGGTGAAGTCGTTTATCAAATCTACCCAAAAAGTTTTTCAGACAGTAATAATGACGGAATTGGAGATTTAAAAGGGATTACTTCAAAGCTTGATTACTTAAAAGATTTAGGTATTACAATGCTTTGGATTTGTCCCATTTATCCCTCTCCAATGGATGACAATGGATATGATATTTCTGATTATTTTGGAGTAGCTCCTGAATTTGGTACACTTCAAGATTTAGAAGAATTGATTGAAGAAGCGACAAAAAGCGGCATCAAAATCATCTTAGATCTTGTTGTCAATCATACAAGTGATGAACATGAATGGTTTAAAGATGTCTTAGCAAACCCGAATAGCAAATATAAAGACTACTATGTAATTAAGGAAGGAAAGACTGAACCAACAAACTGGCGCAGTGTCTTCGGTGGGAGTGTTTGGGAGAAACTTCCTGAACGAGATGAATATTACTTCCATTCATTTGGCAAGAAGCAGCCGGATTTAAATTGGGAGAATCCTGAATTAAAGCAAGAAATATACAACATGGTGAACTGGTGGTTAGATAAAGGGATTTCTGGTTTCCGTATTGATGCGATTACATTCATCAAGAAGGATTTAACTTGGACGAACCTGCCTGCTGATGGTGTGGATGGGTTATCTAAGGTAACAAAATCAGGACGAAACATGCCGGGGATCGACGTGTTTCTTAAAGAATTACAACGTGAGACCTTTGCCAAACATCAATGTGTGACGATTGCTGAAGCACCCGGTGTTGGTTATAACGAATTGAAGCAGTTTATTGGGGACGATGGATTCTTTGATATGATTTTCGACTTTACGTATGCCGATTTGGATGTGAAAAGCGGCAGTGAATGGTTTGTTCGATTACCTTGGACCTTCCGTGAATTAAACGACAAAATCATGGACTCACAAGAAGCGATACAACGGTATGGTTGGGGGGCAAACTTCATTGAAAATCATGATCAACCCCGTTCAACGACAAAATATTTACAAAAAAAAGCGCGCAATATTGATGCTGTAAAGACACTTGGTGCGATGTACTTCTTCTTGAAGGGAACTCCATTCATCTATCAAGGCCAAGAACTTGGCATGATTAATTTCACGCGTGAAAAAGCTTCGGATTTCAATGATCTCTCAAGCATCGATCAGTATCAACGTTCAATCAATGAGGGCTTAACACCGGAAGAATCGTTGCACATTGTTAACCTCCGTTCTCGTGACAATTCTCGCACACCATTTCCATGGTCGGCAGAAGAAAATGCAGGATTCTCGACTGCGCCGCCGTGGTTAAAAGTGACTGAAAGCTACAATGAAATTAACGCTGCTGCTCAAGTCGGCGTGGATGGTTCAATCTATGAATTTTACAAAGAAATGATTGATTTCCGGCAAAACGGTAAGTATTCAGAGACGCTTGTATACGGAGATATCGCGCGCTTGCCTTTAGAAAGTGATGAAATGATCGCTTATAAACGGATGGGGCAAACAGAGACTATTTATGCGTACTTTAATTTTGGTAATGAGACTTTGAACCTATCGAACTCTAGAGCAAAAGAAATTATTTTTGAGACAGCTAAGGGAACAAAACTAGAAAACGGACAAATCCAGTTACCTGCAAATACAGGAATTTTAGTGAAATCGTAAAGGGGAGAAGACAAATGGCAAAAGACAACCAGAATTTTGAAGCCGTTGCTAAACAAATCGTCGCACTTGTTGGAGATGACAACATCATTTCCGCAACTCATTGTCAAACACGTTTACGCTTTGTCGTAAAAGACCGTGAAAAAATTGATGACAAAAAACTCGAAAACGTCAACTTAGTTAAAGGTGTCTTCTTTAACGGCGGTCAATATCAAGTTATTATCGGAACAGGTTTGGTTCATGAAGTATATAAAGAAATAGAAAAAATCGGCATCAAATCCGTATCCAAAGAAGAACAGAAAGCGTTTATCAAAGAAAATGAAACCGGTTTAAAGAAAGTGATGCGCATTTTATCTGAAATTTTTATTCCAATCGTACCGGTAATTGCGGCAACCGGTTTATTTCTCGGGGTGAAAGGTGCGTTATTTAACGACAACGTTCTTGCTTTGTTTGGTGCAAAGAGCACAGATATTCCTTTAGCTTTACAACAAGTAATATCTGTATTAACGGATACCGCGTTTGCTTTCCTGCCTGCATTAATTGTTTGGTCAACTTTCCGAGTATTCCACGGCACTCCGGTCATTGGGATTGTTATTGGTTTAATGATGGTTTCTCCAATCCTACCAAACGCATATGCTGTTGCTGATCCAAAAAGTGGGGTCGAAGCACTTAAAGCATTTGGTTTTATCCCTATTGTGGGTAGTCAAGGTTCAGTCCTTTCGGCAATCGTCGCTGGGATCATTGGCGCGAAGTTAGAGCATTTCTTCCGTAAGATGATGCCGAATGTCTTAGATCAAATCCTTACACCATTTATGACGATGCTAACAACTTTCTTAATCATTATTTTAGGTGTAGGTCCAGTCTTACACTGGGTTGAGTTAGGTATGGTTGGTGGAATTAAAGCGTTGATTGATTTACCTCTTGGTATCGGTGGTTTTATCATTGGTGCAACTTATCCGCTAATGGTATTAATCGGCATTCACCATACACTTGTTATGATTGAAACTTCTCTGCTAGCTAATACAGGATTTAACGCACTGATTACGCTTTGTGCCATGTACGGTTTTGCAAACATGGGCAGCTGTCTGGCATTTACCCTCCGTGCAAAATCTGAAAAAGCGAAATCAACAGCAATCGGGGCAATGATGTCTCAATCATTTGGGGTATCGGAACCAGTATTGTTCGGGGTATTAATTCGCTATAATCTGCGCCCGTTAATAATAGTACTGTTAAGCTCCGGTTTTGGAGCCGCATTATTGTCAATCTTTCACATTCGTTCAAATAGCTATGGCTTAGCGGTTATCCCATCATACTTGATGTATATTTACTCAAGCCATCAATTAATTTTTTACGCGATCATTTCGGTGATTTCATTCGTCCTTTGCTTTGTATTAACTTCTTTATTCGCCATTCCAAAAGAAATTCTAAAGAAAGACGAAAATGACGTAGAAGAAATCTTAGTTAAAAAACGGGAAACGGTTGAAGATGAAAATCTTTCTTTCCCGGTAAGCGGAAAAGTAATTGAGCTTGCTGATGTTGTCGACCCTGTCTTCTCCTCAGGAATGATGGGTAAAGGAACAGCTGTCATTCCAATTGAAGGAAATATCTACTCTCCAGCAGATGGAAAACTAAGTGTAGTCGCTGACACAGGTCATGCTTATGGACTTAAAACAGAAAAAGGTGCTGAAGTTCTACTTCATATTGGAATTGATACAGTTTCTTTAGAAGGAAAAGGCTTTTCAACAAAGGTAACGGCTGGGCAAACAGTCAAAAAAGGCGATTTACTAGGCACCTTTGATATCGAAGCAATTAAAGGAGCCGGGTTGGATCATACTGTTATGATTATCGTAACCAATTCTCAAGAGTTTTCTGATGTTGTGGCAGCGGATACTACCGAAGCAAAAGTTGGCGAATTGGCTTTGTTTGTCGAAAGAGAAAAGAAAGAATATAAGGAGATTGGTGAAACGGCTCTCAATTAATAAGAATTAATTTGGCAAGTCAGGAGGCATAGATGCATTCTGACTTATTTTTTTAAAACAATCGTCGGAATATGCTCTTAGATTCACTTTTTGTCCGCTTTGAGTTGCTGAAATACATCTGCTGATCCTTCATCATATTTTTTGTTGTATAGTATCCGTCAAAAAGGTAATACCCTATTCATTATGATAAAAAATAGGCCCAATTCCTTGTTTGATGGCGCCCTTTTCCGGAAGATCGTTATGTATGGTATAGGTTAAACAGATATTCATGAAAAGCACCCTTTAATTTAATAAAGATTTTTTCCTATTGTAATTACTTTTTAAAAACACTAACCACCATATAAGTATATAAAAGTACCCAATTACCACATAAAAAGCCCACACAGAACCCTGTTGTAAATTAAAGAATAGATGTTCAACCTCGTTATGCCCAACTTCTCTTCCAATGCTATTTCTCAAGCCTAATAACATTATAGATACTACAAAAATAATAGCAAGCGCTGACAAAACCCTGTTTTGTTTTTTTAAAAGGCTATAGATACTTGCCCCTAAAGTAACAACAAAAATAAGTAATATATTGCCCAAACCAAAGAAGGAAATGTTTCCTAATGCATGTTTATCCCCCTTTTTATTGACAATACTCCTCAACAATGCTGCCCTATGATTAATAACAATTATTTCAAAATTTGTAATCTAGCTCAATCCTTTATTTCATTACCAAAGACGCTTTCCTTGTTCTGGAAAAGCGCCCGTTGAATAACAAACATATAAAATAAATACAAAATAGTTCTCTAATTTCGTAAGAACAATTCTAATAATATATTTTTGCAACCACGTTCTTCTTTTTATTACTCACAGTAGTTTTATTCAGCTGCCATGGCATCGGCTTTTGTTACATGTACAGTACCATGTGGATGTTGTGGAGGTGCATATATCGAGTAAAGTTTTAGCGGGATATTACCTGTATTGGTTACATTGTGCCATGTTCCAGCAGGTATCATAATAGCAGTGTCATCATAGACTTTTCTTTTAAAGTTTAAATTATCTTTACTCTTGCCCATTTGAACAATCCCTTGTCCTTGTTCAATACGGAAGAATTGATCAACGTTAGGGTGAATTTCCAAACCGATATCTTTGCCAACATTGAGACTCATCAATGTAACTTGCAAATGATTTCCTGTCCATAAAACGGTACGATACGTATTGTTTTGCTTCGTAGCCTCATTGATATTAACTACAAACGGTACTGGTCCATAATCTTTTAACTCAATTTTATCTCTTCCCTTTGATGATTGTAAAAAACCCAATCGTTTAGCATGCCGCCCTATCTCATTAGGAATAATCCAGTAAACAGGCTGTCTTCCATAGTTATACATTGGTACGTTAACATAATAAGGATATGGATACATATAAGGAACATAGTACATTTTTCTCATTCCTTCACAGATTTATAAAATTATACTATGCACTTTGTTAGGGAATGTACTTAGATTCAGGGTGACTTATTTAAAGAAATCGTTGTTAGCCCAAAACACTTTACTCAATTAAATGGCTCTAAAATGCAAAATGAGCGCCGATCCTCAAGAATGGCGCCCGTTTGTGGAAGATCATTTATGTTGTCTTATTGAAGATAAGCACCCTTTAGTTGAAAACCATAAATGATATGAAATAAACCTTCATTAATAGTCGGTAGGTAACCATGTAGCAATATCGTCCCCAGGAGTAGCAACTATCATCCATTGTTCACCAGTATATCCAGTACCATCTCCAGCTTGCCAGCATTCATACATATCGTGGTGACCGTTTACAAACATCGTTAGACCAGATTGAAAAACAATTATAAGGTGTGGTACAGTTTCACCTAATTTAATGTCTACAACTTTATCCCTTCGTAATTTAAAGACTAAATTGTATTCCTCCTCTTCAGTTAAATCCTCCATATCATCCTCAGAGTTAGGATAATCGATATTTTCCGAAGGGAAAACAGTCCATTTTGACTCAATATTAATCCACAAATCATCGGGTTGTTTTGTCGTATAATGCATAAATCGAATAAGAATTGAACCTGGTCCAACACCAAATTTGACTCCATCCAATTGACTTCCAATAAACAAATGTTTAAGTGCCTTCTCGGAAAATTCTCTTTGTTTAATTTCCAAATCCATCACTTCTTTCAATTAACCACTTTTGTTTTTTCTATAAATTCAACATCCCTTAATTTGTTCCTTCTTTCACTAACATGCCCTTTAACAAAATAAAGATAGAGAAAAATGGACTGCTAATATAGCCTATTAATGTTCAATTCTTGCACCCGATAGTTGAAGATAAAAGTCTTAAATAGTCCACTGATAATAAACAAACTTTAAACTGTTTCCATTCATTACAAATTCTTCATCACTAGTTGATATATGTTTAAATCCGTTTTTTTCCAAGACTTTTTGTGACGCTATATTGTTTGTTGTTGTCTTCGCTAAAACCTGTTTAATACCTTGCCAGTTAAGAGTTTCTATTAATAGCTTCAATGCTCTATTAGCAATTCCTTTTCCAGTATACGCTCCACCTACTCAATAACCGATATAGCCTAAATTACGGGATTTATCGATGTCTACTAAGTTCATTCGTCCAAGGATTAAACCATTTTCATTCTTAATTAAATAATAATACGATTGCCCTTTAGTTTGTTCATCCAGTAAGGCTTCGTGCCTTATTTTAAAGGTTTCAAAATTATAATAATCTTCTCCACGACTTGGTACCATTTTTTCAAAATAATCTCTGTTTTCAATTTCAAATTCATATAGCTTTTTAGCATCAACTGGCTGTAATTTTTCCAATGTAATTTCCATTATTTTTTCCTCTCAATGTTATTTCTTAGATTACCATTTAACCTATTATCCTTATCACGCTAAACTGCTTCTTTAATTTAAGTACATTCCTTCACAATCTCTTCCTAATTTTATCATAATTGGCCAACTGCGTTGTTCAACAATCTGGCCCTTTAGTTTAATAACTCGTTAATAGTTTTCGTTAAACTTTTTGAAAGAGTATAGGTAGTATTTGTATCATTTAAATTCATTATAGTTTCATATTCTTCACTTACCCAAAGACAATATGATTCGTCTCTAAGTTCCACTTTATACTCAGGGTCAGCCATATTTACTATACCTGGTTTTAACATTGTTAAAAGCCTCGTGGCAGAATCGCTGCAATACGGATCAACGAACATTAGGTTGAATCTTCTATAAACTTTGCGATGAAATAAACGAACTTGATTGGGCTGTAGCTTTACAGAAATTAATCGAGCTTCTTGAAGATACCCTAAAAAAGTGAAATAAAAATTTCAAAAATTATTCAAAAGTTAATTTCAGCAATGGATTGACGGTCTGCCTAATTATATCAAGGATTATTTGTCGATTTCAGTTTGCGAAGTTTGAGTTTTTTTGAAAAATGAAATCCTTTACAATTGCAAACAAAGACAATATAAATATAATATAGTTATAATTTCAATTTTATTTTTCTTTAATAGTAAGTATTTAATTGGAATCTTTTAGTGTAAAATAAAGATGGTATTGAAAGGGGATAACATGATTTTGAACAAAAATCACCTAGATTTACTCGCCCAAAAATATGATAGTGAAGAAAAAGTGGTAACTGAAATTATTAATCTTGAAGCCATTCTTAATCTACCAAAGGGAACAGAACATTTTGTCAGTGATTTACACGGGGAATATCAAGCCTTTCAACATGTGTTAAGAAATGGTTCGGGGAGAGTAAAAGAGAAAATAAGAGACCTTTTTAAAGATGGATTATCTGAAAAAGAAATTCATGAATTGGCGACATTAGTTTATTATCCTGAAGATAAATTACAGATAATTAAGAATAATTTTGAAAATGAACAAGAATTAAACCAATGGTATACAGAAATCATTGATCAGATGATTAAGCTTATTTCTTATGCCTCCTCCAAATATACACGCTCAAAATTACGTAAAGCATTACCTAATCAGTTTGCTTATATTATAGAAGAGCTGCTTTACAAAACAGTTGACTCCACAAATAAGGAACAGTATTACACAAAAATTGTCCAGCAAATTATTTCCCTCGGACAGGCTGATAAGCTTATTATAGGTATTGCTTATACTACTCAGAGGTTGGTTGTTGATCAACTTCATGTAGTGGGAGATATTTATGATCGCGGACCCGAGCCTGATAAAATTATGGATACTCTAATCAATTATCATTCCGTTGATATTCAGTGGGGAAATCATGATGTATTATGGATAGGCGCCTTTGCTGGTTCAAAGGTTTGTCTCGCTAATATTATTCGTATCTGTGCCAGGTACGACAATTTGGATATTATTGAAGATGTGTATGGAATAAATCTTAGACCACTTCTTAATCTTGCAGAGAAATACTATGAGGACAATCCAGCCTTTAAACCAAAGAGACATTCAGATAAAAAACTATCTGATCATGAACTATTACAAATTACGAAAATTCATCAAGCCATTGCCATGATTCAGTTCAAACTTGAAATCCCTATCATAAATAGACGCCCGGACTTTAATATGTCAGAAAGGCTTTTGCTTGAGAAAATTGATTATGACAAAAACGAAATAACGATTGATAGGAAAACGTACCCACTAGAAAATACTTGCTTTGCAACGGTAAATCCAGAGCAGCCTGATCAACTATTAGAGGAAGAAGAGGAAGTGCTGGACAGGTTGTTATTTTCTGTCCAGCATTCAGAAAAGTTAGCACGACATATGAATTTTCTTATGAATAAAGGCAGTCTTTATTTGAGATATAACGGGAATTTATTAATACATGGCTGTATTCCTTTAGATGAAAAAGGAAATATGGAAAAAATGGTGATTGAAAATAAAACCTATGCAGGTCGTGATTTACTAGATATTTTTGAACATTATTTACGACATGCATTTGCACATCCTGAAGAGACGGATGATCTTGCAACAGATATGGTCTGGTATTTATGGACAGGAGAATATTCATCACTTTTTGGAAAAAGAGAAATGACAACCTTTGAAAGGTATTTCATAAAGGATAAGGCAACCCATAAAGAGAGAAAGAACCCATACTACCATTTACGTGAAAATGAGGAAACCTGCCGCAAAATTCTAACAGAATTTGATCTTAATCCTGATCAAGGTCATGTAATAAATGGCCATACACCAGTTAAAGAAATTGACGGAGAAAATCCAATTAAAGCAAATGGAAAGATGATTGTCATTGATGGAGGCTTTTCCAAGGCTTATCAATCAACAACAGGGATTGCTGGATACACTTTATTATATAATTCCTACGGTATGCAGCTTGTCGCGCATAAACATTTTAATTCAAAAGAAGATGTTCTGCTAAATGGAACTGATGTTTTATCAGTAAAAAGATTGGTTGATAAAGAGCTAGAGAGAAAAAAAGTTTTAGAAACGAATGTTGGAGAGGAATTATTAAAGGAAGTCTCTATTTTGAAAAGTCTTATGGAATATCGCTATATGGGGTACCGCCAGCAAAACGCGGATTTCAAATATTAAAGATATTCCAGTAATAAAAATCCCAATCTCTCAGTGATATACATGAGAAATTGGGATTTACTATGCTAAGGATCCGACTTTTTAAAAAGAGGGTTCTTAACAGTTATAAAAATTAACTAGTATCTATCCTAGTGGAATTTTTCCCTTAACCTGCTTTAACGTCGCTACTATAAGAAAGCTAACAATCACTAATAAGAGCCATGAACTCACCTTTCCTAGATGAACGAGGCTCCATACATCGGTTTGGTTTGGATATTCCCAAGCTCCAAAGAACGTTGCGATATTTTCGGCTATCCATATAAAAAATCCGATGAGCACAAAAGAAAGTACGAGTGGCATACGGTAACGAGTTCCATCAACCTCGTATGTGACCCATGATTGCCAAAAGACGATAATTACAAGTCCAGATAACCACCAACGAACGTCAATCCAATAATGATGGGTGAAAAAATTCAAATAAATCGCAGCTGCAAGAGGTACAACTACCAAAAACGGCGGCCACTTAACCAGTTCAACCTTAAACCTCCTCCACGCCTGGCAAAGATAACTCGCTACACTTGCGTACATGAATCCGCTATACAAAGGCACTCCACATATTTTAAAATATCCTTCATCTGGATAAGACCAGGAGCCCATATGTACCTTGAAAAGTTCAAGAGCAAGTCCAATAAGGTGGAACAGTGTGATAACCTTTAGTTCATCCAGTGTTTCAAGCCCAGAATGCACCATCCGCCACTGCATCAGAAGGCAGATGATAAGCAGCCAGTCATACCGTGGCAGGAAGGGAATTGGCATGATTTGTGTAAAAGCCAAAGAGGCAAAAATAACGACAGGAAACAAACATGATAGGGCCTGCTCCCAACCAAAACGAACGAGTTGTTTTAGTACTCCCATAATTTGTGCCTCCAAAGGTTTTTTCTGAATAAATGTAAGTCCTGCTTATTGGGTGTCTTCATCACTTCGGTATTCTAAAATATCTCCAGGCTGACATTCTAAAGCCTTACAAATCGCCTCTAAAGTTGATAATCGAATCGCTTTTGCCTTTCCATTTTTCAATATAGAAAGATTAGCCATTGTTATTCCAACCCTCTCCGAAAGTTCTGTAACGCTCATTTTCCTTTTAGCCAGCATCACATCAATATTGATTATAATTGCCATGTTATTCACCTCAGACCGTTAAATCATTTTCTGATTTTATATCAATAGCTTCTTTTAAAAGCTTTTGAAGAACAGCCGCAAAGGTTGCAATTACACTTGAAGCAAAAATGCTTATTAGTGCTAGCATTATAATACCTGTTATATCTTCACTGCCATAAAATATAGCTACGGATATTATTATTCCTACTACAATTAAGATACTGATTGTGATTGCACAGTACTTTATATACCTCAAAGCTCTAACAGATAATTCCGAGAAAGCCTTGTTCTTATCGATGTAGGTTAAAAGTTTAAATGCTTGATACAAGGCAACATAAAATGGAATACACAGTACATACGCATATACTAAAAAAGGATATTGCAAAGCAGTCTCGGGATGTGCTGCTGCATCACTACTGGCTATCCCAGGCAACCCAAATATACACACAGCAAGTACTGCAATGCCAATAAGAAAAATAACTACTTTTAAGAAAATTGTTGAACCTTGTTTCCGTTTCATAAAAAGCACCTCACTTATTTATTGTCAATTTGACTTTAACACATAATTTATCGTTTTAAAATAAAATATTATTGATTTTAATTATATTATTATTGTTATAGAATTATCCTTTTAATTTGAGACAAGATAAAAAGCATTCCTCTGTACAGGGAAATGCTCTATAACTTTAAACTATTCAATTTATAACTTGTGCAACTAACCTGAACCGTTAGTTCAATTAGCCTTACACCAGAATATGGCCATAATTAAAAATCAGCGTATCCTGCTAAACGATGGGAATAACAATTTGTATCGTTGTTCCAAACCTATCAGTTAATAAAAAGATAACAGTTTCTGCAACATCTTCAGGCATTACAGGCGAGTCAATGAATTGATGACTTAAATACTCCTCTTTTCTCCAATCAGGTATAGTATCCATCATCGGAGTACTTACTATTGTAGGTGCTACAGCATTAACTCGGATATATGGTGAAAAAATCATAGCACAGCTTTTTGTTAAACCCAATACAGCACTTTTAATAGTACATAGATTGCATCTGAACTGCTCTCTATGCCAGATACTGAAGACATATTAACAATAACTCCTCTACGTTGTCCCTGGATGAGTTTCTTGCCGAACATTTGGGAGAAAAAAATGAATCCCTTAACATTATTCCTAGAATTTTATCAATATCAGCTTCCTGATATTCCATTATATTTTTTGCCAAATAAATCCCAGCATTATTAACTAAGCTATCAACATCAAAATGTTTTGTCTCTATATATGAAAAAAAGTTAGAAACCTCTTCATACTCGCTAACATCTAATTGATATGTATGTAGAAAGCTTTCATCATCCATTGACCTGTGCTGGGGAAGTATTTTGACGGGCGTTCGCATACGGCTACTATTGAGCTGTTGGCGCCTTAATTGAGTTGCAAAAACGCATGACATTTTTTCGTGTCATGCGTTTTTTGATAAGGCGTAATGTATTATTTCCGCCAAAAATTCGTATATTCTGCTTTATCCTGAATATTAAATTCAATCATTTTCTCAAGCAATTCGTAATTTACCGGCTCATTCCACGGAATTCGAAACAAGCCTTTGGTAGCGCTGTAGCCAGCTTGTGCAATGTCATCGGCAAAGTGCGCAATGCCTACTTCTTCGGGTGAAACGCTCAAATGATGCTTTGCTGTGGAAAAGCCGACGATAAATGTGCCGTGATCGGAAAACATTGGCGTATTCCACTTGATTTGCGGTTCCAAATTTGGGAATTTATTAGCAACCCACGCCAAAATTTCCTCTGTTCGGTCGCGGTGGTCGGGGTTATCGATACCCGCTAAATATTTTACAAAGACTTCCATGTCTTCCTCCTTCGATATTATGCTATTGCCGCCAAAAATTCGAATTCTTAGCCTTATCCTTGATATTAAATTCAATTATCTTCTCTAGCAATTCGTAATTAACTGGTTCAATCCATTGAATTCGGAACAAGCGTGAAGAAGCGCTGTAGTCAGCTTGGGCGATTTCATCGGCAAAATGCACCATTGTCTCTTCTTCGGGTAAAATTTTAAATCATTTAAGGAATGCTCATTAATATCGCATGCAATTACTGAAGCACCTTCACTTAAGCACTGTTTAACAATTTCTTTTCCAATTCCAGAAGCTACACCTGTTATTATTATTTTTCTCCGTTTCAATTCTATATAACCTTAAATACTACTATGAAACCAATTGTAACATGATCCTAACCCCTTTACCTATTTAAATAACCGCCGTTAATTTAATAAAAACAACTGCCTAATTTGGCAACTGGTTCTTAAAGTAACGCGCCCTAAACATAAAAAAGATCACAATGCTTATTGAAGATTGCGCCCGATTCTTGAAGATCGTTCTAAAACAACTGTCCTTCTAAGAATTTACAAAAACGTCCCCTTTAAATTAACCTCCATTAGAATTAATGTTTAAAAACACTAATTCGCTTTTAGTTTATCAAGCTTTTGCTTATGAAACCCCTTCACAATTACCCAGACTGCCAAACTCATCTCATAAACGCCCAAAGGTAGAGCAATGAGTCCTTTTGCTGTAGAGAAAGGTTCTACTACACCAAACATTTCTAACAAACCGGCTATGAATACCGAAACAGCTGTAAGCATGCCAAATAGTGCTAACGGTTTGGGCACTAAACCTGTTCTAAAAAGTAAATAACTATACATGATTGTATTTAAGCCTAACATGAGATTTGGACCTAACATAGAAGTCCAACGATGAAAAGCTTGCAACATTAAACCTATAGTGAGAAGATTTTCTTCACTTGCTAAACTGTCAGCTTCATAATATATACTAAGATGCAATAAACCTAATATACTTACTAAACCTATTGAAATAAAAACAGCTTCCATAAATCGAAAGCAAAGATACCCTAATGCAATATGTTCATTCCAACGACGAATATAAGGAAACAGCATTACCGCTGTCCCAATAGCTGTCACTACAAGAAAAAAATCATTTAATACACCGATCAAAACCTTCGTTTGAAATCCATTTGCCACGGACATATACCATTGTTCAGACAATACCGGCTGATAAAAGACAACAGCTAAAACTGAAGTAACAGCAGCTGCTATATATAAAATACCTAGTATAATCCCATTCATTCTATCTTGTGTCATTATCTTTACCTCCTTGAAATAATTACATATTTAATTACCTATGTTATACTAGTTGCGAATATCATAAAAACACTGATATAAGGAGTTATTATGGACCATTATTATGTAATTGAGAATGCTTTGATATATATTGAAAACAATATACAACAACCTTTATCATTGGAGTCTGTTGCTAATAACTTCAACATGTCAAAATACTATTTTCATAGACTTTTTTCTGCCATGATGGGTTGTTCATTAAACAATTACATACTATCCAGAAGATTGAATGCTTCACTAAAATTAATTCAAAACAATAGCTTATCTCTAACAGATATTGCTTATCATCTAAACTTTGGAACTCAATCATCATTCACCCGTGCTTTCAAACGCCAATATGGCTTAGCACCAAGCTCTCTTAGAGTTAAAGATAAGACCATATCTCAAGTGCCAATACCTTCAGTGGTTAAAAGACCCATTAAAAACATCAATGGTGATATTGTCACCGATTTCACCCTAACGGAACTCGAAACATTTAAGGTGAGTGGCATAGCCTTTGAAGTTGATCTTGCAACTGATGATTACAAGGCGAAGATCCGCTCTCATTCAAAAATGCTATTAAATAGCATTGATGAAACAATAAATGGTGCATGTTATGTCATCTATTCAGATTGTCAACCAAATTCAACCCGTTTCAAAGTTCTTTTCGGGATTCCACATGATATACAGATAGATAAACCCTATTATTTTACCGTTGATATACCACAACTCTTTTGTGCCAAATTCAAATATTTTGGTGATTTACTTGACATAGGAGATATCTTCATAACTGATTTTGCAAGATTTTTAAAAATCTCAAAGCAGGAAACTGAGAATTCGCATATCGAACTCATTCAAGTTTTTGATAACATTCACAATCTTGATTCAGCCTACCACATCTATACACCTATCAAAAAACTACCTATTGATTCAAATTTTTAATTTTGCCTTAAAGTATTCTCACGCTCATGTATACTCCTTTCTATTTAGTTAAGTTATTTTGATGATAATAAGATACCATAGTAGGATTAGTTAGACTTTCCAAATCTTGCTGTGATAAGTTAGAAATAATCACAGGAATGTTCTGTATCCAAAAAAAGGCACCTCTTTTGAGATGCCTATAAATCAACTAACACACCTATTTTCTTGTTCAACCTTCTGCCCCTAAAGTTTAAGAACATTTCTTCACATCCCCCAACCTAATTTTAGCATAATTATCCAACTGCGTTACTCCATTATTTGTCCCGTTTGCTAAATAAGAAAAAATCCTGCATTATCAAACAGGATTTTTGATCAAACTTCTTTATAGATTATCGAACTTTATTTTAAATCAACAATTTTTTAGTTAAAGTTAAAGTTTCTTGAACGTAGAATAAAAAACACATTGGCCATCTCTTCTTTTTTCAAGTCTATTTACAATGCCATTTTCTTTCATTCGATTCCGTTTTGTTACTTCAATATATCTTCCAACTTTTTATCTTTAATAGTAATGTCTGCTTCTTTTTGAAGCTTGGCAATCACTGTGTCAATTGGCTGTGCTTTTGCAAATTTTAGTTCTTTTTCAATTTCATCCTTCTTGTCTTCTAATGTGTTTATTTTCTTATCGGCTACTTTAATGATGTGATATCCATATTGTGATTTTACTGGATCACTGATTTTATTTACTTCGATAGAAAATACAGCCTGATCAAATTCAGGAACCATGTTACCCTTCATAAAGTAGCCAAGGTCGCCTCCTTTTCCTTTCGAACCTGGATCGATTGAATATTCGTTTGCGAGAGACGCAAAGTCTTCTCCCTTATCCAGCCTAGCTTTTACTTCATTTGCTGTTTGTTCATCTTTGACAAGGATATGACTTGCTTTTACCTCTTCTTTATATTTTTCCTCGAATGCCTTTTTCACTTCATCCTCAGTAACCTTTACTCCGTCAGTGGCTGCTTTTTCAGCTAATAAATCATGCTTAACAAGCTTTTTTAACTCACTTTCTCCATTAATCCCATTTTGCAGGAGAACTTGCTTAAACCCATCTTCACCGCCGGATTGCTTTTTATATTCATTGATTTTTGAATCGATTTCCTGATCTGTCACTTTATATTCTTTTTCAAGAAGCATCGTTTCGATCATTTGTTTTAGTATTTTATCGCCGGCTTGAGCCTTTAATTCATTGTAAAATTCGTCCTGTGTAATCTCTCCTGCCTTAGATTGAACAATTGTATCTGAAGTCATTACACTACATGCGGAAAGAGAAAAAACTCCTGCTGCTAATCCAAGATGAATCATCCATTTTTTCATCAAAAACACTCCTAATTGTATTTTTAAAAAATATTCTCATTAGAACAACCCTACAGGTCATCTGTATAAAAAATATTGATTATTTTTCAAACTCAATCACAACCATATCCCAATACTTAAGGCTTGGAAGTGTAAATGTAACCTTATTATTTTCTTGTTTGAACGGAATTGAAATAGGAATACCATTTTGCTTATCTGGCGAAGCCATCCACACTTTTTTAATCGGTCGATCCTCTTCAAGCTGGACGGGTAAATGCTTGCGATTTTTTGGCTCAGGTTGAATTGCATATGTATCACGCCATTCTAGCGTTTTAGCATCGAAAAAGTTAATAAAATGAATCACTTTTTGATTTCCTTTTTGTTTGGCAAAGCTCCAGATCTTCCCTAACTTAGGTTCAGAGGAAAAATGGACCCAATCAGATTGAATCGAAATGGGCACCTCTTTTACGTCTTCACGAAGGACGTTTTCGTAGGCAACAAGAAAATCATAATAATGTAAGAGCTTGGTTTGCAAAGATTGACTCATCTTTAAATTCTCATGCGGGAAATATTCTTTTGACAGCATATGTTCACCCAGCTCTAAGTGAGAACCCCCTGATGCAAAGATGACGCTATTTGCCAATAAAATTCCTGATGTATTAAATGTTCCTGGTTGATTGGAAAACTCATAGTTCATATAGGCCGCTAACACTGTATTCATTTTCCCTTGTGAATATTGTCCGTTTTCATCAATTATCCTCTTTAAATCGCGATAATATTTGTCTTGATCCCATACTTCCGTATATAAGAAATCAACAGGCGATTGACCAATTTGTTTTTGTCCATATTGGCTTACGGCATTCATAACTAAGCTTTTTTTCGGCATTTCTTTTTTTGCATTTTCTAAAAATCCTTGGAAAGACTCGTCTAATGCAACAGAATTGCCGCTATAGTCAAATACCTTTCCTCTAGGACCTAGCTGGTCAATATGCCAGCCATCAAAAGGAAGCGCTTTGTACACTTTTTGTTGTTGATTAAATAGATATGTTTGCCATTCTCTGTTGCCGGGATTAACTAAAAAAACATCACTTTTCCATTCCTTAGGCAAGGGATGGTAATCATGTTCATTTTTTTGCTGATCTTTAAATAAGCGCCATTCTGTTTTGACACCATCTTTCTCAGCCTCTGCAAAAGCGCCGTATAAAAGATTATACGCCATCGTTTTCATGTTTCGTCCGTGGGCTAAATCGATATATGTTTGAATGGTTTTTAAGGAAGTCGACCGATTGGCAATGTCCTCCCAATGATCTGCTGGCTTTTTATGATCTAATTGAATCGGTTGGTGATGTTTAAAATGCCAATCATAAAATTGCAAGCCGTTAATATGATAACGATTCAGTTTCGAAATAACTGAGTCCATTTCTTCGTTTGACATTTCATGAAAGTTTGACAAAAATCCATAACGTGGAAATTTAGACCAATCACTCGAAACATCAACTGCGATTGTTTGATGATCTTTTTCTGTTTGAGACTCATAATGTACACGTACTAAATATCCTTTGAAATCTTCCTTAGAAGGCTTCCATGACCAATGTACTTCATTTTTTGCTACCTTCACCTTTTGATAAGAAATGATATCATTTAAGTGATAATAGGTGATTCTTAATGTTCCATCTGTATACTTTTTTGGTAATTTAGTCGTAAATTGGATTGTTTCATCGGGTTGATACGAAGCTTTATCAGTGGTTATGCTTTGAATAATTTGAGTTTCTTTTTTTATGAATGGTTTTTTTTCAAAAAAGAATGACTTCATAACAACCGCTGTAAGTAAGAACAGCCCCAAAATAGAAAATAAGAAGATGGATTTCGATTTCTTATTTAAAAACATATAACTCTAACTCCTTATAGCGATCGGCTCATTTCATGTAAAATGAAATGAGCCTTTTTTTGGTTCAGGAGACGATTCATTCGTTGACGGTGGCTAACGATGAATTTATCCTTTAGTAACGTACTGCATGTACTTCAATTATTTAAAATGACATCAATTATTGGATTAAAACCAGAATCTGCATCAATAATTTTATCAATTGGATGCCCAGTTTCAGTCAATTTTTCAATAACAGGTCCTAAATAAAGATCTGTTTGAAAGTAACCATTCGGTAAATCAACTTCAATTGAGTAGGTGCCTGGACCGTAGACATTGGTGACATTATCGTAGACAGTCTGAAGCTCATACGGATTGCTTAAGTCTTGAGGGACTATTCCATCAGGATATGTATAGCTCGTAAAGCTAATCTCGACTGGCTCTACACCTTCAGGTATAGTAAACGTTGCTGTCCCACCGTTTAAGCTTGAGTTGAAAAACTGGTCGAACGGACGCTTAGGTTCAACATTATTGTCTAATTTGATCTCTTCTTTTAGCGTAATAGACTCGCTCCACAATTCGCCTTTTCCAGGATGATCTGGACGCTGGTAAGCTTTAAACATATAATTTCCTGCTGGCAGATCGTCTGATGAATATGTTAATACCTGAGTTTCACCAGGAGTTAAAGCATTCACAACTCCAGTGGCAACGATCTTTCCATCTTTAGGGTTTCCTTGCTCCGACCAGAATAACTCATACGTTACTTCTCCCTGCATAGCAAGAGAATCCTGACCGTTTTTGATTGTAGCGGAAATGCCTGTATCCGTTGGATTTGCACCGATAAATGATAATGAGCTTCGATCCCAAGCTGATTTTTTCGGAGATACTTGTTGCTTTGTTTTATCAGCTTGTTCCATTTTTAATGGAGCAGCCAAAGTTGCATGGTCAGGCTGTATAAATGGAACGGCCAGCAATGCTGCTGTAAATAAACCTGCTGTGATTTTATGGATTTTATTCAAAGTACTCCCTCAATCCTATCTTTTTAGTTCATGAACCTTTGTCGTCAGACTAATTGTTTTATAGATTCAATGAAGAAGGAACTAACATTGCGATTAGTCCCTTCTTAACCCTATTTCAAGTTTATTCTTAACGAATTTGTACTTCTTTCATTTCATCAGCTGGGATGCTTACATAAAGTACTTTCTTATTCGCATCATAGAAGAAGGTGTTTGTTTTTCCTTCTGTTTCAGCAAGTGTGCCAACTTCTTGATACTTGTTGTTTCCAGCCTGAATTCTAGATGGTTTTTCTGCATTATTTAATTTCAAAGTATATTGCTCAATTTTAGAATCTTTGTAGTTCTTTACTTCTTGTTTTTGTTTAAATGTAATCTTGTTTGGTTTATGTTCTACCTCAAAATTTGTTACATTGTATTCGCCTCTAGTGTAATCCTTTGTTTTCGCATCGTCCTCATAGAAGCTATAAGTTGCTTCATTTTCAAGATACGTGTCAAGCGTCAAGTTTGTTAGAGGTTTTTCACCAGTGTGCTGCTGGACTTCCCGGCGCGGAATAATCGAGTCTTTCTTCACGTAGATCGGAAGAGTTGCAAGATCGGCTTCTTTTTTAATCGTTTGTCCGCCTTCAAACTCCTGGCCTGTCCAGTAGTCTACCCATTTTACGCCTGCTGGCAAGTATACGTCACGGGACGTTTCACCCTCATAAACAATCGGTGCCATCATAAGCGAATCGCCGAACATAAATTGATCTTGGATATTATGTGTTTTCTCATCCTCTTGGAATTGGTACACGAGCGGCTGCTGGATGAGCTTTCCGTTTTCAGTCGTATCTTTAAAGGCGTTGTACAGGTAAGGCATCAATTCATAACGCAAGGAAATATACTTGCGGCTGATGTCCTCGACTTCCTTGCCGAACTGCCATGGTTCTTGTCTGCCCCATTTTAGGAGTTTGCCAGCGTCAGTCTCCATCGGGCTCTTGCCGTCATTATTGTAATGGTCACGGGAGAACGGATAGAAAGCACCGACCTCAACCCAACGCGCAAACAATTCCGGTGTAGCTACAACGCCTTCATAAGGTTTTTTCGCAAAGCCCCCGATGTCGTTTCCGACCATCGCGAAACCTGTCAAACCGACATTCGCATTTTGGGAAAGGGAGATTCTGAGCATTTCCCATTCGCTCCAGTTATCGCCTGTCCATGTTGCAGTTGCGTAACGCTGAGTACCTGTAAACGAAGCACGCGTCAAAATAAACGGACGCTCGTTCGGTTTCAGAGTTTTGAATGCTTGATCTGTCGCTTGGTTCTCAAGGTGAGCGTAGATATTGTGAGCTTCTTCATGCAACATTTTTCCACCTTCGTCCGTTTCAAAAACAGTATCGAGCGGTAAAGACCAGTAGTCTTTCGTACTAAAGTTAGCCGGTTCATTCATATCGTTCCAAATGCCGTCGATGCCTTTGTCAAACATCGTTTTATGCCAACCTGCCCACCAATCGCGAGTTTCTTGCTTCAAGAAGTTCGGGAACACGGATAGGGATGGAACGCCCCAAGGCCAAACTTTACCTAGATAGTTGGTACCGTCCGGATTTTTTGCCCACAGATCTTTCTGTGTCCCTTCTGTATAAAGCGGATAATCCGGTTGACCCGGGTCCGGTACGCGCATTGCCGGATCGACAATTGCAACCGTATGGAAATTCTGATCTTCGAGCATTTTGTTCAAGCCGACCGGATCAGGGAATTTATCACCGAAGAAGAATGTTTTATAGTCATCCATCCATTCGATATCGTAAAACATACCATCCGCAGGAATTTTCTTTTCACGATAAGTTTTGGATACTTGCTCAAGATCCTTCTGATGGTAACCCCAAGCGGCTTGATGGAAACCCATCGCCCATTCCGGTGGCATTTGCATCTTGCCTGTCAGGTCGGTATAACGATCAACAACGTCTTTGATTAGTGGTCCGTTAATGAAATAATACGTAAGTTTTCCGCCATCGGCGTGGAAGTAATAGTAATCGTCACTTTCAGCTGCCATGTTGTAGTAGGAACGGTAGGTGTTATCGAATAAAATACCGTAAGCATTTGTTCCTTTTAAACCGATAAAGAACGGAACGGAAGAGAAAGTATATTTCGAAACAGGTTGTGGAAGATTCTCGCGGTTCCAAACTCCGATTTCCTTACCACGATGGTTCAAACCAGTTGTTTTCTGTCCGAATCCATAAAAATCCTCGTTTTTATCCGTTTTCTTGAACACGTATGGCTTACCATTCTCGTATCCAACGCCTTGCTCAGCATCTTCGTTGATGACGTTGCCGTCTCTATCCAAGTATTTGATACCGAACGGGCTCTTGTTGATATCTATAGTCAAGCTGTCGGATTTCAAGATAATTTTCTTATCGTTTTCTATAACCTGGAATTTAGGAGCTTCCCAATCAGCTTTTGCGATACCCACGGAAGTAAATTCTTTCTCGCCTTTTTTAAGGATCGATACTTTGGAAAGATCGGAAGACATTAAACGGATGTAAGCTTCCATTTCCCCTAAGTTTAATTTAACGCCGTTGTCCAGCTTTTCGATTCCTTGTACTGACATCGGTTTTTGCAGATTGTTTTTATCCAGAGGTCTTTCCGGATGGACATGCTGCACATTGCCATTCTCATCAATCATTTTGCCTTCCCACATTTGAGCCCCTGGCTCATGCACCCACTCGACAGCCGCACTAGCTTTAGGAATTAAAGGCGTAACAGTTCCGCTAGCCACTACAGTAGCTGCAAGTAGCATTGAAGCATATTTCTTTTTTAGTTTTTTCTTTTTTAATTTCATAGTTTCACTCCTGTTTATGAATTAAAAACTGGCAAGCATTTAAAACTTAGAATACAAAAAAATTTGAGTTTTTATTTTTTGCTCATATTTTTTTCATTCAAAGGGAACCGGTTTTCCTTCGCTTATTTTCAAATTAACAACTTAAGATGCTTGGAACAATCGGAAAAAATTCCTATGGATCTTCGGATGCGCTTTCAACGAATCTTGAAAATGCTTACTTAAAAATTCTGAAATAGAGGTGAAATAGCATGGCTATTGAAGTTAAACTCTAATTACTTGTCTTTTTTCATATGCTTGCTCATTTTAAGTTTTAGCTAGAATAATGAAAAAATTCTAGAAAATCTAGCCCTAGAGAACTAAAGGACTTTGTTCTTTGCTGAATTCTTTCATACATAGTCAACCTTCTATTTATCGTTAATTAGTTGAAATATGACACCTAAAAAATCATTTTTACCTTATTAAGGTATTAGTTATAAATAACGGTAATCTATCAATACTTTCGTATAGATCCTTTTAAGGGGGAAAATTTTTCGCACTTCATTCAAAATAAAACACCTTCCCAATTACAAAAAAATAGAAATATGTTAAAGTACACTTACAACATCGGTGGTAACGTACCGAATGTCGTGCCTATATCTGTCCAATATCCCTTCTGAAGGCTAGTTAAACCAAATGAAAAAGGAACTAACATTTCAGCTAGTCCCTTCTTCATATATCGTATTAAATCATTTAAATTTATTTCTACTTATCAGCCGAGGGAGCTTGTGAATCGTAGAAGAAATCTAAAAAAATTACTGTACGATAATTGTCGATGAAGCTGGGAGAGTAACTTGAACATTCCCGTCTCTATACTTCATCTTCGTTTCGTTACTGCTAGAAAATAACTGTTTGTTGCGTTTGGCTTCTTGTTCGGTCAAAGTTACTGTAACTGCTTCCTTCGAAAGATTGTGCAGAATGAGCACTGAGTCTTCCTGATAATTTCGGGTATAGCCTAAAACCCTGCTATCGCCGGTCTGCACCTCGTTAAGATCCCCTCTCATTAAAGCTGGGGAGGATTCGCGAACATGAATCAGATCACGGTAATGATTTAGTAAGGAATTCTTGTCTTTATCTTGTGTATCAACAGAAACAGCAGAGGTGCCTACATTATAACGTGGAGCTTCCCAAGTTGTTTGTCCTTCGCCATCTCCTTGATACCAGCGGAACGGTTCGCGTTTATACTCATCCGGTCCCTCACCAAGCATACCGATTTCTTCACCATAGTAAATGAACGGATTACCTGGCATCGTCAGAAGTATCGAAGCTGCCATTTTCGCTTTATCTACGTCTCCGTTCAGCACCGACATAGTCCGTGCTTGGTCATGGTTAGTTAAAAATGGTGCATCAATCGCCGTTGTACTAAAGCTTTGATAGAGATCAAGTGTGTCCATTTCAAAAGAGACCAGTCCATTATCTTGGCCGGATTTAACAGAATCTACAATTTTTCCAGCTAGGTCAAAATTGAAATTAGAGTCCAGTGTCTGATAATAAGGTGCGATGTTATTCGGACGGTCCCAAACTTCACCGACTAAGTACGCATCCGGTTTCACTTGTTTTAAACCTTGGCTGAATTCTTTTAATAAGTCGACGTTCTTATCCGTTTCGCCTGTATAGATATGCATCGCTGCATCGAGACGGAAACCATCAGCACCTTGTTTCAGCCAAAACTGACCGATATTAATGGCTTCTTCACGAACTTTTGGATTATCGTAGTTTAGGTCAGGCATTGCCTTATCAAATACGGCATAATAATAGTCGCCTGAACCAGGATAGCTTTCATACCAGAGCTTCTGGCCCCAAGGTCCTTTTTCGTTTAAATCCGTATCATTGTCCGCCCAAATATAATAATTTCGATATGGGCTATTCTTGTCTTTCATCGCAGCCTGAAACCAAGGGTGTTTATTACTTGAATGATTTAGAGCAAAATCCAGAATGATCTTAAGTCCGCGTTGATGGGCTTCATCTGTCATACGTCGGAAGTCTTCAAGCGTTCCATATTGCGGATCAACATTGTAGAAATCTGTCGTATCATACTTATGGTAAGTTGGCGATGGATAGATAGGCATTAGCCAGAGAGTGTTAACACCTAAATCTTTGTTTGTGTGACTGTTTCCATCGTTCAAATAATCCAACTTATGAGTTATCCCATTCAAATCGCCATGGCTATCTTTGTTTGAATCATAGAAAGAGTTAACAAATACCTCATAATAGACACCAAGATTATCGTTTGCACCAGCAGATAGCTGATCTTTTGCCAGCACAGCAGGTGAAGCGCTGAATAATAAACTCGCTGTCAATAGTAGAGAGAGCGGTTTTCTCATATTCTTATTCCTCTAATCTTATTGAATTTGTAGTTTTCCTGCCAAATCAGCTGGTATTTTCACATAAAGTACAGAAGCGTCACGGTCGAAATAGTAGCTGTTTTCATTTAGTGAATCTAGGCTGTCTGCTTTAGCATAGTCCTGCCCAGCAGTTTTAACTTTCTTCGGTTCTTCTGCTTGATATAGTTTCAATGTATACGATTGAAGTGCTGAATCGTAATTTTGAACCTTTTTGTTTTGTTTAAATTCGATGTGATTTCCTTTCTTGGCTACATAGAAGTCAGTCACATTGAACTCTCCGTTATTTTTGTCAAGCGTTTTACCATCGTCTTCATAGAAGCTGTAAGTTGCTTCATTGTCTAAATAAGTGTCTAGAGTAAGATTTGTTAACTTGTTCTCACCAGTGTACTGCTGCACTTCACGAGTCGGAATAATCGAGTTCTTTTTCACAAAAATAGGCATGTAATCTAAAGGTGCGTTGATGTTGATTGTTTGTCCACCGACGTACTCTTTATGATCCCAGAAGTTCACCCAAGTTTCACCTTGAGGCAAATATACATCACGAGACGTTTTACCCTCAGTAACAACAGGAGCAAGCATCAGTGAATCTCCAAACATAAACTGATCATCGATGTTGTACGTACCTTTGTCATTTTGGAACTGATAAACAAGTGGCTGTTGAACAGGTTTCCCAGTCTTTGCAGCGTCATTAAAGGCATTGTACAGATAAGGTAACAATTGATAGCGCATTTCAATATACTTTTTGCTGATCTTTTCAACTTCTGGACCAAATGACCATGGATCCTGATGATAGCTTCGATCACTCCATTGATCGTAGTGAATACGAGCAAATGGCAAGAATGAACCAAGCTCAATCCAGCGTGCGAATAGTTCAGGGTTCGCCTTGTTTCCAAACCCACCAATATCATTTCCGACAAATGCTGCTCCGGAAAGACCAAGATTCATATTCATCGGCAGAGACATTTGCAAATGTTCCCAAGTACTTAAACTATCCCCTGTCCATACAGCAGCATAGCGCTGAGTTCCGGCAAACATATCGCGTGTCAGGATAAACGGTCTTTCATTTGGCTTGCTAAGCTTCCACGCATTATATGTTGCTTCGTTTTCCAAGTGTCCATATAAATTATGGAATTCCGTATGAAGCACTTTGTTACCTTGATCATCTTCACCATAAGAATCAAGCGGCAACGTATGGAAGAATCCATCCCCATCATTGAATACAGCAGGTTCATTCATATCATTCCAAATTCCATCTACACCTTTGTCTAGAAGAGAGGAAGCAATATGTCCAGCCCACCAGTTTCGAGTATCGCTTTTCAAAAAGTTAGGAAATGCTGAATTTCCTGGCCAAACAGGACCAATATAAGGTGTGCCATCGGCTTTTTTAACCCAAAAATCTTTAGCTGTTCCTTCATTGTAAATAGAATATTGATCATCTTGTTTCACACCTGGGTCATTGATCGCTACAGTGTGAAAGCCACCCATATTTTCTATTTGGTCAAAAGCGTTTTTGTACGGATCGCTCCATGTAAAGACTCTGTAGCCATTCATATAATCAATGTCAAAGTTCAGTGTATCAAGCGGAATTTTTTTCTCACGATATGTTTTAGCAATGTCAGTAAGCTGTTCAGGTGTATAAGCCCATGCACTTTGCTGAAGACCTAAAGACCATTCCGGAGGAAGATTGATTTTACCTGTTAATTCTGTGTATTGATCTAATACGTGAGAAATGTCAGGCCCGTTCATAAAGTAGTAAGTTAATGGACCGCCATTTGCGTAGAAATAGTAGTAATCATCAGATTCGCTTGCCATTTCGTAGTAAGAACGGTAAGAATTATCGAACAAAATACCGTAAGCTTTACCTTCTTTTAAGCCAATAAAGAATGGGATTGATGTATAAACATACTTCGTACTATTGTTATAACCATATGAATCCGAGTTCCACATTCCCAAGCTCTTCCCACGCTTATTAAACGTACTGCCTGTTTGCTCCCCAAATCCATAAAAGTTTTCATCTTTAGATGTTTTTTTGAAAATATAAGGCTTTCCGTTTTCGTAGCCGGATGTTGTACCGTTGTTTAAGTAGTCTTCATTAATGACTTGTCCCTTTTCATCAAGGACCTTAATGCCAAAAGGCTTTTCGTTTACAACCACTGTGATTTTGCTTGACTTTAGGGTATATAAACCGTCCTTTTCTGCAGCTGCGAACTTAGGAGTATCCCACTCTTTTTTATGAATGGCTGGAGAATCTTTTTCATCTGTGCCTTCAGGAAGAATAGAAACTTTGATCATATCTTCAGATAGCATGTGAATATAGCCATCGTAGTTCCCTAGATCAAATTTTACTCCGTCCTTTATTTTTTCTGCACTATTTACAGAAAGCTTCTGTAAGTTTTCTTTATTTAAAGGTGTATCAGGCTCCGGCTGTGCAGCGAAAGCTGGTGATAGTACAGTCGTTAACCCGATGATTAAAGCAAATAAAACAGATACGATAGCTTTAATTTTTGGTTTTAAAAATGACAAGGCAGATACCTCCAACGAATTTGAATTTTGATAATCCTTTTTACTATCAGTCGAACTTTTGAAATTCATAGGTTCTCTCTTAACCAATTTTAAAAAACTGGCAAGTCCCAAACTTAAGACTTCATCTTTTGTTGACATCTTCTCCTTTCTGATCTTTTCTTCCAAAGGGAACCGGTTTTCCTTCGCTTATTTCAAAATTTAACAATTCAAGGTAGTTAGAACAATCGGGAAAATCTCCTATGTAAATTTATATATGTTTTCAAAATATGCTAAAAATGTACATATTAATTAAGTTTGTAGTAGAGGTAAACTAGCGTGGATACTGATTTTAACTCGTAGTTCCTATTCACATTTCAACGATGAATCCATCCCCGATTTATCTAGGACATAGAAAAAATTTTGGAAAATATAGCCCTAGAGAACTAAAGGACTTTGGGTCTTAACTGACCACTTCATTATATTGTCAACCTTTTTTTTATCGTTTTTCAATGAAAATACAACACCAAAAAAAGCATTAATTTCCTTTTAAACGATTTTATTGAAAATAATGGATATCTATCAATACTTTTGTATGAATAATTTTAAGGGGTAAAATTTTACGCTCTTCATTAAAAATAAAACACCTTTCCTATTGCAGAAGAAATAGCTAATATGTTAAAGATTAGATAGCTATTGAATTTCCAAAACCTACATTGGTAAAAAGCACTCCTTAAACTGTACAATGATTTAAATACTATTCAAAGAAGGCAAGGTGTTATGGTTCAAAAAATATTATTCCATAAAAATTTTTCATCCAAAATTACGATAGCCTTTTTACTTTTAATTTTAATCCCTACTCTTTTAATTTCATTGTCCTTCTACTGGGAATCTAATAATATATTGAAAAAAAACGTAAGAGAGTCTACCGTTCAGATTGCTAAGCAGACGGCAGAATCACTTTCCTACATATTGGAAGTTGGAGTCGATACCTCTGATTTTATTAGCAGTGATCTCACGATTCAACGAGCTGTATTACAATTGAATACCACACCAGTGTTTGAACAGAGAAATAACTCTCAATATATCAATACCTTGTTGAATAATTTAGTTTATTCCAATTCCTTCGTTAAGATTGTTTATGTTTTAAAAGAGGAGGGAAGTGGTTGGGGCAGTGGTACCTTTGCGGAAATAAACTTAAAAAAAGTACAGCTTTCTAACCAAGAATGGGTAAAAGAAGCCAAACAAAAAGACGGAGCATTACTGTGGCAAGGGATTCATTATGATGTTTTTAACGGTGGAGGGATCAATACTGACCTAGTGCTTCCAGTGAGCAGGGTCTTAAAAGATTTTGACACGATGGCCAATATTGGGTTCGTTCAGGTTCACTTAGATGGCCGATCTATTCTTAACACGATTGAGCAATTAAAGCTCGGGAAGACTGGAAAGTTTTTCGTTGTTGATCCAGAAGGAAGAATCATGATCCATTCTAATCTTGACATGATTAACAAGAAGGTCGTAAATCCTGACTTGTACACGTATATTGTAAGAGAAGACAAAGAGGAATTTGAGTTTACTGAAAAAGGAATACCTTACTACGGTGTTAAGCAACCACTGAGTAATGGCTGGTTACTGGTAGGTACCGTCCCAATTCATGAAATCAGTGGACAGTTAGAACGTCTGGAATCTTGGATCTTTTATTCATCTGTCCTATTCTCCTTTCTTGCGATCTTGATCGGACTTATCTTTGCCGGACGGGTTACCAAGCCTGTTAAACAACTAACCCAGAGCATGATACGCGTTCAAAAAGGAGACTTAAAAGTAAGAACATCTGTTAGTTCCTTAGATGAGATTGGTTTTTTAAGCAAACAATTTAATAAAATGGTTCATGAAATCGAGAATTTGATGCAGCAGGTGGAAAGTGAACAGAGTGAAAAATACCATGCGGAGCTTCGCGCTGTTGTTCATCGGATTCAACCACATTTTCTATTTAACACACTTAGTACCCTTCGGTGGCTTATTGATTCGAATCAGAACAACCAAGCATCTCAAGTATTATCAGCACTGACCCATTTATTGGAAGCTAATATGGGGAAAAGCGGGAACATAATAACAGTCGGAGAAGAACTAGATATTATCCGGAAGTATTTAGTTATTTTGGAGCTTCGCTATGAAAAAACATTCCATTTGGAACTAGACATTGAACCGGGTACTGAAAACATTCCCATTCCGCGTATGCTCCTGCAGCCTATTGTGGAAAACGCCATATTCCATGGCATTGTACCTAAAAATACAAACGGTAGAATCTCAATCAAGATATGTTCTTGCGATGACAATCTAGTATTTCTCATACACAATGATGGACTCGGCATTACAAATAATCAAGTGAAAGAATTGAACAATCCAGAAGCTGCCATCAAAAATGGAAATATCGGGATTGGTCTACGCCACATTTTTGACACACTGCGACTGTATTACGCTCAAAATTGGGATTGGTCTATCTCAAGTGAGGTTGAGGAAGGTACCACGGTGCGAATTTTCATTAAAAATAGTCAACTTTTCCAATAACAACTAGTGAATCAGGAGGAAGATCATGTATAGAATTCTCATCGTAGATGACGAACCTGTCATTCGCAAAGGAATAACTGCTTTTATTGATTGGGAAAAAGAAGGCGTAATGGTTGAAGATCAATACGCCAACGGTGCAGAAGCACTGGCTGCTCTTAAAGAGCGTTCCTATGATATTCTCATTACGGATATCAAAATGCCTTTGATGGGCGGCATTGAGCTTATGAAGCAAGCACTAGAGATTTGTCCATGGCTGAAGGTTATCTTGGTCAGCAACTACAATGACTTTGAATTCGTAAAAGAAGGGCTTAAGTTAGGTGCTGTTGATTACTTGTTAAAACTAACGCTGAAAAAAGATGACCTTCTCGCCGTCCTTCGACGATGTATCGCCATGCTAGAGGAAGAACGGAAAAGGGATTTCGAACTGAACCACTTTCAACAGGAGGCTGTCTATCTTGAACGAAAACGTGTTGAACAGAAAATAAAAAGATTAATCGTACAAAAGCAGATCCCAGGGGCAACCAATTGGGCCCCAGCATGGTTGGAAGATCAATATGCCTGTGCCTACCTTATGCTTGATGGAGCGGAGGAATGGAAAGAAAATCATGGCTATCTGTATGTACAGCTTCTATTGGAAGAATGGCAGGAAATGTTTTATGTGCAGATGGAGGAAGGAACCTCATTAATTGTTGCCGAAAATGGCCTATTTATCATTTTGCCAGATTGCAACGGGGAAGCGAAACAACGATTCCTTGAATGGAAGCATCTATTAGAAAAGCAATGGGGAATTTCCACTTCAGCCGGATTTGTGACAGAACATGGAATAGACAACCTTCTTAAGGGTTTTGCCAACAGCCATACGGCTTGCCAAAGACGTTTTTTCGAAGGACTGGGGGGCTTTTATTCCATCATAAGTTCGGAAACTAATATGATTAAAAAGCGATCGGACAGAGAAGAAAATCATGATTGGGCTCCTTTCTACGAAATGATCCGCAATGGAGATCCGGTTTCATCCGCAATTGAATTTGCGCTTGTTCGCTGGGATGACGGATCCCTGAATCCAGAACAAATAAAGCAAGAGGCTTGCACCATACTCACAGAAGCTTACCATTTACAAATAGATACAGGATCACCGCCCCCTGAGTGGCAGGATCTGCTGTATCGCGCAGAGACAATGGAAGAAATGTCATCTCATCTAACTAGTCAATTAGAAGAAATCGGAACAGCCTTTACTCCGAAGCTGGCTGAAAATGATTACGATGAGGAGTTGATCACGAAGGCTTTAGATTTTATAGCCGCTCATTATACCGAAAATTTAACGCTTCAATGTGTAGCAGACATCGTTCATCTAAGTAAAAGTTATTTCAGCCTCTTTTTTAAAAAGAAAACTGGCCGAAACTTTGTTGATTATTTAATCGATCTACGTATTCGGGAAGCGAAGCGGCTTTTAACACAAGACGAAAGCCGAATTTATGATGTAGCCACAGCTTCTGGCTTTAATGACGTAAAATATTTTAGCAAAGTGTTTAAGAAAATAAGTGGTTTAACTCCTAATGAGTACAGAGAAAAACATCATTCTACAAGAATGTCTATTTTTTAAGAAAGGAATGGTTTACAACATGGGTTGGCGATGGGTTTCCTTTATATTGATTCTTGTTTTGTTGGCAGCATGTAGAGGTCCTTCCATGATTACCGATCCAGGTAAGGTTCGATCACTTCATAATCGGGATAAAATCGTCATTACTTATTTAAATACATACAACGACAAAGAAACAGAGCTATTAGAGCAAGTGTTAATTCCAGCTTTTGAGCGGGAGAACCCGCACATTCAGGTAGAATCTATAGACTTATCTTTCAATAATGAATTAAAGAACAACTTAATAGCACTAGCGTCTTCTAACCGAGGTCCTGATGTGGTACGGCTCAATCTCGCCTGGGTTCCAGAGTTTTCAACGAAAGGAGTACTTGAACCTTTAAACAAGTTCTACGATTTTGAGGAAATCCGCAGCAGGTTTAATCCTAAGTTAATGAATGTAGGCTTCTATAACAACAATTATTATTCCTTACCTCTAAACACATACTCGAATGCTGCAATCTTTAACAAGGATCTTCTGAAATCCATAGGTTATTCCAAGCCTCCGCAAACAATAGAAGAAATACTAAAGATTGCGCATCAGCATCGCTTTACCATCGGTCTCAGAGGGTTAAGTTCGTGGGAGACGATCCCTTACCTATACAGTCTCGGCGGCGCTTTAACCGACAGAAGTTACAAAAGGGCTACGGGATACTTAAACAGTGAAAATACCATTAAAGCTGTTGAGCAATTGACATCTCTTTACAAGGAAAATCTTCTTGATCTCCCAGACAATAAACTAGGAGCCGTAGAAAATTGGGATCGGGTAAAAGCAGGAAATATTCTTATGACGGATGATGGCCCTTGGTTTTACGCTTTAGTAAGCGAGACAGAAAAGAAAAAAGCCCTAAAGTTAACGATTCCAGTATCATTTCCACATAGCACGCGTCCAGCTTCAATTATAAGCGGCGAAAATCTGGTCATTATGAATGGAAGCAAAAGGAAGGATGAGGCTTGGACGTTTATAAAATGGATGACAAGAAAAGAATCACAACTTACGATGGCACGTGTCGGATTAATGCCAACCAATATTGAGGCAGTTAAGGCTTTTAAAGTTCCGAGGGATTCATTCCTCTACCCATATGTAGAAGATTCAAAGAATACCCTGCTGTTACCCCCTGTGAAAAACTGGACTAAAATCGATGAAGTGTACACTGAGTACATGAATAAAATTTTTGCTGAGGAAATGTCTGTGAAGGATGGTTTGGACCATGCGGCAGTTGAAATAGATAGACTTTTAGCTGATTCCGACTGAAATCAATAAAACTACTTTTTTAAATATAAAGTAAAAGAGCCTTGGTATTTGAACTGCACCCCAATTCCAAGACTCTTTTACGTAAAGAAGTTTGAATTTTCACAACCCACTATTGTATTCCAATTTCTACATTTCCACATGCATTAAGCATATTTTGAAATGGTTTCAATTAATGCTTCTTTTGGTTTGTAGCCAATCACTTTATCGACTACTTCTCCATCTTTAAAAATGATCAAAGTCGGGATGCTCATCACGCCAAATGCACCTGTTGTTTGCGGGTTTTCATCTACATTCAGCTTAGTGATTTTCACTTGATCTCCCATTTCATGATCAATTTCCTCTAAAATAGGGGCAATCATTTTACATGGACCGCACCATGGTGCCCAAAAATCTGCTAGCACTAATCCTTCTTTTGTTTCTGATTGAAAATTTTGATCGCTTATATGTGAAATAGCCATTTTACATTCCTCCATTATTTTTTTATTTCAAAGAGTTTCCAATTCCGTTTTCATTAGATATAGTTTCAATTTTACTTTTACGATCTTTTGATTTTTGACGAATAGATGCTAATTCAGAAGACAATTCTAAAAACCACTGTTCATCCTTTGTAAGCAGTGCAAGATCAATTAAGGCTAACAGCTGCTGCTCATTAACGGTTGTTAACACTGGAAGCTTTTTCACTCCTCTGCTTTCAATCCAAATTGATTTTCCAATAATTTTCTCGTTATCACTTTTCACAACGTAAACTCTAAATTTACTGTGCACCTCATTGATTGCTTGAATATAACCATAGACCAATTCTCCGTAATTAGAGCTTCCATTAATCCAATCACCAGTGACCAATTCATATTTTTCTGTCATTTTTCACACCCCTTTAAATGTTTATAAAAAAGTTACAGTTTACCTATGTTGATTTAATCTGCAATAAGGAAAATGAGCTTCATCTTCGAGCAAAACCCACATTAAAACATGTGTATGGACGGATTTTGTTATGTTCTGGACTGTTTTCCTATTAATTTGGACAGATTACTCTTCGATGTAGGCGCTTTTAACTTAAATGTAGACGTTTTCACCCTTTTTTTCGCCAATAACTTAATGCAGATTAATAAACCTTTACGTACATTGCTTAATCTTTTCTAAAACAGAATGAATGGTAATTTTTTCTAAATATTGTTCAAAATACACTTCAGCTTCATTAAAAATTTGATCCATAACAACTTGGGTATTCGATGAAATCGGGCATGCTTGATCTGGATCTCCCGTACACCAATTTGGCTTTAACTTTCCAGGTGAGACCACTCGATAAATTTGCGCTAGCGTTACCTCTTGAGGATTACAGTCAAGAATATACCCTCCGCCGATTCCCTCTTTAGTCTTTACAAAACCTTTCTTGCGTAAGCAGCTCATCATCTTTCGAATTCTAGCAGGGTTTGTTGAAACATTTGCTGCGATCATCTCACTACTTGCCATATGATCTGGAATATAAGCTAAATAGACTAAACTATGCACGGCTATGGTAAAATCACTGTTCAATTTCATGCTCCTCCTCAAGATGATTACTGTAATTTTAATATGTACAGTTGGATTAGTCAAGAAAAAAACTTGCTTCGACTATGCGGAATTTTACTTTTTTCTATTCTTTTTTCAAAACTATACAGATAAAGGAATGAATCTCAACTCATGGAATATCATTATCGTAATTGGGATAGCTAAAAGGAGAGAAAAAAATGCATATTCAAACGGTCGCAAAAGTTGAAGAGATTAGCCTTAAACAAGTAATCGATAAAACAGTTATCGTTATTGATGTGCTGAGAGCTTCAAGCACAATTGTAACAGCCTTAGCTTCAGGTTTTACGTCCGTTATTCCAGTTCAATCAGCTGATGAAGCATTTGCTTTACACTCATTCAATAACGTCCTAGCAGGAGAATGGCATTGCAAAAAAAGAGAAGGTTTTGAGTACAATAATTCACCTGTTTCGATTCGAAAAAAAGATCATACAGGCAAACACCTTATTTTAACTACCACAAATGGGACTAGAGCGATTGAAAAAGCACGAAAAGCAGACAGCCTCTTCATTGGTTGTTTTCTTAACGCCTCAGCTTGTATGAATCAAGCTATGAAACAACATCGAGATATAACCATCTATTGTGCAGGAACTAGGAATGAATTTGCTTTAGAAGACGGCCTTGCAGCAGGATTTATGGTCCATTTAGCAAAGAAACAAACCCCCTCCATTGAGATCTGTGATTTCTCAGAAGCAATGGAATCCTGCTATCTTCAACTAGCGCACCGACTTCCTAACCTTCTTTATACGACGACTACAGGAAAACGGCTTGTTAAACACCAGTATACAGAAGATATTGACTATTGCAGTCAAATCGATCTATTACAAATTGTCCCAATTGAAAAGGAAAATAGAATACTTTCTTGTTCAGACACATAAAACTGATAGTAGAAATGGGACAGGGGTTGAAATCTTTGAATATTTCTTCAAGTGAATTCGCACTCGTCATTCTTATCTTAATCGGCTTGATCGGTCGCTCTCCAATTATTGCTACTGCTGCCAGCCTCTTATTAGTGTTGAAATTGTCTTCATTGGACCGTTTATTTCCAATGATCGAACGGCGTGGTTTGGAACTTGGGCTTCTGTTTTTAACGATATCAGTTTTAGTTCCATTCGCCAGCGGAAAAATTACCGGGAAAGATCTTTTACTCCTCCTTACAACCCTTTCTGGAGCGGTTGCCTTGGCAGGAGGTGCACTTGCTACGTATATGAATGGAAAAGGATTGGAAATGCTTCGTGTCGAGCCGCATATGATCATCGGCCTAGTTGTTGGTTCCATTATCGGAATCGTTTTTTTGCGCGGGATTCCAGTCGGCCCTCTTATGGCAGCGGCAATCGCTGCTTTACTTATGAAAATCATCTATTTAGTATCAAAAATTTTCTAGGTTAGGTGGTTGGTACTTTCGTCCTTTTTTTAAAAAGAGTAGCCAATTGTTGCGGACTTCCTGTTTCTCCTTTTTTATGTTTGCCCGGTTTGATGAAAAAAATAGCAATCAGTAAGGTTAACAAGCTTAAACCAGCCATACTGAAAAAAACGGTCTTATGAGAAATTTTCATCAACCAGCTAAAAAGAGGCGGACCAAATGCGACACCAAGAAAACGAACACTGCCATATAAAGAAGTAATCATGCCTCTTTCTGCTTTTTCAACAGATCCTGTAATTAATGTATTCAAACACGGCAGCAATAGCCCTGTTCCGATGCTGCCAAGCGTTATAAGACTAATCAAGAAGTATAATTTTTGAAAGAAAGAGACGGTAAACATGGCAACTGTTAAAAGGACAAGTCCGATAACCATGATTCTTTGAATCAATGGTTTGTTTTGCTTAATTTTTGCACCAGTAATATAAGCTGTAACTACCATCCCTAATAATGGTATGGCTAGAATACTCCCTTTAATAATCCCGTCAATTTTAAACGTTTCTTCAAAAACATTAGATAAATAAAATAAGATGCCAAAAAGGATAAATAAGCCGACTGCTCCTACAAAAAACGAAGGAATCAGCCATTTCCCTTGCTGTTTAAATATTTTCTTTAAGGCACTGAGATATTCAGGCAGAGGCTTCCCTTCCATTTTTTTCTTTTCCTTTACCCCGAACCATATAAAAACAGCTGTTGCAAAGCAGAGAATTGGAAAGGTAAAAAACACAGCATACCAAGTAATAAGAGCAATAATAGATCCAACAATTGGCGAGATGATTTTGCCTATTCCATTCGAAGATTCATTAATCCCAAGTGCCTTACTCTCTTCTGCCCCTGAATAAATATCACCGATTAAAGCCATCGCGATCGGAGAGGTGCCTGCAGCTCCAATCCCTTGTATGACTCTTCCTATTATGATGATCAAATAAGAATTTTCCATTAACCAAGCTGCTAACCCTGAAATGATTCCTCCGACCCCATAGATCACTAATGAAACAATAATAATCCACTTACGTCCAAAACGATCGGATAAATAACCAACTATAGGAATAATCAAGCCTGCCGCGAGTGAAAACATTGTGATGAAAAGACTGACTTGAAATTGCGATAAGTCCAATTTTGATTTCATGGTTGGAAGTACAGGTACCAACATTGAATTTCCTAGTACCATAACTAAAGGGATAAGGGAGATCGCAACCATACTTATTGTTCCTTGCTTTGCCTCCATTTTTTCCTTCCTCCCGTGTTTAATTTGTTCTCTGTTTACCATTTCCCTTAGTTGACTATTTAATTCAAATCGATACCACCAATTTCAGTAAGTACGTTTCAGCAAGCCAAAAACAGCTGGAATTAGATAGAGAGTCTACACCATCTAAAAAATCCCACCTAGTCTACACATTGAGGTGGGAGATGATCATAGTTAATATTTTAATAAAGGGAGAATGAGAACACGGGAAGAAGATGTTAGCTCACGGCTGGGTTCCGAAACCATTAAGAAAAAACAAAGTTTTCTCCATTTATTTATTCAAAGTGCAAAATAGGCGTTGATTGTTTTTTTGCAAATGTATCGAACCTTAGCCCCCTTCTGAGGCATTCTAGATTATAAGCATCTTCAAATTGGATATTCCCCATATTTACGTTCCTGCCCCAAAAGTGAATTAATTCGATCTGTTGTTTACTTTGCGGAGCTTCCCATATAAGATTTTGTCTCATCTGTCTGTTAATCGTTTTTTCGCAATCACGAAGAAATTCTTTGTCAACCATGCCTTCATTATTGTAAATGCCGACATTTTTACCCGATTCCCTTCCTTCAACAATCACATAGGAAGCACCGCATTCAAGATCAGAATAAAGGGTGCGTTCTAATTCCTTTACTGCAAATTGGCTTCCTTGAGCTTTTTTTCCACACTCTGTTAAAACCGAAAATCCATTTGTAATTGCTTCTAGAATCATCTCTCTTCTGCTTCTCATTGGTAAATCAATCGTCCCATCAGAAATTTCTAGATGATCAAAACCTATTTTCTGCATATAATCGAAATATTCTTGTATGACACCTTGATGATAGGCGATTTCAAATAAAGTACCACCCGGATATAAAATGACATTCGCTTTTTTGGCTAAAAGCAGCTTTTTTTTCAAAAGTTCAAAAGGATATAACATGGTTGTGCCAAAACCAAGTTTAATATAGTCAACATATGGACCTACTAGTTGTAAGAACTCTTCAAATAAAGTGATACTGATTCCTTTATCAATTAACATCGTTAAACCAAGCTTTTCAGATTTACTTATTCTTTCTCCCGATGGATCCAAAAGCTGCGGTTGACAAATATTTTCCGATTGGTTCACAGAAACAATCCCTCCTAATGGGTAAATGTCTATGTAAACCATCGTATGCTTATAAGTGTCAAAGGTTTCTTGTTATCTTTTATTGTTCTTGTACATCTTTGTTCTTATCGATGTCCATTGCTTCACCGCCAAGATGAATATAGAGGCATGGTTCCTTCTCTCCTTCTCCAAGAATTGATTTTTTTAGGCCATCGATGAATTTAGATGTGAGATCAATGAAGTTCTGCTTTTCTCCTAGATTATCTAGTTGACCCATGATGTAAAGGTCCTTATCCTCTTTATACAAATAAGAAATATATCCCACAGCTTTTCCATTAGAATCGACCACATTTATAATTTCTCCTTGCTGATTGCGAAACTCCGGTTGAAAAAAGATCAATCGTCAAAACTCCTTTAGCAATATAAGTTTAAACAGTTCTCCCTTATATTGGCTAAAAAAAATTTAAAAAATACATTTTTCAGTTTTAGTGAGTAAGATTCCATTCTACTTATTTTGTTACGACCAGAATAAGTAATAAATTATATAATCTTGAGGAAATTTTCCTCAAGCATTAAATAAAGTTTCAATATTTCCATTTTTCCCGCCAATTACAATTGTATCTGCCATATTTACAAAAAGACCATTCTCAACTACACCTGGAATCATATTTAACATTTTATTCAATTTGACAGCATCATGTATTTTCTCAAAATAGCAATCCAATATGTAATTTCCATTATCTGTGATAAAAGGGGCATGATGATCCATTCGCAATTTAGGATTGCAGCCTAATGTACGGATCTGGCTGCAAGTTATTTCCCAACCAAATTGTACAATCTCAACGGGTAACGGAAACTGGCCTAATTGTTCAACATATTTTGATTCATCAATAACCACAATGAAACGCTCCGAAATTGAGGCAATCATTTTTTCACGTAATAAAGCTCCTCCACCACCTTTTATAAGTTCAAAGTCCGGATTTGCTTCATCAGCTCCATCTATTGTTAAATCTAAGCGATTGATAGAAGACAGGTTTACTAATGGAATCCCTAATTCAAGCGCAAGCTTTTCCGTGCTTTTTGAGGTAGGAACGCCTCTTATATCAAGTCCTTTTTTTACTAACTCGCCTAGCTTTAAAATAGACCAATAAACAGTTGATCCAGTTCCAAGTCCTAAAAGCATTCCATCTATCACATATTCAATGGCTTTTTCACCCGCCACCCTTTTAGCATCCATATAAACATCCCACCTACACTCTTATACTTATTAATAATATTAACCAAAATATTATTTTTCTCAAAGTTTTCCGTCTTTAAATATATCCTGTCGATTTACTAACAATTAATATGATTTTTAATGTTACAGATACAAAAAAATGGCCGTTGACAATGTCAACAGCCACTGATTAGTTGTAAATTTATTCAGCATCCTTCGTCTCATTATCTTCATCAGATTGTTTCGTTGGAGCTACTTGATCAAGGGAATCCATAACCACATTCGCTTTAATCTCAGGAACTTCTTGTCGTGTGTGACCATTCAACCGAACATAAATTTGTTCAATCTCTTCACCTGTTAAGTCGCCTCTCTTCAACAGTTCCTCTGCAATCTCGTGGACGAAGTCAGATTGTTCATTCACTAATTTCTTAACTTGAAGCATTTGATCCTTCAATAATTCATTGATCTTTGGACGGAGCTGCTTAAGGGCGTCTGGCCGTGAACCAATTGATAGCCAACTAAATAGTTCATCACCCATACCGACCATTCCAAGGTAAGCACCTGCTAGGTCTGTAGCCTGCCTTAAATCGGATGTTACACCATTTAATTTTTTCTGTAAGAACTCCTCTTCAACGGCACGTGCTGCTAAACAAACTTGAATCTCAGCTAAAATTTCACTGTCGCTACGGTTATAGCGCTCTTTCGTTGGTTTAGTTGCAGCAAGACCAAGCGCACCTCCTCGGCGGATGATGGTCACTTTCCAGACTCGTTCATATGGCTTTAACAAATACTGGGCTACCGCATGACCAGCTTCATGGTAGGCGACGTTTCGCTTCTCATCATCACTCATAGAGCGGAGAGGCTGCTTGAGGCCCCACTCATACGTTTCCATTGCATTACGGAAGTCTTCGTAGCTGGCATCCTGAGCGCCACGCTGATGGGCCATCACAATCGATTCGTTGACGATATGCTTGATCTGTGCTGGACTGTAGCCAATCGTATCTAATGCTGCCCTTTCTGGTGTAAGAGTAGCATCTCTCTTCACCTTATCAAGATAATATAGGAAGACATCCACTCGTCCATCATAGTCGGGTGAATCGACCCAAAGCTGTCGATCAAAGCGGCCAGGACGAAGTAATGCTTGATCAAGTACATCTGGCAAATTGGTTGCAGCAACAGTTAATACAGCAGGTCTCTCTGCTTTTTTACGGCGCAGCCCAAGTGATCGAAGCAGCTTGGCAAAACGTGAATTATCAATGTTTGGCGGGTCCATTTGCAAGAGCAGTTCGTTAAGAAGACCAGTACCGCCGCCCATGCCAAGCAATCCTCCTGCTGCACCTCCACCTGCCGACCGCGACATACCAATGGCATCGATTTCATCGATAAAGATGATGCAGGCTCCGTAAACTTTCGCAAGTTTTCTAGCCTTTCTGTAGAGACCCATTACCTTCAAGTTTCCAACACCAAAAAACATATTTTGAAAACTTGGGGCCGATGCATAAGCAAAGGGGACCTGTGCTTCGTTGGCAATGACCTGAGCAAGGTAGGACTTACCAGTTCCTGGAGGTCCACAGAGCAATAGTCCACGAATGGCTTCCCCACCCATTTGCTTGAATTCCTTAACACCTTTCAGCAGGGTTACAATCCTTTTGGCATTCTCAACAATTTCCGGATTGCCCCTATAATCGTCCCATGTGGATCCAGTCTCACCAGGTAAAATCCAGTACGTACGTCCTCGAGCAAGGAACCAAAAGAGTGCTACAAACTGAATAATGATAAAAACTACGGCAAATAACAATTGCAACAAAATACTGAGAACTCTAAGCGCGATATTCCATGCTGGTGGACCTCCTGCCCACAATAACCCACCGAGAATGGCAAGAATTGCGAACCTAATGAGGAATGTGCGCCACTTGATCCAATGATATCTCTTCATGACCTCACTCCCTTAACTGACTATTTAGATAATTTTTACGAAAGGTCATCTCAAGTGGTGCCACGGCTTTAAAGACGAAAGGTATATATTCGACACTCCTTTGGTTGCAATGAATCTATTTTTCACTTGGAAATGTCCTATTTTCCATTACCTGCCCTATTTCATTCGTGACTCAATCCATCTTGCTCTATTTTCTTGAAAAAAGAGGATTGCTCGGATACCTATCTCTTTATAAATTAACACAATAAGAAGGAACCATATAATGTAATGCTTACAAATTGATACATCCTTTCTTTTTGTTAATTGGAGTAATCCTTTCACCAAGCTGTAAAAATAGATTCTTAGATAAAGAGATTGTTTACTTCCATGAACATTCAAAGTACTGCACTCTTTTAAAAAAAAGAACTTCTATCCTTTTAGAAAACTCATTATTTAGCTAAAGATTTTGCTCTGGATACTTGAATTCTTATCATCATATGTATAAGATAGGTTCTTTTATGCTTGTGTCGTTTAACGAATTAAAACATAGATTCGAAGGATAAGAATGAAGCAACTTCTTTTTTAAGTAGATGTGAGCCATTATTACACAAGCTAATTAAAGTTGAGAACAGCAGAATTAAAGGATGTAATCATAATGATTAATCATAGTATAGCAGTAGAAATAACCTTAAGCCAAATGTTTCGTTTATTTTATTTCTTATATTGGAGTTTACAATTGTTATTCAATACATTGAACAACAAAAAGCCTTAATAGATGAAAAAAGCCCTTGATAATCCAGGATTAACAAAGACTTGTATTATGCTTTAAAACAAGGTGTATGATGAACTTAAATTTAAGGCTGTTTTCGTATAGATTGTTGCTTTTAAACTTCAGCCTGCATACACTTCGCTTTCCGTGGGCGAGCGTCAAGCCTCCTCGTCGCATACGCTCCTGCGGGGTCTCGCCTTTCTCGCATTCCCACAGGAGTCTACGTGTATGCAGGCTGCTCTGAAGCGTTTCTCCCAATGTTTTTGTCAAAAGCAACAAACTTTGAGAAAACAGCCTAATTTAAAAAAAGTTAGCTATCCCTATTTCTTCAATCCAACACTTCTATCATTGAAGAAAGTACTTGAATTTCCCTGAGTGGCTTATGATGACTTTCTGGCTGTCTCTTACGGTGATTAAACCAAATTGCATGCCATCCTGCTTGATTTGCCCCAACAACATCGTTTGCCCATGAGTCGCCAATGTAGAGAAAGTTTTCTGGTGAAAACGAAAACTTCTTGGCAGCTTCATGAAAAATATTTGGATCTGGTTTTGCGATTCCTATTTGATCTGAGATGAAAATACGATCACTCGAAATGTACCTAGTTAAACCTAACGCTTGAATTTTGTTCGATTGATGCTGGGTTGGCCCATTAGTGATAACGCCAAGTTCAAAGCCCATTTGCGAAAGCTTTGTCAGGATTTGAGGTGCTTCTGGGAATAATTCGATCGATGTAAGAGCTTTTTCATATTGAAGCTGAAATATTTGAGCTGCTTCTCTAGAAATGGTAAAGTCATAGCTTTTTAAAGCTTGAATGATTCGTTGAATTCGAAGCTCCTCAAGGGTTAATTCCTTTCGAATGTAGTTCTCCCAAAGAAGATCACTCGTGTGTCTAAAGGTCTTACATACTGATTCTATTGAAAATTCCTTCGGAAAGCTTGGGAATATCTGTTGAAATGAATCTGAAAAAGGTTTTTGATGATCATGTAAAGTATCATCTAGATCAAAAAAGATTGCTTTAATTTTCATAACTTTATTTCTCCTAAAAAATGATTCTATTTATTGTATATCTCCGAAACAATTTGACTGATGTTTACTTCTCAGCACTTGCGGAATGTAAACACAGAATGGTTCACTTTCCATATAATCTCCGGTTACGGCATAGGCTCTTGAACGGGAGCCCCCGCAAATATGACGGAATTCGCAAACACCACACTTGCCTTTATAGTTGTCTGGCTGGCGCAAATCCTTGAACACTTTCGCTTCACGGTAAATTTTTGCTAGCGGAGTTTCGCGAACGTTGCCTGCTATTATTGGCAGCAAACCGCTTGGCATCACATCACCAATATGTGAAACGAAGGCGAAACCATTCCCATCATTCACACCCTTGGGTGCACGTTTTAATCCATCTATCATGGATGCGACGTCTTTTGTAATTGTATCCTCGTAATGTATTTCTCCCTTCTCAATTTTATGTTCTCGCATTTTTTGTTGCAGTACAACACGTCTATAATGCTGAGCGGCAGTTGTTTTAATATCAAAGGGTGCTGTTTTGCTTAAATGATATAGCCATATAAAAATCTTTTCATGTTCTAAAGGTGTTATACAATCTTTAATTTGGCCTCTTCCGGTTGGTACCAATAGAAAGATATACCACATAACTGCTTTCAATTCACCGACGAGTTTTGCCATATCTTCTAAATGCTCATAATTATAGCGGGATATCACCGTATTGATTTGCAGGGGCATTTGTAATTCATTTAAAATGTTTATTTTTTCAATGGTAAGATCAAACGATCCAGCTACTCCTCGAAAAGGATCATGAATGTCAGCTCTTGGTGCATCAAGACTAAAACCCCAACGAGAAAGCCCTACCTCTTTGGCACGCTCCATTTTTTCATTTGTTACATTTGAAGTGGCACTTGGCACCATGGAAACACGCATCCCTTTTTGGATCGCATAATCCGCTAGCTCGAATAAATCTTCTCTTAGCATGCAATCTCCACCGGTAAAAACAAGCATTGGATTATCCATTGCATAGATGTCATCTATCAGCTTAAGCCCTTCCTCATACGTCAATTCTCGAGGATCGGGAATGAATTGAGCATCTGCACGACAATGTACACATTTAAGCTCACACGCTCTTGTTACCTCCCAAATAACAATAAAAGGATTTTGATGATAGTCGATTTCTTTTCCATGAGAATGCCCCACACTATGAGTATGTCTTCTTCCATTCATCTAAATCACCATACTTTTCTCAATTATATCCTAAATTGATGACGGGACAACTTATGCTTCATGTCCTATCCCATCAAAATATCGTACTTTAACGATTTTGACAGTTAGTTTCATCACAGTTTTTCAATGACGATTTTTCTTGCCACATAAAATAAAATTTCTACTGGGCTTTAAAAAGGCAATTATAGTATTGAGAAATCTAAGATAGCTTGCACTTCTGTAAATAAAGAAAAAAAATCGGCTCTTTAACGCCAAAGGCACCTTGGAAAGATATACAATAAGGGAAAGAAATATGGAGGACGTGAAAAGTTGAAAAGAGGCATCAACTTTGAGATACCAAATGAATATGGAACCTTTCTTGGAGATGCTCTAAAGCCAATTGATCTTTCTGACTTCAATTGGCTAATTGGGGATGGCGAGTCTTATATAACTGTTAATGATCAATTAGATGAAGAACTTTTTCTAGAAAATCAACTATTCTTTGAAGGTGATTTATTAAAAAAACGAATTGAAACGAATCTATATTATGTGATTTCCGCTGATTTAAAAGCCTATCCAAAAGATACAAACGTTTACGATATTGAGACGTATGAACAGTTTATTCATAGCGAATGCCACCTGGTTTTATTAATTGCAGATTGCTGTTTTACAACCATCTATATAAAGGATAAAGAAGCACTCGAATTATTATTCAATAACGCAATTCATTGCGGGTTTAAAAATATTCAATATATCACCCGATGAAAATGACACAAGGGCAAAACTATCTGTCTGGTAAAAAACATGAACATTAGAAACTTAAATAAGTATTCTTAAAATGAATAAACTATTATTTGAGCCCGAATTATGTTTACTTTTACTAGGTAAACGTAATTCGGGCTTCTTTTAGTTATTAAAATCTATAAACTATATTTTAGGAATTATTTATAGTATATTTCTATTCTTTTGGCTTTTGCTTGTTCTGGATAACTCGTATAAATATCACCTCGAATCCAAATTTTCACTTTATCTCCCTTTTTAAACGAGTTTGCCTCTTTAGAAGAAATCCCAATTAAAGGTAAATTATAATCTTTTATGATTTCGTTGCTTGTCTTATTTTTAATTTCATTATACTTTTCTATAGTTAAATCTTGTGCAACAAGTAAAGAGTTTTCATCCACTTCTAAAATAATACCTTTTACTTCGGGTAAAGAATTCTTAAATAATACGAATAATAGTCCGGATGTTATAAAGAATATACATAGATATGATATAATCTTTAGTTTTTTCATACTATCCTCCTTACTTGTGCTCATATCTTATTTCTCGTTTCTTTTTCTCCCTCCACTTGAATACTCATTCGTCCTCTTTGATTTTATTAATTGTCCATTTTTTATTTAATGAATTGATAAATGTTTTTACGTTCTTATTATTTTGCATGATTGGTGAATAAACATAGGAAAGCATTCTGTTAAAGGATTGATTTTTCAGCTTAATTATAGAAAGATTGCCTTGCTGTAAATCTCTTTTAATTACACTATGAGATAGAAGTGATAAACCCATCCCATTTATTAATGTTTCTTTTATGCCTTGATTGCTGCTGATTGTAAGAAATGATTTCACTTTTAGTCCATTTGTACGGATCACATGATTTAAATATTCGCGGGTTCCTGAACCAATCTCTCTTGTTATCCATGTTTGATTCTGAAGATCATCAATGGTCACTTCGTCCTTAAGAGCAAGTTGGTGATGATTAGAGGAAACAATAAAAAGCTCATCTTGCATAAAAGAGTGTACAGAAAGCTCCTTTTCATTTGTTTGACCTTCAATCAGCCCTATATCCACTTGATACAAGCGAACGGCTTGGACAATTTCGTCTGTGTTTCCAATAACCACTTGAAGCTCGAGCTCTGGATAGTCGTTCTGCAGGTCAATAAGCAAAGAAGGCAATAAATACTCGCCAATGGTAAAGCTTGCTCCTATCTTTAATTCTCCTTTTATAGAATTATGATGTTCCAGTATATCTTGTCTAGTCTGTTCGTAAATCGTGATCATTTGCTTAGCTCGATCATATAATATCTCGCCTGTTGGCGTGATTTTCAAAAATTTTGGCGAACGAAGAAATAATTTTGTCTGAAATTCTTTTTCTAAATTTTTTATATGTAAGCTCACACTTGGCTGAGACAAAAGAAGTATTTCCGCTGTTTTTGTAAAATTTTTTACTTCAACAAGAGTTACGAAGGTTTTTAACGCGTCGTAATACAAAATAAACCCACCTTATTATTAATAATTTTAATAGCTATAATAATTTATATATATTTTACTAATGACGTTTCTTTTGGTAAAGTTCTACTAGAAACTTTTTTCAGAATAAAAATGTACTAACTCGTAAGCACTTATTAATTATTTACATGGTGAAAACCAACTTTATTTATAGGATTAATAGAAGTAAAGTGAATGTTTGATTATTTTTTCACTAATCTTGTATGTCAATTATTGTTGAAACTAGTCATAATAATTATAATAGCCTATGATAAGTTTATCCCGCATTAACGGTCATTAAATCCCCACCTCAAAGTATAAGTGTAAACGAAAAATCCTAGGTGAGGGATAACTGACCGTAAATGCCCGATTAATTTAATTAAAAATCAGTGGGGATGAACCCCCCACTGATTGAAGTTTCATTTTATAATCCTTTGTGAGGTGGATATCTTTTGCAACTTAAAGTTTTGAACAGTCCTTTTAGTCAGGAGCAGGCAGAGCTCCTTAATCGACTTCTGCCGACCTTAACAGAATCACAAAAAGTTTGGTTGAGTGGTTACCTAGCCGCTGCCCAAATTTCGACGGCACAAGCTACAACAGCAACTCCACAAGTACAGAATGCAGAGCTTCCTGCTCAAAGCCCTGTACAGGCTATTTCAAAAGAAGTGACCATTCTTTTTGGATCACAATCTGGAAATGCACAAGGACTTGCTGAGAAGGCTGGTAAAACACTCGAAAGCCAAGGCTTTCAAGTAACCGTCTTATCCATGAGTGATTTTAAACCGAACAACTTAAAGAAAATTCAAAATCTCCTAATTGTCGCAAGTACACACGGCGATGGAGTACCACCGGATAATGCTATTTCTTTTCATGAGTTTCTTCATGGCAAAAGAGCTCCAAAGCTTGACGGCCTTCGCTTTGCTGTACTATCTCTTGGGGATAGCTCGTATGAGTTGTTCTGTCAAACAGGTAAGGATTTCGACAAGCGTTTAGAAGAGCTGGGCGGTACAAGAATTCACCCTCGTGTTGATTGCGACTTAGACTATGATGAGCCAGCAGCTAAATGGCTTCAAGGAGTCATTGGCAGCTTTAGTGAAGCACAAGCTAATAATACTGCTGATGCTGCTCCAGCTACAGCAGCTCCTCAAGCTGTAAAAACAGAGTATACAAGATTAAATCCTTTTAAAGCTGAAGTACTTGAAAACATTAACTTAAATGGCCGCGGTTCAAATAAAGAAACGAGACATCTTGAACTATCTCTTGAAGGATCTGGCCTGTCATTTGAACCAGGTGACTGCCTAGGCGTCTATCCGGAAAATGATCCAGTTCTTGTAGACTTGCTTCTTGAGGAAACGAAATGGAATCCAGAAGAAATTGTGACGGTCAATAAAGAGGGCGATGTTCGATCCCTAAGAGATGCACTTCTTTCACACTTTGAAATTACCGTATTAACAAAATCGCTGCTTGATAAAGCGTCAAATCTAACTGCAAGCGCAAAGTTAAAAGAGCTTTTAGCCGCAGAAAATAAAGAAAAATTAAAAGAATATATTAAAGGACGCGATTTAATTGATTTAATCCGTGATTTCGGTCCTTGGGGTGCTTCTGTACAGGAGTTTGTCTCTATTCTTAGAAAAATACCAGTCCGTCTATATTCAATTGCAAGCAGCTTTAACGCAAATCCCGATGAAGTTCATTTGACAATCGGTGCAGTTCGATACGAGGCACATGGACGCGATCGTAAAGGGGTAAGTTCTATTTTAACAGCAGAACGATTACAGCCTGGTGATAAGTTGCCCGTTTACATTCAAAACAACAAAAACTTTAAACTGCCAAGCAACCCGGATACTCCAATTATCATGGTTGGTCCTGGGACAGGAATTGCCCCTTTCCGTTCTTTTATGCAGGAGCGCGAGGAAACAGGTGCACAAGGAAAATCATGGTTGTTCTTCGGTGACCAGCATTTTGTAACGGATTTCCTTTACCAGACCGAATGGCAAAAACTAGTGGAAAACGGTGTGTTGACGAAAATGGATGTTGCCTTTTCTCGTGATACAGCTGAAAAGGTATATGTACAGCATCGTATGCTTGAGCATAGTAAAGAATTGTTTGAGTGGCTCCAAGAAGGTGCAAACTTCTATGTTTGTGGTGACAAAACAAACATGGCCAAGGATGTTCATAACGCATTGTTAACCATTATCGAAAAAGAAGGCGGCTTAAGTCGTGAGAAAGCTGAAGAATATTTAGCAGGCATGCAAAAAGAAAAACGTTACCAACGTGATGTATACTGATTTTGGATTGAAAGGAGTTTATCAACATGGTGAACCAAATATTAAAAGCACCAGAAGGCCCTGCTAGTGATGTAGAGCGTATAAAAGAAGAAAGCAACTATTTACGCGGAACGCTAGCAGAATCAATGTTAGAACCGCTTAGCTCTGGAATTTCCGACGATGATAATCGCTTGATGAAATTTCATGGAAGCTACTTGCAAGATGACCGTGATCTTCGTAATGAACGTCAAAAACAAAAACTGGAGCCAGCCTATCAGTTCATGCTGCGCGTTCGTACTCCTGGTGGAGTTTCAACATCTGAACAATGGCTTGTTATGGATGAGCTCGCTGATAAATACGGGAATGGCACTTTAAAACTGACTACACGTCAAGCGTTTCAAATGCACGGAATTTTAAAATGGCATATGAAAAAAACGATTCAAGATATACATGCATCCCTTTTAGATACAATTGCTGCATGCGGAGATGTAAATCGTAACGTCATGTGCAACCCGAACCCATATCAATCGGAGCTTCATTCCGAGGTATTTGAATGGTCGAAGCAATTGAGTGATTACTTATTACCGCGTACAAGAGCGTATCATGAGCTTTGGCTCGATGAAGAAAAGGTAGTAGGTACACCGGAACAAGATGAAGTTGAACCGATGTATGGTCCTCTTTATTTACCGAGAAAGTTTAAAATCGGCGTCGCTGTGCCTCCATCAAATGACATTGATGTCTTTTCACAGGATCTTGGTTTCATTGCGATTGTAGAAGATGAAAAGCTAATCGGTTTTAACGTAGCAATTGGCGGCGGTATGGGTATGACGCATGGTGATAAAGCAACGTATCCACAGCTTGCAAAAGTAATCGGCTTCTGTACACCAGATCAAATTCTTGATGTGGCAGAAAAAGTCATTACAATTCAGCGTGATTATGGAAACCGTTCAGTCCGTAAAAATGCTCGTTTCAAATACACCGTTGACCGTTTAGGGCTTGAAAATGTAATCGTTGAGATCCAAAATCGCCTTGGCTGGAAGCTTGAAGAAGCAAAGCCATTTCATTTTGACGACAACGGCGACCGCTACGGTTGGGTAAAAGGTGTTAAAGGAACATGGCATTTTACACTGTTTGTCCAAGGTGGACGTATCGCTGATTATGAGGACTACAAGCTAAAAACTGGCTTACGTGAAATTGCCAAAATTCACACTGGAGATTTTCGCCTGACAGCCAATCAAAACCTTGTGATTGCTAACGTATCAAGCCAGAATAAGAAAAAGATAGACGAGCTAATCGAACAATACGGCTTAACAGATGGCAAGCATTACTCTGCATTACGCCGAAGTTCTCTAGCCTGTGTATCTCTTCCAACTTGTGGATTAGCGATGGCAGAAGCCGAACGTTATCTACCAGTCCTTTTAGGAAAAATCGAAGAGATTGTCGATGAAAATGGTCTTCGTGACAAAGAAATTACGATCCGCATGACAGGCTGTCCAAACGGCTGTGCTCGACCTGCTCTTGGTGAAATCGCCTTTATCGGTAAAGGTCCTGGTAAATACAATATGTACCTTGGAGCAGCGTTCGATGGCAGCCGTCTAAGCAAAATGTACCGTGAAAACATCGGAGAAGAAGAAATTTTGAATGAACTGCGAGTTTTACTTCCTCACTACGCAAAAGAACGTAAGGAAGGCGAACACTTTGGAGACTTTGTCATTCGTGCCGGTGTTATTAAAGCAGTGACAGACGGAACTAATTTTCATGATTAAGGAAATTTAAACAACTTCTTTTAGATTAGGTAAACCCTATTCTCATCTAAAACTGAGAATAGGGTTTTTTATCGATTTTCGAAATTATTTATCGATTTTCGCAGTTTTTTTATCGATTTTGTAAATATTTTATCGATTTCAGATGTTTTTTTATCATTCACACACAAATTAAGAAGTTTTTCTGATAGTAAGGAAGGGACATTTCATAAAAAAGAAGAATATTACTCTTTCATATAAGATAATCATAAAGAGGAGTAATCATAATGGAGAATATTACAAAAGCTACCGTTTTAGATGCTTCAGAAATACTTTCGTTACAAAAATTAGCTTACAGTAGTGAAGCTGAGCTATATGGTAATTATGATATAGAGCCCCTTAAACAAACTGTTGAAGATGTTGAAAAAGCGTTTGAAACCCATCTCATTTTAAAGTACGTCCATAACAGGAAAATTGTTGGTTCTATAAGGGCCTATGAAAAAGACGGAACATGCTACATAGGAAAAGTAATGGTTCATCCCGATTTTCAAAACAGAGGGATTGGAAAAGAATTAGTAAAAGAAATCGAAGGTTTTTTTGCTGATGTTCGCTACGAATTATTCACCGGAAGTAAAAGCATTAAAAACATTTCGTTTTATGAAAAATTAGGATATCAAGGTTACAAAACCGGAAAAATGGATAGTGAAGAAACTATTTTTCTATTTATGGAAAAATTAAGAAAGTAGACGCACCTTGATAAGCTCCAACATGCTGAAATGACGCTTCTGTATAGAAGGTGTTCTTTACCTTTCATTTAGGAGTGACTTCAGCCTAAAGGGCTAGGTGCTTGAGTAAGACACTTTCTAATTAACGAAAAGACTCTGAAAAGCATTTATTACTTTCCAGAGTCTTTACATCATGTGTAACTACGTTCATTTATTAATGGAACTTAAAAATTTACAAAAGCATCTTCCGTTTTTACTTCTTTTTTTATCACTTTGCTGTCATATAACCACTTAGCCGCACCCTCCCAAATCGCTGGGTCTTGGTAGCCAAATGATTGGTTTTTTGCATCCATGAGCGGCAAAAGGATCTCTAGACTCTTTGTTTCGATATCTTTTTCTAATGGAGATGTCTTGTCTTCATGCTTCATTAATATGGACAAGCCTTCTTCCGGATGATCCTGTACATATTTTTGTCCTTTTGCAGCAGCTGTCATAAACTTTTTATACAATTCTGGCTTGTCCTTGATTCCTTTTTCACTTGCAACAAAAACTAATTCATAATAATCCGGTACGCCAAATTCTGTTGGGTTAAACGTACGAATTGGATGCCCTTCTTTTTCAAGAAGTAATTTCTCATGGTTAATATATGCTCCCATTAGAGCATCCGTTTTTTTCGTTGCGATCGCAGGAATCAGATCCCAGCCCACATCGACCATTTTCACCTGCTCAGGGTTCCCACCTGAATATTTCACCATTGTATCCACAATCGCTTCATCTAAAAGAATGGATGGATACCCTATCGATTTTCCAGCTAAATCCTTCGGTGATTGAATGGAACTATCAGCAGGCACCATTAAGTGATTAAGCGGATGGCGAACAATTGCACCAAAAGATTGGACAGGAATATCTTCTGCTCTTGCAATGACCACTTGCGGCTGATAGCTGATCGCTATATCTATTTGTTTAGAGGCAACTAATTTTAACGGATCATTTGTATCAGCAGGCATTTTAAGCTCAACATCTAAGCCCTGTTCTTTAAAGTAGCCTTTTTCCTTTGCTGTAAAAAGAAACGAGTGTACCGCATTTGGATACCAGTCTAACATTAAGTTTATTTTCTGAAGCTTTTCATTCGATTTTTCACTTTGATCAGAACTGCCTTCGCTGTTTGAACCACATGCACTCAAAATGAGCACGAATAAACATAATAAAAACGATAAACTTTTTTTCAATGAATTTTTCTTCCTTTCAATAACCTTTTTTCTAATAAACCAATCAATAAAAATAATACGATTCCTAATAAAGAAAGCAGGATCACCGCTGTAAATACAGCATCCGCTTGCAAATTACTCGACATTCTCCGGCTGAAATACCCCAAGCCTTCACTGGCACCTAACCACTCACCAATCGTGGCTCCAACTACGCTATAGACAGCAGACATCTTTATCCCTGTTAAAATAGTTGGCAAAGCCATCGGGATTTGGATCTTCTTGAAAATGTCCCAGCGGCTTGCTCCCATCGTTAAAAGCAATTCTTCATACCCCTTTCCCCCTTTTCTCAGTCCATCATATGTACTGACCACAATAGGGAAAATAGCGATTAATATGGTGACAGCTACCTTGCTCCAAACGGTATACCCAAACCACATAATAAAAATAGGAGAAATGGCAATAAGGGGAATCGTTTGCGAAATAACTAGAAACGGATAGATGATTTTTTCAAGTATTCGAGAAAAGTGCATCCCTACCCCGATAAGAATTCCACCTACGACGGACAACCCAAAACCAATTAGTACCTCTTTTAATGTAGCAGGCAAATGCTCGGTAAACAAAAGCTGTTTGTTTTCCATAAATGCAAGCCATATTGCAGAGGGAGAAGGCAAAATAAAGGATGGAATCAATCCTTTTTGAACGATGTATTCCCAAATACTCAATAGGATGATGAAGACGAATATAAATAGTCCATAATCTTCAATCCATTTTTGCCATTTATCCTTCATCTTGAATAAGCCTCTCCAGTTCTTTTCTCATTTGAATAAAATCTGATTGATAAATAAGTTCAGAGCTTCTTGGTCTTAATAAGTTGACCTTCACTTCTTGGATCTTCCTTGCTTCTTTTGCTGGCAATAGAAAAATCCGGTCGCTAAGCAGAAGTGCTTCCTCAAGATCATGGGTAATGAACAAAACCGTTTTTTGCAAATCTCCCCACAGCTCTAATAACCAGCTGTGCATGTGTCGCTTTGTCATCGAATCAAGAGCGCCAAAAGGCTCATCTAATAAAAGAAGATTTTTGCCCGTCATCAAGGTTCTTAAAAATGCGACCCGCTGCCTCATTCCTCCTGAAAGCTTATTTGGATACGCGTTTTCATATTTTTCTAAGCCAAATCGAGACAACCATTCTCTAATTTCCGATATTTTTTGTTTCTTTTTGATTTTCGAAATTTCAAGAGGGAGCAAAATATTGTCTAAGATTGTTCTCCATGGCAAAAGCAAATCCTGTTGCGGCATATAGCCAACCGTTCCTAATCTCTTGCTTGAATCTTGACCATTAATCCAGATTTGTCCTTCATAAGGTTCAAGCAACCCTGCGATCAGCTTAAAAAGAGTGCTTTTTCCTGAGCCGCTGCTTCCTACAAGAGAAACAAACTCCCCTGGCTGAATATCCATCGAAATGCTTTGTAAAATGGATTTTTCAATTCCTTTTTGTTGGAAAGAGAACGAAAGGCCTTTGATCGATAAGATAGGCAAATTAGACAGGCCAATCTCCTCCTTGATAGACCATGTCCCAAAACATGTATTCGAATCTTGAGGTGGTAAGGAAATATTCTTCAATGACTTTCAGTTCTCGCTCTGGTTTGCCTTCTACTAGCTCGTCAAATAAATCAATCAGCCAGGTAGCAAGGGACCCGAATTCATCAGAGGAATACATCTTAATCCACTCCCCATATAATGTGTGATCAGATGAACCTGGATATTGTTCAGCCAGCATTTTGCCAATTTCCCAATAGCTCCACATACAAGGAAGCAACGATGAAACAAGCTCTTCCAATGAGCCATTTTGCGCGATATTCAGCATATAGCGTGTATATGCTAGGTTAATAGGGGTTGGGCTTGTTTCCTCCAGCTGCTGATGCGTAATGCCAAACTTTTTAGCATATTGACGATGCAAGTCCATCTCTCCATGCAGTGTTTCATGAAGAAGCCTTGCAAAAGCCGCCATTGTCTCAACGTCTCGTGCCTTGGCAGAACCAAAGGCAAAGAGCTTGGCATAGTCGATTAAAAAGACATAATCCTGTTTCATATATCTTATAAACGACTCAATTGGAAGATCCCCCTTCCCTATTCCAACAACAAAGGGATGCTGATGTGTTTGCTTCCAAATATCGCTTACTTTTTCGTATAAGGTTTGCGAAAACCTCATTCAATCCCTCCTTCCTCAACTTTTTTTCTTAAAACTCTCGCTGCTGCAGCTGGTGAGTTTGCATGACTAATCGCTGTAATGACAGACACTCCATCTGCTCCTGCTTTTACAACAGATGAAGCGTTATCCGTTGTAATTCCGCCAATTCCTACAATCGGAATTTGAACCCCTTTTGATCGCAATGCTTCAATAAGCTGCGTTCCTTGAGTTGGTCTAGCATCCTTCTTCGTTTGCGTAGCAAAAACAGGACCAATCCCAAAGTAATCGGCTCCATTCTGCAAAGCTGTTTCTGCCTCTTCCATCGTATGTACAGAAACTCCTAAAATTTTATTGCCAATTTTTTCTCTTACAGCTGATATTGGCTCATCTTCTTGTCCAATATGAACCCCGTCAGCGTCTAGTACAATTGCAAGCTCAATATCATCATTGACGATAAAAGGAACCTGATGTTCTTTACATATCCGCTGAAGTTCTTTCGCAAGTGTAACTTTTTCTGCACCAATTAATGCACCTTCTCCCTTCTCACGAAATTGGAAAAAGGTAATGCCTCCTGAAATGGCTTCCTTTAAAACGTCAATAGGATTTTCAAAACAATTTGTACTGCCCATAATAAAGTAGACTTTTAAAGCCTTTCGCAATGTATCTGTTTCCGTCACCACGATCCATTTCACCTCTTAATTGCACTTTTTTTATATGCCCAGTGGTTGGTCGGTCCATGTCCATGACCGATATTTAATTGCTCCTCTATTGCCGCTTGAATAAAATTCTTAGCAATTAAAACCGCTTCATAGACAGGTAACCCTTTTGCTAATTGCGCAGTAATCGCTGCTGAAAAGGTACATCCTGTTCCATGTGTATTCTTCGTCTCTATTCTCTTACTGATAAAAGTGTTGAAATCCTTGCCATCATATAATAGATCAATCGATTCAGATGGGTCTTCATCATGACCGCCTTTAATGACGATATTTTTAACACCAAAATCGAATAATCTTTTTGCTGCTTCTTTTTTATGTTCAGTGGTTTGTATGGAGATGCCTGTTAACGCTTCAGCCTCAGGTATGTTTGGTGTGATTACTTTGGAGAGTGGAAGTAAAAATTGCTTTAAAGCAAAAATAGCCTCCATTTGAAGCAAGGAGGCCCCTCCTTTTGCAATCATCACAGGGTCTACCACCACATTTTCCCATTCAAAATATGAGATTGCCTCAGAAACCGCTTTTATGATATCCGCATTAAAAAGCATCCCTGTTTTCAGTGCATCCGTGCCCATATCATTTCCAATAGAGTAAATTTGTTTAGAAACAGCCTCTGCACTAATTGGATAAACCCCTTGAACACCCAATGTATTTTGAGCCGTTACGGCTGTTAAAGCAGACATGCCGAAAACCTCTAATTCCTGAAAGGTTTTTAAATCAGCTTGTATCCCAGCTCCTCCTCCACTATCTGAACCAGCAATGGTTAATGCTTTCTTAATCACTATTGTCACTCCTATATTAGTTTACTTTTTTAACAGAGCTATATTGTTCAATATCTTGGGAGGTGACGAGAGCCAATTGATTCAAAAACTCAATTTGGAAGCTTCCCGGCCCCAGTTCAGCTGTTTTTCTTGCTGCCTTTTCAGCCGCAACTCCATAGAAGGATAAAGCAGCTACAGAAGCTTGCAGCATATCTTTTTCAACACCTGCAAAAGCGCCAATAACAGAGGTTAATAAGCAACCCGTACCCGTCACCTTCGTTAATATCGGATCACCATTTGCTATAACATAAGTTGTGTCTCCGTTTGACACAACATCTTCTTTTCCCGTAATAGCGACAACTGTTTTCAATTTTTGAGCAGCTGCTACAGCTAATTCCTCAACATTTCCTTGAGGAGTCCCTGCATCAACACCTTTAATTTCCCATTTTTCGCCAAAAACATTAGCTACTTCGGCAGCATTTCCTCTGATCACAGATATTTTTACTTCCGATATGATTTTTTGTGCAACGTCCGTACGATATTGAGTTGCTCCTGCTCCAACCGGGTCTAATATAACCGGAACACCGTGTTCGTTAGCTGATTTTCCAGCTAAAATCATCGAATTGACAGCTATCGGATTTAACGTACCGATATTCAGCACTAAAACGCTAGAGATTTTTGCTACATCCGCTACTTCGTCCGCTCCATCTGCCATGAATGGTGATGCTCCAAGAGCTAAAAGCCCGTTCGCTGTAAAGTTTGTGACAACCACATTTGTAATATTATGTACGAGTGGATTGATTTGTCTCACTTTTTCTAACGTATCACTTATCCTCGAATGGTCCATCTTGATCTCCTCTTTTCTGAAAAATGAATGTAATTTTATCATGAAGAAATGGACTAAGCTTTTAACATGCAAAAAAGCCAGATCCAAAAATTGGACCTGACTAGATAGTAAGAGTAAATGAATATTTCACTTGTCTACTTTCCTCCGCTGGTATAATCCAGATCAGGTCCAAAGGGTTAAAAACTTCAAAGTTTTCTCTCAGCCCATATACAGGGCACCCCTAGTAGTTACAACATATATGAATGTAATTAAATATTATCCCTATTAAGCAAATAAGTAAAGTATATCATTCTCTTTACACCATACTAGGTTAAAAATGTTTGAATCGGAAGAGAAAAAAATAGTCAAAAGGAGGATCACCTTGGTTTTTTACATTTATTTAAATATTTTAAAACTAATTCACCAGTTTGTGCATCTATAAATGCCAATTCACCTTTCAAATTAGGAAAACTTGGAACATATGTTAAAACATAATAGGAATCTTGATTGTCTGTATACTCCTTATTCCATTTCAGTTCAACATCAAACTCTCGTCTGGCCATTTTTATCGCTTCAGCTTCAGATATAACAGGTTTTGCATTAAGGTTTATAAGCAATTCCTGATTTACATCTGAACTCATGTAGTGATCAATCGTTCCAGTTGTCCGATTGACGCTTATTTTCACAGAACCAAATCGAATAGGAAGGTAATCAAAGAAAAGGCGATATTCAAAATGAACTAAGTTACTTTCTTCTTCGAGCTCTTCTTCCAGTACCACTAGCTTAAAATATTGATCTGCTTCAGGGTAGAGAGTAAATAACATTTGTTCAGCGAGTTCTCTACAACGATTATAGCTCAAGTTTAAATCCCCTTGTCTTTCTAAAAAGGAGTATACTCCACTTAGTTTGCCTGTTCCTTTATCAATCTTCATTTTCAAGGTTCCATCATTTCTTTTATGAAAGTAACCATCCATCGTTAGATCATCTTCATTTGAGTCTTTGAAATCCTTTTTCCGCCAAACAATTCCAGTTACATCGCCCATGTCTGTCTCACGAATTTGTTCAAACGTATTTTCATCAAAGCCGATCAGCTGGTCGATGGTTTTCGATCCCTTCTTTTCAGGTCGGAAAATTGTTTCAAGGCGTTCAGAAGAATCCCACTCTTCATTGACCGGTTGCTTCTCCATTTTTCCTTCATCAGGATTATAACGCTGCTGCCAATTAGGCTCGTAGACAAGATGCGGGAGATCATTCCCCTGATCATAAATTTCACTACTAAGTTCTGTTATCAATAATTCCATTTCTAATCCTGATAAATATTCAGCTTTTATCACTTCTTTATCTATTATTGTATCAGGTAATCGAATATTTTCTGCACTTCCATAATAACGATAATTTATTATTTCTCCTGTTTCATGTATATCTAGATAAAAACCAGTAAAAGGCAGAGGTAAATCAAATTGATACTGAACATATGAAAGACGGTTCCTTCCATTACCTATGGATTTCCATTCTTCAAGTTTAAATTTATCAATTCCACTTGGTATATGGTCATTGGCAAAGCTTAATGCTGTCACTTTTAATTGATCTTCACTTAATATAGATTCACTTTTAGATCTCTGAGAGTCTTTTAATAGACTTTCTAATCTGCCATCTAAAGTTAATTCGATCCATAAATCCATTTCTGCATCATCTTTATGTTTCCATGTAAAAAAAACCATCCCAGACTCTGATTTAACATCTTCAATTTCTATTTCATAGTCCTCTGTAACATTCCCAATATGTATCGCTCTCTCCCTTAATTGATCAATAAGCAACGGCAGCACCCTTTCTTTTCTCAATAAAAAGAATTACGTTTTATCCAAAATAAGGTTTCATTTGAGCTAAAGTTACCCACTAGCAGAAGAAAGCAAATTTGATTATATATAAAATTCCATATGTTTTTTTTCTTGTTTATAATAATCCAGCCTGTCTTGCATGTTACCTGTATGGAATTCAAACTTATGACCATCTAGGTCAGTAAAGTATATGGACTTCTTATCTTGCTCATCTCTTTTACGACCTGAAAGAATGTTAACATTTAACTTCTGTAGTTTTTCATACATGTTATCGAAGTCATCTTCATCAATTGAAAAAGCCACATGTGTGTAGGAATCATTTATTTCGTTTCTTGGAATGTCTTTTTCTAAGTTTAGAGCAAGCCACATGCCATTTAAGTCGAAGTAAGCAGTACTTCTCCCTTTCACTAACAGCTTAGCATCAAAAACATTTTGATAAAACGCAATCGATTTTTCTAAATCTGATACGGAGAACAAAAAATGGTTTAAGCCTTTAATCTGCAAATTAAGATCACCTGCATTCTTCAAAAATTATCTGTTAAATAAATAATACCAAAAAAAGAAGCTTGAACTTAACTAATATGAAACTTGAAGTTTCATATTGGAAGGCAAAATTAATATGATTTAACCATTTTCCTAAACAAAAAGCCCCTTGAAATCTAAGAGGCTTTTAACTAAAAAAAAGTAATTCTATCAAATAGCAATCAATCGAATTTAATAATTTTCGTATCTTCCTTAACTTTGCAAACTCCCCTTCAACCAAGGGCGAGGACGATAAAATCCGATCGGAATTTGGATTAGACTTGTTTTACCTTGTGATTCCATCTTGTAAATCTTATCACATAAATTCACATCAAACCCGAGAAGCGGGTGTCCCCCCATTCCAATAGCTGATGCTGCTAACAATAATCGTTGCACAAGCATACCCGCTTCCATTTGTTGAATCCGATATCCTCTCGATCCCCATTCTCCTTTGTAATGATCCTTATCACCGGCTACATGCAGGCAGAGCGGCACTTGAATCAAATTTACATTATCTAATGACAGTCCATATTGCAGTGTAAGACGATAATCTCCAAGATCAATGGGTCTTAATCCATGAGCATCGCTGTCATATTGATAAGCACCATCTGGAATTCCTTCTATATTATACAAACAGCCGTACAGAAAGACTCGTGACTTCTGCTTCTTATCTGTTCCTTCCAAATCATTTTGATACGAGAAGGAAGACAACGTCTCCTGTAAAAGAGCAGCTAGCATCGAGCGACTTACTTTTCCTAGTACAAAATCCATTTCCAGTGAATATCGTTTTCGACAAGATGACGCCAGATCATAAGATAATCGCTTTACGTGAGGTAGAGCGATCACTTGCCCTTCATCATTGATCCTTTTCCTCATCTTGATCTGTCGAAACTCCCCAGTTGATTCAAGCATGGAAGCTTCATTCATTCTCTTTAGCATCGGAAATTCTTTCATTTTCCGTGAGCGGACGTAATGATGCGTCTTAATAGGTGTCAACTCTTGACATAATGCAGCTGCAGATACACATTCATTTAAGTTTTTCTTGTCAATAATCGGGATATCCTGTTCTAACGACAATGGGATGACCGCATATACACTCTCCTCTTGTTCTGATAACCCAAGAAGATGATTGATGGCTCGATCAAGATATTGGAAGTGAACCTTCGATGCGAAACCAAATCGCTTTGCGACTTCCAGTAATTGTCCGATCATGACACCCGCATCCAACCCTTGAAGACGGTAAGAAAAGTTATGATATTTAAAAAAATTTTTCCAAAACATTGTCGATACAAAAACAGTACCAAAACTTAAGGATATGTTATTTTGAATACCAAGAGCCCTATCTAGATATAAATCGAAATTTCCCTCTCGCAGCAACACTAAGGAATGGTGTGCAACATCATAATGGTACACACCAACTGGTAATTCCTCTATTTTTAAATAAACATACAATTCATTTGGATATAATGCTCCCCCTGAAGGAACAAACCGCCGATAGGACTGCATAACTTCTACTGCTTGGTCTATGGAATCAGAAGGAAAGATCGACTGTGAATATTGAGTCAAACCGTATATAAGCCATAGAAAACAACCCATTGTGTACTGGTCAGGCTTTACAGTTGCTTCTATTCCTTCAAGCGTCAACGGTATTTCCAGGGATAAAGGGAACACAGGCAATTCGCGATAAAGCTTATACGGAAGGGGTGAATCTTTCCAGTTTACTTCCCAGTCAGGTGGAGACGCCTTATCAATATTAAAATGCAGATTGTGTAGAAATTCTTCTAAACTCATTCTCATTCCCCCTATCACCGTTTATCCCGCGTAAAACCCATGGATGGAAGTTTCACTTTATGGAAACGGGTGCGGATGTGGATTAAGTTGTTCCATGGACAATCGTTTTTTCGTATACCCAAGCTGCATAGGTACTTTTAGTACCCTCTCTAATCCAGTTACACGGGTAAGATGATGGCCAAATGTCATCGGCAGCATACCTGGAATTAGCACCTTTACACAATACAATCCATTTCTCTTGATTTCCGATGACGACTGATCCACCACAATGACTTCAAGATTTAATTGACGAAACACTTGTAGAATGTCCCGCAAATCGTCGGTTAAGTCAGCATGATTCTCCCTTCGCTTAAATTCCTCATCAAACGTTCGCAGCGGACGATTCTCATCCAGCAAAAACTGTAATCGTTCCTGTGCTTGCGGCAAGCCATACAGCATGCCATGATCATCCATATTCTGTACCAAGGAAGAATCTTGAAGTAATCGCCTATACTCCTTTTGGTTCGTTTCAAATTTATCGTCTAGCGTTAGCATCATGCCGGCCAACTCATGAACGGCGCTTTTAACCGCACGTAATGGATCTAAATGAGCTCCAGCCGCACAGATAATATTCATTCCCTTTTGTTTTCTATTTTTCGCCATCGCCCAAACGCTTGGGATCCCATGCTCCATCGTCGAGTTAAACAAATGCAAGTCATATCCAGCTATCTCTCGTACACGGTCGATCATCAACTGTAATTCTTGATCGTTAGCGGAAGTAGGATCAAGACGAGGGAGAGGCAGATGTGCGTACCAAGTCAGTAAAAAGGAATCACGCTCCACCACTTCTAAAATACCGTAAAAAATGGCTTCTTCTAACGTTCCTCCTAATGCGCATCCGTTAGAGGTTTCATAAACAAATCCCCCGCCGCATCCTAAGCTGTAATAGGCTAGCAGCTCGGGAACCAGTATCGGACGCTCTTGCAAAAAAGAATAGCCCCATACCCAATTTATAGGTTTATTAGGATTAAATGGTTTAAACGGAAATCCAGGCAGAGCATACTGCTCCTTTGTGTGTACCCCTAATTTTATAGGGTTAAGAGCCTGATTTTTCAAGTTGCGGTAACTATCATAGATCACTGTACGTTTTCCACGTGGCGACATCCCGCAGGACCGCTCCAAACCTTCCAAAATGGCCGTCAACTCACTTATCTCGTAGGAATGAGTTCGACCTGCTGTTCCCTCGTCTGCTGTAAATAATGGCAGGTTGGTGATTACATCTGCAAAAGGGGTTGTAAAGTCATACATTTTCCCATTCAATAATCCTGTCCGATTATCCAAATAGTCTTTCATTAAAACATGATTTAGCTCATCCATCGAACGGCAGCGGTATCGATCAATGCTGATTTTCGGACTTGGTTTCAGTGATATTTGAGCTGCTGTCGCTGAATCATCAGGTAACTTATTACAAATAGGGCACATTGGATCTGGTAAAATAAAGTGGCTTGAGCTCTCCAAAGTTTTAAGGTTAATCAATAAAATACGGTCTTTTAAGTGGTCCATGTTTCCTTGCAAAACTCTCTCAATCTCTGATTCGAGCAGATAATTCATCTGTAAAAGTCCTGTACGCGATGCCCATGCATCATCCGTCAATCCCTCATATTCCGAAAGCATTTGTTGAATCTCCCACATCTCCTTACGGTCACGTCCTGCCATTAAGTGCCGCATATCAGCGCATTGAGAGCAGCCAGGTGCATCTGGGCTTACAAATGGTCCTATCACACCTTCTCCAAATGAAACGAATCCTCGCAGCCAGGGTATCCCTTTAGGTTGTAACATCTCTTCAGCCTTTCGATGAATGGATGGATTCCATGTATCATGTAATACTAAAACCATATCAGCTTCCTCTGGTACTCCTGCCTCAAAATTAGGATAATAAAAAACCTCATACTCTTTAAACAGTTCTTCGTATACAAGGTTCGCTAATAACCCTTCACCAACAATGACTAAGACCGCACTCACAAGGATGCCTCCTCTCGTAACAGCACGCCATACACACCTGCAAGCTTATCTTGCCAAAACGGTTCCAGTTCTAATTCAAAAACTACCAGCTGCTTTTGGTTCCGTTTTAAGATTTGTGTAGCAGATTTCAAAGTTTCTGATTCTGTTACATCTCTACTCGCAAGAATTTCAAGATTTAGCTGTGCCTTTTCATCTAATAGCACGGAAGAAACCTCTAACGATTGTGTTGATTGGCAAGGAATTTCGTTTTGTACCTTCATAAGCGCCTGCTGTAACGCTTTTTGTAATGCGTTTGTGATAGTCAAACCTACACTCCCGAACCACTGGTCGTTCGATCCGACCCAAACGACAGGAAAACCGAATATCTCCTCTCCTAATCCAATGGTCGGTACTCCTTGCATCTTGATCAGTGCTTCTAAATAAAACCGGCTGCGTTCATCTTCGATCGCAGTTAACTGTACCCGTGAGACAACATTTTTCTTTTCAATCTGTCGTTTTCTCAACTCCTCTGTTAAACACTTTTGCAACCCGCGGCTAACGCCTTCCGAAAATGTTGCTCCTACTCCTACACCAACAATTTCCTGCCGTTCCTTCAAGTTCCTTCCTAATTCCTCATGTGAAGGCAGAGTCTTAATAAGCGGATTAACCATTCTCGATACGTACGCTTCAATTCCAGCAAGTCCTGCTTCTCGTCTTGCTACATCATGTGTTAAATCTGTACATACAATGGCTGGCAGCAAATTAGCTGGTCCCTCTGACAATGGGTCAACTGCCTGAACGCGGCACTGAGCTAACGGAAGCTGGATTAAATCTCCTTCCTCCCAAATGTGAAAAATACCTGATTCCATCGATGTTATTTGGCTAAAGGTAAGAAACAAGCTATCAGTTTCATTTCTGGTTGAACTCTGTTCTAGCCGCAAATCGAAATCTTGAACACATTTAGCCGCTAGACTTCCAGTTACAAGAGGATGAGGCAGGAACGAATGCCATTTTCCTTCCAATGTATCGAAGTTAAGCAGGAAAAATTGATTTTTCAGTATCGATTCGGTCACTCCTGTGTTGTATTTAAAGCATTCAAATGCAATCACATTAGCCATCATTGCACAACCGGTAGATGCGGAATTGTACAATGGCTGGTCTCTACTTAACGCTGATTGATGTATGCGGCTCCATAGTGATTCCCAGCATCCATCAGAGTCTGGATGAACTAAAGGGCCAGCTAATCCTACCTGGTTTAAGCATATTGCTGGGAGGAATACCTTTTTCTCTTCTCTGCACACCTTATGAAGCACTCGTAATTCCTCAACATTGCCTTTCTGCGAAACATACAAAATCGAGTCAAAAGGCTGCACAATCTCTCGCCAAGCACTTTCTCCATCCGTGTGAAGGATAACCTCCTCTACTGCCACCTCAGGATCTGATTTCGTGGCATTTGCGACTAGATCTTTTAATCTTTGTCTGTTAGTCGGTACTGAGTTCATAATAAGTAAATGAAGCTTGGGCAAGCCAGATTCAAGTAACGCAGAAACTAACGAGACAAAAAAAGGCCCAGAACCAACTGCCAGTACTTTCGCCTGACGATACTTTTGAAAACGGTATGCTCCTGAATCAACGAAACTATCTAAAAATTCAATTTGAGAAGCATATTTTTTAAGAATGTGTTTGGCTAATTGATGCGGACGATCATGGCTCACATCCTTAACATATCCATTCTGATGCAGCACCTCCGCAATTTCATACACCCGATCTCGATATGGTCCAGGCAATCCGTTTGTTAAATCTTCTAAGGAGTACTTTCCGTTGAACATTGGGATTAGCTTTTCAACCCACTGATCAATCATACTCCCCTCCATACGAAACGAACTTAAGTTATTCCTAAAATACACTCCGCTGTTTGGATCTGGAAGAAAAAATGTGTCCCTTTTTACTTTTAGACGCATAGAAGGAATTAAATTTGTCATTCAGTACCTCCTCGTTGAATTGATCAACACTCCCTCTATCCATTCTATGTAACTTAATTTGTCCGTTATGTAATAAGAAAGCGTCCATATTTTTCTTAAAAGCAGTTACTTCTTTTCTGAAATCGTCATCATTTAGACTAAAAGCACCTGCATCCATATTAAAGACAACCACTTGCAATTTGGATACAAACGAATAAATAGCCCAGCATGAAAAACATGCTGGGGCTACTTCTCTTTTTATAAACGCTGTTTTCATTGGATGGGCTAAATCAACCGCCGCAACGGCCTCCACAGCGGTCTCCACAACGACCTCCGCAACGGAAACAATTCGAACATCGAAAACAATTAAAACAGCTAACACAGAAAAAGCAAAAGAAACAACTAAAGCAACGAAAACAGTTAAACCCACCACATTGACGAGCTTGATCTAAATAATATTGATTTTGATCCCATGGAATTGCCTCATTCGCATGGAAATCACCGACATTCAACCTTTGAAGATCATTTTGAAAATCATTCATGTTACATACCTCCGTCTATTTATTTTATGAATTATTCCAGTGACTTAAAAAGTGACAATATCATAGTTTGATAAACAGCATTTCGAATGTAAATTCACCATTTCATTCCAAACACTCCCCAACAAAATATGAATAATGATTGGGTATGGTTACTAATTCAAATGCTTATTTTAGGAGATTTTTCATTAAATTTTATAAAAAAATGGAGTATATTTTTATATGAATAAAGTATGTCAGAAAACCTAACAAAAAGATTGATTTATTCATCATCTACTAGTAATATAACTACTTAAAGATAGTAGTAAAGGTGAAAACAGATGGATCAGTCTTTTAAGAAGAGCTTAGCCACCCTTTTCAATGAAACGAATAAAGAAATTTTTCATGTTGGCGTACATGAACAAAAAATCGAAATAGTTGGAAATAAAATTTTAATTTTAGCAAGGACACAGCGCATCCCAGCATTAGATGCTTTAGGTGATGAGCATAGCGGATTGGTCTTAGCACTGGATGCTGCCTTATCCTCTAGGTATAAAACTTTGTTAAAAGAAAAATTAGAAGATATGTTTGACTTAAAAATCACTTCCTTGTTTAGAGATTACGATCCTAACAAAGGAATTTCTTGCACGGTTATTTGTTTAGAAAATCAAATAACTAAATAACATTGCTTGTAGAAGATGCGTATAAACGTTTTTTCTGCAACCGATAATAAAATTTTGCGGATGCTTAACCTCTGTTTACGGAAGGAAAGAGCCGTGAAGACAGAAGAAACATTACTTGTGTTTCTTCTGTCTTCACGGCTCTTTTTGATAATAGAGTTAGTTAAAACCGCTTCTACACCAGAGAATATATTGTAATTAAAATTAAAAGTGAAGGGATGAAGCATTATGCAAGAAAACTCCACAGTAAGCAAAAAAAGAGATTTACCACCATTTCCTCGTGACTGTACTTTTACTATAGAAGATTGGACTGTACTAAGTAAATATTGGTACCCTGTTGCTCAAAGTACAGAAGTAACGGAGAAACCAATGGCCGTTAAATTGCTTGATGTCAACTTAGTCGTTTATCGGACCAAAAGTAAAATCGTTGTAGCGCGTGACCTTTGTGTTCACCGTGGCACTCCTCTTAGCATGGGATGGGTAGAAGAAGAAGATATCGTTTGTCCTTATCATGGTTTTCGTTTTAATACGGACGGAAAATGTACATCCATTCCAGCACATCCTGATGCAAAAATAAATCCACGCCTCTGTATGGCTGTTTTTCCAGTAGTTGAACGTTTTGGATTAGTGTGGACCTCATTAACTGGGGAAGAGGATAACCTTCCTCGCTTTGAAGCTTGGGATAACCCAGACTTCCAACAAATTGTTTGTCCTGAGTTTGAAATTAAAGGATCCGCTGGAAGACAAATGGAAGGATTCCTTGATGTAGCTCACTTTGCTTGGGTGCACACTGAATCATTCGCTGATCGAAATAACCCATTTGTTCCTCGTTACCAAGTAGACAATACAGATTACGGCATCCATGTAGAATATTTAAGTAATGTCAGCAATTATCCAAAAGCGCTCCAGCACCGTAATCCAGAAGGCTTTAAATGGCTTCGCGTCTTTGATGTATATCCGCCTTTTACAGCTACTTTAAAAGTGTATTTCCCTAATGATGGAGAGTTGTGGATCATGAATGCTGTTTGTCCAGTCTCTGCGAGAGAAACGAAATTGTTTGTTCCGATTGCGAGAAACTTCGACAAGGACTCTTCGATCGAAGATGTATACGCCTTTAATCTTCAAATATTTACAGAAGATAGAGAAATGGTAGAAAATCAAAAGCCTGAGGATTTACCGCTTGACTTGCAAATGGAAACCCATATCATGGCCGATAAAACATCTGTCGCTTATCGAAAAAAATTAATAGAACTTGGTCTTGGATCGCAGTATACAAGTTAACATTTTAAAAATTTGCATAATTCGAAAATGCCTGGATTTCATTTTCGCTTTTTACCCCTTCAAATAATCTGAGGAAAAGATGATATTTGGAGTGATTAATAGGAGGTTTACATCTTGGAAATGGATAAAAAAATCTATGATATTACTATTATTGGAGGAGGTCCTATAGGTTTATTTGCTTCTTTCTATGGAGGAATGCGGAATTCCTCAGTAAAAATTATCGAGAGCCTCCCTCAACTCGGCGGCCAGCTCTCAACCCTGTATCCTGAAAAATATATTTATGATATAGCAGGATTTCCGAAAGTTAGAGCTCAAGAATTAGTCGACCGTTTAAAAGAGCAAACGGAGCAGTTTAATCCGACTATTTGTTTAGAACAAGTAGCTCAGGATCTTGAAATAAAAGATGATGCTACGTTTAAGCTCATCACCAATAAAGAAGAGCATCTGACTCGAACCATCGTAATCACTGCTGGAAATGGCGCTTTTCATCCTCGTAAAATTGAGCTTGAAGGTGCAGAAAAATTCGAGAATGAAAACCTCCATTATTTCATTAATGACTTGGAAAAATTCCGAAACAAAAAAGTTATGATCTGTGGAGGCGGCGATTCCGCTGTTGACTGGGCGCTTATGCTTGAACCGATCGCAGAAAAAGTTATTCTCGTTCATCGCAGAGATAAATTCCGAGCACATGAACACAGTGTTGAACAATTACATGCTTCTAACGTTGAAATTATGACGCCTTATATACCAGTGGAGTTTATTGGCAATGACAATCAAATCACTAAAGTCGTATTAGAAAAAGGTAAAGAAAACCTTAAAGATGTGATTGAGGTGGATGATGTCATTGTTAACTACGGCTTTGTTTCATCACTAGGTTCGATAAAAAATTGGGGATTAGAAATAGAAAAAAATTCAATTGTCGTCAATTCCCGCATGGAAACGAATATTCCAGGAATCTATGCAGCTGGTGATGTCTGCACATTTGATGGAAAAGTAAAGCTTATTGCCACTGGTTTTGGTGAAGCACCTACTGCTATCAATAACGCTAAGGCTTACTTAGATCCAAAATCTAAGGTACAGCCTCTTCATAGCACATCTGTTTTTGCTAAATAAAGAGAGGAGATCATTAAATGGCTAAATTTACAATTGTTGATAAAGATACCTGTATTGCTTGTGGAGCATGTGGAGCTGCTGCTCCAGAAATTTTTGATTATGATGATGAAGGCTTGGCTGAAGTCATTCTTGATAACAATATGGGTACAGCAAAAGTAGAAGAAGATTTATATGATGATTTATTTGATGCACAAGAGGGCTGTCCAACTGAGTCTATAAAAGTTGCCGACAAACCTTTTAACGGAAATCCCTGATAGCATATGTTCTTAGTCTTAAACAGTTTTTGATTTTTTGACATTAGATAATGGAGGGTATGAGAATGATTAAAGATCCAGTATTGGCAAAATTTTGGCAGCCAGCTGCTTATTCTCATGAATTAGCAGATAAACCAATGCAAGTATATATTTTAGGTGAGCGTATTGTCCTATTTCGAACAAGTACCGGTGTTCAAGCTTTTAAAGATTTATGTATCCACCGTGGTGCAGAGTTATCACTAGGAAAGGTAGTACATGATTGTATTGTCTGCCCATATCATGGATGGGAATACAATACAGACGGGAAATGTGTAAAAATTCCACAACAACCCCCTACTCGTGTCATCCCACCTAAAGCAAAAGCAATTGTCTACAGCTGTACAGAAAAATATGGACTCATTTGGGTAAAATTAAGCGATGATGCTAATAACGAATTCCCATTCCCAGAATACGTCGAATATGATGATCCTTCTTTTAAGACTGTGTGTGCAAATGCACATACAATGAATGCTGCCGCTCCGAGAGTAGTAGAGAATTTCTTAGATGTTAGCCACTTGGCATTTGTTCACGAAGGTATTCTTGGGGATTCAAATTATGCTGAAATCCCTGACTATAAAGCACATTGGCGAGAAGATCGAATTGTTACAGACGAGATTCCAGTATTTGCTGATGCTGACGGGACAGGGAATTACGCCACAATCCATTACACATTTGAAGTATTAAGCCCGACAGTCGCTCGATTAAAGAAAGTAAACTATGAAACTAAAGAGATCTTCGCCATGCTATTTGCTGCTCGTCCTGAACAGGAGCGCAAGTCGACTGTACATGCATTGGTTTCAAGAAACTATTCATTCGATGCATCTGATCAATATTTTATTGATTTTCAGCAGACCATTATCGAGCAAGATACTGCAGTCGTTGAAAGTCAAAAACCAGAGGAGCTTCCGCTTGATTTACAGGAAGAGCTTCATTTAACACCAGATAAACTAAGCATTGCGTACAGAAGATGGCTGGGTGAATTAGGAGTTACCTTTGGCAGTGATGTTGGACGGAGAAAGGCACAGCTTAACTGATATTTAGTCCTTCCCCCTCCAAGATATATAGAACTAGAGCTTTACTATTTTAACAATACAGCAGAGTCTGTCCTAAGAAGGGCAGACCCTGTTTATGCATACACTACCCATAGTATCGGTTAATAAAACTCAATTTCTACAATATTTCCTATTAGGACAAAATCTAATCTAAACCATTGAGGGAGAAAATGAATAATGTCGATGAATAAAAACTTGGAGACGAAAAATGTTGAAATGATAACAAAATCTAATCCTTACTGGTTAGACAAGCTTTTTCAATTAACAAAACGTAAAACGAATGTAAAAACGGAGATTCTGGCAGGAATTACGACATTTATGACGATGAGTTATATTATTTTTGTTAATCCAAACATTTTGTCGGATGCAGGTATCCCAAAAGAAGCAGCCATTGCTGCGACTATCTTTGCTAGTGTCTTTGCAACTCTTCTATTTGCATTATGGGCTAATATGCCAATTGCAGTTGCTCCAGGAATGGGACTTAATGCTTTTTTTGCTTATACGGTCGTATTAGGTCAAGGTTTATCGTGGCAAACAGGATTAGGAGCCGTGTTCATTTCAGGATTGGTATTTTTTATTCTTACCATAACCGGTATACGAAAAAAAATTATTGAAGGTATCCCCAATGTGTTAAAAAGTGCTATTTCTGTCGGAATAGGTTTATTTATCGCCTTTATTGGCTTTAAACAAGCTGGCATTATTGTAAGTAATGAGGCCACTTTTGTTTCACTTGGTCAAATAACAAAACCTGCACCGTTACTTGCTTTAATTGGTTTTATTATCGTAACTGTTCTTACTGCTCGAAAAATAAAAGGAGCAGCCATTATTAGTATCTTGCTCATATCTATTTCAGGAATGATTTTAGGAATTGTTGAAACACCAAAAAGTATTAATAACATCATGTCATTTTCTCTTCCAAGCATGTCTGAAACTTTTTTAAAAATGGATATTAAAGCTGCTTTTCAGTACGGTCTCTTGTCCATCATTTTCTCGTTTACTCTAGTCGAGTTATTTGATAATTTAGGTTCTATGATTGGTTTATCTAAAAAAGCTGGACTTATGAATGAGAAAGGTGAAATTGAAGGGTTGGATAAAGCGCTTATTGCAGATTCTATTGCCACGATGGCAAGTGCTTCAATGGGTTCTACAGCTATGAATGCATATGTTGAAAATGCAACAGGTATTGCCGAAGGAGGAAAAACAGGTCTTAAAGCACTAGTAGTGGCATTCCTCTTTTTGTTAAGTATTTTGTTTACTCCATTAATTAGCATTATTCCACCATTTGCTACAGCACCTATATTAATTTTGGTTGGAGCCTTTATGCTAACTGAAATTAAGAATATCGCCTTAGACGACTTAACAGATTCCGTACCTGCTTTTCTTACTATTATTCTTATGCCCTTAACGTTTAGTATTGGTGAAGGACTTGCATTTGGTTTCCTATCTTATACTTTCATTAAATTATTGACGGGAAAAGCGAAAGAAATTCACTGGATCTTGTATGTCATTAGTGCTGCTTTTATTGTGAACTTTATTTTTCATGTTTAGTTATATGTTTGAGTCCGCTTTAGCAACTTAAATTCTGCTGTATAGTTTTTTATAATCCGCCCATTTTCCTCCATAAAAAAGAAAGTGTATACCGTTTAGAGGTTTTTTAACCTCTGCTTTAAGTGGTGCAGGTAATAGGTGTCGATTACCTCTTATGACATGTAAAAAAAGCTCCTGAATAGAAGTGTACTTCACCTTCTATTCAGGAGCGGTTTATGTCCTCAAGGGACTAGCGATTTTTACACTGTTATATAAACATAACCGTCGACTATTTCTGTTTTATATATTTCCACACAGCCGTTATCTGGTTTTTGTACTTCCCCTGTTATAAGTGAAATCTTCCAATCATGTAAGGGACAAAATACAAACTCTCCTGAAACGATTCCTTCTGCTAACGGTCCATTTTTGTGCGGACAACGATTGCTTATGGCACGTACTTCGCCATTTGACAAGTGAAAGATTGCAATCGAATACCCTTTAATTCTTACTTCTTTCCCTATCTGCTTAGGTAAATCTGTTAATTTCATAATTTTAATGGATTCTTTTATAGTGTTCATTTCGCTTCCCCTCCACAGATGATTTTTTCTGAGCCGATTTTATCCTCTAATTACTTTATACATTTCTTTCTTCTGTTCATGCTTAAGAATCATTGACCATGCTTCTTCATAAGTATTTTTTGCTTTATCGAAGCGCTCAACTAACGGAGCTATATTTTCTTCTTTCAATAATTTCTCTTTGACAACATCTGCCCCTACACGGTCTACCCATTGTGCTGTACGCTCTCCATAATTAGCGTTTTCTCGATAATATTGTACAAACGCTTTTGCCATTGCTATTACTTCTTCTTCCGTTGACACAGTCGTTAAGGAATCACATTCACGAACGACTGTCCCTCCATTTCCTCCGAAATAAAGCTGATAGCCATTCTCTACACATACCACACCAAAATCTTTTGTTAATACTTCTGCACAGTTTCTTGGACAACCCGTTACACCCATCTTCATCTTATGAGGAGTATCGACCATTTCAAGTGCTTGTTCTAGCTTCTGTCCTAAGCCTAACGAATCTTGCGTTCCAAAACGGCAAAATTGTGAACCAACACATGATTTGACATTTCGCAGGGATTTAGAGTACGCATAGCCTGAACGCATGCCTAAATCTTCCCATACTTGCGGAATATCTTCTTTTTTGATTCCATACAACCCAATACGGCTTGCTCCAGTAATTTTCACTAATGGTACATTATATTTTTTGGCAACCTCACCTAGGCGAATTAAATCTTCAGCTGTGGTTACACCACCATACATGCGTGGAATAACTGAGAAAGTTCCATCCTTTTGAATATTCCCTTCCATTTTTTCATTAACAAATCTTGAAGCCTTATCATCTTCATATTCTTCGGGGAAAATCATACGTAAATAGTAATTTAAAGCAGGACGACATTTCGAACATCCTTCTTCACTTGCAAATTCTAGGACATTTCGAACCTCTTTTGGAGATTTCAGCCCTTTATCAAAAATGTTAGCGACTACTTCATCCCTAGTGAAGGACGTACAGCTGCATATGCCTGTTTTTTTGGGAGATATATCAAAGTGATCTCCTAATGTATGCAAAAGAATGCTTTCTACCACTCCTTTACATTTCCCGCATGATCCCCCTGCTTTTGTACATTCTTTTACTTCATCAAATGTTGTCAGTTGATGTTCTAATATAGATTGAACAATCGTCCCCTTTGTTACTCCATTACATCCACAAACAGTATCTTCTGCACTCATGGAAGAAACCAAATCTTCCTCAGTATCTTGTCCGGTTTTACTTAATACAGAGGTGCTCGTATATTCACTAATATCTGTTTGTTTTTTTAACAGATTAAATAAGCGATTTCCATCAGAAGCATCGCCATATAAAACTATCCCTACGATTTTATTATTTGTAACAAGTATTTTTTTATATTTTTTAGCGAATTGATCATGAACAATTATGGCTTCTGTTTGTTCATCTTCGTGAATCTTGCCGCCTGAAAATAAATCACATCCTGCGACTTTCAGCTGTATAGAAAGGATACTGCCTTGATACCCTTTTCCACTACTGCCAGTAATATGATCTGCAAGCGCTGTTCCTTGTTCGTAAAGCGGCGCTACTAGCCCATATACTTTCCCATTATGTTCTGCACATTCACCAACAGCATAGATGGACGAATCTGATGTAAGCATATAATCATTGATAATGATTGCTCTATTAACATTTAGACCTGCTTCTCTTGCAATAGTAACATTTGGACGAATTCCTACAGCCATAACGACTAAATCACATTCAACAGATGTACCATCGGTGAACTTTAATCCTTGCACTCGATTTTCTCCATATATTTCGGCTGTTTGCTTTTCCATTAAAAATTTCATACCTTGTGCTTCTAAGTCCTTTTTCAATAGATTGGCAGCTGCTCTATCAAGCTGTTGCTCCATTAATGAAGGCATAATATGAACAACATGTACATCCATCCCCCTATCAATAAGCCCTCTTGCAGCCTCCAACCCAAGGAGACCGCCACCAATAACAACTGCTTTTTTGTATGATTTTGCTGCCTTCATCATTTTTTCAGTATCTTCAATTGTACGAAAACCAATCACGCCTTCTAATTGACTACCTGGTATCGGTAATATAAAAGAGCTTGATCCTGTTGCTATAATCAGCTCATCATAAGTAATAATATTTTCCTTATCCGTCATGATTTTTTTATTTTCTCTGTCAATTTTAATTACTTTTTCATCAGCTAATAGAGTAATATTGTTTTCTTTATACCAGTCCCAGTCATTTATGTTAATCTCATTAATAGTAGTTTTTCCTTGTAATACATTTGAAAGCATAATGCGATTATAGTTTGGATATGGTTCTTCTCCAATTATCGTTATTTCAAATAAATTAGGATCTCTTTTAATAATCTCCTCGACACTGCGAACACCAGCCATACCGTTTCCAATCATAACTAGTCTTTTTCTCATGTTGTTCCCTCCTTATACTGTTTTGGTTTATTTACATAAAATGAAGTTGTCATCTTTGTGATATCACGCACAATCGCATATGTTCTCCTCTTGAAAGAGCATTATCAAAAGAGTAGCAATAAATAAACAGCCAAGGAGTGATCCAGATCACATATTACAGTTTTGTCAGACTAATTATAAATTTGAAAGGATTTGTAAAGTAGTAAGGAATTAATAAAGGATTGAATTTGTAAGATTAAGAGGAATTTTTATGGGTTCATAAGAGGAGTGATAAATACATAGCGAAGATTGTCTAATTTCTTAATAAGACAGTCTCCGCTCGTAGTTTCTAGCCTAATCGATAGATTAAAAATCTCTCAAAAGGATTGTATTTATATAAACTCGGGAGGATGACTTCCTGTTTCAGTTCAAAAACAGTTTGATTTTCTAAAAAATAAATATAGTCTTCTGAGGAATAATATAATATTAACTCTATTTCTCTTCCTGATTTTTCAACTGAAAGCAATATATTATTTATGATACTTCTAAAAATTTGAATGGAAAATGGATTAAAAAAATAAAATCGATTGTCTTTAGGATGAATGGGATAGTCTTCTGCCAGTCCACAATGGAAATGAATTTGATTTTTCCCTTTTCGAACCTTCTTTAAATAATTATTTCGATTGTCAATTGCTTCTTGATAGAAAGTCTCGTTCATCTCAACCCCTATAACAGTTGCTTGAAATAAATAATGAATATAAAAAGGTAATCGCCCTTTTCCGCAGCCAAAGTCTACGATCCGATCACTTTTCTTCAGTTCATATTGATTAAATAAGATTTCAAGCGCGTGATAAGGCGTTGGCTCATAACGATGATAATGAAAAGACTGATTGAACCCCTTTTGATCTCCTACTGTTTTTATATTCAATAATGTATCGTAATACTTTTCATTCATTTATTTGCTCCAGTACAAGGGATTATATTTTTTACTATTATAGTATAAAACACCCCCTAGGAGTACTGTATCCTAAGGGGTCATTCATTATTAAATCGCTTTTGTTATTATTTCAACATCAATATTTCCTCGTGTTGCTTTGGAATATGGACAAAACTGATGAGCTAGATGGGTTAATTCTTCTGCTTTTTCTTGGGAAACGCCGTTAATTTCCACCTCTAAAACAACGCCAATTTTATACCCGTTGTCACTTTCATCCTTCAACAAGCTTACTTTTGCCGTTACACTCGAGTCTATTTTCACTCGTTGTCTTTGAGCAATTAAATTAAGAGCGCCATCATAACATGCAGAATATCCTGCAGCAAATAATTGCTCTGGATTAGAAGCTGTAGACTCTTGATTCGGTTTTGGTGTTGATAATTTTAAATCAATGATTCCATCGCTTGATTTTACACTGCCTTCTCTTCCACCCTTTGCGGTCGCTACTGACGTAAAATAAACAGTCATCCTATCACCTCATCCATTAGTGTCGTACAAGGAAAATTATACCGAACTCTACCAATATTTCGAAATATTTCATCCTATTTCTATCTATTTTTCATAAAAATAGTTAAATACTCCTTAATTTTCGACTTATATCCCGCATTAACGGGCAGTAAATCCCCACCTAAAGGTTATGGATGTAAACGAGAAATCCTAAGTGAGGAATAACTGCCCGTAAAAGCCCGACGACGGACAGGAAGTAATGCCACTGGATGTGGCATGTATAAGCGTAATTGGTGAAATAAGACTTTTCTTTGGGCTTCAACCCTTAGAAAAGTCAATCAGGCTCTGCGTAACAAACAATCAGTGGGAGATGAAGCCCCCCTCTGATTGAAGTTTCACTTATTTTTTCGCCTGATGAACCTTCAACAGCTTTCCTTTTATTGTTGTATTCTTCATGACTTTTAAGACAAGGGGGCCTTTTCCATTTAATATTTCTACATATGAAACATTTTCCTGAATGGTAATGATTCCGATATCATCTGCGGTTACACCTTCAATTTTTGCGATCGTGCCGACAAAATCTACCGCTCTAATCTTCTTTTTCTTTCCTCCATTAAAGTATAGCTTCATGATGTCTCTATTTAATTGTTCACTTTTATCTTTTTTAACCTGTGGTCGAGCATTTATTTTTTCGTTAAACACCGCATTAAATGTAGCAACTTCATCTTTTGATGGAGCTGCCATTTTAGGTATTTCAAAGCCGATGTATTCTTCTATTTCTGCTAAAAATTTTTCTTCATCCGGTGTTATCAAAGTAAACGCTTTTCCTTTTTTACCAGCACGTCCTGTTCTCCCTGTTCTGTGTACATAGCTTTCTTTTTCTAAAGGGAGATCATAGTTGAAGACGTGTGTGATATTGTCAATATCGATGCCTCTTGCCGCTACATCTGTTGCCACTAAATAGCGAAATTTTCCTCTTTTAAAATCATCCATAACCTCAAAGCGATCCTCTTGTACCATTCCACCGTGAATTTTGTCGCATGGGTAGTTAAAGTCGTTTAATTGCTCAACCAAATGATTGACTCTTTCTTGCGTTCGGCAAAAAATAATACAGCTGTCAGGATTTTCGACGATCGTTAAGTCTCTTAAAAGTGAAAACTTATCTTCTTCTCTTACTTCTAATACGGCATGTTCAATATTATTGGCTGCTTGTTCCGTTGCTTTTATTTCAACATGAATTGGATATTTCATATATTTATAACAAAGATTTTCGACATTTTCAGGCAATGTAGCAGAAAACAAAAAAGTGACTCTGTCTGTCGGCAGTTTTTGAATGATCGCTTCTACCTGGTCAATAAATCCCATATTTAGCATCTCATCCGCTTCATCGATTATGAGATAATTTATATGGTCAATAGCAAGTGTTCCTTTTTCAATATGATCTAACACCCTCCCTGGAGTCCCAACAACAACATGCGTTTTTTGCTTTAATTCTAATTTTTGCTTCAAAAAAGGTTGTTTTCCGTAAACAGCAGCAGCTTTAATCCGCTTAAATCTTCCGATATTTGTTATATCTTCTTTTACTTGAGCAGCAAGCTCTCGAGTAGGCGTAAGAATCAAGCACTGTGGCTTATTCTCTTCCCACTCCACCATTTCACAAATGGGTATGCCGAAGGATGCGGTTTTTCCACTGCCTGTTTGAGATTTTACAACAAGATCTTTCTTGTCTAATGCAATAGGAATTACTTCTTTTTGAACCTCAGTTGGATGCTCATAATTTAAGCCAGAAAGTGCTTTTAGGATCTCTTTACTTAATGAATAGTCTTGAAATCTTTCTTTACTCATCCTATAACCTCATTTTGTTTGAATTAATTGTTATGCTCATCTATTAATACTAAATATATACACTTTCATTTTTTTATCTTCTTTATTATAATGCTATGTTAAATAACACTGTTGATTTTTGAATCATTTAGCACGAACTACATGAACCGCCAAAAGTAAGCTTGCTTGCTCCTGACGGTTCATGTAGTTCGTGCTATCTTGAAGCTGCGCTTAAGGCGTGTGAAACCATGTTTCAAACGAATGATTCAAAAATCGCTTTTATTAACAGTACACTTTAACAAACCTATTATAAAAAAAGTTGGCAGCAAATAAAAAGACGTCTGCTCTAAAAGCAAACGTCTTTTGCGTATTGAGGCGACGAACCACACGCCACATTCGTGTGCGCCATAAGGCATGTTCGGCGGCTTACACAATTCAGCTCATCGCTCATCTACTATAGCATGAACTTATATAAAGGGCAATGTGTTTTTATTAGGCTTCTATATAACTCATGTTATTTCGTATCATATTTGTTATTTTTATAACACTTTATCTATAATAGTATTTATAATATTTTTATTGTACGATAAATATTTTTATAAATTGAAACTTCAATCATCCATTAGCTCAAGCACTTAATAAGAAAGGAAACAAAAAGATGGTAGATTTCGAATGGTATCGCAGCTTTATCAGTATTTATAAGCATCATTCAGTATCGGAGGCTGCTAAAGCGAGAATTATGACGCAGCCAGCGATGAGCCAGCATTTAGCTGCTCTTGAAGCTGAGGTTGGTGAACCTTTATTTACTCGAGCACCAAGAAAAATGATTCCGACTGAAAAAGGAAAGGAATTATATACAAAAATTGTCCCTTTAATTGAAAATTTAGAAGGAATTACTTTAGATTTAAAGCTTACTACATCTCTTCAATCAATGTCCATTGTTCGTATTGGTTCGCCTTTTGAATATTTTACGGATCAGGCATTGCGCAAAATCTGTCAAACGGAATTCCGCTACTTTTCACAATTTGGGATTGCACCAATTCTATTAGAATGGCTTCAAGAGGATAAAGTAGATATTATCATCACGACTCAAAAATATAAAGCTCCTGGAATTGAATACATCAATCTCGAGGAAGAAGAATTTGTTCTCGTTGCACATCCTTCCTTTGAAGTCTCATTTCAGCCAATCTCACTTGAGGAATGGTTAAGCAAACAAAAATGGATTAGCTACGGATTAGAGCTTCCTATTATTAGAAGATTTTGGAGGGAACATTTCAAAAAAAGACCTGAAATTCAGCCGTTTCATATTATTCCTGATCTACGAGCTATATTAAAAGCAATCGAGAATAATATGGGAATCAGCATGCTGCCCACCTACTTAGTACAAGAATCTGTAAAAAACAATGATACAAAAATCATCTTCCCTGACAAATCTGTCAAAAACGACATTTATATCGCTTATGCCTTAAAAAATAAAGATCATCCTATCATAATGCAAGCCGTCAATAACTTAATTGGTTAGCGAATTTTAGAATTTCACTAGTTTACAAATGGAATCCCGAAAGTGCTCGTCCTTTTTTAGTCTGCTTTTAAACACTGTTAGAGAGAAATCTATCTTATTCTAGTAGATTTCTTTCTAAACAATCATTTAAAATTTCCGCATACGGATCATCTTTGATTTTGTTTTTGGATATACACATCAATTTCCTTAATATCCTTGCTGCCGCAAGCTTCACACTGCTGGTATAGTGAATCATTTATATCATGATTTGGATGAATAAATGCTTTACAATGATTACAATAATATTGCTTCATAAAGCGATCCCCCATATCTTTTCCTAAAATCACATCAAAAACGATAAGATAGTATATTTCAGTTATTAACAGAAGGTAATAGTTCATTTTCCTCATTTTTCCTGTTTATTCTTATATCTATTAATTCGAGATCATAACCTCTAAATTTTTAAGAGAATACAAGCCTGCTATTTCACTTTCACATCTCTTTTCGGACATAAAATCTACATATTTAAAAGGAAGGAAACGCTTTCTTTTTATCGAATATCTAGGGTAAAAGGAGATGGTATCATGAAGAGTTTTCAATATGAAGTTATAAAAATAGATGGAGCCTTAACAAACGATACTCCCCTAGATCGATTAAGAAGTACTTTAAATCTTCGTGGCGGGGAAGGCTATAGATTGCACAGTGTGGTCACACAAATAGATAAAGACAAATCTGAAACGAATTTATTAATATTTGAACGAGTCCATGTGGTAGATGAAAACATCCTTTTATAAATAGAAAATTACTCTATTTTTTTCAATAGATTTAAAAACTAGAGCTTCATCATAATTAAAGGTCCCAAAAGAGATATTTTTAGGACCTTTATGATAAAACTAAAATCATTTTTTGCTTTTTAATGGAATTCTGTTAGCTACAAACGTAATCAAGAAAGCACATAGCATTGGGGCAATCATCGAAATGATAAAGCCAGTTATATTATTTGATAGTAAGGGTGCTGTAAATGATGGGACATAGGCTGTACCGCGAACATTGAATAACCCAACCAAGGCTCCGCCTAGTCCCGCCGAAATGAGAGCTCCTCCAAATACGATTTTATTAGAAAACATAAACGGATAAGCTGATTCGACAAAAGTACCAAAGCCCATATTTATAAGAAAACCGGGAGTTGCAACTGTTGCTTCACCTTTATCTCTTGGGGCAATAATATTGGCAAGATTAATGCCGGCAGCAACCATAACAAGTCCAACCATATCGACAGCGCCTAAGAAGCTATTCCCTGTCTTTTCCATTTCAAGCAATACAATTGGAAGGATAGCTGCATGGTATACCCCTCCTAAAATGGCAGGCCAAATAAGGATTCCTGCTAATAACCCTGCAACAATTGGATTAAATGCCACAGCTTGTTCTAAAACCGCTTTAATCAGATTTCCTGCCTGTAAAGCGACTGGGCCAATCAAATAGAATACGATTAACCCTGAGATCAAACCAGAGATTCCACCTGCAACGATATTAACAGTCGTCATTGGAAATCGCCATTGTATACATTTACTGAAAAAGAACTGCACAAGGATCCCTGCACCAATCCCTCCAATGATTCCTCCAATCATTCCGCCTTTTACAGATAAAACACCTGCTACTACACCAGCAATGATCGAAACCTCATCTAAATCAGAAACTTGTTTAGCTGCAATGACCGCGAGCATAACTGGCAAAGCATTGATCATGATATCGAACACTTCACTTAATCCCTTTAGGGCAGGAATTTGACTGAGTGCTAGAATAAGAGCCATAGCAATAAAACCTGGCAATGATGAAACCATTATTCCTCTTATATTAATATTCTTCAGCACATGACTATTAGAAGAGTTCGTTTTTTCGCTTGGCGCTCCTATAATTGGGTTAAATTTCATTCCCCAAAGTTTACATAGTGATGAAATAAATGATATCGCTCTTGTTCGATTAGTAGTACCCGTTGTGCCTGAGGCCGCAATTACATTTGCACCCTGAGAAGTTATCAAAGCCATGGAGGTTCCGCCAGTACCCACGATAGGTACATTCTTTTCAATTGCCGCCGCAATGACTTCTTTATTGGCACCATTTGGATCAATACTCATCGAAATGATTCCATCAATTTCTCCATTTTTTATTCTCTCTGCGATTAATGCATCAAGATTCGCCGCTTCCAAATTGGTCTCAGCTAAAGTACCTTGAAACATTTCAACCGGATTTTCTTCATTTAGGCTATATAGTGCTGCCTTTGTCGTTTCCTTTGCTTTATCCATAGATTCGGTTGCTGCTATGAACTGAATATTTGCAATTCGAAGGCCAGCAGCCCCGCTTTGCATAAGAATTTCCTGCAGCAGCTTATTTGGATTTGCTCCACCTAAATTAAAGAGATTCCCCCCACTACTTCCGATAACAACGATTTTTTTCACTAACTATTCATCTCCTTCACTTTAAGCATCTCTTTACATTCTTTTAAGAAATGGCTGTTTTCGTATAGATTGTTGCTTTTAAACGCGCAGCCTGCTACACTTCGCTTTCCGTGGGCGAGCGTCAAGCCTCCTTGTCGCATACGCTCCTGCGGGGTCTCGCCTTTCTCACATTCCCACAGGAGTCTACGTGTATGCAGACTGCTCCGAAACGTTTCTCCCAATGTTTTTAATGTCAAAAACAACAAACTTTGAGAAAACAGCCTAAGAACTAGAAAAAACCTAATCAAATGATCAGGTTTTGCTGTTGCATCTATAATAATCTAGTTTAGTTATGTAGAGCATTCAGCAAAATCTAAGATGTTATTAAAAAGTCACCTTATTGTAGCATAGAATTCTTTAGTTTAATATCGTTTTAATAAGTTAAAGTAAAGGTAGAAAATCATCCATAAAAAAAGACCTTGTTGTTCTGCACGACAAACAAAGTCTCTTTTCCTCTTTTATTTTTGTTTCCTTAATAACCTTAGTGATGGTGATGACTTTCAAAATTAGGATTTGTAATTTCAAAACCTTCCTGAGGCACATAAAAGTATTTAATCCAAACGCCATCTAAAAAAGGCTCACGTGTATCAAGTATGACATCGATTTCTTTATCTGTACTTACGACTTCATCAAATTCAGTTGGTGAATCGAACTTTAAGTCGTAATGTGCATGGTTACCATGAGCATGCGTAACAAAAACACGAATTGATTTTCCTTGTGCTTCTTCACTTTCTAGCATTTTTTTCAATACCTTTGCTGCATTTCTGTTAATTTTACAATTCATATGTAAACCTCCGTTTCAAGCTTCGTAGTAAGTTTAGATCGTATTTCTGGAAAATTGATACACCTCTCTATCTTACACCCTGTAACCGATAGATTGCATAAGATATGCTTGAATCATATGTATACTTTTTAACATTTTTTATTTTGTACTTATTGCCCAATTACTATTATTTAAAAAAGAATGGTGACAATAAGAACAAAAGCGCAAGCTCCTTGTTCAGCCCTGAAGAAAAATGTTCTCATGACTCAAAAAGTGTTCTTTACTTTTAGAGGCATGAGGTTATCTTTCACAAGGGGTAGGCGCTGGAGCTGGACGTCGACACATATCTTTCAAAGTTATCAACAGCCAACTATTTAGTAATTTCCTGGTAAATAATTAAAAAAACCACCTCATTTTTCAACGAGATGGTTCATTACATCTTGTAGGGATTTACTTGCTAATTCGTTTTCCATTGCTTTTTGCACTTCTAAAAATGTGACATCTAATGCTGATTGTATTTGACGTCCTACTGGACAATCTGGATTCGGCTTCTCATGAATCACAAATAATTCTTCTTTATTTTGAACTGCTTTATAAATTTCCATTAATGAAATTTCAGAAGGAGCTTTTTTTAATGTAGGCCCTGGAACTCCTACTCTCGACGTCAAAATGCCTGATTTTTTTAGCAAACTCGTTAAACGACGGATGACGACCGGATTCGTGTTAACACTCCCCGCAATGAATTCTGAGGTTAGTTGCTTAAAAGGGTTTGCTGCTATTAAAGCCAATATATGAATAGCGACAGCGAATCGCGAGTTAACCATTTCTTTCACCACCTTGTAATCATTGTAGTTACATTATAAGACACAATCAATTTCTTTTGCATTTTTTTACGAAATAATTGAAATCCATTTTATCTCCAAATCGTTTAATATGTAGAGGAAAATATCGAAAGTATTAAAAAATAAAAAGCAGGGAGTAGTTTTTCTCCTCTGCTTGAAAAATATTATTGTTGTATGCTTGTACTATTCTTTTTTGTAAATAATACATGATCCAGTGAGAATGAAGATTTTGGATTTAAAATAAGGAAGATCGCGATTACTCCATATGCAAGATCTAGTTCATATCCAGCCCCTTGTCCGTTTCCAAGAAAACCTGCTCCCATTTTTACTTTAATAATGGCACCCAACATAATAGCTAAAAACAAAGCAGACATGTATCGAACCCCAATCCCTGCGATTAATAGTACTCCCCCTACCAGTTCAATTGTAGCCACAATATAGGCCATAAAGCTAGGAATCCCGATGCTATCAAAAAAGCCGGCAATGTTTTCAATTCCACTTTGAAATTTAGAAACACCATGAATGATAAATGCGATCCCTAAGAAAATTCGTAATACAAGTGTCCCCCATTCTAAATTCCTCTCCATTCTTTCATTCCCCTTTCAATAAAAATTTCACACTACACATTGTAGTGTAATTAGGTAAAAAAATACAATAAATATAGTTTCATCGTTAATTCTAAGGAAACTATATTTATCTATCAAGTAACCATGGTCCTGATTTCAGATTCAAAGATCTAGTACTTTAAACCTTTCTTCATTTTATTAATTCATTACCATCAGCGCCATCAATACAATAAATACATATGCGGATGTAATGATTGATTTCATTTGTAATCTTACAGGAATAGTTGCCTGTGGATTAATAAGCTGCTGTAATCGATAGTTAATAGAACCATCCGTAAAACCTATCAGAACAGGAGCTGAATCCTCTTTCATGTGAGTCTTGATCAGCTTTAGCAAAGCATTGCTTAAACTCATTTCCGATCCCATCTTCCTAATGGCATATTCATCTGCTTTTAATTCACACATAATCTTATAATTTTGATATGACCATTTTGTGATTGGAATATACCAAATTACCTTACTAATAATCTGTAAGATAAAAATTTTAAAAGCATCATACGATTTTTGGTGAGATGTCTCGTGGGATATGACTGCTTTGAGTTCGTGATAGTCTAATATCTCTATGAGTGATGTTGATAGAACAATGATCGAACGACGAAAACCAAAGGTAAATGCTATAGGATTTCTAGAATGAATGACCACAATATCACTTTTGTGACGATGAAATCTTTCATTTACTTCCACAGTCATATTATGATTCTTGTTCGTTAATATTTTTCTGATTAATTGTTTGGAAAGGAACATTTGCTTTCCTATTTTAATCAAAATGATGATGAAATGGTAAGCAATAAAAAGATTGACGGCTCCAATCAACAACGAATATAAAAAGCTCGTTTTCTTAAACAAACTGAGGCAGAAATGAAAGATGTTTGCAGAAACTTGGAGATTAAACAGGACATTTGCCAGATACAAACCCATTTGGATCCATAAGATCATCCCAATGGAAAGACCAATGATGAATACCATGATCGATTTCTGTTTCCACATAGTTACTACCTTTCCTTTTTTAATTGTTTTAATTTGTTTTCTAATTCCTCTAATAAGTTTTGATCAACGTCCTTCAAGGAATCGAGCATATGCGTGACGACAATGCCCCCAAATTCATCTAGTAGATTTTCTGTAAGCTTTTTTGACTGTTCTTGAATAAATTCCTCTTTCGTTAATGTGGGTTTAAAAAGAGAAAGTCTTCCTTCCGTTCTTTTTTCTAACACTTCTTTTTGAACTAATCGATTCATCACGGTCATAATCGTATTGAAATTCGCTGCCTTCTCTTTCTTTAATTCATGTTGAACCTCTTTTATGCTCATCTCTGACCTCTTCCAGAGAATGTCCATGATCTTAGCCTCAAGCGGACCAAAGAAGCGATTTAGTCCTACCTGATCAGAGCGAAAATTACTGATATTCATATTTTTTCACCTTCCATTACATAGTGTAGTGTATTAAATAGCATCTTTCAAGGCCTATGATTTTTACATTTTCATGTCAGTTAAAAATGAGGATTGTATTCTTCTTATTTTTACACTACAATATGTAGTGTAAATCTCCGAAAGTGAGTGTGTACATATGAAGCAAAAACAAAGAAGTCATTTACCTTTTACAATTGGGTTGGTCCTTTTTATTGTAGGGGCTTTAGTAGGACTAAAATATATTTCTGATACAGATAAAAGCCAAGGAAAAGAATTTTTAAATCAGCATGTAGAATTGAAAGTAAACACGTTTCCTGAAGAAGGAAGAGTTCATACAGAGAATCATGTGAATTACAAAACGTTTCCTCCTACCTCTGGTGACCATAGTGAAAATCCTGCTAACTATGGTTTTTATGAACAACCAATTCCATTTGAAAACCTAGTCCATAGTTTAGAACATGGAGATATTGTCATCTACTATAACTCTTCAGTAAATGAAAAAGAATTAAAAGCATTAAAAGAAATCAGCGAAATCACTTATAAGGGTTCTGGTATCGAAGTTGTCCCAAATGATGAAATAACCACACCAATCGTCTTAACCGCTTGGACAAAAATGCTAGAACTTCCATCCCTCGACACAAAAAAAATAAAACAATTTATTTATGAATTTATTTATGAAGGCCCAGAAAAACTATAAGAGCTTAATTGATTCACGAAAGAAATAATGCCGTCTCTTTGTATCAGCATTTTTCTTTCGTATTTAATAAAAAAGAGTAGAATAGCAAATTCGTTTTAAGCCTTCTGTATCTTTTATGAATCAGAATGAAACTTTCTTTATAGAAAAACGTAAATAATACCATCAAATATTAGAGTAATATTTTTAACCGTTCAACAAAAGACTAGTCAATCATCTGGGAGGTTCAGCTCTAACAAGCAGGTATCAGTTGTATACGAACATAAAATTCCAATTAAATTTATTGGAATGGTTAATTAATGTTGCGGATAAAAAATGAACAAGAAACTTTACTGGAGGAAATAAAATGGGAATTATTAATGGTCTTTTAGGAAATGCATCTACTGTTCAAAAAGATGAAGCTAAGAAGGAATTAGAACCTCTACTTATTGATGGTGAAGAAATTACAGCAGCGTTCAAATTAGTAAGAGACTTAATTATATTTACCGAAAAACGATTAATAATAGTTGATAAACAAGGTATCACAGGGAAGAAGATTGATTATCATTCTATCCCTTATAAATCTATTTCTCATTTCAGCGTTGAAACAGCTGGACACTTTGATTTAGATGCTGAATTAAAAATATGGATTTCAGGCGCTCAATTGCCTGCTGTTACAAAAACTTTCAAAAAAGACAAGAGTATTTTTGATGTACAAAAAATTCTAGCAACTGTATGTGGATAGTTTGTAAGTTGAAAAAGATGGATGCTAACCTTAGTTCACTTAATAGTTGGAATTTTAATTTTCTACGCCAAAAACTCCACCATTTTGAATTTTCAACGAAAATCAAACTAAATAAACAAATGAAAAAAGCCACTTTCTTGATACCAAGAAAGTGGCTTAAACCTATGAGCCGTGAGGGATTTGAACCCCCGACCCCCACCCTGTCAAGGTGATGTTCTCCCGCTGAACTAACGGCTCATGATATAAAGATAGAGATCTTGTAGTGGCTGTATACCCCCGCTGAACTAATAGATCTTCTATAAGTTACATCTTATAATTATACTTATAATAAAATGAAAGTCAATACTTTTTGCTTCATATGATGATTTTCACTTGTAAACTTATTTGATAATATTATATGTTTCACTATCCTATATAAGATAACCCTCTCTACCTTTAATTTCACCTATTTTTATTGCTTCATTACTTTTGGTGTTACAGTTGTTCCTGTTATTCTAGGCGATACAGCCAAATTAACACCTAGCACACCCAAAATAACGAAAATTGCCCCAATAAAATGATAATAATATAGTTGTTCATGCAGAATCAGGATTCCAGCAAAAACAGCAATAAGCGTTGTTAAGTTTGAAAACACACCCATTTTTCCTGCCTCAAGCTCTGATAAAGCAAAGTTTGATAAAAAGAAAGAGAAAAATGAAGCGAAAGCTCCTAGAGACAGCACTGATAAAACGAACAAAGGATGAAAAAGTGGTTGTATAAAATGAGTTATCGTACCATGAATAAGGTGGTTTCCAAGCGCAAGCAGATTAAAGGAAACAAAGCCTGTGATAATCATCACATACGTAATATCGACCATTTTGTATTGTTGAGTTGTTTTTCGCGCCATCACATTGTAGCAGGCATGGGAAAAAGTGCTTACCAGCATAAAAATAACTCCATGCCAATTCACTTGACCAAATTGAATACCTGTCATGACAAATATAAAAACAATTCCAAATGCAGATATAAAGATAGCTGCTTTTTGCACCCATGTGGTCCTTTCTTTCAGAATAAGCGCAGCCAAAATTAAGGTAAAGATCGGCAATGTAGCTTGGATTATCCCCGCTTCAGAAGAAGATAAATACACAAGACCAAGTGCTTGTACTAAAAAATATAGAAACGGATGAAAAATAGCTATTGGGAGAACTCGCAATGTAACCTTTTTATCCAAAGAAACCTTCACCCAGCCGAAAATGAGCGGCACGAGTGCAATCAGAAAAGCAAAAGTAAAACGGTACGCTAGCACATCAAATGGACTTGCGTATCGAATCGCAATTTTTACAAACATAAAAGAAAAACCTATGATAGAAACAAACAGCAAGATTGCTGCATACGCTAAAGTTTTTTTTGAAAAAAACATATTCTCTCCTCACTCTTCAGATGTTAAACATAGAGGCGTTCCTCTTTTATAAAAGATACATATATCAATTTCTCCATCATTACTTACTTTAGATCATTCTACCATTTGTTGTAGGAATTTAATATAATTAACCAATCAATATCAGTGAATTTCAGCTATAAACAAGTAATCTATTTTTTTCTGTTCTATCCTTTTTTGGTATAATTTAATAGATTAATTTTTAATTGAGGAGGTAAAAATGAACGTCATAAAAAAGATCAACAACATGAGCCTCAATATGAAAATCGTACTGTCCTTATTTATCTTAATTACTGGAGCTTTGTCATTTATGATGATCGTCGCTTGGAACGATTCAAGAAATCTTGAGAAAGATACGATTCACGTTTCAAATGAGGAACAAGCTCAAATAAAAGCAGATCTTCAAAAAAGATTTGAATCGGTTACGCCGACCTCGGAATTACCATCCTATGGAGAAATGACTGAACATGAAATTCTGAATGAGGTTCACGGTATGACTCATCAGAAAGTAAAAGCAGATGAAAAATGGGGCTCATCTGAGATTACAAAGGAAAAAGTTCAGATGATCTATAATGTAGTAGAAAACAGTGATTTTAAAACTCGTTCTATGCTTATACATATAATTGAACCTTGGTTAAAAAATGATTTTAGTAATGCTGTTGAGGCTCATAATGCCATTTGGGATTATCAAGATGGGAATATCGGAAAAGCAACTCGATTACTCACTCCAGCAGAAGAAAAAGCATACATCGAAGAAAAATTTCGATAAATCAGGGAGCATAAAGAACGGTAATGCTAGACCTGGGTTTTGATTCCTTGCTATTGAAGTTATTAACAGTGAACTACTTTACCATTTTTAGTGTATAAAAAACCGATCACCCTTTTATTGGGTGATCGTGATTAGTTAGATGTCGGCATCCCAATCCCATCATTCATTAACAAATAAGAAAGGTTTTCGATAGCTTCTTCTTCGTCTTTTCCTTCAGCTCGAATCAAGACATCTGTTTGACTCTGAATTCCTAAGGAAAGAATACCTAATACCGACTGGAGGTCTACCTCTCTTTCAGCATGGTGTAGGGTTAAATTGCTGCTGTATTTACTTGCTTCATAAACAATCTTTGTAACTGGAACAGCATGCAATCCATGTTTGTCAATAATATGAATTTTTCTTTCAACCATTGTTTTTTCCTTCTCTCCAAGAAATAAGGTGCTTCTTATTTGATTTTACACAAACCCCAGACTGGATATCTCCTGAATTTCACGGCTATGCGAAGAAATTGTGGAATATCTCAAAACAAAAAATCCACGTCTAAAACAACTATTAATAATGTACCATATCCATAAAGTTTGAACAATTCACTTTCAAAAAATAGTGAAAAATCCTAATATTTTACTATATTCATAATAATTACGCAATAAATCTAACTGACTCGACATTCAAAAAACTCGTGACCCCATTTTTAGCAAACAAGCATTAAACAAGAGCCAGCTTTAACTAGCTGTCACCTGTTTATTCGTTATCTTTCAAGTATCTCTTCTCCAAAAATTGTTTCTGACTTTGAAAGCTCTTCCTCTCTGTCTCGTTGCTTATGTGCAACTCTAGCAGCAGCGGTTGCTGCGATGCTCGCTACCATATCATCTAAAAAGGTATTTACTGAATTCCCTTTTTTATTGTCTAATAGTTTAATAATCCCTATTTTGTTTTTATCTAGATGACCAAAGGTGGTAACGGCAATGCTTCCGTAGCCTAAAGAAGCACCTAATGCAATCGTTTCATCCACTCCAAACAGACCTTCATCTGATTCTATAATGGATTGCAGCGGTTCAGATAGTTTTTTTTGCTCAGCAAGCTTATCAAGCTCAATCCCAACTAGTATGGCATGCTGAATTTCTCTTTTAAGTAATACTCTTTCCACACTTTCTATACATTCATTTAATGTTAAATCGGGTTTATATGGACTTTGCAATTCATGTACAATCTTCGCAATTTCTGAGATTGAAACTCCTCTTTCCTTTAATGCATTTACGGTAGCTTTTGTTACTTCTCTGCTATGAACTCGCATATTTCTCACTCTCCTATGATTCCACATTAAAGCTATAAATCTTATTATAACAGCTGAAGGAACATTCGTCGGAGATTTGAAATCAGTATTTACATGATTGCTATGATAAAATTAAATGAAATGCCTTTCAATACAAGCTGGTGGAGGAATTCTCATGGATTTAAAAGGAAGCATACAAGAAATAAAGTTGATAAGCAAGGAGCTAGGCGAAGAAATACAATTACTTGTTTATCTCCCATCTACCTATACTCCTTTATTAAAATATCCCGTTTTATTTGCTCAGGATGGTCGTGATTATTTTCAAATGGGGAGATTGGGAAGAACGATTGACGATTTATTAGCCAAAAAAGAAATCGAGCCAATCATTGTGGTCGGAATTCCATATAAAAATGTAGAAGACAGACGGAAGAAATATCATCCTTCTGGAGCACAAAATCAAGCATATATCCGCTTTTTAGCTCATGAGCTCGTCCCTTTTATTGATCAGAAGTTTCCAACTCTACAAATTGGAATGGGCCGTGCATTAATAGGAGATTCTTTGGGTGCAACAGTCTCGTTGATGACCGCTCTTCAATACCCTCATACGTTTGGAAAAGTGATCCTACAATCACCATTAGTAGACGATAAAGTTTTAACGTCTATTAAGCAATTTAAGAAAGAGCCTCATCTTCTTTCTTTTTACCATATTATCGGGACACTAGAAACTGAGGTGAAAACGACAGCAAACACAATAGAAGACTTCCTAGCTCCAAATCGAATCTTATCTGAACTTATAAAGGAACGTAAATTCCCATATTTTTATGCAGAATTTGAAGGGAACCACACTTGGAAATATTGGCAGCCAGATCTTATACGAGCTTTGATTCATATGTTTAAAATAATTCAATAGAAAAATAATTTAGCATCTATAAACGTGTCGCATATGGGTAGCACATTATTCGATCTTTGTTATAATAAGAAATGAGTTTTGATCAGTTATTTATTTTTTCGAACTATTCTATGAATGATCATATTTTTTGAAGGAGGAAAAAAAATGAAATGTAATATCGTCCTTTATCCTGGGAAAGAATTGCAGGATTTAGTTAATTCATATCGTAAACGCTATGATACGCAATACGCTTTTATTTCCCCTCATATTTCATTAGTACACGCGTTTGAAACAGAGGAAAGCAAACTGCCTGAAATAAGTGATAAACTTTTTAACGTAGCAAATAAATTTTCTCCACTTCAAATTCAAGTGACCAAAGTAAGTACTTTCCAGCCTGTAAATAATGTGCTTTACTTAAAAATCACTCCAACTGATGAGTTATTAGAACTGTATAAAAATCTAAATGCGATGTTCGGAAACGATCATCACGAGGATTCATACGTACCACATATTACAATTGGACAAGAGCTTTCGAATTCAGAAATATCAGATATTTACGGATCGTTGAGTAAACGTTCATTTTTGTACGAAGAACAAATTAATCGTTTTCATTTACTCTATCAGCTGGAAAATGGCTCATGGGCTACATACGAAACTTTTCGATTAAGGGAGGGATCATAAACAGTGGAAGTAATAATCGTCAAAAATGATCAAGAACTGAACGACGCATTCCTGATTCGAAAAAAAGTATTTATTGACGAACAAAATGTTCCAACTGAAATCGAAATTGATGAATTTGAAAATAGCTCGGTCCATTTTGTTTTATATAATGAAAAAGTTCCATGCGGTGCTGGTCGATTAAGAGTTTTTCCAAGCTATGCAAAGGTCGAACGAATTTGTATTTTGCCATCGAATCGAAAGGGCGGTTCAGGCAAAGCTATTATGAATAAAATAGAAGAATATGCAAAAGAGCAAAACATTTCTATTCTAAAACTAAATGCGCAGTCACATGCAATCCCTTTTTATAAAAAGCTGGGCTATGAAATCATTTCTGAAGAATTTTTTGAAGCTGGAATTCCACACATGACGATGCAAAAAACTTTAAGTGCCGTGTAACCGGCACTTTTTTTATGATAATTTCTCTTTTCCTGAGCAAACTATGAATTATGGAAATGTTTTTACGGGAGAGAAATAAAAAATGGAGTTTGTACATATTTTATCAGAAATAATAGTTGGGTACATCGCTTTATTTATTTTGACAAAATGGTTAGGAAAAACACAGATAAACCAATTTACACCGTTTGACTTTATTTCAGCGTTAGTGTTGGGAGAATTAGTTGGGAACGCATTGTTCGATGAAAAAACTGGATTAAGTCATATCTTATTTTCTGTTGTTATTTGGGGAATTCTCATTTTTACGACTGAAATAATCACACAAAAGAGCATACGTTTTCGTAAAGTCCTTGAAGGCGAGCCCTCCATTATTATTCGAAAAGGGAAAATTGACTTCAATGTGATGAAAAAAAACCATCTCGATTTAAATCAGCTTCAATATTTATTAAGGTCAAAGGATGTTTTTTCCATTCGCGAGTGCGAATATGCTTTATTAGAAACAGATGGCACAATCAGCGTATTAAAAAAAGCAGAGTATACGTACCCTGTGTTGCATGATTTAAATTTGCCGATTAAACCGATTACTTTACCTGTTCCATTAATTCTTGATGGTGAAATTATCGATAAAAACCTTACATTAGTGAATTGGGATCAAAACAAAATTGAACAAGAAGTGAAAGCCCATGGAATATCTTCTACAAAAAAGGTCTTTTATGCTGAATGGAAAGAAGGAGAAGCGTTACATTTACAAACATATGACTAACGGGGATTAAAAACTTATCCCCTTCTTTTCTTTTTTTAAATTTTTTTATCAAAGTGCAATCCCTTTCCTGTAAGCTGATGAAATGACTGATTGAACTGCTTCCTTTTTTCTTTTTCTTTATTTTTCAAAGCAAAAGGAACTGTCCATTCTTTCTTTATCATTGTCTCTACAGGAGATATTTTGTTTACTGGTAAATACGTATAAGGAGCTTGATGATTAAAGCTGCTAATCCTTTGAGCATATTGTTCATATTGATTATGAGGAATCTGCACAATATACATTGAATTCATCACCTTTCATGTAAGAAGAAGCTCAAAGCCCTTTATCCGATGTGACTGAAATAAGATGCAATATATTCGAAACTCCCGATTGACTTATGATCTGAGCAGTTAAACATCATCTTATCTTGATACTAGAGAAAAACACATTTTTTCTTTCAATATAATTATTTTTCGCAATCCAAGTTTCTTTTCCTTTTCAATCCTCAATAAAACTGCACAATCGATACAATTTTTACTCGACAGCATTCGAGCTTTTCTTTATGTTCCCCCTTTTCCACTTATCATCACTTAAGGCAGCTCGAATAGACATTCTCAATTTAATTTTGTTAAGATAGAGGAACGAATCTGAAAAATTGAGGAAATAACCATGAAAACAGCCATATATCATAATAAAATCATTCACATCGATCTTATGAATCGAGATAGCTTTCAAAAAATGTATGATGAAGGAAAAAAAGGAGCTTTAATGTGTCCAAGCTGTGGAGAGAAAGTCCGATTTCATTTAGGTATTGAAACAGAGCCTTACTTCTATCATTTAGCATCAAAGGAACATCAATGCCAGGATCTTCATACTAATGTTACCGAACCTGAATCATTGGAATATACAGAAAGAAATGGGTTTCGCTTGCCAAAAACACGCTCTATTACGACAGCAACCGAAAAAATGAGTTTTCGAAAGGCTCAAGCGATCAAATCCTTCTCTTCCTTTTCTTCCAACAAGATAAAAATTCACTCCTTCCCTTTTGACTATTTGAACAAGCTTTCGGAAGCTCAAATTTATCTTGATAACGGCCAAGCGAAGGCAGTCTCTGAAACAGAAGGACCTTTGTTAGTTGTAGCAGGGGCTGGAAGCGGAAAAACAAGAGTGTTAACAGCAAGAACAGCCTTTATGTTAAGTGAACAACTCATCGACCCTAAATCGATTATGCTTGTAACTTTTACAGCAAAAGCGGCGCTTGAAATGAAATCAAGACTCGTTCAGTATCCAGATCTTACACAAGCGAAGGTTAAGCAGCTTGTCTCCGGTACATTTCATAGCCTCTTTTATCGAATATTATCCTTTCACTATCCTCAAAAATGGGTAGGTGAAAAATTACTTAAAAAAGAATGGCAACGCGAATATATATTGAAGGATGCTGGTAAAGAACTTCAGCTTGATGATAAAGAGTTCGCCTATGACGCTGCCTTACAGCAAATTGGCTATTGGAAAAATTCATTGCAGTTCCATCACAAAATAAAGCCTGCCTCCGAATGGGAGGAGAAGGCGTTATTCTTATACAAAAGGTATGAAGAATTTAAACTAAAAGAAGAATTGTTTGACTTTGATGATATGCTGATTGGCTGTTATGAGCTGTTTTTGAATCAACCTGAGATATTAACACTTTACCAAAACAGACTGAAATATTTTTTAATTGATGAATTTCAGGATGTTAATAGAGTGCAATATGAAATCATTAAACTCTTATCCTCTCAAACGAGAAATGTATGTGCCGTGGGGGATGATGACCAATCTATCTATGCTTTCCGCGGGAGTGATCCAAAATATCTTCAAGAATTTGAGAAGGATTTTCCAGGTGCCAAAATTGTGATTTTAGATCAAAATTATCGCTCGAGCCACCAAATAGTCTCGGCTGCCAATCAAATAATTGTAGCAAATAAACAGCGGCGCTCTAAGAGCATGAATGCTCAGTTTGAAACCAATCATCCTCCTATTCTCTTCTACCCATACAATGAAGAGGAAGAGGCAACAATGATCGTGACAGATATTGAAGAAAAAATAAGCAACGGACAGGAACCTAGTGATTTTGCCATCCTCTACCGGACCAACACAGCTAGCCGAGCGGTGTTTGAACGATTAGCAGGCTCAAGCCTTCCTTTTATCATTGAACAAGATTCAGAATCCTTTTACAATCGTTTTATGATAAAAAGTATGCTTGCCTATTTTAAGCTTTCCTTGAATGAAGACGATCAATCTGCTTTAAAAGATCTCCTCCCGTCTTTATTTGTTAAAAAAGGAATTCTTCAAGATATAAAAGCAAATAGTATTTTACAAGATTGTACTTTGCTCGAATCTTTATCAAAAATTGAGACAGGCTTTCCATTTCAAGAGAGAAAATTGAAAAAAATTGTACCTATTACACGTTCTCTTTCTTCCCTTTCTCCGATTCAAGCAATTGAAATCGTTGAAAAAGAGCTTGGTTTTCAAGAATTTATGAAAAAGCGAGGTAATGAAGGGAACAAATGGGAGCGGGGATCTGACGATATAAAAGACTTAAAGGTGGTTGCAAAACAATTTGCTACTATTTCAATGCTTCTCGACCATGCTGATCACATGATTGGAATGAATAACGAAATGAAAAAGCAGAGAGGATCCATTCGAAACGGGATCACACTCAGCACCATTCATCGAGCTAAGGGGTTAGAGTACAAGCATGTTTACATTATCGGAGCTGTGGATGGGAGTATACCACATGATTACGCATTAGAATCATATCGAAATGGTGATCCACTTCCTATGGAAGAGGAGAGACGATTGCTTTATGTAGGAGCAACTCGTGCAAAAGAACAGCTTTTTCTATCTATCCTGCAAGAAAGGCGAGGTAAAAAAGCAGCTCCCTCGAGATTTCTCTTAAAAATAAATAAAGGAGAATGATGTGAGTAGTGCTTTTGTATACACAAAAAAACAGACGTATCCTGAGATGACTATAAGCTAACAATACTTCAGGTGGAGAGTTAACCACCACCTGAAGTATTAACATTATTGTAACTTGTCACTATTTTTTATTAATCATTTTTGAAATCGTATTGATATCCAATTGTTTTCCGCTTGAAACAACAGATTCAACAATTTTATCTTCCATCTCTCTTGTTACTTTCTTTCCAGCTAATTGAGAAACACGTTGGATTACACTGCGAACCGTTTTTTCATCTTTAAAATTTGCGTTTTGTAATGAATTTGCTAAATCAAAAATATCATTCATATTAACGCCCGTTTTCTTTTCAATATTCTTGAAAAAATGATTATTCATCCTGCCCGAAAGCCTCCTTCTCTTGATACTTTATATCGTATGAAGAAGGTAGAAAATGGTGCTAAATCTTTAAGAAAAGCGAAAGCGTCTTGATCAGCCGCGACAGACATAAGACGCAATACGCAGGAAATCCTGATTTCTAGAGTATTGTGGCTTATGATCCGAGCGGCTAGGCGCTGGCCGACTAAGAACGCCACGTCCTGTGGCAACGTCGGCACTAGTACATCCTGTACGTCGGAGCTAGATACCGGTCTGAGTTCCGAAAACTTATACTTACTTTTCCTACTAAAACAGATGAAAAAAATGCCGCCTCATTAAAAAACGACATTTTTTTCACCCTCTACTTTATAGCAACATTAGCAGAAGCTAGCACCAACAATAATTAAAAGAATAAACAAGACAACGATTAATACGAAGGTAGAACAGCCACCCCCATAAAAACCGCCATAACCACAGCCACCATATCCGTAACCGTACATTCAAGTGTCACCTCACTTCTTCTTTATCACTCCTAATATATGCATAAACGCAAAATATGTTTGGGCAAGAAAGAAAAGCGGCCGATTAAGAGCGCCACGGTCTTATGTCTTCATCGGCACTAGTAGCTCCTGTACGTCAAGGCGGCTTGAACAGCCTTAAGTATTTTTTGAAAACTTTATTGAGTCGTCATAAGTATCAATATATAAATTACCATTATAATCTATCTGAGCAAGAAAAATATCATTAATGGATAATTTACGGTTTTCTAGCTGTACCATTAACCACGCATGAGTTAGACCAGCTTTACGAAGGCCTTCATAATAAACAGATCCATCCGTGATAACGGTTTGTGGTACCTTAATAGGTTTATAATTTTGGACAAGATCCTCAATTAAAACCGGCTGTTTTTCTTTTTTTAATAACACACTCAAATCTCCGTTTGAATCTAATGAGGCAAATTCAACATCAGCTAAACTAAACACATTTTTTTTGCGAAGTTGCTCTAAAAGCTCATCCGTACTATATTTTTCCTTTTTCAAATTCTTTTCCAACACATTTCCGTTCTCAATAAAAGTTGTTGATGTCCCTTCAACAAAATCACGAAATGGCTTGCTTTTTAATGACAGTATTGAGATAATCAGCGGAAAAATAGCCCAAATTAATAAAGCTGTTATCCCTTCTGAAAGCTTTAGCCGAGAATCCATCGATATGGTCCCAGCAATGTCTCCAACCGTTATACCTACAATGTATTCAAAAAAGGAGAGCTTAGATAATTGTTTTTTTCCTTGAATCTTTGTAATGACAAATAGTCCTATAATAATAAAAATTGATCGAATTAAAGTGGATAACACTACTTCCATTTTTTCATTACCCTTTAGGTTTAAACAAGAGAGCACCAATAAAACCAAATATAATTGCTGCTGAGATTCCTGAACTTGTTACCTCAAACATCCCTGTTAAAACACCAATTAGACCGTGTTGTTCAGCTTCCTGTAAAGCTCCATGAACTAACGAATTTCCAAAGCTCGTAATGGGTACCGTAGCACCAGCACCAGCAAAATCCACTAATGGCTCATACAAACCAACACCATCTAAAATAGCCCCTGCCACAACAAAAATGCTTAACGTATGGCCAGGAGTCAGCTTAGCGACATCAAACAACAGCTGGCCGATTACACAAATACCTCCACCTATGACAAAGGCCCAAAAAAACATGGCGAGCATATCAATTCCTCCTTCATTATTTGAATAAAAATCCATATCTCATTTGTAAAAGGAAATATATATTTAACATCATTCATTTATTTCAATGGATACAGCATGAGCAATACACGGAATGCTTTCATTTTGCTGATACGTTAATGGAGATAACAGAGCCCCAGTTGCGACAACAAGAATTCTTCTATATGTCCCTTTTTTCATTTCTTTTAGTAAATGACCATATAAAACAGATGCTGAACACCCAGCCCCGCTTCCCCCTGCTTGAACAGGCTGACCTTCCCTATATAAAAGCAAGCCGCAATCCTGAAATTTGTTTCGATCGATTTTCAATCCGCTTTTTGTTAACATTTCGTATGTGGTGCTTTGACCAATTTTCCCCAAGTCACCTGTCACAATTAAATCATAATAGGTTGGATCTATTCGAAGATCTCTAAAATGTGCTGTAATCGTATCGGCAGCTGCCGGAGCCATCGCACCTCCCATATTAAATGGATCTGTTAAACCCATATCAACCACTTTTCCAATGGTTGCTGATGTAGTATAAGGAGTATGATTTTGATTTTGATTCGCCATTAATAGCGCCACCCCAGCACCCGTTACCGTCCACTGTGCCGTTGGAGGCTTTTGACCCCCATACTCAGTTGGATATCGAAATTGTTTTTCAACAGCGGCATTATGACTCGAAGCCCCTGTTAGGATATAATTAGCTCCTTGATTATTAATAATGAGGGAAGCCAATGCTAATCCTTCCATTGAAGTTGAACAAGCACCGAAAATACCTAAAGTTGGAATTTGCAATTGACGAGCAGCCATGCTGGTTGGCGTCATTTGATTAATTAAATCTCCCGCTATAAAAAATTGCACATCTTCTTGCTGAATATTTTTCTTTTTTAACGCTGCCTGAGCCGCTTCCCGCAATAAAACTTTATGAGCTTTTTCATATGATTCTTCGCCCAGCCACAAATCATCATGAAGCACGTCAAATGCTTCTGCTAAAAGTCCATTTGCCTCAAAGGGACCACCTGATACGCCAGTAGATGCAATAACAGGACGATTCTCAAACACCCAGGATTGCTTACCCTTTAACATCAAATAACCCCCAATTGAATTAAAATCGTCTTAATTAACGCAACCACAAAAGCTGAAAAAACTCCAAATAAAATGACCGCCCCCGCAAGCTTAAACATATTTCCCCCAACACCAAGAACAAATCCCTCTGTCTGATGCTCAATCGCTGCGGAAATAACGGCATTTCCAAAACCTGTGACTGGTACGGCGCTGCCTGCCCCAGCAAATTGACCAATTCGATCATAAACTCCTATTCCAGTCAAGATCATCGATAGGAAAATCATCGTGGCAACGGTTGGGTTTCCAGCAGTCTGCTCTGTAAAATCAAAAAAGTAAATATAGAAGTAGGTAATTGCCTGACCAACAACACAAAACAATCCCCCTACAATAAATGCTTTTATACAATTTGCTAAAACAGGACGCTTAAACTCATGCTTGTCTTCTAGCTTTTGATACTTCTTTTGCGCCGGTGTCACCTTCATCATTTTTTTATTCGCCATTTTTTTACTCCCTTACGTTAATTCTTTTTTCAATTCAATAATTTCATTTAACCGTTTGTTCGCTTTTTTCTCAGAAAACTTCGGATCATTCATTTTATTAATCAGTTTGACCGTCTCTAAAAAAATTTTATAATCACTTGAGATAATAAAATCATCCTTCGGATATTGATCCTCTAGTTTTTTATTTATTTTCTTTTCAATCTTCTTCATTTGAAAGCGATCCAAATGCTTGACTTTATACGCTACAAGAATCTTTTTTTTCCCTTGGATGACCGCTACATCATAAATTTCATCGAAAGCTTCAATTTCATGTTCAACTCTTTCAGCCAAGTCTTTTTTATGATCAATCGCTTTCGGTGCGGGATTTGTTGTTTTTAGTAAGGCCAACCTAGTATTATTTTCCTCATTTTTCTGATTACAAGCACTTAGACTTATAAAGATCATTATTGAACAAATTGATATTAAGATTTTATTGAGCATATTTTTCCCTTCCTAATTAAAATGTTGTCTACCTCATATTTTTTCAAGCTTGAGAAAAAATATGAATGCTTTCTCCTAACATCAACATCCAATTATTTCAAATTAAGAAAAGCGGAAGTGCCTTGATCATCGACGTACAAACTGGAGGGGCTTCGACTGAGATAAGACGAACCTTCATCAGGCTGTTCTTTCCCTGATGGTTAGCCTGAGCCGATCAGGTTTCTACGGGCAGTTTTTTATCCACTGTACATTTTTTTGAACATATCTTACTGCCCGTTAAATCGTGATAAAGGAAACACGATGAGCGCAAGCGTTTCAATGTTGACTTATCGTAGGGAGAAGACCTGAAGTTTGCTAGTCGATAGGCGCTGGCCGATTAAGTACGCCACGGCCTTATGTCTTCATCGGCACTAGTACGTCCTGTACGTCGGAGCTAGACACCAGTCGGACTTCCGAAAACTTACTTAATCAAAAAAAAAAGCCGGTTGCCCCGACTTTTTATCACTTATCCTTTTTCTTTGAACATCCACAACTTTTTTTCTTTTTCTTTTTTGATGAGATAAATTGTTTTTTTACACTCTGCATCTTCTTCTCCCCCACCTTTTTTATCTTTTCCTAAGACATTCTATGTGAAAGCGGAGAGCTTGTGTAAAAAAATAGCCTATTTAGTTCTATATTCTATTCAGATTTCCATTTATCTTTATTCTTTTAGTAAAAGCTGAAGAATCGTTTCAATTAAAGCAGCCATTCCTGCAACTGATAATACAAGCAAAATAGGGGCTGTAATAGCTGGAAAATATAAATAAACGATACATAAAAGAACGGTTGACCATACTCCTGTACACCAATAACAGCTTAACAATTCGCCAAAAAAATTTTTTATTAGTCCATCTTTGGGTACATAATAGAGAATAATTTCTCCATTTTGATTCGTTTCTTCTATTTCATTAAAAAATGGGCTTCTGATAAAGGCTGTAATCTTATCAAATACGATCAGCCTTGTTAATCGAAAGCTTGCAAACGCTAAAATGATAAAGTCCATCATGTGTATGTTCAAATGCTTTCTCTCCTCTCCTACTATTCGAAAAAAACTGCCTAATTTTCATAAACAAGGCGTATGTCTGTAACCCATAAGGGCTTCTAACAATATCTTATTAGTGTAAATATCACTAAATTACAATAAGGAGGAAAACATAATGGGTTGTGGGAAAAAAGATGATAAATTCGACTCTAAAGGCTGTGTATGCGATGTAGTTCGAGCTATTAAAGATATACAAGATAATGCCGAAGAAGCTTGTGAATGCCCAACAAATTGTTTCTTAGAACCACTTGGTGCATTAGTATCACCTGCAAAACAGGCAAAAGCTGACACACGTGTATTTGTTTTGAAAACAGCTGATGGATCTCCATTCCATGCATTTTTTAGAGGAACAGACTGCGCTTGTGTTTCAATCTTCTTCCGCGTAGAAGATATTTTTGATAATTGCTGTGCGGTTTTACGTGTAATTGAACCACTAAAGAAAGACCATGGAAAAAAAGAAACACTTGACATCGTAGAGGGTTGCTGCATTGATTTGAAAAAAATTTGTGAATTAGATGCATTCAGAAGTACAAATGATTGTATCACTGTTGATCTCAACTGCTTCTGCGCTGTTCAATGTATTGCAGACGTAAACCTTGGTATTTGTGACTAATAAGGTATAATCATTCCTCAAGGGTACTTAAAAAGTGCTTATAAACCTCATAATAGCTTCGTCTGCCTTAGAAAATTATTTACCTACAGAAACAAGACCCTTGTTGAATGATTAATGTGGACCTAGTCAATTGACTGGTCCTTTCTATTTGTGTAAAACATGGGTATAAAAAAATGAAATGAACTCTCCTATTTTCAAAGAAATCTTATTTTATAGGTGAGTTTTTTTGTTCAAAAATAAGAAAGTATAGCTTTTTTGAATATAGGGGGGTGTCTAGCTCCGACGTACAGGACGTACCAGTGCCGATGAAGATATGCGGCCGTGGCGCTCTTAATCGGCCAGGCGCCATCGGCTCGAGGTCATAAGCTAAACTGGCAAGAAAGGTAAAGAACACCTTTCCCACCAGTTCGTCTTATGCTTGTCGCCGATAAGCGGGCGCCTTGCGTTTTTCTGTATTAGAAGCCTATCATCTTAACTTCTACTAAGGAAGGAATGGATATCTTTTCAGTTTCTTCATTTTGTAATTTTATTTCAATAAACTCTTCTTCTTTATTCAAAAGAATTCCCTTATAGCTGCCTGTCTCTGTTTGAAAAACACACGCAACAGGTGGCAGCTGTTTTGGAAATTTTATGAGATATTCTAATCGTTCCTTTGTATCCATTTCTTTAAAGCTCTTTAGCCTTTTTAAAGAAAATGGTTGATTTTTTGTTGATTGAAATCGTTTTTCATTCTGCTGCTCACGTTCAAATTGCTGAATCGCTTCATGAACCTCAACGGAAGATAAATCCCCCTTTAACTCTTCAGGCAATTCTGATTTCATCCACCCTCCATTTATACCTTTATAGCCATTCTTCTTTCTCTCATCAGCCTTTATGTCTTCTTGCCGAAGCTCTTCTAATTGCTTTGCAAGCTTTTCTTTCTCTGCTTTTTCACGTGAATAAACCTCCTGCATTTTCCAATTAGCTATTTGAAAGCTCGGCTGTTCTATATAAAGAAGTGGTTTCCTTTTTTCCTTGCTATTCATCATTTCTCACACCTCCACAGAGTAGTTTTTCTTACTATATGTATGCGACAAACACCTATACGTTGCTATAGAATAGAAAAAGTATATACAGAAAAAGGGTGAACCTAATCAAAGAGATTAGGCCACCCTTTTTCATAAATTATTAAAACTTGTTTATCTTAAGAGATAATGTGGTAACCAGAGTCTACATGAATATTTTCCCCAGTAATACCACGAGATAAGCTGCTAAATAAGAATAATGCTGTATCACCAACTTCTTCAGGCTCAGTCGTTTTACGTAAAGGTGATTTTTCTTCAATTTCTTTTAGAATAGAGTTAAAGCCGCTAATTCCTTTTGCAGACAAAGTACGGATTGGTCCGGCAGAAATAGAATTTACACGGATTCCATCTTTTCCAAGATCTTCTGCTAAATAACGTACACTTGCTTCAAGAGAAGCCTTTGCTACACCCATCACATTATAGTTTTGAACAACGCGCTCTCCACCAAGATAAGTTAGTGTTACAATGCTTCCGCCTTCAGTCATCAAGCCTCTTGCTTCCTTGGCCACAGCTGTTAAGGAATATGCGCTAATATTATGCGCTAACAAAAAGCCATCACGTGTCGTATTTAAATACTCTCCTTGAAGTTCTTCTTTATTTGCAAACGCAATACAATGAGCAACTCCATGAACCACACCTACAGCTTTTTTGATCTCTGCAAAGCATGCTGCGATTTCCTCATCATTTGTAACGTCACAGGGCAGTACTAGTGAATCTGCTTCCAAAGTAGCTGCTAAGTCTCGAACTCCTTTTTCCATTCTCTCCCCAGCATATGTAAAAATCAAATCCGCCCCTGCATCATGCAGAGAGCGAGCAATTCCCCAAGCAATACTTCTTTTATTCGCAACACCCATAACAACGAATGTTTTTCCCTTTAACGAAAGAGTCATGAATATTTCCTCCCATACTTATTACAAGTTATTAGTACCTAGTCCTAATCTTACTACAATCCTTTTAAAAAGAAAAGGACTGAACATCTAGTTTATATGATCAAAATAGTGATAACCAAGGAGCGAAATCAACATTTTTCACAAAATTCAAGTTCACGCTTTAGATCATCAACATATTCCTTCGTGCCTGTAACTATAAGTCGATCATTCAATTGCAGTTCTGTATCCCCATGGGGCACAATTGAGTCTTTACCACGGAAAATACGTACAAAGATCACATCTCCTGTAAAAGGAAATCTTCTAAGCATCATTCCATGAAAATCTTCATTTTCTAACTTTATTTCATAGAGTGCATTTTCTTGGCTCGTTAAAATTTCTACAATGCTGGGTGATTCAATTAAAGCTAGGAGCAACGTTTGTGAAGCTCTGAAGTTTGAATAAACCTCTATATTTTGTTTTCGTAAAGCTTCCTCAAATTCTGGAGTCTCCATTCTACAAATTACGCGTTCAACATCTTTTTCTTTAAAATAATTTCCTAGAGTGGCATTTATTTCTTGATCACTTGTCGATATAACAACAATATCTGCTTCATGTGTTTCCGTTTGTTCTAAAACCCCTTTAGAGAAATTTTCAAGCTCTACAATCTCAAATAAAGATTCGGCAATTTGCTTATCTTCTTTTTCCTGTTTTTTATGATAAAGGGTTACATCATACAAGGATGATTTTAATTCCTTATATACCTGAAGAGTCATTTGATTTGCCCCAATAATAGATACCCTTATTCTTTTTTCCGTTGCATCTACCTTTGGGAAAAGCTTTTTAAACACAATTGGTGTGATAATACAAGTTAAGATCGCTACTAAAATAAGGGTTCCACTCATTTCTGGTGTGATAACGTTTAACCTTTCTCCAATGGTTGCTGCAGCAATAACTAGAGATAGGGTAGATGTTAATAAGAAGCCTGATGCGATAACTGTTTTTGAATCATACCATATTTTTAATAAATAAATCGGTACTAGCTTTGAAAGCAAGAGTCCGATAAGGAGCAATGGAATCAGCATTAGAAGCTTTGGATCACTAAAAAGAGACCAAATATCCAACTTTACTCCGACCATCACAAAGAATATTGGGATTAAAAAGCCATATCCAAATGAATCGAGCTGGTGAACTAACTTTTGATTTGGAGATAACAAAGAAACCAAAACACCTGCTAAAAAGGCACCTAAAATATTTTCAGCCCCAACGGTTTCCGATAAGGCTACTAAAAAAATAATTAAAGCAAAGACAGCTCTTGTCCCAATTTGAACCGTACCTGCTGACAAATTCTCAATCAGCTTACCACTTTTGAAACGCCTTCCTACAAAGAATAAAATAACTCCAGCTGCAAATAAGACAAGTAAAAGCCAAGTATTTCCTTCTCCACTCTCATATAAAGAGGCAAAGACAGCTAACAAAATCATCGTGACTAAATCCGCAATGACAGCAATGAGCAATATAATTTGTCCAATGCCCGTTTTCATTAGATGAGCTTCCTTTAAAGTTGGTACGACGACCCCTAAAGAAATAGTAGATATGATGAGCGTCATTAGAAAGGCATTTTCAATGAATCCTGCAAATACGAATAAATAAGACAATCCTAGTGAAAAAATAAATATACCTGCAAAAACAACAAACGCAGCAATAAATGTATTAGGTTCTAGTTTTCCACTAGGAAGCTTTTCTCTTTTCTTACCACCAGAAAAAGCAGAAAAATCGATTTCAAGTCCGCTAAGAAACATTAAAAAAATAAAACCAAGGGTTGATAGGATTTCAAGCCAAGAACCTTGATGAACTAGATTAAAGCCGCTTTTTCCTATAATCAACCCCATTATTATTTCAGCAACAACGACCGGCATAAAGGTCAATTTAAATCGGTGTAGTATAATAGGAGTTAAAAAAGCTATGATGATGACAATGACAAGGGATGTAATTGAAGCATGACCTTCCATCTTTCATCCTCCTTTTCATTCATTTTTTTGTTAGGCTGTTTTCTAAATTTTTTTGCTTTTGACATAAAAAACATTGGGAGAAACGTTTCGAAGCAGCCTGCATACACGTAGACTCCTGTGGGAATGCGAGAAAGGCGAGACCCCGCAGGAGCGTATGCGACGAGTAGGCTTGACGCTCGCCCACGGAAAGCGAAGTGTATGCAGGCTGCGTGTTTAAAAGCAACAATCTATACGAAAACTGCCTTTTGTTAAATAGATTATTGTTATTCCCCTTTACAGAAAGCATGTAATGCGGGAGCTCTTTCACCTATAAGACCAGACAAAAGGAGGTTGCCTTATGAGACTGGATATCATCGGTGATATTCATGGCTGTTACGATGAATTGAAAAAATTAACAGAAAAGCTTGGCTATGCTTGGACACATGGTTATCCCATTCATCCGCAAAATCGTAAGCTTGCTTTTTTGGGAGATTTAACAGACAGAGGACCCCATTCACTAAAAGTGATAGAAGTGGTTTCAACATTGGTCAAAAAACGATTAGCCTATTACAATCCTGGAAATCATTGCAATAAACTATACCGCTATTTTAAAGGGAATAAGGTTCAGGTCACTCACGGACTTGAAACTACTGTAGCAGAATATGATGATTTAACTCAAGAAAAAAGAACACTCATTCGAGAAAAATTCATTCATCTTTACGAACAAGCTCCATTGTACCATATTCTTGATGAAGGAAAACTTATTCTTGCTCATGCCGGGATTCGAGAACAGGATATTGGCAAATATAGCTCAAAGGTAAAAACCTTTGTCCTTTATGGCGATATTACAGGTGAGAGGCATCCAGATGGCTCCCCTGTCCGCAGGGATTGGGCAAAAGAATATAAAGGGAATTCGTGGATTATTTATGGTCATACCCCTGTAAAAGAGGCAAGAAAAATAAATCATACTTATAATATTGATACTGGAGCTGTATTTGGTGGAAAACTAACAGCATTAACCTATCCTGACATGCAAATTATTTCTGTCCCTTCATCCATGCCTTTGATTGAAGAGAAATTTAAAACATTTGATTAAACGATTAATCTCCTTTGAAAGCTGGAGGAGAGATCTTCTACCTCCAAAAAAGTGTTTCAGCTCATGAAAATCGATAAAGTGAAACTTCAATCAGTGGGGGTTTTGCGACGTACAGGAAGTACTAGTGCAGACAATGCGACAGGACGTCGCGCTTTTGTCTGCTTCATCCCCCACTGATTGTTAGTCACGCAGAGCCTGATTGACTTTTCTAAGGGCTGAAGCCCAAAAAAAAGTCTTATTTCACCAATCACGCTCATACATGCCACATCCTGTAGCATTCGCCTGACTAGGACTCCTGTCTGTCGTCGGGCTTTTACGAGCAGTTATCCCCTACCTAGGATTGGATTTTTCAATTACACTCAAAACCTAGAGTTGGGGGGTCTTACTGCTCGTTAATGCGGGATAAAATGACTTATATTTCAAAATGCTTTTTCTTATCATTTTGAAGCAAGCCTTTCATATCTTCTGGCAGATCTGATTCAAATGTCATTTTATGCTTTGTAAAAGGATGATTAAAAGAGATTTTTTTACAATGGAGTGCTTGTCTGTTGATATAATGTAAGCTTCCACCATATAAATCATCCCCAATTAATGGATAGCCCAAGTAAGATAAATGGACACGGATCTGATGTGTTCTCCCTGTATCTAACTCCAGTAGGAGATGAGAAAATTGAGTTTTAAGTTTAATGACTTTAAAATGTGTACGGGCAAATTTTCCATCTGGCCGAACCTCTCGTTCAATAATGCTTGAGCTTTTACGCCCAATTGGCATTTCAATCGTTCCACTATCTGCTTGAATCAATCCTTCAACAAATGCTTCGTACGTTCTTTTCACTGATCCTGCTTGTTGTTGACTACTTAATAAATGATGAATATGCTTATGCTTAGCAACTAAAACCACGCCTGAGGTGTCACGATCTAGCCTTGTTACGATATGTACAGTTGCTTCTAACCCTAACTCTTGATAATAGCCTAAAAGTGCATTTGCTAAACTTCCCCTTGGATGTTCTCGAGATGGAATCGTACTTATTCCAGCATCCTTATTTACAACAAGTATATATTCATCCTCATACAAAATTGTAAGAGGAAGTTTTTCAGCTTCAATACCGATACTAGGCTGTTCTAATGGAAATTCAACTAGCAGTCTATCATCATTTGCCAGTTTATGTCTTACATTCACTTCATGCCTATTCACTGCAATTTTTCCGCCTTTATATTTAATTTCGGTTAAAGCAGTATTTGATATTTCTTTTTCCTTTAAAAAGTCTTTTATCATTTTTCCTTCGTCGGACCTGTCAATTATCCATTCAAGCTTAAATTTACTCATTTAATACTCCTGCTAATATTTTTAATCTGCGATAAAAGAGTCGTGCACCCTTTTCCAAAACGGGAACGGACGAAACCGGGCAAAACGTATCTTTTCATCTGCAACCCTGAATTGTATAGACTTTACATTTTGATGCAAAATATTTAAATGATCAATGGTTAACAAAAAATTAGGCTCATTTACAGGCTTTAACACACAAGTATGATGTGATGGCAAAACAAGAGGAGATCCTATGGTTCTATAAACTCGATTGTTAATCGATGCCATTTCAGCTAATTGAATTGCTTGCAAGGATGGATGAAGGATTGCACCTCCAAGCGCTTTGTTATAAGCAGTGCTCCCAGATGGAGTGGAGATGCATAGTCCATCTCCCCGAAATCTTTCAAAATGCTGGCCTCTTATATCGATATCCATAACCAATGTACCCTCAGCACTTTTTACTGTCGATTCATTCAATGCTAAATAACGAGCTGCTTTCTCTCCATGCTGATATGCAACAACTACCTCAACGAGTGGATATTCAATGACTTGAAAAGGAGTATTAGCAATAGCTGTAACAAGGTTATCAATTTCCTCAGGAATCCAGTCAGCGTAAAATCCGAGATGACCTGTATGTACTCCTACAAAAGCCGTTTGATCCAGGCGGTTGCTATAGCGATGAAAAGCATATAGCAACGTTCCATCTCCTCCTATAGAGATTACAATATCAGGTTGTTCCTCATCATATGGAAGCATCAAATCCTCTAATTGAGATTTGATTTTTTTCATAAGAATATTTGATTTTGAATCCCCCTTTGAGGTTATGGCAAACTTCATGTTTTTCAAACTCCTCTTCTTAAAAAAATGTTCTTTAAATTTTCGAATTAAGTTCCGATTGACTCTCGTTTTTACGGCTAAAAAAGACTTGCGCCTCCTGAATTTCTCCTCTAATGATTGACATTTCTTCATCTAAACGAAATGCAGCCTCTGCAGCACTTTTCAATCTCGTTTGAATTTCCTTTGGAATTTGACCCTTATACTTATAATTAAGGGAATGCTCGATGGTTGCCCAAAAATTCATCGCGAGTGTTCTTATTTGAATTTCAACTAAAATTTTCTTTTCTCCGTGAATAGTTTGCACGGGATATTCAATAATGACATGGTAAGATCGATAACCACTGGCCTTGTTATGAGAAATATAGTCTTTTTCTTCTACTATTTTAAAATCATTTCGATTTCGAAGTAATTCAATGACGATATTTATATCTTCAACAAATTGACACATCATTCTAAGCCCAGCAATATCCTGCATTTCTTTTTCTAGTTTAACAAATGAAATTCCCTTTTGATTCGCTTTATTAATGATACTGGCAATAGGCTTTACTCTTCCCGTTACAAATTCAATAGGAGAATGGGCGGGACTAAGCTCGAATTGACTTCTCATTCCCCTGAGCTTTACCTTTAACTCTTCAACTGCTTGTTTATACGGAGCTAAAAAGGTTTCCCATTCTATCATATTCACAGCCCTCCAGTTCTCACATAGATTCGTCCACTGTATCAAGAAAAAACCGCCTCAACCTTTGAAACCATATCTTTTCCGTAGTTGCTGTTTCCTTTAATGTTTTCGACTAAATAAGATAACTCTTCATGAATATTTGTTAACAAAAAAGAATTTTCTCCTTGTTTAATAAATACTGTTGTCTTTTCTTCCATTGCTTCTTTTAGCTTTGGCCATACAGACTCATCTAACACAATATATGTATATTCATCATTTAATTCTGCTAAATAGATAAACGCATGCTCATCTGAGTCAACCAGCATTTGTCCTAATGGCTGAAGATTGTTAAAATACAAATCATCTATCTCTAAATGAAGCTCATTTTTATCATTGAAATTTGATTTTACAATATGTAATTTTTTTCTCATTTTTATACCTCCATACTCTTTTTTATTTTAACATATTTAATAAATATATCCTAAGATTTCCCGTTTTAATGCTAAGAAAGAGCAGACTTTTCTATGAAAGGAAGATGGATCATGTCATCACAGAACATTGAAATTGAATTTAAAAACATGTTAACAAAAGACGAATATAGAAAGCTTATAAATACTTTTGAATTGGAAGAAAGCGCTAAAAAGTCGCAGGAAAATCACTATTTTGATACAAAGGATTTTTTATTAAAATCGAAGGGCTGTGCTTTGCGTATACGTCATAAGCATGGAAGCTATGAAATGACACTAAAACAGCCTTATGAAGAAAATCTTCTTGAAACGAATCAACAACTGACAACAGCTGAGGCAGAGGAAATGATACGCACCGGTCGATTATTGAATGGTAAGATAAAAAAGTATATAGAAGAAATGAATATTCATCCATCTCATCTTATTTATTTTGGTTCTTTAAAAACAGATCGTATCGAAATCAGCTATAAAGATGGAATTCTTGTTTTTGATCATAGTTTCTATTTAAATCAGGAAGATTATGAGCTAGAATACGAAGTAAATGACCGAAAAAAAGGTGCTGAAATTTTTAAAGAGTTATTAGATAACTTAAACATCCCAGTAAGAAAAACCGAAAATAAAATAAAACGTTTTTATGATGCACGTTATCAATAAGTTGATAAACTATTTATTTACCGTTTGAAGGTGGCGAAAGAATCGTGAAGATCGATCAAATAAAAATGATGTTAGAGCTGCAGGCACTGCAGAGTTTAACGAAAACAACGAATGAAACGACAAGTTCATCGGTATTTCAACAGCTGTTCACAAGCATGCTCTCAAACACGGAAACAACAGAATATTCAAATGCAGGAAACAAAAACAGCATAAAGATAGGTACGCTTCCTCCCACACAATTCATCCCTGTTTCAACATCAAGCGTTTCAAAGGAAACAGCTTCAACTCCTTTTTCTTTGGATGAAATCATTAATCAAGCTGCAAGCATCTTTCAGCTACCATCCAAGCTAATACAATCTGTGATAAAAGTAGAGTCTAATTTCAATCCAGATGCAGTTAGCACTTCAGGAGCAGTTGGATTAATGCAGCTTATGCCAGGAACCGCAAAGGGATTAGGGATAAAAAACTCCTTCAACCCTATTGAAAATATAATGGGCGGAAGCAAATATTTAAGACAAATGTTAGATCGATTTGATCAAAATATAGATCTCGCTCTTGCAGCATATAACGCTGGACCTGGAAATGTAGAGAAACATCATGGAATACCACCCTTCAAAGAAACTCAAAGCTATGTTCAAAAGGTGAAAAAGGCTTATTTGGGTTAACGATTTCCATATTGTCTACACTTTCTATTAGGCAAAAATCATTGATATTACTACTTTTCTAAAATAGTAAAAATTAAAGGACTCCGTCAGATTGATATCTGACGGTTTTCTATGGGCATAGACTTCCTTTTTTTTCATAGAGCTATTTGTTTGAGATATGAATGAGGCATTGATAAAATAGAGTGGAATTCTTTTTCAAAGAAAGGCAAAAATAGCTTTTATAAATGATAAAAGTATGTAATCAAACTCATAAAGGAGTTTTCGCAAAATGGTCGAGAAAATATCCACACCCTATGATGCTATTGGCGATGAGACACTTTCACAGTTGGTAGATGCGTTTTACCGCCGTGTAGGACAACATCCTGATCTTTCTCCTATTTTTCCAAATGACTTAACAGAGACAGCAAGGAAGCAAAAGCAATTTTTGACTCAATATTTAGGGGGACCTCCTTTATATACTCTTGAGCATGGGCATCCAATGCTGCGCGCACGTCATTTACCTTTTGAAATAACGAAAGAAAGGGCTGAATCTTGGTTATCCTGTATGAAGCTAGCGATGGATGAGATAGGGCTACATGGACCAATAAGGGAACACCTTTTTTCAAGACTTGTTCTAACTGCAAACCATATGATTAATAGTAATGAAACGGAAATGACGAAAGGTGAGAACACGTGAGGGAAAAAGATTTATTTCAAAACAAGATGACATTCCCCCATTGTCATGGAAACGAGAAAAAACCGTTAGAAATTTATATGTTTATCGACCCGCTCTGTCCAGAATGCTGGGCGCTGGAACCGATTATTAAAAAGCTATTAATTGAGTATGGTCAATATTTTTCTATAAAACGTGTGATAAGCGGTCGGTTAGCTTCGTTAAATTTAAGCCGCAAACAGCATTATGAAAACATCGCAGAGCTTTGGGAAAAAACAGCCAGTCGAACAGGTATGTCATGTGATGGCAGTCTTTGGTTTGAGAATCCGATTTCTTCTCCACACATTGTTTCAATATCTATTAAAGCAGCTGAATTACAAGGAAGAAAAGCCGGATTTCGCTTTTTACGTAAACTGCAGGAAGTGTTGTTTCTTGAAAGACAAAATGTAACGAATTTTGATGTCCTTACGAATTGTGCCAAACAGGTTGGCTTAGATGTAGAAGAATTTATTTCCGATATCCATTCAGATAGTGCTGCAAAAGCGTTTCAATGTGATTTAAAAATTACAGCTGAAATGGATGTCCAGGAAATTCCTTCTCTTGTTTTCTTTAATGAAAATATTGAAGATGAAGGAATTAAAATTACAGGGTACTATCCCTATAGCGTCTATGAACAAATTATTGAAGAAATGCTAGAGATTAAACCAGAACGATCAGATCCACCGCCATTGGAATATTTTCTTAAATATTTTAAATTAGTTGCATCAAAGGAAATTGCAGTCGTTTATAATAAATCGGTCCAAGAAGTTGATATTGAAATGAAAAAACTTCAACTCAAACAATTAGTTGAGCAAATCCCCGCAAAATACGGAGTATTCTGGAAGTATATTGATAAAAAGTAGTGTAAGGCGACAAGTATAAATAAAACACCTATCTATCTATAAAATTCTCCTATGAGAAAAAGACCTTGCACCGGCGCAAGGTCTTTTTCTCATTTAATACGAACAAAGGGGATGGGAGAAATTTTTCACGGTCAAACAAAGGGGTTTATGTTTGCTTGTGATCAACTTCACATCTTTACTATATCATAATAAAAAAACATTTGACAAGAAAGCTCTCTCTTTTTTCACAATATTGTAAAAATAAAATTGATGTATGATTAAGATTTTTCGTTCATAAAATTATATATCATATAGACAAAGGTTTAGAGGGATCTAAAAAAAGAGCACCATATATTAAGGGAGAGTTACATCCAAGTGAAAAATTTATTCGTCATTATTATGGTTTTTTGGATTATTTTTTGTGTATTTTTGCAAATGATAGCCCTGCTTGATTTATTTTCAATCCTGATCAGTTCTCCAATCTTGTTTATCTCTTTATTTTTCTTTTTCTCTTATCTAAACGACCGCAAAAAATTTAAAGGATTTTAAAGTAAGAAAAAAGAGGATGATTTGTTCACCCTCTTTTTTTCCTTCTATTAAGATAATAAGTTTTCCATTTCCGTTAATTTTTCCTCAAAGACTTTGCATGCCTCTTCGATCGGTTTTGCACTTGTCATATCTACCCCTGCTTTTTTCAGTACTTCTATCGGGTAGTTGGAGCTGCCTGATTTCAAGAATTCAATGTATCTTTCAACAGCTGGCTCCCCTTCTTCTAAAATTTGTTTACTTAAAGCTGTTGCAGCACTAAAGCCTGTCGCATATTGATACACATAATAATTATAGTAAAAATGAGGGATACGAGCCCATTCTAATCCAATTTCTTCATCGATGACAATGTCCTCTTCACCGAAATACTTTTTATTTAAGGCATAGTATTCTTTTGTGAGTAAATCTGCTGTCAACGCTTCATTATTCTGTTCTTTTTGATGAATCAGATGCTCAAATTCAGCAAACATCGTTTGGCGGAATACCGTTCCTCTGAAGCCTTCCAAATAATGATTTAATAAATATAACCTTTTCTGTTCATCATCAATCGTTTTTAATAAATAGTCATTCAATAGAGCTTCATTACATGTAGAGGCAACCTCTGCAACAAAGATGGAGTAATCTCCATAAGGGAAAGGCTGTGTTTTTCTTGTATAATAGCTATGCACGGAATGTCCAAATTCATGTGCTAAAGTGAAAAGATTGTTAACATTATCCTGCCAATTCATTAACACATACGGATTTGTTCCATAGGTTCCAGATGAATATGCCCCACTTCTTTTCCCCTTATTCTCATGCACGTCCACCCAACGATTTGTAAATCCTTCTTCTAAAACTTGACGATATTCTTCTCCAAGAGGTGCCAACCCTTTTAAAATTAAATCCTTTGCTTCCTCGTAGCTAACTTTCATTTTAATATTTTTTACTAATGGTGTGTATAAATCATACATATGAAGCTCATCTACACCGAGTACTTTTTTACGAAGCTTCACATACCTATGCAGTAATGGCAAATACTTGTGAATCGTTTCAACAAGATTTTCATAAACACTTTCAGGGATCTTGTTACCTGATAAAGCTGCATGACGAGCTGATTGATAGTTTCGAACTCGTGCTTTAAAATTATCTTTTTTAATATTACCAGTTAGTGTACTAGCGAATGTATTACGAAACTTTTCATAAGTATCATATACCGCTTTAAAGGCATCATGTCGGACTCTTTGATCCTCACTTTCTAGAAATCGTGAGTAACGGCCATGAGTTACTTCTACTTCTTCCCCATCCTCATCTTTAATTGACGGAAATTCAATATCAGCATTGTTTAACATTCCAAACGTATTACTTGAGGCGCCTAACACCTCAGATGCTTGAGCTAATAATGCCTCCTGTTCAGCAGACAAAACATGTGGTCTTTGCAAATTTATTTCTTCTAATGCATGTTCATATAAAGAAAGCTCTTTATTTTCCGATAAATAACCTTTAATAACCTCTTCATTTATTGAAAGAATTTCCGGTACGATATAGGAAAGAGCACTTGCTGCTTGAGAATATAAGCTTTTTATTCGATCATTTAACCCTTGATAGAAAGAATTCGTTGTATCTTGGTCATAGCGCATATGCGCATATGTATATAGCTTTCCAAGACGCTCCAATAATTGATCCTGTCTTTGCAAAGCTTCAAAAAGGACATCCGCACCCTCAGCAAGCTTACCTTTAAACTCTATCACATTGGGAATAAGACCTTTAACCGCTTCAAACTCTTTTTCCCATTCTTCGTCTGTAGAAAATATATCTTCTAACTTCCATGTATCCTCTACATTAATTTCATCCCTAGTAGGAAGCTTCTTTACCGCTGCTTCATTAGACATAAACATCCTCCATTCTAATTTTAATAAGTAATCATAAGTTTTGCCACCAAAGAAATTTACATGTTCCTCCATGTATCCAATATTTATTTTACCCGATTCTTCATCAAACTTGAAAAATTAAGGCCTATGATTTATTTTTCCTTTAGCAAAATCGTTATAAAATTGATTCTCCCATTCCTCTTGCTCCTTTTGACTTTTGGCAATATAAAAATTAGAACTGACTTGATAGTTAGAAGGAACGGTTTCTTCTATTACGTGCAATTGAATTAACTTACGTAGATACTCTTTTATAACAATTGAAAAATTAACTTCTTTTACTAATGGCAAGGTTCTAACCTTAATTTGATTTTTCTTTATTCGCTGCTGGAAAAGCTGATTAATTTGTATAAACTTAACGGACTTCATTTTTTGTAAAGGAAGGAAGTGATCCATTACAATATAAGATTGCCAAAGAACGGGAGCTGTTTCGAATAAATGGGCTTGTGGGATGGGAATACCGATGAATGGAGGAAGCAGGAATGGGTTCAAACTATTCTGGTACAATTCTTGAAGAAAAGCTTTATCGGCCTTTGAGTGACGAAGGACGAGCGTATGTTTATAATTACGAATCGCAATTTTCCAATCAAGCATTGAAAAAGTGTATGAAGCAGGGATAAATAATTCTCGAAAAGAAATCTCATCAAGCTTTTGAATTGTAAAATTTGAAAGAGCATGTAGAGAAGAAATAGGAGAAATGTGATCTAATAAAATCCAAGTACGTGATTGAGGACAATAGGAAGGAAAAACCCATTGATTGTTCGCATTTTTTGTTAGAAATAAATAGTCAAACGCTGAAAACTGAACCTTGTTTTGACTTTTTCGTTTGACCCGTCTTCCTCCAATAATCCAAACGGGAATAATCTTTTTCTTTCTGTAATGTAAGGTTCTTTTTATAAACAGTTCCTCTGATATGACCGAGCATTGGTATTCAATCGCATACAAACGATTCTTATAAATAAATGCGATATCCGGTCGCTGTCGGATTGATGGATAAAAAGGCTCTAGTTCTGGATTCAATCCTTGCTTTTGCAACCAATGAAACAAATGGAGCTTACCATTTATATGATACTCTGATTCCCTTTCTGCATTGCTAATACAAGCTTTTCTATTAGCATGGGAAAAATGACTTAACCTTTTGTTTCCGATTTTTAAAATGACCTTCTCCCTACACTCTGGACAAAAAAACTCCTCTTTTGCCCGTATTTCCTTTAATACCTTCGGATTATTTTGCTCAAATATCCTAAACAATTTTCCATTCTTCGTTAAAGCAGTAAACAATATAATCCTCCTTTCTGATCTATACTGTAATATTCGCGATTATCTTCCTTTTTCCTTCAGCTTTGTTTCACTTTATAAAGTGAAATGTAAAGAACATCCCTTTAAATGCAAAAAAAACTTCTACAAGTAGAAGTTTTAATGAAAATATTTATTCAGCTCAGTAAATACATCATTGTCGATGATTAATTTACCGTATTCCTGCACAACATGAATCGTTACTTGCGTTTCTTGACCATACTCAAGCAAAATACTGAGTACATTATCTATTTCATCTTCGTCAATTTCTTCTTCAACAAATTGAACAAATAAGTAATACTTTCCATCTAAAGAATAAAGCTTTGTTTCCACTTCTCCATTGATGCTAATTTTCGAAAGGGATACTAAATCTTCAAAATCTTTAAAGGTAAGTAGAAATTCCAGATTATCCTCAAACTCTTCTTCTTCTGATTCAAAATGATCATTTAGTATTTCTTCGATACGTTCATCAGAAGCCAAACTTTTTAATTTGTCTTCGAGAACTGGCAGCTCGAATTTTTGACCATCCTTAGAGAGTTGAGCTCTTGTAACGAGCACTTCTAGACCTTTGTCGAGGGCCTGAACTTGAATCCAGAGAGGACCTTCTAACACAAACTCTTCTTCTTGATGAACCTCATCCATCATTTCCCAAAAGAGTTCTTCACTTTTCTCGCGATTGTACCAAATTTCATCACGATCAAATCCTCTCTCCTCTATATCGACATAAGAAATGTAAAATTTTACTGTGTAATCATTAATGCGTTCAATTTCCATATCACATTTCTCCCTTCTGTCTATAGTTGAAGGGACTAAATACCCCCATACAGATGACTATAAATCCCCTACTATTGGTTTTTAGTGAATCCTGAAAAAGAACGTAACGGATAGTGTACCTTGTACTCTTATTTTATGACAAATCGTCGATAAAGGGAATTATAATATATTAAGAATTTAAAAACCATCAAATGCCTATATTTTTTGAGTATTTCCATTATTTTATCAGAAAGTTTAAAAAGTCTCAAATGAATGAACGAGAAAAATACTTCATTCTGTGACAAATTTATGTATTTTCTTATTTTTCCCATAACACATGCTATTTATGATAAATGTTTTTGTATAAATAGAAAGAGCCATCACTTATTGATAAAGTGAAAGCTCTTTTCAAATCATTTTTGTTTGTACGATTAGTTAACTAATCGCTGTGCCTCACGAAGCTGGAAAGTACGTACCTTTCTTGGAAGGAAGCGTCTAATTTCATCCTCGTTATAGCCAACTTGAAGACGTTTTTCATCAATGATAATAGGTCTTCTCAACAATCCTGGATTGTCTTTAATGAGCTTGAATAAGTCTTGTAAAGGCATTGTATCAAGATTAACGTCTAGTTTTTGAAATGTCTTTGAACGAGTAGAAATAATTTCATCTGTACCGTCTTCTGTCATACGAAGAATTTCTTTAATTTCGTCAATAGAGAGCGGTTCTGAAAAAATATTTCTTTCTTTGTATGCAATTTCATGCTCTTCCAGCCAAGATTTTGCTTTCCTACAAGATGTACAACTTGGTGAAGTGTATAATGTGACCATTACAAATTCACACTCCCTTATATTAGACATAAATTTATAATAAATCTAGTAAAGATAAACACTTGAATATTGCTACTTTTATTAAATTAAAATTAATTTAATTAAGTAATGTATATTAACTATTATACAACATTTGTTCCCTTTTTGGTATCCTTTTTTAAGATTCTGAAAAAAGTCTTTTCCCTCCCCTATAAAACGAATATTCTTAATATGTAACTATATATATAGACGTTTGAGTTTAAAAAAAGTTTCAAATTCCATAAAACATTTTTACTTCATGTTTAAAAATTATTTTTAAATCACACATAAAGTAAAGAAACTTATCTTCTGATAAGAGGCCCTTCAGTACAATTTAGGTATGAAAACGTCTGCTTTTCATTCCAACCATTTTCTACATTTTTCGATATTATTCTCAATTATCAATATGAATTGAAAACAAACATAAGTAAAAGTGGTTTTAGCTCACAGTATGTAAGTGCTTTCATTAATTTCATTTTATAATGAAACTTGTTCTTTTACAATACTCTTTACACAAATTATTTATCAAGACTGTTTTCGTATAGATTGTTGCTTTTAAATGCGCAGCCTGCATACACTTCGCTTTTCGTGGGCGATCGTCAAGCCTCCTCGTCGCATACGCTCCTGCGGGGTCTCGCCTTTCTCGTATTCCCACAGGAGGCTACGTGTATGCAGGCTGCTCCGAAACGTTTCTCCCAATGTTTTATGTCAAAAGCAACAAACTTTGAGAAAACAGCCTTTATCAAAAATACAAAAAAAGAGGACTCTACAGATGTTTAAGTAAATGCTATTCTCTTTGATCCATGTATATATCAAAGAAGAATAGTGTAACCCAACACCGTGCTTGTCCCCGAGATTATTGTTATCTTGAATATTTAGCTTTATATTGAATAAATTCTTTTTCTGAGCAATAGACAAAGTGCCCTTTATTTATTTCTCTCATTTCAAGTTTCTCGTTTCCATCATATTGATGAGCTGTTTTAGGGTCATAGGATTTTCGTTTACGAGAACGCTCTGTGTCAGGATCTGGCAATGGTATCGCTGAAAGTAAAGATTGCGTATAAGGATGAATGGGTTGATTATATAGTACATCCGCTGGCGCTAATTCTACCAGCTTCCCAAAATACATAACACCAATACGATCACTAATATACTTAACCATTGATAGGTCATGCGCTATAAACAAATAGGTTAGGCCTTTTTCTCGTTGAAGCTTCTTCATTAAATTGACCACTTGAGCTTGGATGGACACATCCAATGCAGAAATTGGTTCATCCGCAATGATAAAATCTGGATCAACAGCTAAAGCACGAGCAATTCCGATCCTCTGTCTTTGACCACCTGAAAATTCATGAGGATATCGATTTGCATGTTCTTTATTTAAGCCAACTGTTTCTAAAAGCTCATACACTCTTTGTATACGTGCCGTTTTATTAGCAGCAAGACCATGAATATCAATGCCTTCAGCAATAATGTCAGCAACCGTCATTCGTGGATTTAAAGATGCATAAGGATCTTGGAAAATCATTTGCATTTTACGATTAAACTTTTTAAGCTCAGCTTTTGATTTTTTTCCATGGACATCTTCACCATTAAACAATACCTGACCATCTGTTGCATCATATAGTCGTATAATTGACCGACCAGTCGTAGATTTCCCACACCCAGATTCTCCTACTAATCCAAGTGTTTCTCCTTTATATATATCAAAGGATATCCCATCAACAGCCTTTACCATGTTCGGTCTGCCAACATGGAAATGTTGTTTAAGATTTTTAATCTCTAATAGTTTTTCAGCCATTTTACTTTCCCTCCACAACTAATACAGGTTTTTCAAAAGTAGAGGATATTTTGCGCATTCTACGCTTTACAGATTCAGGAGGCTCAACCTTAGGTGCATCTGGATGAAGCAGCCAAGTTTTTGCAAAATGTGTTTCGGAAATTTGAAACATTGGCGGTTCTTCTTCAAAATCAATCTCCATAGCATATTGATTTCTTGCTGCGAATGCATCCCCTTTGGGAGGATTGGTTAAATCAGGTGGCGTACCCGGTATTGCTGCAAGCTCAGATTTATCATCATGATCGAGGCTTGGCATTGAAGCTAGCAGCCCCCAAGTATAAGGATGGCGCGGATCATAGAAAATCTCATCTACTGTTCCTGTTTCAATGATCTGCCCAGCATACATCACGACCACCCGATCAGCTACATTGGCTACAACTCCCAAATCATGTGTAATAAAGATAATAGAAGTATCCAATTTTTCCTGTAAATCTTTCATTAAATCTAATATTTGTGCTTGAATCGTAACATCAAGGGCGGTTGTCGGTTCATCAGCAATCAAAAGTTTTGGTTTTGCAGCTAAAGCAATAGCGATCATCGCGCGCTGTCTCATTCCACCTGAAAATTCATGCGGATATTGATCTACTCGCTTTTCAGCCATTGGAATTCCAACAAGCTTAAGTAATTCAATCGCTCTTTTTTTAGCAGCATCTGCAGACATATGCTGATGCTTAATCAAAACCTCCATAATTTGCCGGCCGATTTTCATGGTTGGATTTAATGAAGTCATTGGATCCTGGAATATCATACTAATCTCTTTCCCACGGATTCTCTCCATTTCTTTATCTGTTTTTGGAACAAGATCTTGACCATCAAACAATATTTGTCCACCTTTAATATGACCAGGGGGCATTGGAATTAATTTCATTAAGGTTTGAGAAGTAACACTTTTTCCAGATCCTGATTCTCCAACAATTGCTAAAGTCTCTCCCTTGTAAAGGTCAAAAGATACACCTCTAACAGCTTGAACTTCTCCTCCATAAGTATGGAATGAGACTTGTAAATCTTTTACTTCTAATAATTTTTCCATTTTCTCACTCCTATTTACGTAGTCGTGGGTCTAATGCATCGCGTAACCCGTCACCAATAACGTTGAAAGCAAAAATTGTTAAGCATATAAACGTTGCCGGGAAGAATAAGCGCCATGGATAATATCTAATGGCTGGTAAACCATCAGCAGCCATTGTCCCCCAGCTAGCTAGAGGAGGTGTAAGACCTAAGCCTAAATAGCTTAAGAAAGCCTCTGTAAAGATAGCGGATGGAACTGAAAGCGTTAATGTAACTAGAATAGGTCCCATTGTATTAGGGATTAAGTGGCGTCTCATAATTCTTGAGATCCCTGCACCTAATGTCCTAGAGGCCAATATATATTCCTGATTTTTCAAGGATAGTACTTGACCACGTACAATCCGCGACATATTAATCCATCCAGTAATAGTCATAGCTAAAATCATTGTTCCAAGACCTTGTCCTAGTACGACCATTAATAAAATAACAAGTAAGAGATACGGGACACCCCACAAAATGTCGGCAAAGCGCATCATAAATTCATCTGTACGTCCCCCTTTATAACCTGCAAGTCCACCCCATATAACACCAATGAATAAATCGATGAGGGCAGCTGCAAATCCGATAAATAAAGAAATACGTGCACCAAACCAAGTACGTTCAAATACATCGCGTCCAAGGTCATCAGTTCCAAACCAATGGTCAGCTGATGGAGCTTTATTAGCATTTATTAGATTAGTTGTAAAATAGTCATGCTTTGTCATATATGGTCCAAAGATTGCCATAAATATAAGCAGCGTGAGTAAAACTACCCCAAATATAGCAAGCTTGTTTTTTCGTAATCGAACGAACACATCTTTCCAAAAAGAAAGACTTGGTTTAGAAATTTTCTCAGCATCAGAGCCATGTGCTCCAACTATAGTAAATTTATCTTTTGAAACTGGTATCATCACTTATTCTCCTTTCTTCCCGACTGCTAGTTTAATCCGTGGGTCAATTAATCCGTACGCTATGTCGACAAGGAGAATACAAACTAAAAGAATGATGCTGTAAAATACTGTAACTCCCATTATTACAGTATAATCGCGATTGGCAATACTAATAACAAAGTGAGACCCTAATCCCGGAATCCCAAATATCTTTTCAATTACAAAACTACCTGTAAGAACTGCAGCTGAAAGAGGACCTAAGTAAGAAACAATTGGAAGCATCGCATTTCTTAACGTATGCCGAACTGTAATAGCTGTTCCGCTTAACCCTTTTGCTTTCGCCGTTTTTATATAATCATTATTTAAGACCTCTAACATCGAGGATCTTGTAAGGCGTGCAATAAACGCCATCGGCGTTGAGGCCAATGCTAAAGCTGGTAAAACTGAATGCATAAAAGATTCCCAACGAGCAACTGGGAAAATACCTAATTTTATAGCAAGAAAATATTGTAAAACAGTCGCCATAATGAAGGAAGGAACCGATATCCCTAATACAGCAATTATCATAGCTGTATAGTCCTGCCACTTGTTATGTCGCAAGGCGGCAATAACACCTAATAATACACCAACGGCAAGGGCAATTAAAATAGCTTCTAATCCTAATATAAATGAAACGGGAAATCCATCATTAATTAAATCATTGACTGTTTGACTCTTATATTTAAAGGAAGGGCCAAAATCCCATTGAGCTACACGTAATAAATACTCCCCATATTGAATATACCAAGGATCATCTAAGCCGTAATGAGAGATTAGATTTTTTTCAATTTCGGGAGGCAGCTTTTTTTCAGAAGTAAAAGGATTCCCTGGCGCTACTCGCATTAAAAAAAACGTTGCAGTCACAATAAGAAAGAGCGAAAGGAGCATATACAGCACACGCTTTGTAATGTACCTTGTCATATTCTACACCTCCAATTTTTACTTTTTTAATAAAAGGCTTTAGTTTATTTCAAACTTCAAAATAACTCATTCAAATTATTTTGTCAGAAATGAAGGTATATGAAGCTTTGCTTCATATACCTTCGTTTAACGAACAAACTATTATTATTCAAAATAAGCCCATTTTAATTGAGCATCACCTAGACCAGAAACAACTACACCTTTAAGGTTATCTTTTTGAACCCATACATTTGTATAGAAGTAAATTGGTGCAACAGGAACATCATTCATGAAAATACCTTCAGCTTTTTTCAGCATCGCTGTACGTTTTTTTGCATCCTCTTCTTTTTGTGAATCAATTAGAAGCTGCTTAAATTCTGGATTTTCCCATTTCGTATCGTTGTTACCGCCGTCTTTGTCACGATACAATTCTAGGAAGTTAATTGGATCGTTAAAGTCTCCTAGCCAGCCCATACGGCCAATTTGATAATCTCCAGCATGAAGCTTATCAATATACACTGCCCATTCTTCATTGCTTAAGTTTACATTAACACCAAGGTTTTGTTTCCACATATCCTGAATTGCTTGTGCAATTTTTGCATGTGCATCATTGGTGTTGTAGGAAAGCGTAATGGCAGGAAGTTGAGAAACATCTGTTAAGCCAAGCTCTTTAAGACCTTTTTGTAAGAAGTCTTTTGCCTTTTTCACATCATTGTCTTTAAAGTAGCCTTTTTCATTTTCCTTGAACATCGTTGGTGGTACAGCTGCCATTGCTGGAACTTGTCCACCTTGAGTAATATTTTCAACAATTGCTTTACGATCGATGGCATACGTTAAAGCTTTACGTATATTCAAGTTGTTCAAAGGTGGTTTTTCTGTATTAAATTTATACCAGTACGTACCTGCGATTGGTTTAATTTTAAGATCACCAGCATCTTTTAATTGCGGGATTGCCTCTGTCGGAAGCTGTCCGAATGGAAGTCCAGCCCAATCAAGCTCACCGTTTTCATACATAGATAGTTCTGTAGCATCCTCATTAACCATAAACATTTCAACAGAGCTTAATTTTACTGTTTTTGCATCCCAATAATCTGTATTCTTCTCTAGCTTGATGCTGTCAGAATGTTCCCATTTTGTCATTTTGAATGGTCCATTGGATGTATATTGATCACCAGCATCTTTGTACCAGTTTGGATTAGCTGTTGCAATTTTGCTGTTTACTGGGAAATACGTATAGAAAGCTGTTAATTCTAAGAAGTAAGGAGTTGGATTCTCTAAAGTAACCTTTAAAGTTTTATCATCTACCGCTTCTACACCAAGTGTATCAGCTGCAGCTGTTCCTTCATTTATTGCTTGAGCGCCTTTAATATAATATAACTGGTAGGAATACTGTGATTCATTTGCTGGATCTAATGCCCATTTCCACGCATATACAAAGTCTTGCGCTGTAACTGGATCACCATTTGTCCATTTTGCATCACGAAGCTTGAATGTATAAGTTTTCAAATCATCAGAAGGTGTGATTTTTTCCGCCATAGCTGGTTGAGGCTTTCCTTTGGCATCAAGACGAGTTAAGCCCTCAAATGTTTGGAGTAAAATACTTCCTGATGTACTGTCGTTTGCCAATCCTGGATTTAATGAGAAAGGCTCTGTTTTAATATTTACTCTTAAGTCTTGTGCAACTTTTTTCTTCTCTGTGCCTTCGTCGTTGCTACCAGAACTTTTGTCACTACAAGCTGCTAAAAATACACTTAACACAAGCAGCATGCTTATTAAGACTGACAATCTTTTCTTCACGGTGTGACCCCCCTATATTTTTGGACAAACGGTTTGTTTGCAAATATTCCACTTATATTTGCTTATATAAATCAGTTTACAATAGGCTAATAGATCGAAAAAAATCTATTAAAAAACGCCAAAAAAAGCAAGTTTATATTTTTATAGAATATTATCCCTCTATAACTGACTAATTTAAACAGCTCTATTAAGGATAAAATTTCAAATATGTATGATAAACTCACTCTTTAGCAAACTATGACTTATAGCATATTACAAACTCATGTGAAATAATTTAACATTTCCAAATTCCGCTTGTTAAGGTCATTATAAGTACTTTATCTGGTGATTGCAAGTAGTCTTTATGTATACAAAGTTATTTTTATATAAAGTCAAGTACTTTTTTACGTCTTTTTCTGTTTTTTTATGTAGAAAAATGAATGCTGTTTTTGTGGAGAATATTACAAAAATCAACGGAATTAACCATTTCTTAATATTATTTACTTAGCATGATCATAAGAGAAAGTTAATATTTATACATACACTTGCTTTTTTTTTCTTTTTCGTATATTTTTTATTGTAGATAATTTAATATCAATCAGCGATGACAAAGAATAGTACATTTACAGTCTGGTTTGTCAGAGAGCTTGTGGCAGGTGGAAACAAGCAGCCATGTAGATGGAATGGACTTTTGAGCTCTGAAATAGAAATGCTAGGTTTACAACTGTGCAAATTATATGACAGCGATTGCCTTACGTTACGAAGGCTGCCCTAATTTTTCTACAAAAAGGGGCGTTAAGAGACTCATTTTGAGTAATTAGGGTGGCACCGCGGACCATTCGTCCCTATATTTGTTAGGGACGAATGGTCTTTTTGTTGTCATTAATCCAATGGTATAGACCTGTAACTTTCAAATATAATCATATGCTTCTATCATTTGCATATCAAGGTCCCTGCTCAAAGAATTTTTGACAATTTCTTAAACAAAGGCAATGTTAAGGACAATATTTAAAATCATTTCCATAGCTGCGCCTTATAATAAAATAGATGGAGGAAAAATAATGAAAACGATTTTTTCTGGAATACAACCAAGCGGCACCATTACATTAGGAAATTATATTGGAGCGTTACAACAATTTATCGAGCTTCAAAATGAATACAACTGCTTTTTTTGCATCGTTGATCAGCATGCGATCACGGTTCCACAGGAGCGGCTGACTCTTAGACAAAACATCAGAAGTCTTGCAGCTCTTTATTTAGCAGTTGGGCTTGACCCGAATAAGGCGACTCTATTTATTCAATCCGAAGTACCCGCTCATGCACAAGCAGGATGGATGCTGCAATGCGTATCTTATATCGGCGAGCTTGAACGCATGACACAATTTAAAGATAAATCAGCTGGAAAGGAAGCTGTTTCTGCTGGTTTATTAACGTATCCGCCTCTTATGGCAGCTGATATTTTATTATATGGTACGGACCTCGTTCCAGTAGGTGAGGATCAAAAGCAGCATCTTGAGCTGACTCGTGATTTAGCAGAAAGATTTAATAAAAAATATAACGACATTTTCACCATCCCTGAGGTTCGGATTCCAAAAGTAGGCGCAAGAGTGATGTCATTACAGGAACCAACTAAAAAAATGAGTAAATCAGATCCTAATCAAAAAGCGTTTATTACCCTTCTTGATGAGCCGAAGCTGATTGAAAAGAAAATTAAAAGTGCTGTTACAGATTCGGATGGAATCGTGAAATTTGATAAAGAAAATAAAGCTGGAGTTTCCAATCTATTATCAATCTACTCAATTCTTTCTCAACAATCGATTGCAGAGCTTGAAGAAAAGTATGCCGGTGTAGGCTACGGACAATTTAAAGCGGATGTGGCAAAAATCATCATTGAAACGTTTGAACCGATTCAGAATAAATACTATCAGCTAATGGAATCAACTGAATTAGATGATATTTTAGATGAAGGTGCTGAAAAAGCTAGATTTGTTGCAAACAAGATGCTGAAGAAAATGGAGAATGCTATGGGTCTTGGAAGAAAAAGAAAACGCTAAAAGAAGACTATCGAGGAGATTCAAACGCATCTTAAACGGGTTCGTTTGAATCTCCTTTTTGATTGCTTAGGAAACTATAAAATAGTTGGTTGTAGATAACTTTGAAGGCTATGTATCAACGTCCAGCTTCGATGTACAGGATGTACGAGTGCCGATGTCACCACAGGACGTGGTGCTTTTAATCGGCCAGCGCCTAGCCCTTGTGAAAGATAACCTCATGCCTCTAAAAGTAAAAAGCACTTTTTGAGTCATGAGAACATTTTTCTTCAGGGCTGATCAAAGCGCTTGCGTTTTTGTTCTTGCTTACGGTTCATTCACTTTTGGACCATGCTCCATTTCCCAAAGCTTTTCAAAAAAAGACTGACCCTTGATGATATTCTCACAAAATTGCTCATGCTTGCTTGTCCATCCATCCTTTATGCTTTCATACAATTGAATCCATGCTTCTTCAAAATTAAGAAGCTGGATGTCATAATAACGTTCAGGACTCCACTCCGTATACCAATATCGGACCTCTGCCGCATTTTCAGAGGAATAAAGCTGATCTAATGCCATAAATAACAACTGTTTTAATTGTCTTTCCTTTCTAGTTAGTCCGTTCATATACTCCGGATCGGGGGATAATATATGAAAATCCTTTATGCATTCTTCAAAGGAATATTCAATAGGGTCATGATTTTCAAGCATTTCCAGGGCTAGCTGTTCTTGACGAGGAATTAGTCTACTCTTTCGAACAGGAATCGAATAACCGATTGTATCAATGGCCAAAGTTCCTTTTCCATCAGACACGATAAAGCAATAATCCAATTGAGTTCTTTCGTGATTTTTTCGTATATAAGCCTTTTGAAAGATATCATTTAAAAGCTGTCTAGGTAACTCTAGAAGATCGTTCTCAATGTAGTTAAAAAGAATTGAGCTAATTTTTAATAATGGCACTTGATCTAATAATTCAACCCCATCATCCTTGCGCCACTCATGAAAATGACAAACATTATATCCGTTTTCCTCACCTTCAAACCAGTTGACCCAAACATCATGTAAATACAACATCATACCGCCCTCACTTCTCTTTACTTTTTGTCAATCAGTATGGGCATAAATTAGTTAAATTATTCCTTTTATCTCTCATCTTCTACTTGAAAATCATGAACTTCAAAATGTTTAGTATGAATAAATATTCATTCTTTAATTTTTATTTTGAAAAATCTTCCGTCAAAAATTTTTCTGCATCAAATTGAAAACTTATTATATCAGAAAAACGATTTTCTCTCATATAGGAGTGAATGAGTGCATATCCAGTGCTATAGCCAATAAGAGTTGGATACCTACCTAAACCAAATAATAGCTGATTGTGCAACTTTTCTGACTTTTTAATTGTTAGATTTTCTTTCAAATATTTCTGCCAGTAAAAAATTATTTCTTTTTTTGAGTAAGCTGTACACCAACTCGCCCTATATTTTGATCCACAATACCGAGCAACGATATGCTCAGCAAGTCCTTCCATCACAAACGATTCAAGCAATGTATAATCTGATAATTCTTTTTTTTGTTTGTGCATTCTACAGACATGATGATATTCATGAACAAACAGTGCCTCAATCTCCTTTTCATCCTCTAATGGTGTCAAAAATAAAAAGAACATATTTTTAAAAGATAATCCTGATTTGTTAGTTATATCAAATAACCGATTGCTTGAAAAAGGAAATATATATAACGGGACGTCGGGACCTCCCCACTTTTTCCGATATGTTTGATAGATCTTTTCAACTTTATCCCAATAAAAATCTTTTTTTAATTGTTCAAAGATTGCTCTACATCTTCTGTTTGGCTGATACATACCAAAATTTCTTAAGTATGAATAAAATTCTTGAACGTCTTCTCCCTTTATTTGGTCATCTATTTTCTTTAAGATTTCAAGTGGTTCATCAAAATGCTCGTTCAGCCATTGATCGGTCCTTATTACACCCATATCGTCACACTCCACTGCATTTTTATAGACTATGACAATAAACCTTCATTGGTGTGTTTCTAATAAGCAAAAAAGCAAGCACCTCATTATAGGTACTTGCTTTTTTGTTATATTAGTCTTGATATTTCTTAAATACGATCGTTGCGTTGTGACCGCCAAATCCAAGTGAGTTGCTCATTACGATATCAATGTCTTGTTTTCTAGCTTTATTTGGAACATAATCTAAATCACACTCAGGATCAGGAGTCTCATAATTGATTGTTGGTGGAATAATTCCCTCGTCTATAGCTAGAACAGAAAAAATTGCTTCAATTCCACCTGCTGCCCCAAGTAAATGACCCGTCATTGATTTAGTTGAACTAACCGCTAGTTTATACGCATGCTCACCAAATACCTCTTTAATAGCCATCGTTTCGTATTTATCATTATAATCAGTACTTGTTCCATGTGCATTAATATAATCAACCTCATCAGGGGTTAAACCGCCATCATGAAGGGCTGCTTTCATTGCACGTGAACCGCCTTCTCCAGCTGGAGCCGGTGCAGTAATATGATAAGCATCGCCAGTTGCGGCATAGCCAATGATTTCAGCATATATTTTTGCACCGCGGGCTAGAGCATGTTCTAATTCTTCCAGTACGATAATGCCTGCTCCTTCTCCCATAACAAATCCATCACGGTTTTTGTCAAACGGTCTGCTTGCTGTTTGAGGATCCGTATTTGTCGATAATGCTGTATTAGCACAAAAACCAGCCACTGACATCCTTGTTATAGGAGCTTCTGCTCCACCAGAAACCATAACATCAGCTTCTCCACGTTGAATAACCTTAAATGCATCTCCAATGGAGTTTGTACCGGTCGCACAAGCTGTAACCGTACAAGAATTAAAGCCCTTTGCTCCTAATGTAATAGAGACTTGACCTGCAGCCATATCTGGAATAAGCATTGGAACAAAGAAAGGACTTACCCTTCTATATCCACGCTTTAAAAATGTTTCATATTGTTGTTCAAATGTTTCCATTCCCCCGATACCTGATCCAACCCATACTCCTACTCGTTCAGCATTTTTATCGGTAATTTCAAGCTTTGAATCCTTTACTGCCATTATAGAAGCCGCAACAGCAAATTGTGTAAAGCGGTCCATTTTACGTGCTTCCTTTTTCTCCATAAAGTCCTCAGGATTAAAGTCCCTGATTTCTGCTGCAACCTTCGCAGGATATTCATCTGCATTTACTCTTGTAAGAGGTTTTACACCAGAGACTCCGTTTATAATATTGTTCCACGTTGTATCTACATCTTTACCAAGTGGTGTAACAGCTCCAATTCCAGTCACAACAACTCTTCTTTTTTCCATTCTCGCGGCATCTCCTTTTCTATATCTATTATGTTCAAATCATACCTAAATTTATCTTATTGATAAAGTGAAACTTCCATCAAAGGGGGTTAACTTCATCCCCCTCTGATGGTTAGTCACGCAGAGCCTGATTGACTTTTCTAAGGGCTGAAGCCCAAAGAAAAGTCTTATTTCGCCAATCGGGCTTTTACGGGCAGTTATCCCTCACTTCGCTCTATCGATACTCTAAAACTTAAAGGTGGGGGATTACTGCTCGTTAATGCGGGATAAAGTGAAACTTCCATCATCAGGGGTCTTGCTGCCCATAAATGTAGGATTAAATCTTATTTACTTTCCCCAACGAAGGGCAATGGCGCCCCAGGTTAAGCCTCCGCCAAACCCTACCATGACAATCACATCGTCATCCTTAATTTTTCCTGCTTCAATTTCTTCAACAATTGAAATGGGAATCGAAGCCGCTGACGTATTTCCATACTTATGTACGGTTTTAGACATCTTTTCTTCAGGTAGGTTTAGACGTTGTCTTGCCGATTCCATAATTCTAATGTTTGCTTGGTGAGGAATAAGAAAATCAACATCCTCTTTAGAAAGGCCTGCCTTGACTAAAACATTTTCACTGCTTTCACCCATTTGGCGTACGGCGAATTTGAATACCTCTCGTCCATTCATAATAATATATTCATCTTGATAAAGGTGTTTACCCCCAGTACCATCTGCCCCCAACTCAAATGAAAGAATTCCTCTTCCTTCTGATACCGGTCCAACTACAACAGCACCTGCTCCATCACCAAATAGGACAGCAGTATTCCGATCATTCCAATCCGTAATTTTGGATAGTTTTTCAACTCCAATAACTAATATATGTTTATACGCACCATTTTCAATAAATTGTTTTGCTGTTACCATTCCATACATAAATCCAGCACATGCTGCAGAAAGATCCATTGCAGCTGCTTTTGTTGCACCTAATCGTTCCTGAAGCATACACGAAACAGTTGGAAAAGGTTGATCAGGTGTAATGGTTGCCACTATTATTAAATCAATATCCTCTGGTGCAATAGCTGCATCGTTAATGGCTTTCACTGCTGCATCATAAGCCATATCTGAGGTGTTTGTGTTCTCATCTGCAATTCTTCTTTCTTCAATTCCAGTTCGCGTACGGATCCATTCATCCGAAGTATCTATTATTTTTTCTAAATCTGCATTTGTTACGATTTTTTCTGGTAAAGATCTTCCGATACCAATAATACCCGCGTTCATTGGGTCAGCTCCCTTTCGATTATTGCTCACTATTTTTTATAAAAAAATTGTCTCTATTTATTATTGTATTAAATCCATAAATATATCATTTATTTATTATCAAATATTAAGACTTGGTACTAATTCTATCAAAAGTTATAGCCATAATGCAACCAATTATTCAATTCATCTAAACAGATGCCCCTATCATTATGTAAAAAAAAACATAGCTTAATATTAATCCATTTTATAAAAGAAGGTGACAAAGATGAAAACACCAGAACAGGAAAAACAAAATGCCGATAAAGAGGACCGTCTCTCACTCCTCATGTTTGGACATCGTGATGATAAAGTGAATGAAAATTATAATGAAAAGAAAAATTTGTTTGATTTATTTTTTGAAGGGGATAAACCGGAGAGAGAACATGACAATTGGTTATTTCGATTTGAAAAAACAAAACATAGTGAGAATGAATCTAATCATCTTCAAACGCTTATAAAAAACGTTGATATAGATGACCTTTTTAACCATATTGATACCTTAATGAGTTCAGCATCAAAACTAAAGCCCCTGATTCATAAAGTAAGTCCATTTCTCAAACAAACATTTACAAAAGAATAAGCTACAAAGAAAAGCGCAAGCGGCTTGATCAAGTTGCTTGCGCTTCTTTATCCTTTATTCTTCGCTTTTTGCTTCTTGTTTGCCAAGCTCATATGCATCGGACATAACCTTTGTTAATAATCCCAAAAACGGTTGTAGCATATCCAACGATAATTCTATTCCTGCTTTTTCTAATTGCTCCTTTGCTTCCGGAATATATTTCATAGCAATTTGCATGAATTCTAGTGATTTATCTTTCGTATCCATTTTTTCCTCCAGCATCCCACGATTTATTATTCAGCATCTTTTGCTGCAACTCTTATTATTTTAACTCTTCTTTCCAAGGGAGAAAAGAATTTTTCATTCTAAACTATATTTAACAAGGTACTCGAGATGCTTACGCTGCTTCTCAATAGCTTTCTCAATAGTATTTTTACTAGAGATCGTGTAGCATAACATTTCACTCGGTATTAACCGATCTTCTCTTAGTGCGAATTGATTTGGAATGTCTAAATGGCTTGCACATTTACCCCAATGATTTTCGATATCACTTTTAAAAAGCTGACATGTTCTTTTTTGCTCGCTACATTCTTTAAGAATTTCTTGTACGATATCGTCTATAAAAATAGCGTCCAATGTACACTCACGCTGCTCGAATTCTATAACCGTTTTTTGGTTTAGTTCCTTTAATAAGCTTTGTTGAAAAATAAACTCATTTGTTTGCCATGGCCCGTATACTGTTGGCAAATAATAAAGCTGAGACATAATCTCATCATCATCTGCTATTTTTTGAATGAACTTTTTTAAGATCGGCTTATTCTCATCAAATAACAATAGCTGTATTGGGAGTAAAAAAAGGATCTTTGAACGACTTTGCTTGATTTCTTCAAGAAATAAAGGATGATTGAATGGAATAAGTTCTAATAAGGCTTCTTCATTGTGTTTGATATAAGTGTCATAAACGTCAACTACGATAAAAGAATCTTGATCTAGATGAAAGCTCGATGGATTCAGTCTTTTTATATCTGTTTCAATAAAATTAGCATTTCTTCCAATTTCTAATTTTTTTTCTGTAGTAAATGATTTTTTTTCATTAAATTTTAAATGAATCCCTTCCACTTCAAACCCTTGTTCTAGCATCGCTGTACAAAAATGAAAGCCTAGAAAATCGAAAACCCCAATGATCATTACCTTGTCCATTTTATGCCTCCCTGAGATCATATTAATTACATCCTATGCTCAGGGATATAGAATTTTTCCAATTGCTTCACTAAAGAACTTTCTCGTTTTTTCTTATAAAGCTTGAAATTTGCATGCCCATTTGTTGTTTCTTTTCTGGCACCATATAACAGACTGAAATAGGGGCCTTTTGATCTTGCCATTTAACCGAAAGATGATTCAATACATTTGATTGTCTATACGATCGGCTCCCTGTTAGGACATGAACAATTTTTACTGGAATTCCAAATGCTTCTATTTGCATTTCCTCTAAATTATTTAATTTTTCTATAATACTATTTCGTTCTATTTCATATGAAAAAGCAAGCTCTGCAAGTAACTTTTTATAAAAAAATTTATGATCTCTTTCTTGTTCTAAATGCTTTTTTAACGATAGAACAGGGTTAATTAATACAACAGATCGAATGTTTGGTCTCATTTCATTCATAAGCCTTAATGTAACGAGAGCTCCCATTCCTTCTCCAATTAAATGAATTTTATGATTAATAATTTCTGTTCTAATAATGTATTCGTATAATTGTTTAGCCAATTCAACTGCCTTATCGCACCCCCAATTTCTCCCGTAGAGATTGGAGTAAAAAATAGTATATCCCTTCTCACGTAATTCTTGAACGATTGATTGCTTGCCTTCATTTTGAGTCCAAAAACTACCTTTTTCGTCTACAAAATGGCGTTCATCTCCAATAATTAGGACACCGAAACCTTTGGGCTTTATTGGATAATGAATCATATTCCATTCGGTATCTAATTTAAAGTTTCGGGTTTCCATTTTCAAAACTCCTTTAGCAAAATTTCCACATCATTAATGTATGATTTGTTACATAATATGAAAGGGAGTTTGCCTATTTGCACCTAGAACATTTAGTTGACAAGTACTTTTTATTATACGGTAACATGTAATTTCCTACAGTGGGGATCTAATTACCTGACAAAAAATGATAGGAGGATCAAAGCTTCCTTATTTTTTGCCACTATGGTAATATGATGTGGGATATAATAATTGTTAGAGGTGAAAATTATGAGATTCTTTTGGACATTTTTCTGGACATTTCTTCTTGTTCAAATGTTAACCTACGTTATCTGCGCTATGATCGGTGCTGCTTTTGATTTTAAACTTGCCTTCATTTTAAGCGTTATCACAACAGTATTCATCTTTGTTATTTCTACTATCATTCCGAATGAACCTACTGCTAAAGACGGATTGCATTAATTAGAATCATTTTATTCAAATCAAAATGGTTAGGAGGGTGTCCAAAAAAGAACATCCTCCAAGAAACACACTACATAATTTCGTTCTTGAAGTAACTGTCAACAATCAGGCAGCTACCCTCTTTACTATCAATTCTTTATTTCCTTGCCGCTTGAATCATTAATTGATCATTTTCTAAACCTATCATAACATGACTATCTTCATGGATATTACCTGCAATTATTTCCCTTGCTAGCTTAGTTTCAATATGCCGTTGGATATACCGCTTTAACGGCCGTGCTCCGTACAATGGATCAAACCCGTTTTCTGCAATATATTCCTTCGCTTCCTCCATTATGCTTAGTTGTATTTTTTGATTTGATAATCGAATTTGAAGCTCCTGCATTATTTTCAAAACAATTTCTTTGATTTCTTCTATCTGTAAAGGTTTAAAAAGGATTACTTCATCTACGCGATTAAGAAACTCTGGTCGAAAATGACCTTTTAATTGATTCATTACTTTATCTCGTGTTTCTTCGTGGATCCCGTCTGCTTCATTTCGTTCAAGAAGAAAGTTTGAGCCAATATTCGAGGTCATGATAATGACTGTATTTTTAAAGTCTACGGTTCTTCCTTGTGAATCTGTCACTCTTCCGTCATCTAGCATTTGCAGGAGTATGTTAAAAACCTCTGGATGAGCCTTTTCAATTTCATCGAGCAAAATTACAGAATATGGTTTTCTCCTCACTGCTTCTGTTAATTGCCCACCTTCTTCATAGCCGACATATCCAGGAGGTGCACCTATCAACCTAGAAACAGCATGCTTTTCCATATACTCGGACATATCAATACGAATGATTTGTTCTTCACTGTCAAACAAGCTTTGAGCTAATGCTTTGGCTAGTTCAGTCTTTCCAACACCAGTAGGTCCAAGAAAAATAAAGGAACCAATAGGTCGATTAGGATCCTGTATTCCAGCTCTTGCCCTCAGTACAGCATCACTCACCAATTGAACAGCCTCCTCTTGACCAACCACTCGTTCATGTAAAATTTGATCTAGATGAAGAAGCTTTTCTCTTTCTCCCTCAACTAGTTTCATCATTGGAATACCTGTCCAACGCGCGACGATTTGGGCAATTTCATCTTCCGTAACCTCTTCTCGAAGAAGGCGTTCTCCTTTTTGATCGTTAACCTCTTGCTCGATGCTTTTTAATTCTTTCTCTAAAGCTGGAATTTTCCCATGACGTAATTCTGCTGCTTTATTTAAATCGTATTTATTTTCCGCATCCTCTAACTCTCTTCTTAATTTTTCAAGCACTTCTCTTTTCACTTGTATTTTTTGAATTCCTTCTTTTTCAAGCTGCCATTTAGCTTTCATCGCATTTGCTTTTTCTTTTAAATCAGCAAGTTCTTTTTCGAGAGTAACAAGCCTTTCCTGACTTACATCATCCTTTTCCTTCCTTAAAGCAGCTTCTTCAATTTCAAGCTGCATCACTCTTCTTGTTGCTTCATCAAGCTCTGTAGGCATGGAATCTATTTCTGTTCGAATCATGGCACATGCCTCATCCACTAAGTCAATCGCTTTATCAGGTAAAAAACGATCAGTAATATACCGATTCGATAAAGTTGTCGCTGCTACTAAAGCACGATCATGAATATTGACACCATGATGAATTTCAAAGCGCTCTTTTAAGCCTCGCAAAATGGAAATCGTATCCTCCACATTAGGTTCAGAAACGAGTACTTGTTGAAACCTTCTTTCTAACGCTGGATCCTTTTCAATATATTTACGATGCTCATCTAAAGTTGTCGCACCAATACAGTGCAGCTCCCCTCGAGCTAACATAGGTTTAAGCATATTTCCTGCATCCATGGCCCCTTCTGTTTTACCAGCTCCTACAATTGTATGAAGCTCATCAATAAATAAAAGAATTCTCCCCTCACTCTTTTTGATTTCTTTTAATACCGCCTTTAATCGTTCCTCAAACTCTCCTCTGAATTTTGCGCCTGCAACCAATGAGCTCATGTCCAATGAGAAAATTGTTTTATCTTTTAAACCTTCTGGAACATCCTTGCGTACAATTCTTTGAGCTAATCCTTCTACGATGGCTGTCTTCCCAACTCCAGGCTCTCCAATAAGAACTGGATTATTTTTTGTTTTACGAGAAAGAATCCGAATAACATTTCTTATTTCATTATCTCGCCCAATGACTGGGTCCACTTTGCCCGAACGTACTTCAGCCACTAAATCTCGTCCATATTTTTCTAACGCCTCATAGGTCGCCTCCGGATTTTGCGTCGTCACTCTTTGATCCCCCCGTATCTCTATTACTGCTTTAAACAACTGCTTTTTTTCAATTCCATGTTGAGAAAGTGTAGTCGACAGGAATGAGTCTTTTTCAGAAATTGCTGCCAGCATTAGATGCTCAACTGACACATATTCATCCTTTAGATTTTTCATTTCTACTTCTGCATTAGCTAAGATCCTTTGCAATCGATTTGTGATATAAAGCTTTCCTTGTTCTATTCCGCTACCTGATACTTTTGGTTTTTTATCTATTGCTTCTTTTAATTTTTGTAAAAAATCACTTGTTGATAATCCTAGTTTATTTAAAATGGATGCGACAAGATTATTCTCCTGATCAAGTAAAGCCATAAAAACATGTACATCATCAATTTCTTGATGCTGCTCTCGTGTTGCAATGGTCTGAGCATTCATTAACGCTTCTTGTACCCGTTCAGTCATTCGGTTTAAATCCATAGACGCCACTCCTTTGACCTTTTTTGACCTTCTAATTTTATTATAAGCCAAATTTTTCATATGTAAAGCCATCCTAATTAGGATGGCTAATGCAACAGGACCTTATAATTTTTCAATTATGGTTTTCTTTGATATGTCCAAATTCGATTTTCATTTTCCGTTTCCGGGAAAGAATCTCCTGCTTTTAATTTAATTTTTCTAGGATTTTTCACATTATCTCCAGTTTCACCAACCTCGACATAAAATCCATTATTCGGTGCTTTTTGACCGGAACGAAATTGCCTGCTTTGTCCCACTGTGTGTCCCTCCTTGACTTTAAGGTTCACCGTTATTATTTCCGTTTCAGACATAGACATGATGGTAATTATTACCGGATATTTGGTGGATGCTTTTGACTTGAATATAGACGGTTTACGTATAATTCTGACTGATTTACTTTAATGGTAAACGTTTTCACCCATTATGACTAATTTGCTATTTCCAAGACACAAAAATCCAGCCTTTTTGGGCTGGATTTTTGTGTTAATTAATTAATACTTTATTCAAGTTATGCCAATCATTAATCGATTGTACAGTGAAGTCAGTTGCTTCAAAGGATTTAACAAAAGCTTCTAAGCTTTCTTTTTGTGTAAATGTTATAACACGATTTCTTGTTGCTAATTCTCTAAGCTTTTGATCTTCAGCAGAATCTCCTTCATTAAAAAACGCTACCGTTTCCTTTTCAGCTAACTTGCTTTCAATTTGATCTGTTAAGTACACGTGTAGACCCAATTTTTTAGCATGATCAATTAAATCACTGAAATCTTCCTTACTTGATATCACGATTTGTTTTTGCACTGTTTCCTTTTTCTGTAGAGCTGGATGGAATACCTTTTTTAAAGCTTCTGCATAATCATCAGATAAAGAGATCCCTTCACCTGTTGATCTCATTTCTGGGCTTAGCTTAGAATCTAAGCCTTTTAATGCATAATTCGAAAAAACCGGATATTTTATGCAGGTAAATGGAACTTTTTCATAAAGACCTTTTTCTTCATCGGCTAAAGCATATTTCCCAAGCAATATTTTTGTCGCAATTTGTACGAGAGGTACTCCTGTAACCTTGCTGACAATCGGAACTGTACGGCTGGCTCTTGGATTTACCTCAAGTAAATACACTTGATCTCCATTTACAATATATTGAATGTTCATTAAACCTTTATAATTAATTTTACGAACAATTTTTTGTGCATAATCAAGCATTTTTTCTTCTGCTATTTTTGATAGATCCTTAGCAGGCAATATAGATAAACTGTCACCAGAATGGACGCCTGTTTTTTCGATATGCTCCATAATAGCTGGCACGCAAATATCATGACCGTCAGCAGCCACATCTAACTCCGCCTCTGAAGCATATAAAAATTGGTCTGCTAAAACAGGATAAGGAATGTCATTCGTTTTCATAAAGTGTTCTAGCTCTTTATCGTTATCAATTCGCTGCATGCCTTTTCCGCCTATAACATAGGATGGTCTAATTAATACAGGGTATCCTAATTTTTGCACCGATTTGATTAGTTGCTCATCGTTTTCTACAATGTCACCATCGATATGCGGGATGTCTAATTCATCTAGCAGTTTGTAGAAAAGATCACGGTCTTCTAATAGATCGATCGTATGGGAATTGGTTCCTAAAATCGTCACACCGTATTCTTCTAATTCCTTCGCAAGATTTAATGCCGTTTGTCCACCTAATTGAACGATGACATCCTGAATATTTTCAGATTCAATAACATTCATAATATCTTCAACCGTTAACGGTTCAAAATAGAGTCGATCTGCAGTTGCAAAGTCTGTACTTACCGTTTCAGGATTATTATTGATAATAATCGTTTCAATATTTTCTTTTTTCAACCCAAACACACCGTGTACAGAGCAATAATCAAACTCAATTCCTTGTCCTATTCGAATCGGTCCGCTTCCGATGACAAGTACCTTTTGCTTATCACTAGGGGTTTGCTCGTTTTCGCCGTAATAGCTTGAATAGTAGTAATTTGTTTTTGCTTCAAATTCAGCAGCACAAGTATCTACCATTTTGTAAACAGGCAAAATTCCAAGCTCTTTTCTTTTGTCACGAACAGACTTTGCCGTTTCTCCCCATTGCTTCGCTAAAAATGCATCACTAAAGCCTTTTTCCTTCCACTCTTGAAGCTGAGACTTCGATGCCGTTTCAAGGCTTTCGTGAGAAATTTCTTTTTCTAATTGAATGAGATTCTGGAAGCTTGTTAAGAAAAATAAGTCAATCTTTGTTTTTTCATGAATATCAAGGATAGAGGTCCCTCTTCTAATTAGCTCCATGATAACAAAAAAGCGTTCATCCGATTGCTCAAGCATTAAATTGAATAATTGCGCATCCGTTTTTTCAGAAAAACCTGGTTTGATTAAGTCATTGACATTAATTTCCAAGGAGTGGATCGCTTTTAATAGTGCTCTTTCCATATTACGATCGATACCCATTACCTCTCCAGTTGCTTTCATTTGAGTACCTAGCTTACGATTCAATCCGGTAAACTTGTCAAATGGCCACTTAGGGAATTTTGCAACAACATAATCTAATGCAGGCTCGAAGCTGGCAAATGTATCACCCGTTACAGGATTAATGATTTCGTTTAATGAATAGCCAACTGCAATTTTTGCTGCCATTCTTGCAATTGGATAACCCGTTGCTTTTGATGCTAAAGCAGATGAACGGCTTACCCTTGGATTTACTTCAATTAAATAATAGTTTTTGCTATTTGGATCTAAAGCAAATTGAATATTACAGCCCCCAACAATTTCAAGCGCAGAAATTATTTTTATAGAAGCGGCACGCAGCATTTGATACTCTTCATCTGTTAATGTTTGTGATGGAGCAATGACAATCGAATCACCTGTATGTACTCCGACTGGATCAATATTTTCCATATTACAAATCGTAATACACGTATTCATTGCATCTCGCATTACTTCGTATTCAATTTCCTTATATCCAGCAATACTTTTTTCTACTAAGCATTGATGAATGGCACTTTCCTTAAGACCACCCGATACGAGCTTAATAAAATCTTCTTCATTATGAGCTATTCCTCCGCCTGTTCCACCCAAGGTGTATGCAGGACGTACAATGATCGGATAGCCAATTTCTTTTGCAAATTCAAGTGCTTCGTCTACTTGATGTACGATCTTGCTATCAGGAACCGGCTCGTCTAATTGATACATTAATTCACGGAAAAGCTCACGATCCTCGCCTTTTTTAATGGATTCAATGGAGGTTCCAAGTAGCTTAACATTGTATTTATCTAAAATGCCATGTTCATGTAATTGAAAGGCAAGATTTAAACCAGTTTGTCCACCTAATGTTGCAAGCAGCCCATCTGGCTTTTCCTTTTGAATAATCTTTTCTAATGTATCTACGGTCAACGGTTCAAAATAGATGGCGTCAGCAAAGCTCTCGTCAGTCATGATGGTTGCTGGATTATTATTCACAAGAATAACCTTGTAGCCTTCTTCTTTTAAAACCATACAAGCTTGTGTACCTGCGTAGTCAAATTCTGCTGCTTGCCCAATAACAATGGGACCAGAACCAATTACTAATATGGATTTAATACTTGTGTCTTTAGGCATATGCGAAAACTCTCCCATTATTAGCTTTTACTGCTTCAATAAATTCTTCGAAAATGTAATCCCCTTCTTCAGGACCAGGATTAGCTTCAGGATGGAATTGAACCGTTTGTACAGGATAAAGTTCATGTGTCAGTCCTTCAACAGAACGATCATGTAAATTAATAAATCTTGTTTTTAGCCCTGTGCCTTCGAGACTCTCTTCATCAACCACATAGCTGTGATTTTGTGATGACATAAAAACCTTTGAATGGTTAATATCCATTACAGGATGATTCGCTCCTCGATGACCAAACGATAATTTTTTTGTATTGCCGCCCATTGCAAGCGCTGCGAGCTGATGGCCTAAGCAAATCCCTAATGTCGGATAGCTCATGATTAATTTTTTTACAGTAGGTAAAATGTGCTCAATATCCTTTGGATCTCCAGGACCATTGGATAACAAAATTCCGTCTGGGTTTAACGCTTTGATGTCATTAAAGCTTGTATCATACGGAACGACTGTTACTTTACAATTTCTTTTTAGCAAAGCATATAAAATAGAGTCTTTCTTTCCATAATCCATTAAAGCAATATGCCATTCTCCATCCCCATGCGTTTCAAGAGAAGAAGTTGTAACTTTTGATACTTTTTCATCCAATAAAGATTCAAGAGAACTAACTGTAGAATCCGCACTGTTCGAAATCACAGCTGGCATTGAACCTTTACTGCGAATTTTTTTCACCACTGCTCTCGTATCAATATGGCTTAAAAGAGGAATGTTCCATTTTTGTAAGTATTCAACCAACGAATATTGTGATTGATAGTGAAACGCATTTTGCTTCGCTTCATACACAATAACACCCGCAACATGTGGTTTCTTACTCTCAAAATCATGCTCATTTATACCGTAATTCCCAATTAAAGGGTAAGTAAAAACTATAATTTGATCCTTATACGATGGATCCGTTAAAACTTCTTGATAGCCCGTCATACCAGTAAAAAAGACAATTTCGCCTGAGATTTCTGTGTGTGGGACTTGTGTGAGTAATTTTCCTTTATAAAGATCTCCACTTTCTAAGTGTAAGTATCCTTCCATTTTGCACACCTCTTAATTTAGAACGTATATTTATTTCTTAATTCTAATATTTATGCATTTATTTGTAAAGATAAAAAAATCATGTACCTATCCTCTTTTCAATATTGTCACTATAAATATCTTCTTCTTTAGCGTAAAATGGCACATTCGTTTGAAATAAAATTCATTCGAATGTGCCATTATTAATATTATAAATTAAAGAGAAGGAATTACATTAAATCAAGACTCCGTTGTCATGGATGTAATTTTCTTTTTGGGATTGCTCAAACCATTTTATTTTTTCACGCAATTTGACAACCTCTCCAACAAGGATCATACACGGATTCTCAATATTTTTATCTTTTATATCCTCAAGTACTTCACCTAAAGTACTAATGCATATTTGTTGATCACTTAACGTTCCCCATTGAATAAGCGCTACGGGTGTATTTGCATTTTTCCCAAAGAACAATAGCTTTTCTTGAATATACGGAAGATTAGATACACCCATGTAGATGGCGATCGTATCAATTCCTTTCGCTAAATATTCCCATTGGATGTTGTCTTCTTCACCATTTTTTCGATGCCCAGTCACGACTGCAAAAGACGAAGCATAATCACGATGGGTAACAGGAATCCCTGCATAGGCAGGTGCGGCAATTCCAGAAGTAATACCAGGAACAATTTCAAATGGAATCCCATGGCTTGCAAGAGCTTCAGCTTCTTCTCCCCCTCTTCCGAAAACAAAAGGGTCTCCACCTTTTAAGCGAGCAATGCTTTTCCCTTGTAAAGATTTTTCAATTAATAATTGATGAATAGCTTCTTGAGGAAAGCAATGGTTCCCTGGAGCTTTACCACAGTATATGAGTTCAGATTGCGGATTCCTGTATTTTAACAATTCAGGATTCACTAATCGATCATATAAAATAACATCAGCTGAAGCAAGACATTTAGTGGCCTTGACTGTAATTAAGTCAGGATCACCAGGACCGGCACCAACGATATAAACTTTTCCCTTTTCCATCGCTTTCTCCTCTTCATTTTTTATCGAATTAGCTTTCAATATGAAGATAAACTTCTTCACCTTCTACAGATGTCTTGTATGTTTTTACGCATCCAGTATCAGGTTCTTGGACCTTCCCATCATGTAAACAGATTTTCCAATCATGCATCGGGCAAAACACAAATTCTCCGCTTACGATCCCTTCTGCAAGAACACCGCCTTTATGTGGACAACGATTTTCTATCGCACGGATACTGCCATTAGATAATCTAAAAACAGCAACTTCAGTTTCTCCAACACGCAAAGTCTTTCCTAAACGCTCCGGCAAATCATGAACATGACCGATAAATACTTTAGATATACTTTTATTTACCATGAGATGATTTCCTCCTCAATATTTACTTTCTCTTATATTTTTCAACTATGACATAGAAACTTCAAACAAGTCTTTTTGTGTTTTCTTGCTTTCAACAATTTCCTTCCATGGATCTCTATAGGTAGATAACGCTGCATCCATACGAATATTTAGTTCATATCGCTTTTCTTGATCATCGAGAATGGTTCTAACATGATCCAATCCTACGCGATCTACCCATGCAGATGTACGCTCTAAATAATTGGCTGTTTCACGATAGTATTGTAAGTAGGCACCTGTGATTTCAATGACCTCTTCAGCTGTTTTTACTTTATACAATAAATCGCCTGCTCGTAAATGCGTTCCGCCATTTCCTCCGACATAAAGCTCCCAGCCTCCGTCAATTCCAACTACACCTAAATCTTTAATACCAGACTCGGCACAGTTTCTCGGACATGCTGATACGGCCATTTTTACTTTATGAGGAGTATATAATCCTTCAAATTTCCTTTCTAAAGCGATTCCTAGGCTAATGGAATCCTGTGTACCAAATCGGCAGAATTGCTCACCCACACATGTTTTAACGGTACGAAGTGATTTACCATAAGCATACCCTGACGGCATATCTAAGTCTTCCCATACTTTTGGTAAATCTTCTTTTTTCACTCCTAATAAATCGATACGTTGTCCGCCTGTCACTTTAACTAATGGGATTTCGTATTTATCTACAACATCAGCAATACGTCGTAAATCTTGAGCGTTCGTCACTCCTCCATACATACGTGGAACAACAGAGTAAGTCCCATCTTTTTGAATATTTGCATGCATGCGCTCATTTACAAAGCGTGATTCTCTTTCATCCACATATTCTGTTGGATTGACCATCCCTAAATAATAATTTAAAGCCGGACGACATTTTGAACATCCTTCTTCTGTATTCCATCCAAGTACATTCATCACTTCTTTTACGTGCGTTAACCCTTTCGCTCGAATTTCTTCCACCACTTCATCTCTTGACAAAGTCGTACAACCACAAATGGCTTCTTTTTGGGCATTTGGATCAAATTCTGCACCAAGTGTATGCTGCAGTACTTCAGCTACAAGTGGTTTACATCCTCCACAGGAGCGTGATGCACTCGTGCATGCTTTAATTTCATCGACTGATGTACAGCCCTGTTTTTGGATCGCTTCAACAATCGTACCTTTTGATACACCATTACAGCCACAGATAACCTCTTCATCGCTCATGCTTGCTACTAAGCTCGTTCCTGCATCTTGGCCAACCGGCTGCAAGATGGAAATTTTCGCTGTATCTGAAATATCTGCATGCTTTTGAATCATGGAGAACAATCTATTTCCATCACTGCTATCTCCAAATAGGACCGCACCAACAATTTGATTTCCTCGTAAAACGATTTTTTTGTAAATTCCGTCTTGCTCATCAAACACTTTAATGGATTTCTTATCTTCATTTTCAATGAAATCTCCAGCTGAGAACACTTCAACGCCTGACACTTTTAACTGAGTTGATACAACAGATCCTTTATAAGGAGCTGATTCAACACCACAAATATGCTTTGCTAACACTTTCCCTTGCTCATATAACGGTGCAACAAGTCCATAGGCAATGCCATTATGTTCAGCACATTCTCCCACTGAATAGATGTGAGGAATTTCTGTTTGTAAGAAATCATTTACTAGAATACCACGATTTACAGGAATGCCGCTTTCTTTCGCAAGTTCAATATTAGGTCGAATTCCAACAGCCATGACAACTAAGTCCGCTTCGATGGAAGTACCATCTTTAAATGTTACCCCTTCAACCCGTTCGTTGCCGATAATGGCTTCCGTTTGTTTTTCTAATAAGAATTTCATCCCTTGTGTTTCTAATTCATTTTGCAATAGCTTTCCAGCTGTTGCATCTAATTGACGTTCCATTAAATATTCATTTAGATGAATAACAGAGACTTCCATCCCTAAGTTTAAAAGTCCTCTCGCCGCTTCTAAACCAAGCAATCCACCGCCGATGACAGCTGCCTTCTTATATTTTTTTGAAGCTTCTAGCATGACGTCTGTATCATTGATATCGCGAAAAGCTGTTACACCTTCTTTATCAGCTCCTGGAATAGGAAGAATAAATGGCAGAGAACCCGTTGCTAAAATCAACTCATCATATGGCTCAGTTCTGCCTAAATCTGTTACCACTTCTTTGGTCTCAGAATTAACTTTAATCACTGTTTCTCCAGTGTATAATTGGATATTGTTGTCTTTGTACCAATCCCAATCATTAATGGTAATGTCTTTTACTTCTGTATCGCCTTGCAATACTTTTGAAAGTAGAATTCTATTATAATTTGGATGTGGCTCACTTCCAAAAATCGTAATATCAAACTCATCATTTGAAACCTTCAAAATCTCTTCAATTGCTCTTACTCCTGCCATACCATTTCCAATTAGAACCAGTTTCTTTTTACCCATTATCTATACACTCCTTCGAAAATGATTAAAAATTGATGATGCTCTAAATTATGAACATTTAAAACGTGCAGTTATTTCTTAATAATTAGAAAATTTAGAGTATAAATTTTTTTATTTCACTGAAAAAGAGGGTTGCCTCTACTCCATAATCCGACTGACTTTTACCGCACTTACTTTAAAGCCCGGCATTTTACAAGCAGGATCTAACTTATTAGAGACAAGGCGATTGACATTTTGCGAATCGTCCCAGTGAAATGGGACAAAGATCGTATCAGGACGAATCGTTTCTGACCATTTCGTTCGTACAACGATACTCCCTCTACGAGATTCAATTTTCACTAAGGCTTTGTCTTGTATTTGATATTTCATCGCAGTTGATGGATGAATCTCCATAAAGGATTCAAAATTCCTCGCTGCTAGTGAGGGACTTTTTCTAGTTTGGACTCCTGTTAAATAATGTGACATGACCCTTCCTGTCGTTAAATAGAGAGGATACTCTTCGCTAACGGATTCCTTTGGAACTGATGGATTATTTGAAACAGCAACCATTGCAGCTTTTCCATCTGAATGGGCAAAAGAAGTTTCAAAAAGTCTTATTGTCCCAGGATGATTTAGATCAGGACATGGCCACAATATACCTCCCTCTTTTCTCAATCGCTCATAGGTGATTCCGTAATAGTCAGCGATCCCTCCACGGCTTGCTTCTCTTAATTCATTAAAGATTTCTTCTGGTGAGTAAAAGGAAAAATATTGTTCTTTTCCTAATACACGAGCGATGTCACAAATGATTTGCCAATCATGCCTTGCCTCTCCAGGGACAGGTCTGCTTGCTTCTCGTAATGTCACTCTTCCTTCTAGGTTCGTCATTGTGCCTTCATCCTCTAAATAGGAGGAAGTAGGAAGAATTAAATCTGCTAGTTTAGCAGTTTCAGAAACAAACATATCGACGGCCACAAAATACTTTAATTTTTTCAAAGCATCTTTCACGAAATGTGCATTTGGGTTGGAAACAACAGGATTGGAGCACATTAAAAACATCCCTGTTATCTCACCTTCATGAATTTTCTCAATCATTTCAAATGCTGATACACCTTTTCTTGGTAATTCTTCTTTGTTAATTTTCCACAAATTAGCGATGTATTCACGATGTTCTTCGTTTTCAATGGACCTGTAACCTGGCAGTTGGTCTGCCTTTTGCCCATGCTCTCTTGCACCTTGACCATTTCCTTGACCCGTAATGGCTCCATAACCCGAATACGGTTTTCCAATTTTTCCAGTTGAAATTAAAATATTCAAAAAATTACGAACTGCTGCTGTTCCATCTGTTTGCTGCTCGACACCTCTTGCAGTAAAAACCATTCCAGATTCTTCTTGTCCAAACATCCTTGCTGCCTTATAAATTTGTTCAATTGGAACACCTGTTATCTCAGCAATATCAGTTAAATCCAATGACATTACATAGTCTTGAACTTCCTTAAATCCAGACGTTCTTTCTTCAATAAATTCTTTATCAAGATAACCTTCGTCCATTATTACCTTTAACAATCCATTAGCTAAGGCTGCGTCCATTCCAGGTTTAACCTTCAAATGCAGATCAGCTATTTTTGTTGTGGCTGTTTCACGAGGATCAACAGCAATGATAAAGGTTCCATTTTCCTTGGCCCTTTCAAAGTAGGTCATGATTGTCGGCTGACATTCGGCTATATTCGTTCCAACCAATAGGATGCAGCGTGTGAATGGAATTTCTGACAGGCTATTTGTTATTCCGCGGTCCATCCCAAATGTTTGATTCGCAGCTGTTGCAGCTGCTGACATACATAATCGACCATTGTAATCAATGTATTTCGTTTTTAATGCAACTCTTGCAAATTTCCCTAATAGGTAAGCTTCTTCATTTGTTATAGAGGCACTTCCATATACCGATAAAGCATTATGACCATCTTCGACCTGAATTTTAGTGAAATTTTCTTTTATATGATTTAATGCCTGTTCCCAAGTAATTCGGACAAACGAATTATTCACTTTTAGCAACGGATATTTAATCCTGTCACTGTGCAATGCATGTTGGTATGCATTCATTCCTTTAATACAAATGCGACCTTCTGAAGTTGGATTATCTTTACCAACAGTCGTGTACTTTTTTCTTGATACAACAGATTGTTCAATCAGCTGCATTTTACATTGCATGCTGCAGTATGGACACTGCGTATCATACCTTTTTTCCCACTGTACTTGCTGCTGCTTCGTACGAAAGTATTTCAATAATAACTCAGTCAAGATGCTTCATCCTCTACTTAATAATTATTGATTCCTTATTGACTGCAAACATGTTCTTTTTTGTCCAATGCTTCAATACTTTTTTACTTTATAAGAATTTATAAGTTTTCTGAAATCTGACTGGTGTCAGCTCCAGTGCCCAGCGACTAACGTCCACTCCACTCCTCCCTACGATAAGTCAACATCGAATCGCTATCGCTCTTCGTGTTTCCTTTATCTCAGTCGAAGCGGGGCCTAGTCCATACGTCGCTAAACGGGGCGATTGCGCTTTTCTTAGTGAATAGCCTTTTCTAAAGTCTTCTTCCTTCTATAAGCATCTTCATCTAAAGCTTCAAGCAGATGCTGACGGAGTTCTTTATCAAATAGCACTTCCCTTATGTGTATCAAGCTTACTCGTTCCATCCATTCCCACGTACGCTCCAAATAATTTGCCGTCTGACGGTAGTATTGAATGAAGCCTCCAATAATCTCAGTCGCTTCGTCTTCGGTTGCAGCAACATACAGCAATTCTCCAGACCTTACATTACGTCCGCTGCTTCCTCCAATATAAATTTCCCATCCTCTATCTATTCCAATAACACCTATATCTTTTGTTGTTGATCCTGCCCCATTATGCATACAAGCAGATACGCCTATTTTTACTCGGTAAGGTGTGAGGAGAAATTCAAATCTCTTTTCTAAACTGACAGCTAGATTAAGAGACTCTTGTTTCTCACATTGACAAACATGTTCGCCAATGCACGTTTTTACATTTTGAACAGTGTTGCCGTAAGATGAGCTTAATGTCATATTTAAGTCTGACCATACATTTGAAAGATCTTCTTTTTTTACACCTACTAAATGAATTCTTTGCTCACTTGTGACCGCAACATACGTAATAGGATATTTCTCTACAACGTCAGCAATTTTTCTTAATTGCTCAGCGTTTGTTAGGCCACCATACATTTGCGGGATAACCGTATATGTTCCATCTTTTTGTAAGGTAGCATTCATTTTCTCGTTAACGAAAACCGTTTCTTGATTACTTTCATACTCTGGATAAATCATTCCTAAACTATAATTTAAAGCTGGAATACAGATTGAACATCCTTCTCTATTTTTCCAGTTAAGTATTGTCATAATTTCTTGCAATGTAGTGAGTTCTTGTACTTGAATTTCATGAACAATCTCTTCTTCCGTTAGTGTAGTACATGTACAAAGTGATTTTTTCTCAATGACATTATCAAATTCATCACTGTGAATATAGGATAAAAGCTCCGCAACTAGGGGTCTACAGCCTCCACAGGAACCAGAAGCCTTTGTACATTCCTTCACTTCTTCAACGGTAGTTAATCCTTTTTGTACGACTGACTCAATAATTGCACCCTTTGTTACCGCATTGCAATTACAAATGATGTCGCTATTATTAATGGAAGCAATTGAATGATCGCCAATTCCCGATGAATGAAACAAATTCGCTTTTTCTGCTTTGGAAACATCTTTCTTCTTTCCAATCATATCAAGTAGTTTTGATCCATCCCTAGTGTCTCCAAACAACACAGCACCAATCATTTTATTTTCTTTAAAAACAGCTTTTTTATAAATGCCGTCTATTTCATCATAAACCTTCATGCTCTTGGTCGTATCATCTTCATCAAATTGTCCAACTGAAAACACATCAACACCCGAAATCTTTAACTGAGTTGAAAGTACAGAACCTTCATATCCTTTATCGGTCACACCACAGATATGCTTTGCTACCACTTTTCCTTGTTCATATAGAGGTTTAACAAGTCCGTATACAGTGCCTCTATGTTCAACACATTCGCCAACAGCATAAATATCAGGAATACTTGTTTCTAGGAAATCATTGACTAAAATCGCCCGATTAGTATCGATTCCACTTTCATGCGCTAACTGAATATTTGGCCTCACTCCAACTGCCATTACAATTAGATCTGCTTCAACAACTGAGCCATCCTTAAAGCGTAATCCTTCGGCACGATGTTGCCCGACTATTTCTTGGATCTCCTTTTCAAATAGAAAATTCATTCCTTGATTGACCAATTCATTTTCTAGCATTCTTGAGGCCGTAAAATCAAGTTGCCTTTGCATTAAATAGCTAGTGTTATGAACTACATTGACATTCATACCGAGATTTATCAAACCTCTTGCAGCTTCTAAGCCTAATAAACCGCCGCCAATGACAATTGAATTTCTATACGATTTAGAAAATTCAATTATTTTCTTGCAATCTTCAATTGTCCTAAATGCAATAACGCCTTCTTTATCAGCACCCGGTAATGGGAGAATAAAAGGAGAAGAGCCTGTAGCTAAAATAAGCTTATCATAGGAAGTTTCTCGATTTTGATCAGTTATTATAATGCGTTTCTCTGGATCGATTTTGATAACTGTTTCACCAGCGTACAATTGAATTTGATGCTTTTCATACCATTCGTGAGTATTTAATGAAATATCTTCAAATGATGTACCACCCTGTAATACACTCGACAATAAAATTCGATTATAATTTACATGTGGTTCACTCCCAAATATCGTTATCTCAAAAAGATCAGGGTTCACATTTAATATTTCCTCAATGCAACGGACACCTGCCATTCCATTCCCTATTACTACTAATTTTTTTCTATACATTTTTTTAAACCCCCAGCAATTAATTAAAGATTCTGGCTAAGACAGGGTAATTGTATATGATATTTTTAATACGTAAGAAAAAATAACACAGTGCTGTAACTTTCCTCACAACACAGCTCCTTATAAAAATTTACAATCAAATGTCTTTACAGTCAATGAAAATTTGAAATTTTTTTTATGGTAATTATTCGAAATGATACCCTGAAAACTCAAAAATTATTTTCAAAATATATTTTTTATCAACTTAAAAAACCTGCTAAAACCTAATAAAATAGGTCATTAACAAATCAGAAAATTATTTTAAAAATAGTAATATAAGAAATTTTTTTTCAAGAATTTTAATAAAAAATTCAAAAAGTATGTTAGATTTTCTAACAAATTACTAGAAAAAATATTTTTCCCCTGTATACTTGCAATCATACTGCACAAAGGGGAGTGAACATTTTGAAAATTTCTAATCTTAGAAAAAGTGGACATGCACCATCTTTATTTGCTTCATTTTTGTATTTTGATGTTAGTTTTATGATTTGGGTTTTACTAGGAGCACTCGGGGTGTATATTACAAAAGACTTTGGTCTTTCTCCCGCCCAAAAAGGACTTATCGTCGCAATTCCTATTCTCGGCGGTTCATTCTTTCGACTGATCCTCGGAATCTTAACGGATCGTATCGGACCACGTAAGACCTCTATTATTGGTATGATTGCAACAATGGTCCCACTTCTTTGGGGATGGTTATTTGGAAGTTCATTAACAGAGCTTTACTTTATTGGAATATTATTAGGTGTTGCAGGAGCGAGTTTTGCGGCTGCATTACCAATGGCAAGCCAGTGGTATCCGCCTCATCTACAAGGTATAGCAATGGGAATTGCTGGAGCCGGCAATAGCGGAACACTATTTGCAACTTTATTCGGTCCTCGCTTAGCTGAACATATTGGCTGGCATGGAGTTATGGGGGCAGCTCTTATTCCTCTGGCTATCGTCTTTATTATCTATATTATCATTGCAAAGGATGCACCTTCACGGCCGCCAGCAAAGCCGATTATGGACTACTTTACGATCTTTAAACAAAGAGATACATGGTTTTTCTGCATTTTATATGCTGTAACATTCGGTGGATTTGTTGGTTTAGCAAGCTTTTTAAGCATCTTTTTTGTTGATCAATATGCTTTAACAAAAGTAAGAGCTGGCGAATTTGTTACTTTATGTGTGGCATCAGGAAGCTTTTTCCGTCCTGTTGGCGGTTTTATTGCTGATAAAATAGGTGGATCTCGTCTTCTCACCTTCTTATTCATAGGTGTTGCTCTTTGTATGTTTGGTGTAAGTCAACTTCCAAGCTTAACAGTAACAACAACGCTATTATTTATTGGAATGATGTGCCTTGGAATGGGTAACGGAGCTGTTTTTCAATTAGTTCCACAGCGATTCCAAAAAGAAATTGGGATGATTACAGGCATCGTTGGAGCTGCTGGTGGTGTTGGAGGATTTTTCGTTCCAAACATCCTCGGTACGCTTAAACAAGTAACTGGGACATACGCATCAGGCTTTATCGTTTATGCTTGCATCGGAATAGTTGCTCTTATAGTATTACTCATTGCAAATATTTCATGGAAAAAAACTTGGGAGTTAAAAGGGGATACAGTAAAAATATAAGTTTTACTAGTGCGGCATGGATCATAACTAAAGATCCATGCCGCACTTTTTATTTTTTAAATAGGCTGGTTTAAATTATGCTTTTTTCTTTTTATCTTTATCATGAAAGGCAATTTCAACAAAGAATAATAATAAAACAGCAAGAATTTCTGTAGTCAATGGAATGCTAATATTATTCATAATTTCATCTGCTGTATGTAATGAAAACCAAGAAAATGTGCAGTCAATAGCCATTCGTATGAAAAATAATTTATATTTACCTATTAAGTTTTGAGAGGATATCTTTATTATTGCAATAGAAAATAAATCAAATATAAAGCCAATAAGAAAATAAACCAAAACAAACAATAAAAGTGAATAAAGAGATTCATACTGCACCCCAAACAAACTGAAAAAACCTGCAATCCCAAAGAAAATACTTACAAAAACAAAAGAAATTGACAGAACCACAAGCAATGTTAATGCTGTAATAACAATTAACTTGTTAAAAAAATTCATTTCTCTGAAGCTGCAATCATCATCCTTATTCATCAATTAACACTAACCTCCTTCTTTAATAACTTAAAATCACTATACTGATACGCTAGATGTAGCTGATAAGTTTCAATTTTACATTGAAGAACAAAAGCGGAAGCGCCTGTTTAGCGACGTATGGACTGGGCCCCGCTTTGACTGAGATAAAGGAAACACGAAGAGCGAAAGCGATTCGATGTTGACTTATCGTAGGGAGGAGTGGGGTGGACACTAGTCGCTGGGCGCTGAAGCTGGCCGTCGATACTTCACCATAAAAGTTATCTGCAGACAACTATTTTATAATTTCCTAAACAAAAAAAATGCCTTCAAACCTAAGTTTGAAGACACCAAAAAGTTTGATCATATAATATTGTAAAATAACTAATTAATGCTTTCTTATACTGTAGCTACTGAATATTCGTATAAGCCTTTTTTAATCAGTTGAACAGCTGCATCTATTTCTGCTGTAGACGCTGTAAGAGGTGGCAATAAGCGAATTACTTTGTCACCTGCATTGAGGATGATTAACCCTTCTTCTCTCAGCTTTTTCAATATAGCTGGTGTACTTGCATTGATTTCAATTCCAACCATCAATCCTAAGCCTCTAATATCTATAACCATATCAATATCTGCTAATTGTTGTTTTAGCTGTGTAAAAAGATATGCGCTCTTTTCATTTACTTCCGCTAAGAACTTTTCGTCAAAAATGGTTTCAAGGGTTGGAATGGCTGCTGCGACGGCAAGAGGATTCCCTCCGAACGTAGAGCCATGACTTCCAGGGCCAAACACATCTTTTAATGATTCTTTTCCAATAACAGCCCCAATTGGCAGACCATTTGCTAACCCTTTTGCAGATGTAATAACATCTGGTTTTAAACCAAAATGCTGAAATGCAAACGGTTTTCCTGTCCGTCCAATCCCCGTTTGGATTTCATCAATCATAAATAATGCACCATATTCCTTACATAGCTTTTCTGTTTCTTTTAAGAAGGTTTCATCCCCTACATGGATACCCCCTTCCCCTTGAATCACTTCAAGCATGACTGCAGCTACGTCATCCTGCAGGGCGCTTTTTAAGGCTTCTAAATCATTGTATGGAACATACACAAACGTTTCCAACATAGGGCCAAAGCCCGTCTTAATTTTATCTTGTCCCGTGGCAGCCATTGTTGCAAAGGTTCTGCCGTGAAATGAATTTTTAAACGTAATGATTTTTGTTTTCCCAGTTGCTTTTCTTGCAAGCTTAATTGCAGCTTCGTTCGCTTCTGCTCCACTGTTAGAGAAGAAAACATAATCCATCTCTGCCCCTGCAGTAAGAAGAGCTGCTGCTTTTTCCTGTGCTTTAATTTCAAACATATTGGATACATGCCAAAACTTATTTAATTGATCTTGGATCGCTTCTTTTACGTTATCTGGACAATGACCAAGGTTGCAAACACCGATACCGGAAGTAAAATCTAAATATTTTTTTCCATCTGTTCCCCACAGATAGCTTCCTTTTGCTGATTCGGGTTGAATTTCCCATTTTGAATAGGTTGGGAATAAATGACTCATTGTAAGATCCACTCTTTTCTCATAATTTTTGTTCCATTCCAATTAGATCCATCAAAGAATTGAGATTTGCCCGATACGATCATGACACTATCGAGACCTTTTTCAAGAGCTGAAAGCGCAGAGTTGACCTTAGGGATCATTCCTCCAGTAATTTCACCCTCTTCGATATACTTCTTAACCTCAGTCTCGTCTAAAAGTGAAGTCATAACACCATTAATCATAATACCTTCTACATCAGTGACAAAAAGGCAATGATCGACTTCCAGGGCGCTGGCAACCGCAGCTGCTGCATAGTCAGCATTTATATTTAATTTAGTTGAATCCTTTGTAATCCCAATGGGTGTCATAACAGGTAAGTAATTTTCATTAAAAAGCATCGAAATGGTCTTTTTATTTACTGAGACAATTTCTCCTACATAGCCAAGGTTTTCTTGATCAATAAAATCTGCCTGTAGGCTATGACCATCACTCCCATTTAACCCTACTGGATTAAATCCATTTTCAGCTAAAAGCCCCACTAGCTTTCGATTGGTTTGACCTGAAAGTACCATTTCAACAATTTCCATTGTCTCCTTCGTTGTTTTACGAAGTCCATTATGAAAAACAGGCTCAATTTTATTAAGCTCCAGCATTTTATTAATGTCGGGCCCGCCACCATGAACAAAAATAAGCTGATAGCCTTTTTCCTCTAAACAGCGTAAGCTTTTGAAAAACGATGGAGAAAGCTCATCTATCACACTGCCGCCGCATTTTATTAAAATTTTCTTCATCTTCATTCTCCTATTATGAGCGATAGCTCGCATTGATCTTGACATAGTCATAAGATAGGTCACAGCCCCACGCTTTTCCAACACTTTCACTGGTGTGAAGATCAACATTAATTTGAATAAAATCTTGAGATAAATACTCTTTGGCAGCTTCCTCTGAAAAGGATTGTGGTTCACTTTCCTTCAACATGACAATTGGTCCCATTGAAATATCTACTTTTTGAGGCGGAACAATATCTGGTGTTTGGCCAATAGCCCCGATAATTCTTCCCCAGTTTGCATCAGAACCATAGACTGCCGTTTTTACTAAATTTGAGCCAACAATTTGCTTTGCTACTCTTCGTGCTTCCTCTTCTGAATTAGCGCCTTTTACTTCTACTTCAATGAGTTTTGTTGCTCCTTCTCCATCCTTTGCGATTTGTTTAGCCAAACTTTCGCAGCTTTTTTCTAATAACGCTACAAATACATCCCATTCAGGATGTTCTTTTGTTAATGGGTTATTTTCGGCTTTTCCATTTGCTAAAACAATGACCATATCATTTGTCGATGTATCCCCATCTACTGTGATTTGATTAAAGGACTTTGGAATAACTTCACTTAGTGCAGCTTGTAAGTTCTCATGTGAAATTTGAGCATCTGTTGTAATAAAGCCAAGCATCGTAGCCATATTTGGATGAATCATTCCAGAACCTTTAGAAGCACCGCCCATATACACGGTTTTCCCATCTATTTCAGCTGCATAACAGCATTTTTTCATCACAAGGTCTGTTGTTAAAATCGCAGTTTGAAAATCAACTGCATTCGCTTCATCATTCCCTGGATTTAATTCATCGATCCCTTTTTTCAATTTATCCATTGGCAAAAATTCACCAATGACACCTGTAGAAGCTACAGTCACATAATGTTCCTTTATTCCTAATTTTTCAGCTGTTACATTTCTCATTTCATAGGCATCTTGTAAGCCTTTTTCGCCAGTACAAGCATTGGCACATGCACTGTTTACGACAACTGCTTGGGTTAATCCTTCCTGTGCAATGCTCTCTTGCGTAACCTTTAGTGGCGCAGCTTGAAAGTAGCTTGTTGTATAAACAGCAGCTGAGCTAGCTGGTACTTCACTAAAAATAACGCCTACATCTTTTTTTGAATATCTTAACCCAGCATGAACACCTGCAGTATGAAAGCCTTTTGGTGTTATTAAGCTTCCATCTGTTATTTCTACAATCTCTTTCTTTTCTTTGTTTGTCGTCGTTTGCATCAAATTTTCCTCCTTACGGATACAATGGAACAAAATCCAGTCCGGTCTTCTCATCAATTCCATTCATTAAATTAGCATTTTGAACAGCTTGACCAGCTGCTCCCTTCATTAAATTATCAATGACTGATACGATCGTAAGCCTTCCAGTCCTTTGATCAAGGCTTAAACCAATGTCACAATAATTAGAGCTTGCAACCTCTTTTACAGATGGAAGAACTCCTTTTGGTCTAACACGAACAAATGGCTTATCTTTATATGCATTCATATATAACTCATAAATTTCATTTTCATCTGTATCGTTTAACAGCTGAACATAACAAGTTGTCATAATTCCTCTTGTGATTGGCAATAAATGCGTTGAAAATGTAATAGGCTTTATCGTGTCATTCCACGCAAGCAGCTGTTGTTCGATTTCAGGTGTATGTTGATGTTCATTTACTTTATATAATTTAAAATTTTCATTCATTTCAGCAAGCATCGTACCATGAGATGGACTTCGTCCAGCACCTGAAATCCCAGATTTTGCATCAATAATAATGCTTCTAGGGTCAATATTATTGCTTTGTATAATTGGGGCAAGCCCTAATAATGCAGCTGTTGGATAGCATCCAGGATTGGAAATCCATTTTGCTTGTTGGATTTTTTCTTTATTCCATTCACTTAAACCGTAGACGGCTTTGTCAATGATAGCTTTTGATGCTGGTTCTTTTTTATACCATTTGCGATACTCATCCACATTCGTTAGCCGTAAATCACCAGACAAATCAATGACTTGAATATCTGTATCAAGGAATTCCTCAGCTAATTTTCCAGAAACCCCTGATGGAGTTGCTAAAAAGACCATATCGCATTCCTCAGCAATTTTTTGAGGATTAATTCCTTCAAGTGTTTTATCAATAATATTAAATAAATGCGGATATTCAGTCCAAATTGGAACTTCATTACGCGTTGTATGAAGAGACTGAATGTCAAAAATAGGATGTGTATGTAGTATCCTTAATAACTCTACTCCGCCATATCCAGTTGTACCAATTACAGAAACCTTCATTGCTTCCTCCTTAATGAAAAGCTCGGAGCGACCTGTCTAGACACTTTAGGCGAATGCTCCTCTTTCAAAGAAGATTACAAAGAGAGTGATCCGCATGGTAAGTCTGGTTGCTAGAGCTATATATCTATTCATATAATGTATATTTAGTCACTTAAATTTATATTTATTAATCAAGTATTCTCTTATTATAAGAACTTAGCTTTATAAAATCAACCTGTTTTTATTAAACTTTTCAATATATTCCGCAATACAAAAAACATGCAATTTTTTTATTCTTCATTGAAGTTACATGCATAATAAATCTTTATCGATTAATAAGAAAACGGAATTTTCTAACATTAAGAACACAAGAAATCGGATGAGCTGATTCCTATTATATCGTTCATCAGCAATCAATAATATAATTAGCTATTAATCACTTCAATAGAAATGTATCGCCATCCAGCTTCAGGCTTGTTCAAGGCGCTTATGTTTTTATACTTACATACTCCATGATCCACAAAATGGCTGATAGATCATTGATTTGAAAAGAAGGAAAATCTTCATTTTCTTTCATATTTATATCCCAATACAAAACCATGATAATATTAGCTAGTTCGTTTAAAAGGTTTAAGTCCTTTTGTTCACGTATTAAAACAATTTTAGGATAAGATTCTCTTTTATGGCCTTCAATAATAATCAGCTCAGGATGAAAATAAGAAATTAGCCTTATTTTTTCATCTAGTGTCCATCCCTTTCTTTCTGCTTGCAGAATCATTCTTCCATCTCCTTCTACAAGAGATGCCACAGCTCCTGCTGTTAGGTGCCGATCCGAATCTTTTGTTTCATAAGTTTTAGGCTGACCTCCATGCCCATGACTTTTGATCGTCACAACAACTTTTCCAATACGATCAAATTGTTCAAGCAGTTTTTCTATAAAGGTTGTTTTGCCGCTATTTTTATAGCCAGCCACTTGAAGAATAGAAGACTTTACCAAGACCATTCGCACCCTTCCTGATTGTCAAGAATGAGAACGTCAACTTCATCTCCCTCTTTGTAGCCCCTTGTTCCACCTGGCAGGATCATAAATGCATTTGCACCAACAAGGCTTGTCACCATGTTTGATTTATCCTTTCCACTTGGATTGGCATAAAGCTTCCCATTCATGATTGACACTTTACTCCTAACAAAACGGGTAAATGGATTGGGCTTAGGAAAATCGCTCCCTAGAATAGCACATTCCTTTTGTAAATGAGGCTGGCTTGAAAATAGCATGGTTCGAATTAGTGGTCGAACAAACAGCTCAAATCCAACATAACAAGCAGAAGGATTTCCAGAAAGACCAAACAAAACGCTTTCTTTTGTTTGAGCAACTGTTGTTACACTGCCAGGTCGCATGGCTACTTTATTAAAAAGTACTTCTGCTTCGAGCCTTTGATAAATGTCAGGCATGTAGTCGTAATCACCTACAGAAACTCCGCCAGTCGTAATAAAGAAATCCACCTCGTTGATGGCTTTAGAAATAGATTCAAAGCAAATATCAACATCGTCTGGGAGTTTGCCAAAATATCGTGCCTCTCCCCCAGCCCTTTCAATTTGTGCTAAAAGCATATAAGAATTGCTATTTCTAATTTTTCCTGGCTGAAGAGAATCCTCAACATCTAAAAGCTCTGACCCTGTAGCATAAATTCCTATAATTGGTTTTCGTGCAACAGGCACTTGGTGATAGCCAAATGTAGCAAGAATAGCTTGAATACCTGGATTAATGTATGTGCCTTTACGGACAATGACTTCACCCTTTTTTATATCTTCTCCTCGAAAAGATACATTATCTCCCTTTTTATATGAGCGTTTAATGGACATATAATTATTCTCATTTTTTGTATACGTTTGTGCAAGCTCCAGCATCACAACTGCATCGCACTCTTCAGGAAGCTTAGCCCCTGTCATAATTCTGACAGCTTGAAAAGGACCAACTGTCTTTTTCGTAACCGAACCTGCTCCAATTGAATCAATGACTTCAAATTCGACCGGAAGATCTAAATTGGCTTCTACAGTATCAATTGAGCGGACAGCAAATCCATCATATGGGGAACGATCAAAATGCGGGACATCATGTGTCGCTATTACATCTTCTGCTAAAAACCTTTGAAAGCTATGATGAATCGATATATATTCAATATTCCCTTTTTTCTTATAATTCATCACCTTTTGAATGGCTTCCGGAACAGATAGTGGTGTTCTTTTGGTTAACAACTTGATCATCTCCTATATATAAAACAAAAAGAGGATGTTCCAAAATGTTAGTTGACCTCTAAGATCCATACAGTTAGTTACAGTCTGTACATGACATCGAGGTGCTCGGCATTTTGCATTGTTCACCCTCTTTTTTAATATTCCTTATTTTTAAGTTGTATATAGCGTTTAACCTCCGATATAAGACATCTCGATTTTTTTATGCTGTGATTTTGTTTCTGCTGTTCTTTCATCTGAATATCGATCATGCCTATTTTGCCAAATTTCTGTTATTTGATTCCATATTTTTTCATCAGTAGCACCATTTCTTAACATGGTTTTAAGATCATAGCCTTTTCCACTAAATAGACATGTAAATAATTGTCCATTCGCCGAAAGACGTGAACGTGTACATGTTGAACAAAAGGATTCCGAGACCGAAGTTATAAACCCTACTTCTATGTTCGTCCCCGTATATTTGTACCGTTTTGCTACTTCCCCAAAATAATTTGGATCGACTGGCTCTAATGAAAAATGCTCATTTAAAAGGGTGAACATTTCCTTTTTGGTAACAACGTCTTCCATTCTCCAGCCATTAGTTGTTCCAACATCCATATATTCAATAAACCTTAAGGACAAACCTTGTTCTTTACAAAATGCTGCCATTGGAACGATTTCTGAATCATTCAACCCTTTTTTGACGACCATATTTATTTTAACTTCAAGACCTGCCTCTTTCGCAGCTTCAATTCCTTTTATGACAGCTTGAACCTTCACATTGCGACCATTCATCTTTCCAAACAATTCATCATTAAGGCTATCCAAGCTAATGTTTACCCGATGTAAGCCTGCTTCCTTTAATTGTTTGGCATAAACCGGAAGCAACACTCCGTTTGTAGTTAAGCCAATATCCTTTAAACCTTTTATTTTTGTCAGCATACTGACTAGCAGTGGCAGTTCTTTTCTTAATAGAGGTTCTCCTCCCGTTAGTCGGATCTTTTCCATTCCTAATTTGACAAAAATACGTGATAATCGTTCAATTTCTTCAAAGGATAATAATTCATGCTTTGGTAAGAAAGGAAAGTCCGAACCAAAAATTTCTGCTGGCATACAATATTGGCAACGAAAATTACACCTGTCAGTAACGGAAATTCTCAAATCACGAAGAGGTCTTGATAATTGATCTTTTAAAGAAAGCTTCTTCACCAGCAGTCATCTCCTTTTAAATGCCATAAAAATTATATCGTAACATGTTCTAAGTGAAATTGCTAGGTGAAGAATCCTTCCTATATCATCGAATGCCTAATGCAATTTTTGCATATCTTGTCATTTTATCCTTTGTCCATGGAGGATTCCAGACTATGTTAACTTCTGTTTCTTTCACCTCTGGTATTTCTGATAACGCACTTTTCACTTGCTCCACAATAGTTCCTGCTAACGGACATCCCATCGCTGTCAATGTCATATCAACAGTTACCTTTCCGTTCTCATCCATATCTATTTGATAAACGAGTCCTAAATTAACAATATCAATTCCTAGTTCAGGATCAATGACTAACTCTAATGCACCGAAAATATTTTCCCTTAGCGCTTCATCCATCATTTTCACTCACTTTCATCATTTATAGGTTCCCACATTCTATCCTATCAGATTCACACGAAAAGTGCAGGTGCCTTGATCAGCCCTGAAGAAAAATGTTCCATTGACTCAAAAAGCGCGCTTTTTGCTTTTAGAGGCATTGGGTTATTTTTCACAAGGGCTAGGCTCCGGAACTAGACATAACGAAAAGTGCAGGTGCCTTGATCAGCCCTGAAGAAAAATGTTCCATTGGCTCGTGAAAGTCTTTTGCTTTTAAAAAAGAGTATCGAAAAGCTTCATTGATTAAACCAAATGGGTTTCAAACCAATGAATCGTTTCCATTACTCCTTCATGGCTAACCTTATGACCAGCTTTTTCATCAGAAATAAATAAAAGTTTATCTGGGTCGTTACGATACATTGGTTTAATGTCTTCATAAAAATGATATGCGAATGAGTGTGGAACAACTGTATCATTCTTCCCATGCCAAAACATTAATGGTCGATTCATTAACTTTTCTGCTTGTTTACTTATGTCAAATTGATTAATCTGGTTAATCAACAATGATAGTTCATCAGCTTTAAGAGGAATTTGAATACCTTTGCTTCTAAACTCTTCTATTTGCCACAATGCAAACTTTTCATAATAAGGCATACCCATTAAACTAACTGCTGTTTTAATCCATGGGTATTTTGATAAAGCGCCTAGTGTAATAATTCCACCCATTGAAATTCCGGCAATTCCTATTTTTGTCTCATCTATTATTTTTTTTTCTTGAAAATAGGATTTAATGAGTGCAAGCTCTTTAATAGTCGTTAATACAATATTCAAAAATTGGAAGCTTAACGATAACATTGAATGACCTTCTTTTCTTTCTCCATGATAAATGGTTTCTGGCAACACAACTCTATACCCTTTTTCGGCTAGTAAATAAGCATAGTTTAAATACTTTTCTTTTGTATCTGTAAATCCATGGATAAAAATTATGAAAGGAAGCTGTTTATCAAAATTATTTTTTTCAACAATGTGCAGAGCTGGAATTGTATTGATCTTTATTTTTTCAATAATAATCAAAAAAAAACCTCCTGTTTTAAATACCGCTATTTCAAAGGCAATTTTTTACAACAGTCATATTAAATAGTTAACATAATAGTATTAAGAATACAAAGAGCGGCATGTGTAATTAAGTCAAATTTTACATTGCTGATTTTTGTAAATTATTTCTATACTTTTAGTTTATCATGTAGACTTTTTTTTTCAAAAAGCTTTACACTAGGTAATAGAAAGAAAAAATCATGAAAAGGTGAGACGATGAAGGACAAGCATATGATCGCATTAGACTTAGATGGAACCTTACTGAAAGATGATAAAACCATTTCATGTAAAACAAAAAAAGTGATTCAAAAAGCCCGACAAGAAGGACATATCGTGATGATTGCTACTGGTCGGCCTTATCGATCTAGTGAAATGTATTACCGTGAATTAGCATTAGATACTCCTATTGTTAATTTCAATGGAGCGTTCATTCATCATCCGAAAGATCGGAGCTGGGGAATGTACCATTCACCATTAGATATTGAAGTAGCCAAAGATATTGTAGAGGCTTGCAACTCTTTTGAATTTCACAATATTATTGCAGAGGTCATGGATGAGGTATACTTCCATTACCATGATGAAAAGCTTATTGAAATCTTTAGTCTTGGTACACCTGCTATTACAACTGGAGATTTACGAAAATTTTTACATTCAGCACCAACTAGTATGTTAATTCATACTGAAGAAAAGCTTGTAAAAAAAATTAGAGAGCATTTATCTCAAGTACATGCTGAGGTTATTGATCACAGACGTTGGGCTGATCCATGGCATGTAATTGAAATTGTCAAATATGGATTAAATAAAGCAGTTGGACTGAAAAAAGCAGCGGAATATTTTCAAATTCCTCCCGATAGAATTATTGCATTTGGAGATGAGGATAATGATTTAGAAATGCTGGAGTATGCTGGGAAAGGTATTGCAATGGGGAATGCCATTGATGCAGTAAAGGCTATTTCTAATGAAGAAACACTTACAAATGAAGAGGATGGCATTGGAGTGTATTTAAACGAATACTTAAATTTAAAAGCAATATAGATAGAAAAGCGGAAGCGACTTGATCAGCCCTGAAGAAAAATGTTCTTTTGACTCAAAAAGTGCTTTTTACTTTTAGAGGCAAAAGGTTATTTTTCACAAGGGCTAGGGCTAGCCGATTAATAGCGCCACGTCCTGTGGCAACATCGGCACTCGTACATCCTGTACATCGGAGCTAGACAAAAAGAAAAGCGGAAGCGACTTGATCAGCGATAAAAAACCGATTACGCCGGAAAGTTAATTTCTAACTCATTAATTTAATCTTGTTGAAGCATACTAAAATAGAAGCAGCTAAGCCTGTTTCTATTTTCAGTTTGGGGGCGATTCGATTGGGTAAAAGCAATAAATCAAAACGCTTTATTAAGCAAGGCGTTGATTCTGTCACACGTCATGATGAACGTCTTCCATATCGTATGACCTACGCAGAGGCTGAAACGAAAAAAATGGCTAACGAGAAAGAATCCTTTCTTGGAGGCATATAATTATGGCTAACGAACTTTTTCAAGAAGCGAGAAAAGCTGTCGATATAGCACTACAATCAGGTCAAGAGGATGCAGTCTCCAAAGCGAAGAATGCTCTTACATCTGCTTTTGCTAACTCCTCGACAGCAGAACAGCAGCAGCTTCAAGAGTTACAAAAACAGCTTGAAGATCTTACAGAAACAGATCGATCATTAAGCTAATTGTAGATCGAAATCAGGTAAAGGGTTCCAATAGGATGCAATATCCTATGAGAACCCTTCCTTTATTTTACAAAAAAACCTAAGACACCTTTATTTTTTTCCACTAGTATCAAAATACCTCTTTTATCGCCTCTTATACCTTTCCTTCTGATTACGAATTTGTCATTTTAATTTGAATTCTATACACTTAAATTAAACTATAGCAGGAAGCTGGTGAATAGAGATGTCAGTAAAAATTCTCGCTGACAGTGCATGTGATTTACCTCTTAGCTTTTTTGAGGAAAATGATGTCACACTGCTCCCATTAAAGGTGTATGTAAATGAGCAGGAATATGAAGATTTAATAACAATTGAGCCTAATAAGGTATATCAATCAATACGTGAAGGACATTTACCAAAAACTTCACAGGTTTCCCCACTTCTTTTTGAAGAAATTTTTACAAAAATGGCGCAAAATGAGGAAGATGGAATTTATATTGCTTTTTCTTCTCAATTATCAGGAACATATCAAACAGCTATGATGATCCGCAATCAAGTAAAGGAGCAATACCCTGATTTCAGCTTAACCATTGTAGATACAAAATGTGCATCCCTTGGTGTAGGGTTAATCGTTAAAGAAGCGGCAAGGCTTGCAAAATTACAATTCTCTAAGGAAGAAATATTAAAGGATATTGAATTTCGATGCCTTCACATGGAGCATCTTTTTACCGTTGAAGACCTTGATCATTTAGCAAAAGGAGGGCGATTATCGAGAGCATCTGCCTTTTTAGGCGGACTACTTAATATTAAACCTCTGTTAAACGTTGAAGATGGAAAGCTTGTTCCTATTGAAAAGATAAGAGGTAAAAAGAAATTACTGCGCCGTATGATCGAGGTAATGAAAGAAAGAGGCATCCATTTAGAGGAACAAGAAATTGGCATCAGTCACGCGGATAATATGGAGACCGCTTTAGAAGTAAAGGAATTAATAGAAAAAGAATTAGATGGAAAGCACTTTGTCATCTCAGAGGTCGGAGCATCCATTGGATCTCATACAGGTGCAGGAACGATTGCTCTTTTCTTTTTAAACGAGTTGCCTTTTACACACTAGATTACAATTTTTGTTCAAACCATACATGCTCCCTAAGACAATGACAGATAATAATGTATGTAACAATTAATGCCGTTCTCATTTAGAAAGGAGCATTCCAATGGTATCGCATACATCAGATAATGATAAAAAAGCGAAGGACAATAACGCGTTGCGTCATGAAAAAAATATGATGCGTAAAAAAAACCGTAACGCTGGAAAAAATCAATATTCAAAAACGACAGATCATCTATAATTACATGTTTAAATTTCAAACGGGCATACGTTATTCGTATGCCCGTTTTTCATGGTTATGGTTTATATATCCAAAAATCAAGTTATCGAATTGCCGATACAATAAATAAGCTTTCAAAAGGGATTAAGCAATCAGCAGATGAAGCAGTAAAAATTTCAGAGGAAATGAACAACATTAATCAAATAGCGAATAACTTAGTAGAGAAAAACAATCAAATTTTAAAATCTGGTCAATTGGTTGAATCGAGTGTAGTTATAGGTCAAGAAAACATAAAAGAATCTGTCGGTATTATGAATCATCTCGAGCTTGAAAGCCGAAAAAATGAAGAGGCTACACAGCAATTATTAACAGTATCAAAAGAAATTTCTACGATTATTTATTTGATTCGAGATATTGCAAATCAGACAAAATTACTTTCCTTAAATGCGAATATTGAGGCAGCGAGGGCAGGAGAACATGGAAAAGGGTTTGCGGTTGTAGCAAATGAAGTCGGCAAACTTGCCTCCCAATCAAAGGATGCAACCGAAAAAATTGAAGATTTAGTTTTAACAGTGGTAGATAAGATTACATATTCTTCCGAAAGAACAGCATCAGTTCTTCATTTTGTTAACAAAGGTGTGAAAAGCATATCGACATCAAACTCATCCCTAAATCAAATTAAGGAAGAAATTGAGAAAATAAAAAATGAAATTGAAATTTTAGATGACGAAGGGAAAAGAATGCTTGAGAGTACAACGGTTATCACAAATTCCATTAATCATGCCTCCGCGATTGCTGAACAGCTCTCAGCTGGAAGTGAGGAGATCTTGGCTTCTTCAATGGAACAGATATCTAATATAGGGAAGATAAATGAAACGATTCAAGATACAGCACAACATATGAATACTCTATCTGCAAGATTTAATGGCAAATGGCCAGTTTGAAAAAGCAAAAGAGAATTTAGTAAACAAAGGAAGACAACGTTTTAGAAAGGTTACTAACATTTTTACAAATTGGTTGGATACATAGCGCCTGGAAATCCCAATTTTTCCTGTTATAAGGAATGATCAAATAGACATTCTTTGAAGTTCAAATTTATACTTTTTTACCTTGAAAAAAGAGTAGCTCAATTGGTTTTTGAGCTACTTCTTATTATTTCTTTATATATGTCCAGCCATCTTCTTGGTAGACTCTTTCTTCTTTCATTAGTCTTCCGAGTCCTCGTTTAAAGGATCCTTTACTCATATTAAATCTTTCTTTAATATCTTCTGGCATACTTTTATCACTATATGGCATGGCTCCATTTCTTGATGATAAATAAGCAAAAATATGTTCAGCATCTTCATCAAGTGCTTCTTGCTTACGAGGCATTAATGAAATATTTACTGTGCCATCTTCTTTTACATCAATAATTCTGCCTTCCACTTTTTCACCAAGACGCGGTTCGGTCAGTCTTTGTGATTCATGAATAAATCCTTTAAAGCCCTCTGCCGTATAAATCCAGCTCCCCACCTTAGCTGTCCGATAAATGTATCCATGGATATTTTTATTGTAATCCTTTTTTTCAGCCTTTATTGATATTTCTTCTATTATAGGATCGGTTGCAGCTTTTACATATAAGCGATTATTTCGATTGACCCTTAACGTCATGTAAAGCATATCACCCACTATTGGCCATACAGCTTCGTGCACAGGCAAATCCTCTTCACCTAGCAGCATTTCTTTTTGAATACCAATATCAAGAAATACACCTAAGCCTTTTTTGACATCGGTTACCTTTGCCCAATCATATTTGCCAACAGTTATCGTTGGCATCGTTGTTGTTGCTGCAATACGCCCTTTTGAATCGGTATATAAGAATACTTTTATGTGCTCATCTATTTCTAATTCTTGATCCGTTTCATTCATATGAAGCAATACATCCTCTGTGCCATCATCCGTTAAAAAGTATCCAAAATCTGATTTTCTAGCAACTGTCAGTGTAACTGCTTGTCCGATATAATCCTCTAGTAACAAATAAATTCCTCCATTATTAATATGATTAATGGCTATTTTCGTATAGATTGTTGCTTTTAAACGCGCAGCCTGCATACACTTCGCTTTCCGTGGGCGAGCGTCAAGCCTCCTCGTCGCATACGCTCCTGCGGGGTCTCGCCTTTCTCGCATTCCCACAGGAGTCTACGTGTATGCAGGCTGCTCCGAAACGTTTCTCCCAATTTTTTTATGTCAAAAGCAACAAACTTTGAGAAAACAGCCTAATTAATATATATTGTTATCAAAACATTTCTCAATTAAATACATCCTTCATACAAATACCATTTTTACTATCAATTAATTTTATCATCAAAAGTAAAGCAATTCATGCTCAGAATCAAATGACAGGAAAGTTAATTCTATATAAAAATTGCAAAAGTTGTTTGAACTGATATATTTTACTATACTTGACTCATAAAGTGAAACTTATTACTGTTTTATTTGCTAGTGACATAAATCTAATTTGAATGAGTACCTTTGATCGTTTTTTTGAATCAGACTCATTCAAAAATAATTTCGTTTTGGAGGTTTTTATGTCTAAAGAAAGTTCATTTGATATTGTATCCAAGGTAGATTTATCCGAAGTGACAAATGCTATCAATATTTCTATGAAAGAAATTCAAACAAGATATGATTTTAAAGGAAGTAAAAGTAATATAAGCCTAGACAAAGAAGAACTTGTTCTTATTTCAGACGATGAATACAAGCTAGAGCAGTTAAAAGACGTTCTTTTTAGCAAAATGATTAAAAGAGGAATCCCCGTTCGAAATCTTGATTATGGGAAAATTGAAAAAGCCTCAGGAGCGACCGTAAGACAACGGGCCAAATTGGTTCAGGGGATAGATAAAGATAATGCAAAAAAAATAAATGTATTAATTAAAAATAGCGGATTAAAGGTAAAAAGTCAGGTACAGGATGATCAAGTTCGTGTAACTGCTAAAAGCCGCGATGATTTACAAAAAATTATAGCCGCTGTTAGAGAAGCTGATCTCACCGTAGACGTACAGTTTGTGAACTATCGATAAAAGTGCCTTCTTTTTTACTTCCATTAACGGGCAGCAAGATCCCCACTAATGGAAGTTTCACTTTATCTCGCATTATTTAATAAATTCAAATTAATATCATCATACTATAATTGAATTTATTAAAAATGGGAGGTAAAAAAGTGACAAGTAATCCAGCAAATGGCTTTCCCCCACAACATCAAAATAGGCAGCCGGGACTTGAAAATTTAATGAATCCAAAGCCGATCTCGGTTGATATTCATTATAAAGGGACAGGCAAATTAATGAATAAAGTGGCCATTATTACGGGCGGCGACAGTGGGATCGGCAAATCTGTAGCTCTTTATTTTGCAAAAGAAGGAGCAGACATTGTCAATGTTTATTTAGATGAGCATTCCGATGCAGAAGAAACAAAAGGATTAGTGGAAGCTGAAGGAAGGAAATGTCTGTTAATAGCAGGCGATATTGGAAGTGAAACGTTTTGTATCGATATTGCGAATAAAACGATTAATCAGTTTGGAAAAATCGATATTCTCGTTAATAATGCGGCGGAACAGCATCCGCAGGAAAGTCTTCTTCAAATTACAGCGGAACAGCTTGAGAGGACATTTAGAACGAATATTTTTTCCTTCTTTTACTTAACAAAAGCTGTTCTTCCTCATTTTTCTCTAGGCAGCTCGATTATTAATACTGCTTCTATTACAGCTTATGAAGGAAATGAACAGCTCATTGATTATTCCTCTACAAAAGGTGCTATTGTTTCCTTTACCCGTTCTCTTGCAAAATCTCTCGCAAAAGATGGGATTAGAGTAAATGGGGTCGCACCCGGACCAATTTGGACTCCATTAATTCCATCAACCTTCGATCAAACTAAGGTGAGCACATTTGGAATCGACACTCCATTAGGAAGAGCTGGTCAGCCATATGAACTGGCTCCAAGCTATGTTTATCTCGCATCAGATGACTCCTCCTATGTAAGCGGGCAAATCCTGCATATTAACGGCGGGAAAATCGTGAATGGATAAGTATGATTCTTTTCACAGATAACAATTATGGTTAAGCAGTAAAAGTATGCTTTTACTGCTTTTAAATCGTCTTCTCTGTTTTTGGGTGAAGGCAGGATTTCCTCCAAATAATTTGATGAGGGATAATGGTTTTCTTTACAGGTTCTGATGGATTTTGAATTTTTTGAATTAAGTTTCTTGCTGCTATATTTCCTAAATCAAAAATATTAATATCTACGGATGTAATCGGAGGTCTTGAAAGCTCAGACAGCAAAATATTATTAAAGCTAATGATGGACATATCCTCTGGAACAGAAATCCCAATTTCATCAAGTGTATTTAATACTCCCAAAGACATTAAATCATCCGCTACTACAAGAGCTGTTGGATGTTTTTTCAAAGAAAAAAGTTCTTTAACTGCTTCCTGACCGCCTTCTCGTAAAAACTCTTCATGAACCCTGTAGTGATTGATAATCGGTAACTTCGCTTCCTCTAATGCTTGTTTATAGCCTAAAAGCCTCTCTAACGTCACAACAAACTTTAAATTACCTCCAATATAGCCAATGTGCTTATGGCCTAGATCTATTAGATGCTTCGTTACATCATAGGCAGCTTTTATGTTGTCATTATCTACATAAGTAATTTCATTTTCATTGCAATAAGGCTTTCCAATAACGACAAATGGAAATCCTTGGTCAAGAAGATAGCTTTGTACTTTATCTTCAACTTTTGAATACAAAAGAACGACGCCGTCAACCCTTCCCCCTTGTACCATATTCACAACGTCATCATAGATTGCATCATCAGTATTTCCAGTCGTCATATAAAGTGCATACCTGTTTTCATGAGCTCCTTTACTTAATCCTCGCAATACAGTTGGGAAAAAGGGATTTTGAAAAACGATGTCATTAGAACTTGGCATAATAAGGCCGATCGCTTGAGTAGATTGATTTGCCAAGCTGCGTGCATTAAAATTTGGATGGTAGCCAAGCTGCTCCATTGCTTGCCTCACTTTTTCCTTTGTTTTCTCGCTAATACGTGAACTATTAGAAATGACACGGGAAACAGTGGATGGAGCAACATTTGCGAGCCTCGCTACATCCTTTATCGTTACTGACATATTCCGCCTGGTCATATTAAAATATAACAATTCATAACAAAACATATTATGACCAGTACTCACCTCCTTTAGTTATTTTTTTAATACCATAAAACTTTGTTGAATCTCCAAATTAATTTTAAAGGTTTTATCCCATATCTTTTAAGAATTTTTCCATCGATTGTTGTCATAT
>NZ_VATK01000011.1 GCF_006546985.1 Bacillus sp. 03113
TAAAGTAGTAGGTTGATTGAGCAAAAGTGTAAAATCTTATCAAGCGAAAACTGTCAACTTTATTCTAGCGTTTACAATAAACTCCGAATATGAATTAATTGTCGGAAAATATCGAAAAAAACATGTCACAAAATAGACAAAATTTTATGTATAATAGAGGTATCAAATGCATTAATCCAATAATTTTTACGAATATAAACGGAAACAGGAAAAGGCAAACCATCTGAAAAGTTGGGACGCAAAATCACGGATCTAAAGTATTGAGATATATGCCATGATAGCCGGATTGCCTGAGTAAAATTTGTTTTCGGAGGGATAAAAGTGGTTGAAACTAACTATCAGATGGATGGACTTGACGAAGAATGGATGCAATTAATTGTAGAGGCTAAGAGAATCGGATTAGAAAAGGATAAAATACGTCAATTTTTAAAAAGGAACTCTGGAAGTATTATTAGTTGAACCATCTAAATCCGAATTATAGGAAACGAGTAGTATTTCTCTATTTAGAGGAATATGTTTGTTAAAAGTATTAAGAGAAATTTGCAAACATAATTTTATTGAAATAAAAAACTAATGAAAATAAAGGCTGACCGGTACTTTTGTGATGAATACATGTAACTAATTTTTCAGATCATAAGCCACAATTCCCGAAACTTAGGGTTTTCAAGCGCTGTGTATTGTGTCTTATGCCTGTCACAAATCAGGTGTGTGATACTAACTACTTAATACATATATGGATAAAATGCAAAAAAACCTATCCACTGAAGGTGAAAGATAGGACTTAATTATTTTGGTTCATTTTCCATTTATTATACTCAAGAAATTCCCGAAAATGGTCTTTTGTGACACCAGAATCCATAGCATCTCTAACTATTTTTATCCATTCTAAATCTAATTCATCTTTGTCTAATTGCTCATAAATTAAATTATCTACGGGAACATTTAAAACAAGAGCTATTTTTTTTAAAAACTGTATGGAAGGATTTGATTGTAAATTTCGTTCTAATGAACTTAAATAGGATTTTGCAACTCCTGCCTGTTCAGCTAACTCTGACAATGACATTTTCTTTTTTTGGCGGAGTTTTTTTACACGATGGCCGATCATTTAATCTATCTCACCCAGTCTTTCATAGTAAAGTTGATAAAAATGTAAAAAATAAATAAAAAGGATGTATTTTACAGTCTGTTTGTTTATAATGGAGAGGTAATATGGGATTTAGTGCTGGTATATTTTTAAAAATATTGCAGATTAAACGGCTAGGTCATAAGATTATGTCTAATATTGTCGTTTATTGTCTTTGTGTGTCTACGATTTATATTATATGCTTGCTAATTTAAAACCGTCAATAATATTTAACAATTTCATTTATATATATCCATTAAGCTATCTAGAGTATAACCATCTAGTCGACGATTAAAACTTGTCTTGCTGGTAAATATGGTTGCAAGGCGTTTGAACTGATATCCCTATTTCATTTCTTAATTTCTCCATAAACGGTCTTTCCTCCAATATTCTTAATCCATTTTCGTAAGGTGAAAACTATATAGTAAGAATAAGGTTTTTTAAGAAGAATCAATTACTATATTGGTGAATTCCCCTATCTACTTTCCGAGTTTCTTCTATTATAAATGTATGTCCTTCCAATTGCTTTTTTTGATTTGATTATGAATGTATTTCATTACATGAGAACCATCGCTTCGTTTTCACTCGTATTAACTCTATAGTAGCTATAAAGTTTAGGTAAGAGAAGAATGAGTAAATTATAAAAATTGACATAATTTTGTCTATTTATTATTGACAAGTACTTAATAGAGTTTATATACTTAACATCGAATTAACAAATGAATGTAAGAAAATATGACATGATCATCACCTTTTTATTATAATGTGTAAGAAAGTATTACGAAATTGAATAAAGTAATTTTTGTTTATTAGGATCAATAAATATTATTTTAGTAGAGTCTTCTTACAACTGAGGTATCTCTTTTAAGAGATTTAACCCATCATGAATTTTTTATCATTTTAATAAATTTACATAATTTGTTTTTAAGAAGAGGAAGGAATGATTCATATGACAAAATTAGAAGAGTTCTCATTTTCAAAACGATTTCCTGATTTTCCAACGATCGGGTCAGCTTTTGCTGGAAAAAAAGCTATTACCATCCCTTTATCATTTGGGTACCCAGCACCAGAATCTTTTCCTATTTCTTCTCTAATAGAGGCTTCAGCAGCAGCTCTCCAAACAGAAGGACGTCAAGCGTTACAGTATTCTGGAGGTCCGGGTCAGCAAAAGGTAGCGGAATGGATCAAACACCGTTCTCGTTTACGGGCTATTGATGTAGAGGAAAAAAATATTTTAGTTACAACTGGTTCGAATCAAGGGATTGATATTTTGACAAGAACGCTTGCAGATCCAGGAGAGCATGTATGGGTTGAAGCACCTATCTATTTTGGAGCTCTGCGCTATTTTCGCTTAGCTGAAGTTGAATTAACTTCTTTTCCAATTGATGAAAATGGATTAAGAGTGGATTTGGTTGAAGAAGCGTTAATTGATGCAAAAAAGAATGGGAAGCCAATTCCGAAATTTCTCTATGTTATTCCAAATTATCACAACCCTGCTGGTGTGAATTTGTCTGTAGAAAGAAGAAAAAAATTAGCTGAACTAGCTTATGAATATAATTTTTATATTGTTGAGGATGATGCTTATGTGGAGCTTAGCTTTACAGGTGAATTCCTTCCATCCATTTATTCCTTTGGCCCAGAACGTGTCATTTATTTAAGTACTTGTTCAAAAATCATTGCTCCAGGAATTCGAATTGGTTGGACGATTGCTGGGGAAAATGTATTAAACAAAATGAGATTGTTGAAGTCAGATGGGTATACAAGTGTTTTTGTTCAAGAGGTAATTAGTCAATTTTTGGAAAATGTTGATTTTGATGAACATCGCAGGCAGCTTGTGTCTTGCTATCGTTCAAGAAGAGATTCTATGGTCGATGCGATTAAAGAGTACTTGGATGGTCATGTTTCATTTATTTTACCAGAAGGCGGATTTTTCTTATGGCTTTCCTTTGCTCCTGAAGTGGATACGAGTGCATTTTTAGAATCGGCTTCTGAACATGGTGTAAGCTATATTGACGGAAGACATTTCTACTTGCATGAAGAAGAGGTTAACAGTATGAGGCTATGCTTCAGCTTTTGTGATGAAGAACAGATACGTGAAGGTATTAGAGTAATTGCAGAATCTTATTTTGAATATATGAAAAATCAAAAGGTACTGGAGGAGGTTTAACGTTGTCAACATTAACAATGAACCCTAAAAAGGTTGAGCCTATTGTATATATTCGAAATATCATACCAGAAAAATATATTGAAGAAATAAAGGAAGTTAGTACTCGTGTAATCGTTGAACCATGGCAGCATGGGGCGCCGGAACCAGAACCAACTGCTGATTTATTAGAGTGTAATATTGTCCTAACAGCCGGTTTCCGTGATACACTTCATATTTTAGAGAAGGCTCCCAATATAAAATGGGTTCAATCAACAAGTGTAGGTATCGATAAAATGCTGCATCCGTTGGTTCAGAACCATGAAGTGGTAATTACGAATACGAAAGGCTGTACATCTATTCCAATTGCAGAGCATACGATTGCCATGATTTCATCCTTAGCTAGAAGCGTTCCTACTTTAGTTCGTAAGCAAGAACGCAAGGAGTGGGGCGACATTCCTGTGATCGATCTAATGAATGCTACAGTTGGAATCATTGGTTACGGGGAAATTGGTTATGAGATTGCAACTAGATGTAAAGCACTTGGAATGCGCGTTCTAGGCTGTAAGAGGAATCCGCAAAAACAGAATAGAGAGAATGACCCTGCTGATCTTATTGTAGGAATGGATGATGTGGATCAAGTACTATCTCAGTCTGATTTTGTTGTTTTAGCTCTGCCAGCTACACAGGAAACGATTCATTCTTTTCACAAAGAACGTTTTGAACAGTTTAAAAAAGGCAGCTATTTTATTAATGTTGGACGTGGAAATACGATCGTAGAAGAGGATTTAGTCGAATACTTGCAAAATGGGCATATCGCGGGTGCTGCATTGGATGTATTTGAAGTGGAACCATTACCTGCTGATCATCCTTTTTGGACGATGGATAATGTGATTGTTTCCCCTCATAATGCTTATTGGTCTCCGAAAACCATTGACCGATACATGGAGCTTTTTATTCAAAATTTACAGCTCTTTTCTGAAGGAAAGCCTTTATTAAACGTTGTTAATAAACAAATGGGCTACTAGTAAAAAATCCACTCTTTGTTATGGGAAGAGTGGATTTTTTCAGTTCGAGAACATTTGTGCTTTAAAAGTGGTTTTGCCGATAGAAGAATTTTGTACTTGGCCCGTTTTTTTAGATTTCATATTAAATTTAAAATAATTTCAAATAAGATGATGATAGCTAAAGATAAGATAACGCTTATGATGACGATCCATTTAAATAAGAGTAAAAGCCTAGCCTTTATGTTGTGTTTTGTTATTTGTATCCCAATCTTTCGGCTATGATTCGTCTTGTTGATAAATTCTTTATCTGACATATGATTTTCTAACCTTCCTTATAGATGGTCTGTTATTTATTTTCTTATTATTTTTATTAAAAGAAAAACCGTTATAACCCCTAAAGAGTCAATGATTAGGTCATAAAGTCGGCCATCTCTCCCTAGGTAAAATTGGAAGAATTCAGTTAGGAAGGCAAAGGTGATTGAAATGAAAATGGATTTCTTATGGTTTTGTAACCAATTAAATAGAAGTAGATCTAAGATAGCAAATCCAATAAAATGTCCAACCTTTACAAACACAAAGTAACGATGTATTTTTGTGATATCTAAGAAATGAAAGAAAGAAGCATAATCGGGTGATGTGTTCCATTTGAATGTAACAGATTGAAGAGCTAAAAGATCTTCTAAATTATTAACGGAGGTGTAAAATGCTAAAATAATAGCCCATATGAAAGCGACTAGTAGTTTTCGCTTTTTTCGGCTGCGATCCTGTCGATGTTTTTTTAATCGATTTTTTTGAGAAATCTTTCTTGTGATTACATGGTTGGTGTTCATCACCAATCCCCCCTTATCTTTGGGTCACACTTCCAGATTTTTTTCTAAACTCTACCTTAGGATTTGTCCCCCAACTAGAGCTCTCTAATTTTCATCCTTCAGCCATTTAGAAATAACATCTCCAATGATTAGTCCCGCTGTTTTTGGAGCAATTTTTCCAGGCAACCCTAACGCCCATATCACTTTAAGGTTTCTTTTCTTAGCATACTCAAAATCTGTACCACCTGGCTTTGAAGAAAGATCTAAAATCAATGTGTGTTCTGCTGCTTTTGCAAGAATATTAGATGAAAGAACAAGCCTTGGTATGGTATTAATCACAATATCCATTTTGGAGATATTTTCTTTTAGCTCATCCAAGAAAATAGGGACCAATCCCATTTCCGTGATACGAGCCGCATCCATTGCTTTTCGGACACAAACAGCTACCTTTGCTCCTACTGCTGAAAACACTCTTGCAATCGTCATTCCAACTCTTCCAAATCCGAGAACCATCACATTCGATCCATGAATGGTAAAATCTGTGTTTTGAATGGCTAGCATCAGCGCACCTTCTGCTGTTGGAATCGAATTTAAGATGGCAACATCACTTCGATCAAAAATTCGAACGAGTCTACGATTGGTTTCTGCAACTAGCTTATCCAAAAATGGTGTAGAGATCCCCGAATAAAGGACGCAATGATCGGGCGTTTGAGAGACTAATTCCTTTGTTAAAAAAACTTCTTTCGATGAAAAGGGAGCTTCAACACTTCCATCTGGATTCACACCTGAAACAGGCAATAGAATGGCATCAAGGGTTCTAAAATCAACTTGGTGTATTTCAAGCTTACTTGTGTTTGGGAAATCAAGTGTTATTTCATCAAAACCTACTAATACAATTTTAGCATTTTCTTGTGATAGTTTCTTGACCACCTCTATGTATCGATGATCTCCTCCTACCAGTAAAATAGTTACTTCGTCTAGCATTCTACATTCTCCTTATAATATCCATTTTACTGCTATTAATAATAAAGTATCCCAAAACGAGAATAAATGAAAGGGTTCAGTCATGAAAAATTCGGAGAAAGGATTGATAAATGTAGAAATGAATGAGAGTAGGTTCTTTAAATACATAAGGAGTAGGCTTTGCTTTTGAAGTAACAAAGCTACAAATAGAATACTTGACTCGATCCCAGTAGTCAGAATCAAGGACAAGCGCATTTTACTTAAAAACTAATGATGATGTATAACTAACGAATCAATCGCATCATAAAGGATTATTATGTTTATTTAGTCCTTTATGATACGATTTAACCATTTTTAATATTCAATTTCATCGTAGTCTTTTGGCTGTGGTAATGGCTGTCCAGTCTTTTCATCATAGGAAATTTCGTTAACGGTTGTTAGTTCTTCATTCGGTATAGGATTTGCTTTTCTATCTTTATTTGATGGTTCTTTTTTCATCCGTTGTCTGCTCCTTTCATGATTCCTATACATAATATGCTCTTAATGCATTGTTTTAATTTAGATAAAGTACACTTTTTATTGATACATAGGTTAAAGCAGAGGACTTTGCATAGTAGAAAAGAAAACTGTGTATGTTAATATATTGGCGCTGGTCTATGATGATTAGCTGAGTAAAAAGTAGAAGGGAAAGTTAATAACGGTTATATCTTTTCTTAAACCAAATTAGCCGTTTGATTTAAATGCTCGGCAGACTCTGTCACCCCGGACATGGCTTCGCGAATATCTCGAATGTTTTCCACTAATTGTCCCATTTGTAATTGTACCTCGGAAACGCTCTCTACATTTATGTCCATAGTTGATGCAATATGTTGAAAGGCTTCATTTGTATGTGCTGATTTTTCTTTGCCTTCCACGACAGCTTCATTTACATTATGCAATGCTTCATTTACTATTCGGGCATATTCACTTGATGTTTCAACATGGGATTGGATTTGAGCAATCGACTGCTTTGTTTGTTCAGCAAGCCTTTTTACTTCTCCTGCAACGACAGCAAAGCCTTTCCCGTGTTCCCCTGCTCGTGCTGCTTCAATAGCTGAGTTTAATGCTAACAAATTTGTTTGGTTTGCAATTTCTTGAACAAGCTTTATCACATTGGTAATTTGATTGGACGATAGGATTAGTTGCTGTACCATTTGATTAACATTATTCGTATTGTCTATTATTAGTTGGATTTTCTCTGTGAGTTCGTCTATTAGGTGTTGCCCGTTTGAGGAAAATTGATGTGCCAGCCTAGATTGTTCATTGCTATGTGTGATCAGTTCGTTGACTTTTTCACTGTTGAGCATCAATGCTTCAACTGCCTGATTCGTTTCTATTGCCAATGAAGCTAGTTCTGAGCTTGTTTCAAGTACATTTTTTTTAATTTCTTCTTTTACTTTTTGATATTCTACTTCTTTTTGTCTATCATGTTCTTTTTCATACGCTTCTAAAACGATTTGTTGCTCAAGGCTTACTATTTTCATCAAAATTAATGAAATTTCCTTCATTTCTTTGCGGTCTGGTACTTCATCAAATATGATTTTCAATAAAGTATTTTGCAGATTTTGAAATGACCCCATAAACCAAGCAGGCTTTAAACCAATATGAAAATGGATCTTAGCTACCCTTAGTCTTTTTTCAATAAATGTCTCATCAATGGAACCATTAAACAATTCTAATAAATGAGAGGAAAGTGTTTTTCTCAGTCTATCCACATGACTGTGTTTCTCGATGATTTCCTTTAATTCTTTGATATTTAATACCGTATCATAAAAACTATCAACTATTAACTCTATTTTCTCTTCAATCATTGGTTGAATACATTGTGAAATTTGCAGGTCTTGAACGGTGAGATCAATCATTTTTAACTTTTCTAATATAGATCTATCAGAAACATCGATCGTGACTGAACGTTCTTCTCTATTAGATAACCACTTCAATTCCTTCGATTTATTACGTAAGGAAATGACCATTCCACCACTCTCCATTCTAAAGTTTTGTGCTCATTCTTTATTGATTAAATTGATTCAATCGCTAAAGTAAAGATCATTTTTATATGAATATCTTATAGTAAATTAGTCCTGTGTGGAATGAATTTATTAAGAATATGATTAAAAATTAGGTTAATTGTGAAAAAATTTCGAATTTTTTTAGAGGATTCATTGGAGAACAATGAAAATCGTATAGCATTCTTACTGGTTTTTACATTTGTTTAATGTTTATTTACGTTTGTTTAATGTCCTATTTACTTTTGTTTTTTATAATTTCTTATGAAAACAAAAAAAGCAAAAACAAAACGGAGGATCAAAGATGAATAAACTATTCAAAATCTTATCAGTAGGATTTCTATCAACTTCGCTTTTAACTGCTTGTGCGCAATCGAGTGCAACGAATAAGGAAACAAATGTAAAGACAGAGAATTTATCACTAGAAGAAATTACAAATAAAGCAAAAGAGGAAGGGGAAGTTGCCAGCGTTGGGATGCCTGATAGCTGGGCAAACTGGGGAGAAACCTGGAAAGAACTAGATAGTGAATACAATTTAAAGCATAAAGATACAGATATGTCGAGTGCTGAGGAATTGGCTAAATTCGAATCTGAAGGCAAGAATGCAACGGCTGATATCGGGGATGTTGGCATTAACTTTGGTCCATTAGCAAAGGAAAAGGGATTAACGCTTCCGTATAAAACCTCTTATTGGGATGACGTTCCAGATTGGGCAAAGGATGATGAGGGGCATTGGATTCTAGGCTATACCGGTACAATCGCATTTTTAACGGATAAAAATAATGTGAAAAATCCGCCAAAAACATGGGATGATTTATTAAATGGTGATTATAAAGTGGCGATCGGTGATGTAACAAAAGGTACTCAATCTCAATTTGCTGTTTTAGCAGCAGCGATGGCGAATGGTGGAGATGAAAAAGATATAGAACCAGGTCTTGAGTACTTTGACAAGATTGCTAAACAAGGTCGTCTTTCTTCTGTAGATTCATCTATTGCCAATTTAGAAAAAGGTGAAATTGATGTAGCAGTTGTTTGGGATTTCAATGGCTTAAACTATCGTGATCAAATTGATAAGGATCGCTTTGAGGTTTCCATTCCTGAAGATGCTTCAGTTGTAAGTGGTTATACAACGGTCATTAATAAAAATGCCAAGCATCCACATGCAGCGATGTTAGCACGTGAATATATTTTATCCGATGAAGGACAAATTAATTTAGCACGCGGATATGCTCGTCCAATTCGTGATAATGTTGAACTGCCTGCTGATGTGCAAGAAAAAGTTCTTCCTAAAGAGCAATATGAAAATGCGAAACCAGTAGAAGATTTTAAGGCTTGGGATGAAACGGCTAAACAGCTTCCGCAATTATGGCAAGAAAAGGTACTGATCCATGTTAAATAATAAATTAGCGATGATTATGCTTGACGGCTTGCGTTTTGACGCAGCCGTTGAGCAAATGGGTTATTTAGGTCATTTAGTTGAAAAAGGAATCGCGGCACGTTACTGTGTGAAATCAGAAATACCTAGTTTATCGAGACCGTTATACGAGGTTCTTTTAACAGGGACACCGCCGTATCAAAATGGGATTACGACAAACCAAACGGTGCGATTATCGAATCAAGAAAGCCTGTTCCATCTAACAAAACGCTATGGGTTAACGAATGCAACAGCCTCTTATTATTGGGTAAGTGAATTGTATAATCGGGCTCCCTTTGTCATCCAGGAGGATCGAATTCAACATAACCCGGATCATCCAATTCAGCATGGCATGTTCTATTTCGAAGATCATTATCCTGATTCTCATTTATTTGCAGACGCACACCATTTACTTACAACCTATCATCCTGATTTTTTATATGTTCATTCTATGAATATTGATGATTTTGGCCATAAGTTTACTGCAAATTCGAGGGAATACAAGGGAAGTGTTTTGATGGTTGATTCCATACTAGGTACCATCATACCAGCTTGGATGGAAAAGGGTTATCAAATCATCGTCACAGCAGATCATGGCATGAATGATGATGGGCATCACGGCGGCACGTTAAATGATGTAAGAAATGTTCCTTTATTTATCATTTCAGATCAAATAGAACCAGGCATTTACAAAGAAGAGATTTCCCAGCTTATGATTGCACCTTTGGCATGCCAATTGTTGCAGATAAAGCCAACTGCTGCTATGACTCCACTATCATTGCCAGGGATGAGAGCCGGAAGCTCTACCTTGTAAGAAAGAAGGTGTCCCAATTGAATCATAAAATAGACAAATTAATTCTTTTTACACTTTTGCCGTTTATTCTTTTTATTGTGATGTTTTTATTCGTTCCACTTTTCACCATGATCACAGCAAGCTTTAGCGGTGAGAATGGCAGCGGATGGACATTTGGAAACTATATTGAAATTTTTACGAATTCCTTTTATTATCAATCTTTTAAAAATAGTGCCATCATCTCTCTAACATCAAGTCTAATAGGCTTGGTTATCGCTCTTTTCGTTGCGTACTCATTTACAAAATTTCCTTCTGCTTTTCAAGAGAAATTATTGCTTTTCGTTAATATGATATCAAATTTTGCAGGTGTACCACTTGCATTTGCTTTTATCATATTACTAGGAAACAGTGGTGTGTTTACGCTTTTATTTCATAAGTTTGGCATGGAGTGGCTTCAACAATTTGATTTATATTCTTGGGCAGGCTTAACGATGATTTACGTCTATTTTCAGCTTCCCCTTGCTGCGTTGCTTTTGTTTCCGATGTATAAAGGGATTGATGAGAAATGGAAGGAGGCTTCCTATTTATTAGGAGCAACACCCTTTACCTTTTGGCGAAAAATTGGATTACCTTATCTTCTTCCTGGAATTACCGGAACACTTAGTATTTTATTTGCCAATGCGATGGGTGCCTATGCAACGGCTTATGCACTAGTAGGAAGCAAATTTAATCTTCTTCCTATTCGAATTGGATCATTGGTTTCAGGTGATATTTATGCTCGTCCGGAACTTGGAAGTGCCCTTGCTGTGATTCTTGCTTTGTTAATGATGATGGCCATGCTGATTAATGAATGGTTATTACGTAAGGTTCGGAGGGATATCAAGTGAAAAAAAGGATGACGCAGCATCACATTATTGTAACGCTTTTTCTCCTTTATTTAGCTTTACCGCTCATCGCAACGTTCTTTTATTCCATTGCAACAAGGTGGACGAAAACCATTTTTCCAGATGGTTTGACGCTAAAATGGTATACAGAATTATACGGAGATCCTCGTTTTATTGAAGCAATGAGTCGAACATTTTTATTAACTGTTGGTTCAATGATTGTCATTATTCTCATTATGGTCCCGACGGTATTTGTTATTACTGTTTATTTACCGAAGCTAGAACGGATCTTAAAAGTCATTGTTCTAATGCCCTATGCCATTCCAGGCGTTGTGGCAGCAGTAGGATTGCTTCGAGCATACGCAGGAGGAGCGATTCCAATGGTTGTGATCTTATCAGGTGCTTTCTTTGTTGCTGTTCTACCTTTTATGTATCAAGGGATCCGGAATAGTTTACAATCCGTTAATTCCGTAACGCTAATGGAAGCCGCAGAGCTATTAGGAGCAACTCGAACACAGTCTTTTATAAATGTGATCTTACCAAATATTAAATCAGGGGTTATTGTTTCTTCTATATTGTCTTTTTCTATTTTATTCGGGGAGTTTGTATTAACGAATTTATTAGTTGGAGGATATTTTGAAACGATTCAAATTTATTTATTCCGGCGTATGAATGAAAGCGGGCATTTATCAAGCTCAGTCGTCATTTCATATTTTATCGTACTCGTCTTATTGTGCTGGATCATTATCAAGATTAGTTCCAATAAAAAGATTCAAAAGGAGAAAGTTTGATGAGCTTTTTAACGATTAATCAAATGTCTCTTTCATTTGGGGATGTTAGGGTATTAAATAATTTGTCTCTCTCGATTGAAAAAGGAGAACTTGTCACTCTTTTAGGACCGAGCGGTTGTGGAAAGTCTACTCTCTTGAGAGCAATCGCTGGTTTAACAGCCGTTAACTCTGGAGAAATCAAAATGGAGGATAAAAGGATTACGAATTTGCCTCCGAAGGAACGACATGTAGGGATGGTTTTTCAGTCTTACGCATTGTTTCCGAATATGACCGTATTTGAAAATGTTGCATTTGGATTAAAAATGAAAAAGCTGTCAAAAGAATTTGTCCAGGACAAGGTAACGGCTATCCTTCAACTTGTTGGTTTGCAAGAGAAAGAGAATGCTTATCCCCATGAGCTTTCAGGAGGGCAGCAGCAGCGGGTGGCACTTGCACGTTCGATTGTCATTGAACCTAAAATTATTTTACTAGACGAGCCTTTAAGTGCACTCGATGCTCAAATAAGGAAAAATCTTCAATCTCAGCTACGTTCGATTCAACAAAGATTAGGGATGACGATGATTTTTGTTACACATGATCAAGAAGAAGCAATGGCTATTTCCGATCGAATTTACTTAATGAATAAGGGAGAGATCGCACAGGTTGGAACTCCAGAGGAATTATATACGAAACCAAAAAGTGAATTTGTCGCTCGTTTTATCGGTCACTATAATGTTTTAACTCGTGCTCAAGTTGGCTTCCTTTTTGATTCTAGTCATGATTTTGCAGGAGAAACGTTTGCTATTCGTCCAGAAGCTTTTCAAATTGAACGAACAGAAGATTGCTTATCCGTTAAAGGAAAAGTGCAAGATATAACCATATTAGGGAATATTGTTCGTTATGAACTAAATGTCAACGGTGTCCCCATTTTTGTAGAGCAATTGCACCATTCGAAAAAAAGAATTATGTATAATGAGGAAAAAATCTTATTTATTGAAAAAGAGGATGTGATTTCCTTTCAATGAATCATGTAACAGAAGAGAGAAAACAATCCATATTAATAGAATTAGAACAAAAAGGTAAAGTTTTTGTGAATATCCTATCTGAACAGCTTGGTGTTACACCCGAAACGATTCGTCGTGACCTTGCTTCTCTTGAAGAGCAGAGGTTATTAAAACGAGTTCATGGAGGTGCGGTCTCTTTTCGTGGAGAAAGGATAGAGCCTTCTTTTGAAAAAAAGAGAAAAATACGACAAGCTGAAAAAAAACATATTGGGGAAGCAGCTGCAAAATGTATTGAATCTGGTGATACCATTGTGATTGATGTAGGCACAACAACCTTAGAATTATGTCATGCCATTCACAATGTCGAAAACATAACCATCGTAACCAATTCATTGATCGCTGCATCAACCTTAAATGATCGTTTAGAGAAAAAAGCATTTTCCGGGGAAATTATCATTCTTGGTGGCATGCTCCATACAGCGCAGCAATCGATAAAAGGGGCTTTAACAGCTCAAATGCTTAACTCTTTTCGAGTGGACAAGGCTTTTATTTCGTGCGGAGGCATTTCTCAAGGATATGTTAGTGACTTTGATATTGAAGAAATCGAAGTATCGAAAGTGATGATGAAAATATCTCGTGAAAGTTACTTATTAGCAGATCATTCAAAAATCAATAAAGAAGCGTTTTACCTTATAGGGGAGATGTCCTTATTTGATTATCTTATAAGTGACATAGATCCCGACAAGGAATGGAAGAGTTTGATGAAAGAAAATAATGTTACTTGGATTACAGCCTAGGAGGAATAAACATGAAGGTAGACTATCATGTGCATCTTGAAGAAGGTCCTTACTCAATGCGCTGGCTTGATCGGACAAATGAGGCTATAGAGCATTTTGAGCCGTCTCCATTTTCAAAACATACAGTAGATTGGCTTACTTTTAGCAGGCAGCGTCTTCAAAAAAGGTTAGAGGAGGGGGCCTATTCAACCTACTGGCTTGATTTATATTTACTTGAAGCTTTACGAAAAGGGATCAAAGAAGTTGGGATCGTAGATCATTTGTATCGCTTTACAGAAACGAGAAAATATTATGAAACCTATATTCATCTTGGGAATGATAAACTTGGTACCATACAAAAAACATGGTTAAATCAAGTGATGAATCAGTCCTTATCGGCTTTTACTCATTCAATACTACAAGCGAAAGAGCGATGGGCAAAACATGGAGTGACATTGCGGCTCGGAATTGAAGCTGATTATTTTGAAGGTGGAGAAAAGGAGCTTGAAAAATTGTTAGCCCTTGGAGAATGGGACTATATCATTGGATCTGTTCATTTTCTTGATGGTTGGGGATTTGATAATCCAGAAACCAAATCGTTATATGAAGAACGAAATCTAGAAGATTTGTATGAGCGTTTTTTCAAAACAGTTGAGAAAGGAATTCGTTCAAATCTTTTTCATATATCTGCACATCTTGATAATCTTAAAGTATTTAACTATCGACCTGATGAAAATGATTTAATCCCTTACTATCACCGAATTGCCAAAGCATTAAAAGAGACCAATACAGCAACCGAAATAAATGCGGGATTATATTATCGATATCCCGTTGAAGAAATGTGCCCAAGCCCTTTGTTTCTGCAAATTTTAGCTCAATATGAGATCCCGATCACATTATCATCTGATTCTCATTTCCCAGACGATCTAGGGAATTACATTGAGCAAAACTCACAAACTCTTAAACAACATGGATTCACAAGCATTGCTTCATTTCATAATGGCAAACGAGTAATGATTTCGATTTAAGGTGTAATTAATGATGAGGCTACGTTAAAATACTTCCGCTGATTTTTGAATCATTCGTGTGAAACAACTTTTCACATGAATGATTCAAAAATTGCTTTAATCAACTGTATTCTTTAACAAAGCCTAATTTAAACCATATTAGCTGTTTCGTTTAAGTTTTCAGCAGACGTGGTTACTCCGGACATGGCTTCACGAATGTCTCGAATGGTTTCTACTAACAGACTCATTTGTGCTTGCACCTCTGAAACGTTCGTTGCATTTGTTTCCATAGTAGAAGCAATTTGACAAAAGGCTTCATTCGTTTGTTCTGATTTTTCTTTCCCTTCAAAAACTGCTTCATTTACATTATGTAAGGCTTCATTCACAATTCGCGCATATTCATTTGATGTTTCTATATGTGACTGTATTTGAGCAATCGAATTCTTCGTTTGTTCCGCCAGTCTTTTCACTTCACCTGCAACGACTGCAAAGCCTTTCCCATGTTCCCCTGCACGTGCTGCCTCAATTGCTGAATTTAATGATAATAAATTTGTCTGGTTAGCAATCTCTTGGACAAGCTTTACGACGTTCGTAATTTGATTGGATGATTCGATTAAGTGCTGTACCATTTGATTAACATTTTTCGTATTGTCTATTATTAATTGAATATTTGCGGTGAGTTCATCAATTAAGAGCTGCCCTTTTGAGGAAAATTGATGAGCGAGTCTTGATTGATCATTTGTATGTGAGATTAGCTTATTTACTTCTTCGCTGTTTAACATCAATGCTTCAACAGCATGATTCGTTTCTACTGCAAGTGAGGCAAGATCCGAGCTTGTTTCAAGAACCTCTCTTTTTATGTCCTTTTTCACCTTCAGGTATTCCGCTTCTTTTTGTGTATTATGTTCTTTTTCATATGCTTCTAAAACAATTTGCTGTTCAAAGCTTAATATTTTCATAATGACTAAAGTCATTTGCTTTATTTCTTCTCGGTCTTGAACTTCTGTAAAAATAATTTTTAACAAAGTATCTTGTAGATTTTGAAATGCACCCATATACCAAGCAGGCTTTAATCCAATATGAAAATGAACCTTGGCAACTCTCAATCTTTTTTCCACAAACTCCTCATTGATAGATCCATTAAATAAATCATTGATATGTGTGAAAAGTGTATTACGCAGTCGATTCACCTGACTGTGTTTTTCAATTAGTTCTTTTAATTCTTTTATTCTTAAAATCGTATCGTAAAAGCTGTCCACGATTACATTGATATTTTTTTCAATTAGAGGTTGAATACATTTTACAATTTGTAAATCCTCTACGGTAAGATTGATCATTTTTAACTTTTCTAATATAGTAATATCAGAAACTTCAATAGTCGCGGAATGTTCTATACTGTTAGATAACCATTTTTTTATATGAGATTTATTTCGAGAAAATATTACCATGGCTCATCTCCTTTTTAATACTAATATTTGTGAATTTATTGTTAAATGGATTAAAAACCACTATAGTTCTTATCATATAGTAGTTAAGTCCTGTTTGAAATATATATTTTTATAGATTATTAGAATTGTTTACATGTGGTAATATTATGCAAATATAGTATGTTCTATTTCACTTGAAACTTAATTTTATTTATGGGCTTAGATTCATAATCAAAATAGGAGCTTTGGTTTGCTCCTTATTTTCAGAAAGATTTTTTCAATTGACTTCGTTTCATACTGTTCATTTCTCTTGTATGAGATGCGAAGGATTGCATATAATGGAAGAATATTCTGTACATAGGATCGAGGATTAGTTGTTTTTAAAGATTGGATTTTTATATACATTCGAATGGAGTTGATAAAATTGGCGATTTTTTCAAAAGATGCTTTAGAAGGGAAACATATATTAATAACAGGAGCTACAGGTGGAATTGGATTTGAAACAGCTAAGGTCATTGCATCAATGGGAGCTTCTGTTACCGTTACGGGTCGAAAGGTGGATACTTTAGAAAATCTGAAGCAAGAACTATTGAGTATAACTGATGAAGAGAAAATTTTCACAAAGGTGGCTGATTTAAGTAATGAATCAGACAGGATTGAGCTAATAAAAAGTTGTGAGGATCACCTTGGCTTTATTTATGGTCTTGTCAATACAGCAGCCATCATGGGCGGGACTGTTGTCGATCAGCTTGAGGAAGAAGATGTTCGCAGCATGATCGATGTCAATTATATTTCAACCTTCAGCCTTACAAAGCTTGTGTATCAAAAAATGCGTGAGAAAAAAGCTGGTGCAATTGTTAATGTTTCCTCACTTTCAGGATTAAGAGGAACTTATGCTAATGCTGCTTATTCAGCCAGCAAGTTTGCTCTAATTGGATTTACCCAATCATTAGCGCTTGAAGCTATTCAAGAAAATATTCGTGTTAACGCTGTATGTCCAGGATTTGTTGATACTAAAATGGCGAATGAATATATAGAAATAAATGCAAAGGCTAATAATGTATCATTCGAGGAACAAAAATCGAAAAGCGAGAAAAGCATTCCATCAGGCCGATTTACAGCTCCAATTGAAGTAGCAAATACAATCGCTTTCTTATTAACAGATGCGGCGAATAATATTGTTGGTGAATCCGTGAAGATTTCGGGTGGAGCGGTTATGCGCTAATAGGAGAAAAAGAAGGACTGGAGTTAATTCAGTCTTTTTTCTATTGGGAAATAATATAGTAATCTATAGATAAAGAGTCTGTTTTTATAAATGCAAAAAGTATTTACAAGGCATGGAGGTAAAAATATGAAATTTAAAATGCTAGCAGTTGATTTAGATGGGACGTTGCTTAATAGAAAGAAGGAAATTAGTATTGAAACGATCAATGCCATTCAATCTTATCGAAATATAGGTGGGAGGGTTGTTATTTGCAGCGGTCGAACTCCTTTATCGACGAAATGGATATCTGAATATATCGGTTTAAATGAGCCGATCATTGCTTATAATGGAGCCATCATTCAAACAGCAAATGGAGAAATTATTGAGCAGTCAATCTTTCAGGAAACTGCTATCTTTACTCTTTTAGATTTTGCTCATTCAGAAGGAATGTACATTCAAATGTATGAGGGAGATCGCCTGTTGATTTCAGAGGAAAATGAAATAAATCTTCAGTGGATTCAAAATAATATTCCATTGCTTGATTCTTCAAGTGAGTCGGCTACTCAATGTGAAAATTATCGACGTAAATGTGATGTAATGCATGTTGGAAATTGGTTGGATTATTTTAAGGAGTCTAATCCTTCTATTATGAAAATAGCAGTATTTAATAAAAAAAAGACTACTAATTTGTTAACAAAAATGACTCAGCTAGCTGGTGATTTTGAAATTAGCAGCAGTTTTAATTTTGAAAATTTAGAGATTTCTCCAGGAGGGGTAACAAAAGCGGCAGCATTATTAAAGCTTTCTGAGCAGCTACAGATCCCAATTTCACAAGTAGCTGCAATAGGAGATAACTTTAACGATATTCAAATGTTAAAGACTGCTGGGCTCGGAATTGCAATGGGGAATGCTCCAGAAGAAGTGAAAAATAAAGCAGATGCAATAACGAGTACAAATGAAGAATCGGGTGTTGCCAAAGCGATTCAAAAGTACTTACTTTCTTAATTTATGTTAGTAGTGCTCATAAAAGGCTTTTTTTGATTTGTTTGAAATAAAATTTTAAAAATAACAAAAAAATATTGTATTTTTATTTTAATATTTATATAATAAAGCTACAGAAGATTGCGACAACTTAGAATAAAACAACAAAGGAGATGTGAGTAGATGGAAAGCAACTTAAAAAAATTAACAACAGAAACCCAAAATGAAAAGACTATGCAAATTGATATAGCATCACCGTTGGAGATTTTATCTATTATGAATGAAGAGGATCAAAAGGTTGCACTCGCTGTTCAAAAGGTTCTCCCTGATATTGAAAGTGCAGTAGTTAAAATCGTGGATTCATTTAAAAATGGTGGCCGTTTGATTTATGTCGGAGCTGGAACGAGTGGTCGTCTTGGTGTATTAGATGCTGTAGAATGTCCGCCGACTTATAGTACGGATCCGCAAATGGTTCAAGGTCTTATAGCGGGTGGGAGCAGTGCATTTATAAAAGCTGTTGAGGGAGCTGAAGATCGTCCAGAGCTTGGAGAAAATGATTTAAAAGAAATTGAAGTATCATCTTTAGATACGGTCGTTGGGATTGCGGCGAGTGGAAGAACACCCTATGTTATAGGAGCTCTTAAATATGCACGAAGCATAGGGGCAAAAACAATCGCATTGTCTTGTAATAAAAATGCGTTAATCAGTCAAGAGGCTGAGCGAAGTATCGAAGTGATTGTAGGACCAGAAGTACTAACTGGATCAACTAGATTAAAAGCGGCAACAGCTCAAAAAATGATATTAAATATGATGACTACAACCTCTATGATTTTGTTAGGAAAAGCATATACAAACTTAATGGTCGATGTGCATGTTAGCAATTATAAATTAAAGGAACGGGCCATTCAGATCATTTCAACTGTTACAGGTGTCTCTTATGAAGAAGCAAAGGACAAACTGGAACAAGCGGATAATCAAGTGAAAACAGCAATTATTATGATTAAAGCGAAGGTAACAAAGAAAGAGGCCATTCATTTATTAGAAAAAGCAGATGGATATGCCAGTAAAGCAATCGAGTTAACTAAAAAGTAGGAGCGTTGATTCTTAGACTTAATGTAAAAAGAATCACGTTGTTAACTATGCTCTGAATAAATTTCATAATCCATGGGAATTTGGATGTGGTTGAACATAAAAAATTAGAATTGATAGGGAGGTTTGGTTGTGGCTAAAGGTGGAATAAAAATGCTTCAAAACTTACTTGAACAGCTTCCTGCATCTGAGCGAAAAATAGCAGCTTATATTCTTGACCATCCTCATGCTGTATTGAATAGTACAGTGAGTGAATTAAGTGAGCTTGCTAATGCGAGTGGTGCGGCTGTTGTCAGGCTTTGTAAATCTTTAGGATTAAATGGATTTCAGGATTTAAAAGTAAGAATAGCTGGTGATTTGGCTAATTCAACGGATCAAGGCTATCGAGACATAGAGCGTGGAGAATCGATCTATTCGATTGTAAAAAAAACAACAAGTAACAGCATTCAAAGCATACGAGATACTGAGGAAATTATTAATTATGAGGAATTAGAAAAGGCAGTAAATGCATTAATACTAGCAAAGAATATTCATTTCTTTGGAATTGGGGCTTCACAAATTATTGCTAGCGATTTACAGCAAAAATTGCTTCGTATTAATAAACAGGCAACAGCCTTTACAGATGTTCATCTTGTCGCAACTCTTATTGCAAATGCAGATAAGGATGATCTTGTATTTGGAGTATCTTATTCAGGGGAAACTCCAGAGGTTATAAAAATGATGTCATTAGCTAAAGAGAAGGGTGTAAAAACCATAAGTTTTACAAAGTACGGGCAGTCAACGATCGCTTCCCTTGGCGATATCAGACTTTTTACTTCTTTATCAAAGGAAGCGCCCTTTCGGAGTGGTGCAACATCCTCAAGGCTAGCACAGCTTTACTTAATAGATATCATTTTCTTGACTCTTGCCACAAGGAAATATGAGGAAACAGTAAATTATATAGATAAAACGAGAGAAGCAATTGAATTTTTAAAAAAGAAATAGCAGCTCTTTTTTTACAGAAAAAATAAGATTTTGATTCATTCAGAAATGGAATCAATGTTCTTATTTTTAGTTTGAAAAGTCGAAACATTCCGAAAGAATAACGATTGGAATAAATGAATTATTGATGAAGAGATTTTCTTTTTTAAAGAGTTAATCTATAAAAAGTTTTTTCGCAAAAATAAGTTATTAAAAAATGGAGGGATAAAGCATGGCGGGCGAAAATCACATCTTAGCCAAAAAAATATTGGACCTTGTTGGGGGAGCATCAAATGTTGAATCATTTACGCATTGTATGACAAGATTGCGTATCACACCAATTGACGAAGAGCTTGTAAATGAGGATGAATTGAAAAAAACAGAAGGTGTAATAGGTGTTGTCGTAGAAGAAACCTTGCAAATTATCTTAGGTCCAGGAAAGGTAAACCAAGTATCTGAAGAATTTGGAAATCTAGTAAATACTATTGAAAAAGTAGATTTGAAAGAAAAGGCAGCAAGTAAAAAAGCAGAAATTAACAAAAAGAATGCAACACCTTTTAAACTATTATTAAGAAAAATTTCTAGTATTTTCATTCCACTTATTCCTGCGCTTGTTGCTTCAGGGCTCATAACAGGGATTTCAAAGGCAGTCATACAAGCAGGCTGGGTTGCGCCAGATTCTCAATTAGCAGTCATTTTAACGGTTATTGGAGGAGGATTATTCGCATATCTTGGTATTCTTGTAGGGATGAACGCATCCAAAGAGTTTGGGGGATCTCCCGCACTTGGAGCATTAGCTGGTATCCTTATCATTAATCCAGCAGTAGCAGGAATCACACTTTTTGGAGAAGCCCTAGTTCCAGGTCGTGGTGGATTAATTGGGGTACTGTTGGCTGGAATATTTATTGCATTTGTAGAGAAAAAGGTTCGTCGCTTTGTTCCACAGTCTCTTGATATTATCATTACTCCTACTATTGCATTACTGTTAACTGGAATCGTTACGTATATTGTGTTTATGCCACTTGGTGGTTTGATTTCTGAAGGAATAACAAAAGGATTGCTTTCTATCTTAGATGTTGGTGGAGTTGTTGCAGGATTTGTACTTGGTGCAACTTTCCTTCCATTAGTTGTAACAGGACTGCATCAAGGATTAACACCTGTTCATCTTGAATTAATTAATTCGATTGGTGATGACCCGCTTCTCCCAATATTAGCAATGGGTGGCGCTGGACAGGTTGGTGCTGCATTTGCCATCTATGTTAAAACAAAGAAAAAACGTCTAAAAAGAGCCATTGGTGGTGCACTACCATCTGGAATGCTTGGAATCGGTGAGCCGCTCATTTTTGGAGTAACCTTGCCACTTGGCCGTCCATTTATTACCGCTTGTTTAGGTGCAGGAATTGGTGGTGCATTTCAAGCCTATTTTAATGTTGCAACGATTGCAGTTGGAGTTTCAGGGTTACCGCTCACTTTCTTGGTTAATACGGGTGAAGTCCTTCTTTATCTAGTTGGACTATTGATTTCATATATAGCAGGATTTATTTTTACCTACTTATTTGGCTTTAAGGATGAAATGGCTGGTGAATATGATTGATTGGAATCTCATTCTACTTAAATGATCCTCTGGCTGAAGAACGAATAGAGGATGCGGGAAAAAAAGGAGTAGATAAAGCGTTCACTTCCTTACATATACCTGAAGAATCGGGAAATTTGGCGGCTCGAGCAAAAAAGCTTTTACAAGTGGCTAAGAATGTAGGGATAGAGGTGTATGCGGATGTGTCCTATAAAACCCCTCATCATCTTGGTATTGCTGGATTTGAAGATTTACTGGAATTTGGAGTTTCAGGATTACGACTAGATGATTTTTTTGATTATGAAGAGATTATCACTTTATCTAAATCATTCAAAATTGCTTTAAACGCTAGTATTTTGTTTGAAAAAGATTTACAGCAATTACTTAATGCTGGATTGGATAAGGAGCGATTGATTGCTTGGCATAATTTCTATCCTCGACCAGAAACGGGTTTGGAAGAATCATTTTTCTATCAGCAGAATCAACTTTATAATAAGTACAATATTCCAATAAGTGCCTATGTACCAGGTAGAGGGGAAAAAAGAGGACCGCTTTTTGCGGGTCTACCTACACTAGAAAAACATCGAGAGGTTGATCCATTTCAAGGAGCACTTGAGCTTTATGATTATGGAATTCATGATGTCTATATTGGGGATCCTGATCCTGGTGAAGGATTAATAGAAGAGCTAATTCAATACGATAAGAATCATGCCGTCTCGCTTCGAATAGAAAGTTCGTTTTTGAATTCAGAGATATATCAGCTTCGACCTGACTTTTCACGAGATGTGCTAAGATTTATGAATACAAGAAGCACAAGCAGTATACCACCATCAAATACTATTGAACGTCCAAGAGGAACCATCACAATGGACAATGATCTTTACGGTCGCTACAAAGGAGAAATTCAAATTACCCTACGGAACTTACCAGCAGATGAACGAGTGAATGTGTTAGGCCATGTAGTGGAGCAAGATCTACCTTTACTATCTTTGGTAAAACCAGGGGATAGAGTGTATATGAAATTATATAATTAATGGAGCGTGATTGATACTTTTTCAATGGTATCAATCCTTTTTTGTGGTTAAAAATAATAAGGAAAAAACGGAATCGAAAATCAATGTCAACGATAACCATTTACATTCTCCTTTTTTAGATTATTCATAAGCTACTTAATCATGAATTTTACAACCCTTCATGACTCTCTAAATCATATTTTAAAATTATGTTTTGTGTGAAAAATTATTATTTAAATGTGAGTTTCTTCTATTATATATACCTGTTATTAAATCCACTCTTAAATCAAATAGATTTGAATCTTATTGAATAAAAAGGACGAAGTCTCGAAAAGACTTCGCCTGAAAAATTGATTATAGATATGGACTTTCACTTTTTACTTTAAGCTTCTGCCATCTTCTTTCTACCTCGTCGTTAAAGTCAGATAGCATTTCTTGATTTTCTTCTTTTAAAAGATGCTTAGTTTTGCCCATAGATTGCAGCCATTCAGAAAGAGGAATTTTCTTATTTTTTTCTTCAGGATTATAAGTAATGGCTGTAACTCCATTTTCTACTTCATAGAGAGGGAAGAAACATGAATTAACGGCTGCTTCCATTATTTTTGATCCAAAACGATCATCAGATTTCCAGTTTAGAGGACAAGTCATCAGTATTTTTCCATAAACGGTCCCCACGTTTTGCGCGTACCATTGTGCTTTTGCTGCTTTTTTAATCAAGTCCTGTGGAAAAGCTTCTGAGCCTGTAAATACATAAGGGATATTCGTCGCAGCCATAATTTGAGCTGTATCCTTATGGTGGAAGGATTTTCCTTTTTGAGCACGTCCAACACCACTAGTACTAGTCATATGGCCGATTGGTGTTGAATAAGACATTTGTGATCCTGTATTCATATAACCTTCATTATCGTATTCTAGCATAATTAAGTTATGGTTTCTTAATGCTGTTCCAATAGCAGAACCCATTCCTATGTCCATTCCTCCATCACCCGTAACCATCACGAAAGTAGCGTTATCTGCAACGTCTACTTCTCCCCGTCTTTGCAGCTCCAAAAATGCTTCTAACGTTCCAGATAATGTAGCCGGCCCGTTTTGGAAGAGATTGTGGATCATAGTTTGTTTATGGGAAGTATACGGATATGCTGTTGTGACAACATATGCACAACCAGTATGAAATAACACGATCACATCGCCTTCAATTCCTTTAAAAAACAGCTCTAATCCAGATAAAATTCCACAACCTGGACATGCTCCATGACCTGGTGCAAGCCGTTTAGGTTTTGCAGTAAGTGAACGTAAAGGAGGAATTTTCACATTTAAACTATTCGTTTCTTCATTTTTTGTTACTTCTATTAAGCCAGTATTGTAAGCATCCCCATATTGAGGTTCAATAATAGGTTTAATCTCGTTTTCTGGCTCTCCCGGATAATGACCGTAGTAGTCAAATGGTTTCTCAGCATAATTCTTCTCCATCGCATCTATTGCTAATTGGAAGAAGGTTTCTGCATCATCGGCATAAAAGTCTTTTCCGCCGAGACCAAAAACTCTGCTAAGGACGATAGTTTGGTTATCCTTGTCTTCTTGAATGGCTGACTTCACTTCATGTGTTAAGTTTGGACCGTGTCCACCGTATGAATCTGCTCGTTCCCCAACTAAAAGAGCTTTTACGTTTTTTAAAGCTTGTCTTATTTCTTCAGCAGGAAATGGTCGAATAATATTCGGACTAATAACACCAGCTTTAATTCCTTTTTTGCGTAAACGATCGACAACATCTTTAGATGTTTCAGCTGCTGAATTTAGAAGGAATAAAGCAACTTCTGCATCTTCCATTTTATATAGATCCAGAACAGAATAAGAACGTCCGGATAATTCGGTATATTGTTTTGTAATTTCCTCAAAAACCTCTTTTGCTTGGTAAATGGCTTCTGATTGCTGATAATGGTTATTGACTAAATCATCACCATTCATATGAGCTCCAATTGTAACAGGTTTCTTTGGATCGCGAATAAATGGATAGTCAGTCGGACATGGTCCTACAAAATCTTGAACAATTTTACGATCTTTGAAATAATTTACCTTTCTTTTTTGATGAGAGGTAAAGAATCCGTCGTAAGCCACAATAACAGGTAAGCGAACTTTTGAATGCTCGGCAATTTTTAACGCCATAATATTCATATCATATACAGCTTGCGGTGTTCTTGCTGTTAAAATCACCCATCCAGTATTCAACGCAAAATATAAATCTGAATGATCACCTCGAATGTCAAGTGGACCGCTAATAGCACGAGTAACAAGATTCATTACCATTGGAAAACGTGTCCCTGACTGAACAGGTAGTTGTTCGAGCATATACATAAAACCATTTGCGCTTGTCGCATTAAAAACACGAGCACCAGTTGCGGCAGCACCGTAGCAAATTCCCGCAGAGCCATGCTCGCCATCTGCTGGTATTAATTTGATATCATGTTCTCCACGAGTCTTCATTTGATCTAAGTATTGAGCTACTTCCGTTGATGGAGTAATTGGAAAATAACCCATAATATGATAATTGATTTGTGCCGCAGCCATTGCAGCCATTTCATTGCCAGATTCGAATGTAGTTAATTGTACCGGAGCATTCTTTACTAATAAATCATTTTCTAAAACTGACATTATGAAATCCCTCCTGTGATATACGGAAACTCTTGTTTCACCTGATTAGCTTCGATATACCCATTTGTTTCTCGCATAGAACTAAGTGCACTAGTAGGACAGGCTTCAACACACTTTAAACAACCCTTGCAATACTGATAGTCAATTCCTTTAAGAGACATTATTTTTTTCCCGCGTTTATTTACATTTGCTTCCCAAACAAAACAAAAATCAGGACAAACCGTATCACAGGAGGCGCAATTGATACAGCTTTCTTTATCAAATTGTGGTATAAATCCTTGACGTGATCCGCCTAAATCTTTCACTAGGCTGTTTCCTTGAGCAGTTAATACACCGCCTATTTTTTGTGTATTAAATCCAAGAGAAGAACGAGGGCGTGAGAATGGTTTTGTATGAGCATCTTGAGGCACTTCATAGGTTTTGAATGTTACTTCGTTATATCCTCTATCAAAGGTTCGAATATTTGATTCAACTAAATGAGGATATTTTTTTTCAAATGTTTTTCTTATGACTTGGCGCATTGATTCCGGATCTAGGAAATCGCAAATGCGAAATAGAGCACCAAGCATGGCTGTGTTTACTCTTGTCTTTTCTTTAACGGCAATTTTTAGTGCATCAACAATAGCTAATGTTCCATATTCTAGTTTTAAATCTTCTTTTACTTCATCGAAGTCTCTTGCGGAGTTGACTAATATGATGCCGTTAGGGTTTAAACCACTTGTAACATCCACTGTTTTATATAGAGCTTCATGGAAAACTCCTACAACGTGAGGTTCTTCGATCGGACTATGTGCTCTAATTTCGATTTCTGGGTCACAGAAACGAACGAAACTTTTCACTGGAGATCCTTTTTTTTCGGATCCATATGACGAAAAGTTTGAACCGTTCAATCCGAGACCAAATACTCCTGCTTCAGCAAGCATTTTCCCTGCAAGATTCGCACCTAATCCACCAATCGATTCTAATCGAATTTCAAAAAAGCCGAGTTCATTTTTGTTCGGTAGTATAGACATTTGTACCTCCTATTAGAGTGATTTTAGATACTGATTTTACAAATTTGATACACACTAGATTTCTCATGATATTGTATTGATTTATGAGAAAATTTAGAAACTTTAAAAAACCGATCATAAAACTTATTTTAATTGATAAATATTCACATAGCTGTGACAAACATCGTAATTTTCAGCTGATTTTTACACAATATTAATGATAGCGCTTAAAATTTGTCTATTTTTTGAACAAAAGTGAAGAAAAAGGATAGTTTAACATTTTTGACTATTTTTAAACGTTACTTACCATAAATTATTTGTATAATGACCATATTGAAAAAGGAACGAGGTTGATTATCAACCTCGTTCCCTTATCGAATTAAGTTAGTCCACCACTTTATATAGATGGATCAAGTCGCTTGCGACGTACAGGACGTACTAGTGCCGATGTAGCCACAGGATGTGGCGTACTTAATCGGCCGCTTTTCTTATTGCTCATAGATGATTTTGCCTGAATTAGAAGTGTCATATCCAAAAGCCTGTAGTTCGTTAATTAATTCATCGGTGGTTAGAATTTCAGTAAGGAGGCTTATTATTTCTTTATTTTGCATTGTTTTTAATAAGACTAGATCATAATTTTCTTTAACAAGCGGGAGGAAGTCTATTCCAGCAATATTTTTTTCTATTCCGACTCCGACATCTGCTTTTCCTTGTGTAATTCCTGCAGCAACACTAAAATGACTTGTTGCTTCCTGGTCATAGCCATTGACATTCATTTTATTGATATTGTGTAATTTCAACTGCTCGTCTAATAGAATTCGAGCGCCAGATCCTATTTCTCTATTTAGGATTTTTATATCAGGTCTATTGAGGTCTGTCCAATCAGTTATTTTTTTTGGATTTCCATGTGGTACATAAAAGCCAGCTTGACGAGTAATGAAGCGAATGACCATAAAAGAGTGACTTGTTAAAAGTTTCTTTACATATGGGATGTTATATTCTTTTGTTTCTCCATCAAACAGATGCGTACTAACGATATCAGCTTCTCCATTATACATAGCGATCAATCCATTTAAGCTTCCTACATAGGAACGAAGAGGGCGATAAGCTTTTGTTTTATATTCAAAATGTTTAGCTAAAATATCTAAACAATTGTCTTGTCCACTAATAATAATGGAGCGGATGTTAGCAAATGGATCATAAAACTGGGTATTGAAAAACTGGGTATTAGATACATCCTCTCTTGGATCCACTAATTTTTCCTTTGTCTTGTTTTTAAATGCATCTAAGTCAACGGCATCTACTCTCATTTGCCTTCCAACTCGATAGGCGGGGAGCTTCCCTTTTTTTATTAAGTCATAAACCGTAAGTTTAGAAACTTTTAAAATCTCCGCAATTTCTTCGGTTGTAAAGGATTCATTCTTACTCATTAGCCAATCCTCCATAATTTTTTCACAATTTTTTATATTTTATCATTTACTAAGGGAAAATTACCAATTATAATCATTTATAATCAATTATGCCTAAATATAACTAAACATAATTAAATGTGGACTTCTTCTTTTTTGATTTTGTTTAGTTATATTTAGATATACTTTCATATTCAAGGAGGGTTTTTATGAAGAAACAATTTTTTGCTGCATTACTTTTAATTTTATCTATTTTCGTATTTGCAGGCTGCAGCACGAAAGACGAGGCAGATACAAAAACGAAACCAGCAGAGCAAAAAGTAGAAAAGAAAGAACCAGTTGAACTGACAGTTTCAGCTGCTGCTAGTTTAACAGATGCAATGACGGATTTACAGAAGGCTTTTCAAAAAGAACATCCTGAAGTTACTTTCTCAGCCAATTTCGGAAGCTCAGGTAATTTAGCGCAACAAATTCAACAAGGCGCTCCAGCAGATATCTTTTTATCAGCTGATCAAAAATGGATGAATACATTAGCTGATCAACAATTAATCTTAACGGATACAAGAAAAGATTTCACTGGAAATAAACTTGTATTAATAACTGGAAAAGATAAAGATATTAAAATTTCTTCCTTCGAGGATTTAAAAGCAGATCAATTAGGACAAGTTGCCATTGGTGATCCAGCAAGTGTTCCAGCCGGCACGTATACAAAACAAGCTCTTGAAAAATTAGGGAAATGGGCTGGTTTAGAAAGCCATTTTGTCCTTGGTAGTGATGTAAGGCAAGTATTAACGTATGTTGAATCTGGAAATACAGATATTGGATTTATTTATTCAAGTGATGCCGTTCTATCTGATAAAGTTAAAGTACTTGCAGAAGCAGATCCATCCTTGCATACACCGATTATTTATCCAGCTGCTGTACTTAAAGATTCAAAAAGCCCTGAAGCAGCAAAAGAATTTGTTGATTTCTTAGGAACAAAAGGCGCTCAAGATATTCTTGGGAAATATGGCTTTAAAAAGTAATTGAAAATAAGAATATGTTAGAAAGATCCATTATTTAAAAAATTTGTTGTAATATTTTGAAAAGGAGGAAGGGGAAGATTCTTCACAGCCTGGTATTCGCTTTAGGCTTTAAGATTTCTAGCCCAAATGAATGAATTATACACCCCTTTTTCTATCGTTAAAAGTTGCAAGTATTTCTACAATCTTTGTTTTTATTTTTGGTATCATTGTAGCAAGATTGATTGCTCGTAAAGATTTTTTTGGTAAAAGCATTATAGAATCAATTATTTTGCTGCCATTAGTATTGCCTCCAACGGTTGTCGGATTTGCTTTACTTTATTTCTTTGGAAAAAATGGTTTTATTGGCCAATTTCTTTTAAAATGGTTTGATTTTCAAATTGTTTTTACTTGGATAGGAGCGGTGATCGCCTCAACAGTGGTTTCATTTCCGCTTATGTACCAAAGTGCTTCAGCTGCATTTCAAAATTATGATAAAAATATTGAAAATGCAGCTTTAACAATGGGAGCCTCGAGACTGAAAGTGTTTTGGACGATTTCATTCCCTCTTGCATGGCCAGGGTTATTGGCTGGTTTAGTATTAGCTTTCGCTAGATCGTTAGGGGAATTTGGTGCAACGCTAATGATCGCTGGTTTTATTCCAGGCAAAACGGATACTATCCCAATTGCCATCTACTTTGCAGTTCAGTCAGGACATTCGGAAATTGCAACATATTGGGTTATTGTTCTGATCCTTCTTGGTTTTTGCGCAATTATGTGGCTTAATTGGTGGAGTAAACGGAATTTACTAAGATATAAAAGTGAGAAATGAAAAAAGGAGATGAGTACATGTTATCTTTAAAACTTACGAAACGACTTCCGCATTTTACAATCCAAGTTGAGTTTGAAGCTGAAAATGACATCATCATCCTTTTTGGTCCATCTGGTTCTGGTAAAACAACCATTTTAAATTGTATTGCAGGATTGGATTCTCCTGATGAGGGTTCTATTCAGTTAAATGATTGTTCCTTTTTTCGAACAAATCAGAAACCAACTCCCATTCAAAAAAGAAATATTGGATATTTATTTCAAGATTTTGCTCTATTTCCACATATGACCATTGAAAAAAATATTACATATGCTTTGAAAAGTCAAAGCTTAGTAGATCATTTAGTTCAAGTTATTGGAATAGAGCATTTACTAAAAAAGTATCCTAGACAAATATCAGGCGGAGAGAAACAACGAGTCGCCTTAGCACGTGCACTTTCTACTGAGCCAAAAATTCTTTTGTTAGATGAGCCATTCTCAAGTCTCGATCAACAGACGAAAAAGGAATGCCACTCGGAATTACTAAGACTGCATCGAATTTGGAAAATCCCAATCATCATGGTTACTCATGATTACGAAGAAGCGAAAAAGCTCGGAAATCGAATTCTCCATTTAAAAAAAGGGCATATTACGCATAAAGAGCAGCTTTCAGTTAGTTAACCTAAACATTTGTAAAATTGGATATGAAAAATTTAAAACGGTGATGAGGATTGAAATCCTCATCGCCGTTTTTTAAGAAATCAACATTATTTTGACATAATCTACTGGATGAATGTCATAGAAATTAACCCCTCATTTTCCTTACCAAAAAACTCAAAATAAGAAAATTATTGTTTAAATTAGCAATTCATTTTCTAAGAATTCTTAATTCCTCCCTCTTTTTTGATCTAATAAATTTTCTCTAGTTTTTTTGGATAAATTCACAGGTAAAAAGAACTATAAAAACATAAATTGTGACGAAATTTTTAACAAAATAGACAAATGTAATCGGTTGCAGAAAAAAACATGTCATATTATCTGACAATTCTATTGATTTGAGCAATTGCAAAAAATAATATCTAGTTAATCACCACGAAATTCCATATAATGTCATTTACAATATGACTATGTTGGAAACCTCTAAGACAATTAAAAACGGGAGAGTGATAAAAATCAAAAACAAAGGTGACGGAAAAAAGTGTACCTGTAATGCTTTCGTTTAAGAATTATTGAATTAGGGGAGGGAGAGAATGTGACAACGATCAATCAAGAATTGGAAGAAAGAATAGCCCGTCACCCTTGCTATAGTGAGGATGCACATCACTACTTTGCACGTATGCATGTGCCTGTTGCACCTGCTTGCAATATTCAATGCAATTATTGTAATCGTAAATTTGATTGTGCAAATGAAAGCAGACCGGGTGTTGTTAGTGAAGTTTTAAAACCAGAAGAGGCAGTAAAAAAGGTTTTAGTCGTTGCTGGAGAGATTATGCAAATGTCTGTAGTTGGAATTGCGGGTCCTGGGGATCCATTAGCAAATCCTAAAAAGACCTTTGATACTTTCCAAGGAGTTGCTGAACACGCTCCGGATCTTAAGCTTTGCTTAAGTACCAATGGATTACGTCTATTGGAATTCGTGGATCAGATTCAAGAACTAAATATAGATCATGTTACGATCACCATTAATGCAGTGGATCCTCAGATTGGTCAACACATTTATTCTTGGATTTTTCATGAAGGGAAACGATATAAAGGATTAGAGGCTGCTGAAATTTTAATTAATAATCAGCTTAAAGGGCTAGAAGCTCTAACAGAGCGTGGTATCCTTTGTAAAGTGAATTCGGTGTTAATTCCTGGAATAAACGACCAGCATATGGAAGAAGTTTCTAATGCAATTAAAAAAAGGGGCGCATTTGTTCATAACATTATGCCTTTGATCGTTACTCCAGATACTGTATTTGGCAACAATGGAATCAGAAATCCGACACCGAATGAAGTGCAAGCGATTCAGGAAAAATGCTCAGGCAGCTTGAAAATGATGAAGCATTGCAGACAATGTCGTGCAGATGCGGTTGGATTACTAGGAGAAGATAGAAGTTCAGAATTTTCAAAAGATAAAATCAACGATTGTTCTGTACAATATGATCCTGCAGCTAGACAGCAATTTCAGCATGATCTTGAAGAAAAGGTAAAGGAAAAAATGAAAAAGAGGAAGGAACGAGCAGTGCAAAGGCCAAAAGAAAATAAGCCTGCTTCCTCCGGAATAAGAATTGCAGCTACTACAAGAGGTAATGCAAGAGTAAACTTACATTTTGGACACGCGAAAGAATTTTTAATCTTTGATGTAATGGAAGATAATATCAAGTTTGTTGGCGTAAGAAAAGTTCAATCTTATTGTATTGGTAAGATCGATTGCAGTACCAATAAAGGTCCCATTTTAGCAGAAACAGCTGAGATATTAAAGGATTGTCAAATGCTCCTAAGCTCAGGTATTGGTGAAAATCCTAAAAAATATTTGCTTGAAAGAGGAATTGTTCCAATTGTGAAGTCGGGAAATATCGAGGAATTACTCTATGAAAGTAGTAAGTATTATCGATATATGAATATGGTTGAAACTATTTCAATATAAAGAAATATCGAAAAATTAAAAACATTTAGGAGGAAATTAATAATGAGACAAATCGCTTTCTATGGTAAAGGTGGAATTGGTAAATCAACAACTTCTCAAAATACTTTAGCGCAATTAGCAACAAAATTCGGTCAAAAAATTATGATTGTAGGCTGTGACCCTAAAGCAGATTCAACTCGTTTAATTTTAAATACAAAAGCACAAAGCACCGTATTAGAAAAGGCTGCGGAAATGGGTACGGTTGAGGATTTAGAATTAGAAGATGTTGTAGCAAAAGGTTATGGAGATATTTTATGTGTGGAATCAGGCGGACCTGAGCCAGGAGTAGGCTGTGCTGGACGCGGAATTATCACTTCTATCAATTTCCTAGAAGAGGAAGGTGCCTATGAAGGACTTGACTTTGTCTCTTATGACGTATTAGGGGACGTTGTGTGTGGTGGATTTGCGATGCCAATTCGTGAAAACAAAGCACAGGAAATCTATATCGTTTGTTCAGGTGAAATGATGGCGATGTATGCAGCAAATAATATTTCTCGCGGTATTTTAAAATATGCCAATAGCGGCGGTGTTCGTTTAGGTGGTTTAATCTGTAACAGCCGTAACACTGACCGTGAAGCTGAGCTTATTTCAGAGCTTGCTCGTCGTTTAAATACACAAATGATCCACTATGTACCACGTAATAATATTGTTCAACATGCTGAGTTGCGTAAAATGACCGTTGCTCAATACAGACCAGAAGATGAACAAGCAAAAGAGTATGAATATTTAGCTAAAAAAATATTAGAAAATGAAATGATGACAATTCCAACACCAATTGAAATGGACGAATTAGAATCATTGCTTATGGAATTTGGTGTTATTGAAGATGAAGAAACTGCAATTAAAAAGCTAGAAGAAAAAGAAGCGGCTGGTAACTAATAACTCAAAAACTAGTTAAAAGAGGTGATATTGTTTGAGTACAAATGAATTGGATTATAAAAAAGGTCTTATTGAGGAATTACTTGAAGTTTATCCAACGAAAACACAGAAATTCAGAAAAAAACACTTCGAAATTGCAGATAGTGAGAATATAGAGACTGGACAATGTTCTATTAAATCAAATATTAAATCACGCCCAGGTGTTATGACGGCTCGTGGCTGTGCTTACGCTGGTTCAAAAGGTGTGGTTTGGGGACCGATTAAAGATATGGTTCATATCAGTCATGGTCCTGTTGGATGTGGTCAATATAGCTGGGGCACTCGCCGTAACTATGCGCATGGTACTCTAGGCGTTAATAACTTTACTGCTATGCAGGTAACAAGTGATTTCCAAGAAAGAGATATCGTCTTTGGTGGAGATAAAAAGCTAGAAGAGCTGTGTCGCGAAATTAAAGAAATGTTTCCACTTGCTCAAGGGATATCGATCCAATCAGAATGTCCAGTAGGGCTTATTGGTGACGATATCGAAGCAGTCGGTAAAAAAATGACGAAGGAATTAGAAATTCCAGTTATTCCAGTTCGTTGTGAAGGATTCCGTGGGGTCAGCCAATCGCTAGGACATCACATTGCCAATGATGCGATACGTGACCATTTAATGGGTACTGGCGAATTAGAGGACTCAAGCCCTTATGATGTAGCCATTATTGGAGATTACAATATCGGTGGTGACGCTTGGGCTTCTCGTATTCTATTAGAAGAGATTGGATTAAGAGTTATTGCCCAATGGTCTGGAGATGGATCGATTAATGAATTGACTATTGCGCATAAATCTAAGCTAAACCTGATTCACTGCTACCGTTCCATGAACTATATGGCGACAACAATGGAAGAAAAATATGGGACTCCTTGGATGGAATATAATTTCTTTGGCCCAACAAAAACGATTGAAAGCCTTCGTGCGATTGCTGCTTATTTTGACGAAACGATTCAAGCAAATGCTGAAAGAGTTATTGCAGAATATCAAAAAGAAATGGATGAACTCATTGCTAAATACCGCCCTCGTTTAGAAGGAAAAAAAGTAATGCTACTAATTGGTGGATTACGACCACGTCATACAATTGGTGCTTATGAAGACTTAGGAATGGAAATCGTTGCAACTGGGTATGAATTTGCTCATAAAGATGACTATGAAAAAACGTTTGAAGATTTAAGAGAAGGAACCATTCTTTACGATGACCCCGCTGCTTTTGATTTAGAATTTTTAGCAGAAAAATTAGATGTTGATTTAATGGGTGCAGGGGTAAAAGAAAAGTATGTATACCATAAAATGGGTATTCCGTTTAGACAAATGCATTCATGGGATTACAGCGGTCCTTACCATGGTTTTGATGGTTTTAAAATCTTTGCAAGAGATATGGATATCGCCATTAACAGTCCGGTTTGGGATCTAATGGATGCACCATTTTAAAAAGGGGGGGATACGATGACTAAAAAACTAGAAATTAAAGATCATAATACGTTATTTCAATCTGAAAAATATGTAAAGCAAGCAGAAGCTAAGAAGCTTTTTGAAGCACCGTGTTCTACACAAGAAATAGACGATACGGTTGATTTTTTAAAAACGGAAGAATATAAAGAGAAAAACTTTAGTCGTTCAGCAGCGACAATCAATCCTGCAAAAGCCTGTCAGCCATTAGGAGCGGTGCTTGCAGGATTAGGATTTGAAGGAACATTGCCTTTTGTTCATGGATCACAAGGGTGTGTAGCTTATTTTCGCAGTCATTTTGCTCGTCACTTTAAGGAGCCGGTTCCTGCTGTATCATCTTCTATGACAGAGGATGGAGCAGTATTTGGAGGAATGAGAAATTTAATCGAAGGTCTACAAAATAGTACCGCTCTATATAAACCAAAAATGATCGCTGTTAGTACGACGTGTATGGCAGAGGTTATTGGGGATGATTTAAGCGCCTTTATTGAAAATGCTCGGATTGAAGGAGCGATCGATAAGGATTATCCAGTGCCATTTACAAATACGCCAAGCTTTGTTGGCTCTCATATTACTGGATACGATAGCATGATACGTTCTATTTTAGCTTATCTTTCCGAAAAACATGGCGACTTAGAAAACAAAGTGCCTTCTGAAAAAATCAATATTATTCCAGGCTTTGATACTTATACAGGTAACTTTGCTGAGCTTAAGAGAATACTAGAGCTAATGGGTGTTGATTATACGATCCTTGGAGATCATAGTGAAAACTTAGATTCGCCAGCAGCTGGTGAATATAATTATTACAATGGTGGTACAAAATTAGAGGATGTAGCTCAAGCCCCTAATGCAAAAGGTACACTTCTTTTACAAAAGTATTCAACAATTAAAACGGCAAAATATGTTAAAAATAAATGGAAGCAAGAAGCCGTACCAATGTCTGTTCCAATAGGAATAAAAAGTACGGATCAATTATTAGAAAGCATTAAACAATTGTCAGGTAAGGAAATTCCTCAAGCTTTAAAAGATGAGCGCGGTCGTGTGGTAGATGCATTGACAGATTCACATGCTTATTTACATGGGAAACGTGTTGCTTTAGCAGGAGATCCAGATCTATTACTAGGTTTAATTTCCTTCTGTCTAGAAGTAGGAATTGAACCAGTTCACATTGTCTGTACAAATGGAGATAAAAAGTTTGTTAAAGAAGCGGAAGAATTATTAAAAACTAGTCCGTATGGATTAGAAGGAAAAATACATGCAGGAAAAGACCTGTGGCATATGCGCTCCTTATTATTAACTGAACCAGTTGATTTTGCTATCGGAAGCACACACATGAAATATTGTGCAAAGGATGCAAATATTCCATTAGTCAGAATTGGATTCCCAATCTTTGACCGTCATCACATGCATCGTTATCCAATCATTGGTTATCAAGGAACCTTGAATGTGTTAACGCTAATTGTTAATACATTATTACAACAATTGGACGACGAAGCACCTGATCACAGCTTTGATGCAGTAAGATAAAACGGATTTTGTCAGTGGGGAATTGCGACTTCCCCACTGTTTATTAGTTTAATAGAAATCACTTCAATTTTAAAGTAAGATGATTTATCCGTTCGATGGAAGGAGGATTGCTGTGAAAAATTATGTTATGGAAGCTTTTCAAGAACCCGCATGTGAACATAATCAGACCAATGTTAACCATAAAGGTTGTGCAAGACCCAAACCGGGTGAAGCTGCTGGAGGATGTTCTTTTGATGGGGCACAGATTACCCTCCTGCCAATAGCCGATGCAGCTCATCTCGTACACGGCCCTATTGCCTGTGGAGGAAATAGCTGGGAAGGACGAGGTAGCCTTAGTTCCGGCTCTTATCTTTATCAATACGGCTTAACAACGGATTTAAATGAACAAGATATTATTTTTGGTGGAGAAAAGAAATTACGTGAAGCGATTCAAGAAATTACAAAAAGGTTTAATCCCCCTGCTGTTTTTGTCTACTCTACCTGTATAACAGCCTTGATCGGCGTAGATTTAGATGCTATTTGTCGCAGTGAGACACAAAATTTGAACATTCCGATCATTCCTGTAAACAGTCCTGGTTTTGTTGGGAGTAAAAATCTTGGAAACCGCTTGGCTGGAGAGGCTTTATTAGATTACGTGATTGGAACAGCAGAACCCCCTAAAGAAACCCCCTGGGATGTTAATTTAATTGGAGAATATAATATTGCCGGTGAAGGTTGGGATATTCAAGCTTTATTTGATCAAGTAGGCATTCGCGTATTGTCTAGAATAACCGGTGATGGGAGATTTAATGAAATACGCTGGGCTCACAAAGCGAAGGTAAATATGGTTGTATGCAGTCGGGCTTTGATTAATATGGCTAGAACAATGGAAGAAAAATATGAAATTCCCTATTTTGAAGGCTCTTTTTATGGTGCGAAGGAAACAACCTTATCGCTAAAAACATTGGCCTTTTTGTTAAATGATAAGGAACTAATAAAACGAGTGAATGAGTTTACGAAAATAGAAGAGCAAAACCTAGACTACGAGCTTTCGGAGTATCGAAAGGTTTTAAAAGGAAAACGTGCCATTCTTTATACAGGTGGAGTCAAAAGCTGGTCCATAATTACTGCTTTGCAGGAATTAGGTATTGAGGTTGTTGGTGTTGGGACAAATAAAAGTACAAACGAGGATGTAGCGAGAATAAAAGAACGAGCTGGTCATGACGTTGTATTAATTGAATCAGGTGGAGCAAGTAAAATTTTACAAACGTTCCGTAAAGAAAAGGCCGACATTATGATCGCCGGTGGACGGAATATGTATGTTGCCTTAAAAGAACATATTCCATTTATCGATGTCAATCAAGAAAGGCATCACGCATATGCGGGGTATGTTGGGTTAAAAAGATTAGCTGAGCAGCTTGTCAATTCTATTGAGCATCCTGTTTGGGAAATGGTTCAGCTTCAGCCGCCATGGAAGGAGCAACTGTAAAATGGTTATCTTTAAAAAAGAAAAAAAACTAGCTATTAATCCATTGAAAGTGAGTCAGCCATTGGGTGGAGTTTTGGCGCTGCAAGGATTATTCCGTACAATGCCAATTGTTCATGGCTCACAGGGCTGTGCTGCTTTTATCAAAGCGTTGATGACTCAACACTTTCGTGAGCCTATTTCACTTCAAACAACAGCTCTCCAGGAAATGAATATAATTTTCGGTGCTGAACAAAGCATGGTTGAAGCATTAGATATTGTCATAGAAAAGCATACCCCCTCCATTATTGCAGTTTTAAGTACAGCGCTAACGGAAACAGCAGGTGATGATTTAAACGGAAATATAAAAAATTATAAAAAAGATAGATGTCAGGATGATTGCTTTATCTTCCCTGTTACTCTGCCTGATTTTGAAGGTTCTTTAGAATCAGGCTATCGCTTAACGGTAGAGGCGTTGGTAAAAGAGTTGATTCATTCAAGTAAGGCCCAGTTACCAATGAAGAAAGTAAAAAATCAAGTCAATTTATTACCAAGTGCACATTTGACGCCAGGTGATGTCATGGAATTGAAACGAATTATTTCCTCTTTTGGACTAGAGGTCATCACGGCTCCTGATTTGTCTACATCATTGGGTGGGGCTCTTGCAAAAGGATTCTCTCCTATTACACGAGGGGGAGCCACCTTTGATCAATTACAACGGTTATTAAGCTCTGAAATGACGATAGCGGTGGGAGCAAGCATGGAAGGAGCAGCAAAAGCATTAGGTCAATTTGCTGAAATTCCTTATAAAATGTTCAATAGTTTATCAGGTCTAAAGGCAAACGATGAATTTTTTTCCTTCTTACAACATTTAAGTGGCAAGCCAGTCCCTCAAACTTATCGATGGGAGCGCGATAATTTACTGGATTGCATGTTGGATGCTCATTTTTATTTTTCAGGAAAAAAAATAGTGGCAGCATTGGAACCTGATCATCTCTATTCTATCATCGAATTGTGTAAAGAGATGGGCGGGAAAATGGCAGGATTAGTCACTACTTTTTCTACTCCACTTTTATCAGAAATAGAGGAAGAAATAATAATTGGTGATTTAGATGATTTAGAAAAGATGGCTGCGGATGCTGATTTATGGATTAGCAATTCACATGGTGAGCAAGGCTCTAGTCGCATGAAAATCCCATTTCTTCCAATGGGATTTCCAATATTTCATCAGATCGGGAGTTCATTGGCAACAAGCATAGGCTATAGAGGGACTACTGAATTGATTATTAAAATGAGTAATTTATTAATAGAGGAAAGTGGGAAAATACATGATGAAAGTCGCATTTGCTACCGGTGATGGTGAGCATATAGATACACATTTTGGTTTCTGTGAAGCATTTGATATATACGAAATTACGAAAGAAAAATACGAGAAACTTGTGACGAGAGAAATAGCGGATGATTTAGATGGAAGTGAAAATGGACGAATAGAAGATCGGTTAAATATGGTAATAGATTGTACGTTATTATTTATTACGCAAATTGGACCAGCTGCTGCAGCACGAGTAACTAGAAGCAAAATTATGCCTGTTAAAGTAAAGGAAGGAACATCGATTCAAGAACAATTAGACAAGTTGCTAGCGATGCTGCAAACGAATCCTCCTCTATGGTTGGCAAAAGCACTTAATAGTAGAGAAGAAACAGAGAGTAGCCTTTAAGAGTAGTAGAATAAGTTTAATCGGGGGGATGAGTATGAGTTCATTGCTAGAGCAAGAGAAGATCATGGATGCGCAAAATCGATACAGTAGGCAATTGAAATTACTTGGAGAAGAAGGGCAGCAAAAATTAAAAAATGCTACGGTCCTTATTGCAGGTATTGGCGGTTTAGGTGGGACAACAGCCATTTATCTAGCTGCTGCAGGAATTGGAAAGCTTATTATTGCTCATGAAGGAAAAATTGTTCCTCCGGATTTGAATCGACAAATCTTAATGGATAGTCAAAAAATTGGAGAGGACAGAATTCCTTGTGCCATCGAGAGTTTAAAACGAATCAATCCAGAGGTCGTTGTTGAGGCATATCCTGAGAGAATCAGCTATCAAGCCTCTTATCCTTGGGTTGAGAAATCTGATATTGTGGTCGATGCTCGATATGATTTCCCTGAAAGATATGAATTGAATCATTTATGTGTTGATATTGGAAAACCAATGGTCGAGGCGGCCATGTCTGGATTTGAAATTTCCTTAACAACGGTTAAGCCTGGTGAAACAGCATGCTTAGCCTGTATTTTTCCTGATCGTGAGAAGAGCTGGGAGCCTTTAGGTTTCCCTGTTTTAGGCGCCACTTCTGGAATCGCGGGCTGCTTAGCAGCAATTGAAGTGATAAAGGCACTTACTGGAATTGGAGAACCTTATTATAACAAGCTTTATCGGTTTGATTCATTACATTTTACTTCTTCAACCTTTGCTTTAAAACGCAATCCATCCTGTAGTCATTGTTCTGATAAAAGGGGTGTTGAAAAGTGATTAAGAATCCATTAAAGGAGTTGTATGATGCGGAGGACTTTTTTGATTTTTTCAACGTTCCGTTTCATCCAGAAATCTTAAATGTCTCTCGAATGCATATTCTAAAGCGATTCCGAACGTATTTGCAAGAGGAGGGTTATTTAGAGGCTGATTCGAGTGATAAAGAGGTTTGGAAAATGCAAAGAGCCTTTCTATTTCGCGCATATAACGACTTTGTAAAACCAACACCACTAAGACAAAAATTTTTTCCGGAGTTTTATAAACAAAATGGAAAGTTCCTTCCGTTTAATCAGATTAAAGCAAAGGGTGAAAATTGATGATGCAATTTACAGAGGATGCTGCAAAAAAAGTTCTGGAGCTTGTTGATGAAGAAAAAAGAAATGATTTAGGAATTAGAATTTATGCTCAGTCTAATGAAAGTGAAGTTCAATATGAGGTGTTTTGGGAAGATCGAGCACTTCCGAAGGATATTATTACCCATCAGGAAGGATTGAAAATATTTGTCGATCCTGAATCTAACGAATTGTTAAATGAAACAGTGATCTTTTTTACTGTTCAAGATGGTGAGGAAGGACTGTTCATTATGAAAACGACTTCTAATTGTTCTACCTGTTCTACCGTCTGTTTTTAAAAAAGCTTAATATACGAGGGGGATAGGCATGAGAAGTATTCAATTTTGTGATACGACTTTAAGAGATGGTGAACAGACAGCTGGCGTTGTTTTTTCAGCAGAAGAGAAGCGAATGATTGCACGGCTTTTGGCTGAAGCAGGTGTTGAGCAGGCTGAAGTTGGAATTCCAGCAATGGGGAAAGAAGAACAAAAAATCATCCATTCAATCGTAGACATGCAGCTACCTCTTCAACTATTAACTTGGAATCGTGCTGTTAAACAGGATATCGATGCTTCGAGGCAAGCAGGAGTGGATTGGGTGCATATTTCCATTCCCACATCTGATATCCAAATGCATCACAAATTAAAATTAAACAGACAGGAAATTACTTTGATGATTCAACGAGCTGTGGCATATGCAAAAGCATTTGATTTGCATGTTTCTGTTGGATTTGAAGATGCTTCAAGGGCATCCATTCCATTTTTAATAGAATTAATAAATATTTTATATCTGGATGGTGTAAGGCGATTTCGGTATGCGGACACAGTATCCGTTTTAAATCCAACAACGGCACAATTGAATATCAAAAAAATAATCGATGAATGTCCAGAGGATATGGAATTAGAAATTCATTGCCATAATGATTTTGGCTTGTCAACAGCTAATACGCTCTCTGCAATAAATGCTGGTGCAAAGTGGGCAAGTACCACTATATCTGGGATTGGAGAACGTGCAGGAAATGCTCCATTAGAAGAAGTAGCAATGGCATGGCGACATTTGTACAATGGAAAAGTGCATGTTGATTCTACTTACTTTCATGAATTAGCGGATGCAGTCAGTAAGGCATCAGGAAGAATGCTACCAGAGGCGAAGCCAATTGTCGGTTCAATGGTATTTACTCATGAGTCAGGAATACATGTTGATGGTCTTCTTAAAAATCATGAAACGTATCAAACCTTTGATCCGATGGAGGTTGGACGTACTCATCACTTTGTAGTAGGCAAGCATTCTGGATTTAAATCCATTGCCTATTTTCTTCAAAAAGAAGGCATTTATTTAGATAAACATCAAGGTGAAAAATTACTGGATTATGTTCGATCGATTACAAGTGAAACAAAGAAAACAGTTGATGTTTCCGAATTAAAAAGGATGTTTCATCAATTAAATACATAGAGAGAAAATCATAAAAGTAGTAAAAAAGGGATGTTTGTGAGCATCCCTTTATTTCTGTTTTGATGACGTATAAAGAATTTTTTTTGCTTTATGACACCTTTGAAGGGTTTTTTGAGTCAAATGAACATTTTCCTTTAGGGCTGAACAAGACGCTCCCGCTTTTCTGTATGTCCAGCTCCAGCGCCTAGCCCTTGTGAAAAATAACCCTTTGCCTCTAAAAGTAAAGAGCACTTTTTGAGTCAAATGAACATTTTCCTTCAGGGCTGAACAAGACGCTGCCGCTTTTCTATGTGTCCAGCTCCACCGCCTAGCCCTTGTGAAAAATAACCCTTTGTCTCTAAAAAGTAAAGAGCACTTTTTGAGTCAAATGAACATTTTTCTTCAGGGCTGAACAAGGCGCTGCCGCTTTTCTAAATTTTGACTAGCTTTTAATGCAAAGTCTAAGTCTTCAAGAATGTCTTCAATTGCTTCTGTCCCTACAGATAAGCGAATTAGTTCAGGTGTGACTCCTGAAGCAAGTTGCTCTTCTTCGGACAGCTGTTGATGTGTGGTGCTTGCTGGATGAATGATGAGTGATTTTGAGTCGCCGATATTAGCTAAATGAGAAAATAACTGCACAGAGTTAATTAGTTTTTTAGCAGCTTCTACTCCGCCTTTTATTCCAAACGTTAAGATAGATCCTTGTCCTTTTGGTAAGTATTTCTGAGCCAGCGAATAAGAGGGATGACTGCTTAAACCTGCATAGCTTACCCATTCAACAAGTTCATGTGATTCTAAAAATTGAGCTGTTTTAAGCGCATTTTCACTATGTCGCTCTAATCGCAAATGTAATGTTTCTAAGCCTTGAAGCAATAAGAATGAGTTGAAAGGTGAAAGAGCTGCGCCAATATCTCTTAAAAGCTGAACACGAGCTTTTGTGATATAGGCAGCTTCTCCTGCTGCTTCGGTGTACACAATTCCATGATAGCTAGGATCTGGATTAGTTAAATCTGGGAATTTTCCACTTGCAGCCCAATCAAATTTTCCGCTATCAACGATTACCCCGCCAATCGCAGTGCCGTGGCCTCCGATAAATTTTGTAGCAGAGTGAACCACAATATCTGCACCAAAATCAATTGGACGTAATAAATATGGACTTGGGATCGTGTTATCAACAATAAGAGGAATTCCATTTTCATGGGCAATATCGGCAACGGCTTGTATATCTAGAATATCTCCTTTAGGATTTCCTACCGTTTCTGCATAAATCGCTTTCGTTTTTGGTGTAATAGCTTTTCTAAAGTTTTCAGGATTCTCGGAATCTACAAAGTTCACTTTAATTCCTAATTTAGGGAGGGTTGAGGAAAATAAATTGTATGTACCTCCATATAAACTGCTAGAGGATACAATCTCATCACCAGAAGAAGCGATGTTTAAAATCGAATACGTCGTAGCTGACTGTCCAGATGCGACGCCAAGTGCACCTACTCCACCTTCTAAAGAGGCAATTCTTTTTTCAAATACATCTGTAGTAGGGTTAATAATCCGTGTATACACAAAGCCTTCTTCCTTTAAACTAAATAAGTTTTCGGCATGATCACTGTCTCGAAAACCAAAGGAAGTTGTTTGATAAATCGGTACAGCACGTGATAGTGTAGTAGGATCAAGTTGTTGGCCAGCATGAATGGATTTCGTTTCAGGACGTAATCTTCTTTCTTCTGTCATTTTGAATTCCTCCTTTTTTAAGTTCATAAAACCAATTAATTTAATAGGAATAATAAACTTTGACTATTAATATACTCAGTATGGATTTTCTTGTCAAATACTATTTTGAATTTAATAAAACTTTCACAAATAACCAAGAAAATTCAGGAGATGTTTATGTAGATTATGTGCAGAGTGTTGAGATTCTCTCTTCCTTTTTTTAAAAATTACGACTAGAGATAAAGTGATTTTTATCAAATAACTTAAAAAAACCGCTATAGATTTAACAAAAAACGTTCAAAATTAAATATTGACAACAATATGTGAAAATATGGTATATTCACATATAAATCCGATTAAGTATATAAGAATTATAGTGATTTACCGGTCAACCGGAGATGCTAGAAGACATGCTCAATGTCATTAGCATCTTTTTTTGTTAAAAGGAAGAAATAGTAAAAATCTAGATTAGTAAACATCAAATGCCCCTTAGCTTCTCCGGAACAAATAACCCAATGAGATTAAGGTTATAATTATCACTCATTGGAACATTTGTCTAATCGAGCTAATGGTTCATATGTATTCTTAAACGATTAGAATGAGAAAATTCATTTGAATAATTGATCTTGTTGATTGATATAGAGGAGGTTTTTTATATGGCGAAAAGACAAATTAAAATTTCTGCTTATCTTGTAGGTACGGGTATTCATGTTGGATCTTGGCGTCATCCCGATGCAAAGCCAGATGCAAGTATTGATATTGATTATTATCGCTATTTAGCTCAAGTCGCAGAGAAAGGGAAATTTGATATTGCCTTTATTGCAGATAGTTTAGCAATTAATGAAGACTCACACCCAAATATCCTTAATCGTTTTGATCCTGCTATTTTACTAAGTGCACTTGCAGGAGCAACCACGAAAATTGGTTTAGTTGCTACATCTTCCACGACGTATAATGAGCCTTATAATTTAGCTCGGCAATTTATGTCCATTGATCATGTCAGCAATGGCAGAGCAGGTTGGAACGTGGTAACAACTGGAGATGCTACGGGACTGACTGGACAAAATTTCAGTCAGAGAAATCATCTAGAGCATGATGCCCGTTATGAACGTGCGGAAGAATTCATTGATGTTGTGCAAGGTCTTTGGGATTCATGGGAGGATGATGCGTTTGTTTTCAATAAAGAAACAGGAGAGTTTTTTGATCCAGACAAAATGAATCACTTAAACTATGAAGGGCGCTTTTTTTCAGTAAAGGGACCATTAAATATTGCAAGATCTAAGCAAGGTCAACCGGTTATTATACAAGCGGGTGCTTCTGAACCAGGTCAACGTCTAGCAGCACGAACGGCAGAGGTTGTGTTTTCCCATGTAAAAGATATTGAAAAAGCAAAATCCTTTTACAAAAGCTTAAAAAGCAAGCTGGCCGACTATGGGCGGACATATGATGAACTGCATATCTTGCAGGGGATATCGCCTATTATTGGAGATACAGAGGAAGAAGCAGAAGAGAAGTATAATGAACTTCAAAAATTATTAATTCCCGAACAAGGGCTTCGTTTTTTATCTGGTTATTTAGGAAAAGTAGATTTTAGTCAGTATACTCTTGATACGCCAGCAAAGGAAGTTGAATTCCCAGAAGAGAATGGGATCCAAAGTCATTTTGAAAGAATGAAAGAATTAATTGATAAAGAAAACCCAACCCTACGCGAGCTTTATAATTTATTAGAAGACAGTGCAGGAAAACAGTGGGTAGGAACACCTAATAAAATTGCTGATGGTATAGAAACATGGTTTGTTGAAGGCGCTGCTGATGGATTTATGCTAATTGCACCTCTGCTCCCCCAAGGATTAGAAGATTTTGTAGATAAAGTGGTTCCTATTTTACAAGAGCGCGGGCTTTTTCGATATGAATATGACGGTGAAACATTACGGGAGCACCTTGGACTAAAAAAACCGATTAATTGTTTTGTTACACGTAAAAAGGGTGTCAAACTGTAAAAGATAATCCAAGCGGTGGGGATAGACCTTACCGCTTGGATTATGAATTTTAGAAATCTAATTCTTTAAATTATCCTCATCATTTCGATCTCCAGTAATATGTAAATACATACCAGAAAAAGTAACTTCGATTATCCTTCTCATGAAAATATCCACCTTATATCCTTTTAAGATGAAATGTTTCGTCAAAGATTCACCTACAAATTGGGTACTACCCATTATTGACATTATTCTTAAATTAAACTAGTATTCTCATAAACTTACTTTGGAGGTGTTTTCTTGAAAAAAGTAATAGGATGTTTACACTCACATCATTCCAATATTGAATTGATTGAAAAAGCACTTAGTCATCTTCAGATAGATTTTGTCCATTTTGTAGATCCAGGTTTGGACAGAATAAAAAAGGATAAAGATTTTACATTGGAAAAAGCAAGTAAAAAAATAGAAGATACGCTCAATTGGATTTCATCCTGTCATGTAGATGCGATTTTCATTACTTGTACACATTTTACTGCTATCATGGAAGAGGCTCAAATAAGTCATTCATTACCTATAATAAAAGTTGATGACTCTTTATTTCACAGCATCTGTGAATATAGCAAGCCGCAAATTCTAGTTTTTACAAATCCAAATACGGTAGATGGCACAATGGATCAATTGTTTAAATTCGCTAAACAAAAAGGGAAATTGGTTCAGGTAGAGCCATATTTTATTGAGAATACCTTCGAATTGATCATGCAAGGGAAAAAACAAGAATACATAAAACGTGTCTCCAATGTATTAACTCAGCTTACAATCGATCATCCAGATAAGATTATTTCCGCTGCTCAATTATCAATGGCTCCAGCTGCAGAAAAAGCTGAGAAGGAAACAGGTATTTACATTGGTCATCATTTGAAAGCTTTGCCTTTGTATGGGGGATTTACTCTAGAAGAAGTAAAGAGATAAAATGATGAGGGACAGTCCTTTAACAAATTGTAGACTGTCCCTTTAAAGAATAAAATAATTGTGTTTCATCCTATTTAAATGATTATAGATTTTTTCATATGTCTTTAGAATGCTAGTACACTAATCATTCAATGTTTTGTTAGTTTTAAGTTGAGAAATTTTTATTAAATTTAGAGATTTATTCGTTGATGCTGCTTATTATTTCTTCAGGTTTATAATTCTCACTTGGCATCTTTTTAAAGTGTTTCAAATTCCAAGTAACGATAGGGGTATTAGATTTGCTCTTAGCTAGACAAGATAAATATGCGTCTATATAGTCAACATTATTATTCATAAACTCGTTTAAAGCATCATTAATAACATTCTCTTCATTTATAAAAACACCGTCTAACTTTAAAAACTTTTGAAGAGAAATAGCTAGGTCGTACTTACTAATTCCATAACTTTGATTAGAGAGTACCCATATAATCTCTGCAATAATGATCGGATCAACGATTATAGATATTTTACCTTCTTCTGCTAGCAAGAATAATTCTCTTGCTTTATAAGCTTGTTCTTTTGGTTCTCCGGTAAGAAGTCTAATAATAATGTTTGTGTCGGCGAAAAATCTATTAATCATCCTCTTGTCCATTCTTCCATTTTTCCCCTAATGCTTCTTTTGCAACCTTTCTTTCTGTTTCAAAATTTAAAACTGGAGATTTTAGCTTCAATGAACCAAAAACATCCTCTAAGTCTGTTTTTTTAATTACATTAATTACTGGCAGATTGTCAACAAATTTGAATTCAAGTCTATCTCCCTCTTGAATATTTAATCTATTTCTTAATTCTATAGGGATTGTGACCTGTCCTTTTTGAGTTACTCTTCCACTAACAAGACTCTTATCATTCAATACAATCACCTCTTTAATTATAATTATAATGTATTACAAAATTAAAGTAAAACTAATAAAAAAGTATTACATGAAAAATAGGTAATATAAGAAATAACATCAAAGGTTATTATTTAAATCGTGTCTTGACATTATAGAGAGAAAAGTTTAAAATAAAAATACAAACATACGTTCTATTTTGGTTTAATATATAAATGAAGATTTTTAATTCCTCAAGTAAGTATCTTTTCGTTTTCGAGTAGGACTCATCACCTTACAGCAATAGACAACTAACTGTTTAATTCCTCTTTATTTAATCTTGCAGAAACTTCTCACGTTCACGCTTAAAGAAATATCTTATTTTTCTGATTCAAAGTATTTGATGAAAAAAGAGAAAGAAAAGGAGTATTTCGTATGACTGTTATAATAGAGAGCATTGGTTTGAAAGGAATGGAAGGCTATAAAGTAAATGTAGAAGTTCAATCTATTATTGGCAGAGATGCCATTCATATTGTTGGCTTGCCAGATGCTTCTGTAAGGGAATCAAAAGAACGAATTACTGCTGCTTTTTACTCTCTTGGTTATTATATGAATGGTAAAAAAATTATTATAAACTTAACACCTTCGGAACAAAGAAAAAACGGTCCATTGTTTGATCTTCCTATAGCAATTGGGATTCTGATTAGTATGGATGTAATCCAATTGAAAATATCTGAAGATGTTGGTTTTATTGGTGCATTGTCACTAGATGGATCTATTCAACCATTTGAAGGGATGCTCCCTATTATATTATCAGCGAGAAAATTAGGATTTAAAAGATTATATCTTCCGTTTGATCGAAAGCTCCCTCATATAGAAATTGATGAATTAGAATTATGCTATGTTACCTCTATTCAAGAAGTCATTCAACATTTATCCGGTCAAATCACTCTACACCTGTATTCAAGTCTAGCAGAAGAAAGGTCTACTCCAACTGAATACATAGATTTCTCACAAATTATTGGACATACAGAAGCGAAGTATGCATTAACTGTAGCTGCTGCAGGAGCGCATCATTTGTTAATGACGGGACCTCCTGGATGCGGAAAAACGATGCTTGCTGAAAGTATGCCCTCTATTTTAGCTCCCTTAACAAGGAATGAGCAGCTAGAGATGATGAGTATTTATCAAATAGGCGGTGTAGATTATAGGAATGGGAACCAACCTTCTTTTCGATTACCTCATCATTCTGCATCTGCTATTTCAATTATTGGAGGGGGCCAATACCCTAAACCTGGAGAAATATCGTTAGCCCATCGAGGGATATTGTTTTTAGATGAAATAGCAGAATATTCAAAGAAAACGCTCGATATGCTTAGACAACCTATTGAAAATGGTTATGTAACGATTAACCGAGTGAATTCTAGCGTAACCTTTCCTGCTTCATTTATTCTAATTGGTGCGATGAATCCATGCCCTTGTGGTTATTATGGATCGCAGACTCATTATTGTACATGTACAAAAAAGCAAATACTGATGTACCAAAATAAGCTATCAGGTCCAATTCGTGATCGTTTTGATATTAATTTATCATTAAGCTCAGTGAAGATAAAAGATTCCTCTTTCCATGATTATGGTTCTTCTAAAGCTATTAGTATGAAAGTAGAGGACGCGAGAAAAAGGCAATATGATCGTTATGGAATGGAAGTTTGTAATAGTCGTATATCAATTGATATTCTTCAAAAGTTAAGTCCATTATCAAAGGAACAAAAGCAGGTTCTACACCATCTATCCATAAAAAATAATTTGAGTAATCGCATTCAAATCAAAATTATTAGACTGGCACGAACAATTTCTGATCTTGAAGGGCAATTTGCCATTACGGATGAAAGTATTTGGAAAGCTATCCAATTAAATAACCATGAAAGAGAGAAACCGAAAATAAAGAATGTTCAATGAAATTACAAAGTTAATCGATTATCTCTAATATAAAAAACGCTTCTGAATGATCTCAGAAGCGCACTGTATTATTGAATCTCTAATTGTTGTTTTAGTTCGGTCTGAATTCTTTGCTTTTCTTCATCGGAAACTAGCAAGTAATAAACCTTATTGATTTTTGTTCCTTTTCCGCTTACGGTTAACTGTTGAATATCGTTGCTGGCATCTTTATAGTTCTGTTGAATATCAATCATTTCATCAAAGGTTAAGTTTGTTTTAATATTTTTACTTAACGCTGTAAATATTTCATTAAAATTGGTAAGGGACGACAAGCTTGCACCTTCTTTGATCACTTCTTGAATAATTTGACGTTGTCTTAACTGACGTCCAAAGTCTCCTCTTGGGTCATCATACCGCATCCGTGAGTATTTCAATGCTTTTTCTCCGTTTAGCGTCACTTCTCCTTTCGGGAAATGAACTCCTTCGTAGGTGAAGTCAAGATCATTATTTACGGTAATTCCGCCAACTGAATCAACAATATCCTTAAAGCCTTCCATATTGATTTGCATGTAATAATCTATAGGAATGTTAAGAAAATTTTCTACTGTATTGATTGACATTTCAATCCCGCCAAAAGCATAAGCGTGGTTGATCTTATCAGTTGTCCCATGACCGATAATTTCGGTACGTGTATCACGCGGGATACTAATCATTTTCACCGAATTGTTATTTGGATTAACGGTTAAGACAATGATGGAATCTGATCGACCCCGATCGCCTTTACGCTCGTCGACACCAAGCATTAATACGGAGAAGGGCTCTTTTTTCTCTAATGATATCTCTTCAATTCTTTTTTCTGATTTATCGCGTTTTAATGGCTGATGCATGGTGCTAACTGCTTCAGACAAGGATCTGTATACGGTAAAGCCATATACTCCAGATGCAATAAATAAAAGTAAGACAACAATCCCTGTTATCCGAAGCCATTTTCTCTTTTTCTTTTTCTTTTGTTTATTCGACCTCATTCACTTAAAACCCCCATAGAATGTCAAAAAATGAAAGTATCTACTTTAAGAATAACAGAAAAGATAGAAAATTTGTAGCCATTTATTTACTTTCATAGGGACCTTCGTAGGAGAAGAGATCTTCATAGCATAAGTGTAGTTGGAGGCTGTTTATCCCGCATTAACGGGCAGTAAGACCTCCACCTCAAGGTTATGAGTGTAAACGAAAAATCCTAGGTGGAAGATAACTGCCCGTAAAAGCTCGACGACGGGACAGGACGCCCTAGTCAGGCGAATGCCGCAGGATGTGGCAGGTATGAGCGTGATTGGTTTAACTAACCATCAGTGGGGGATGACTAAAACCCCTACTGATGGAAGTTTCACTTTATGTACTCTTACATAAAAAAGATGATATTTCTTTTATATGAATTGAAAAAAATGTATGATTAAACTTATTACATTTATGGATTATACTGGATATATTTGGATGGAAGGTGAAACGGGGTTGGGGTCATGAATCATGTAAAAAAATTAGTATGGTATGTTCTACCTGTGATTGTTTGTGCTGGTGTTATTTTTTCTTTTTCAGCTCAAACTTATCAAGAGCAGGATATGACACCATGGTTAAAGGACATTGGTGAACACCCAGTTGTTCATCAACTTTCAGGGGTTAAATTCGATTACGGAGGAAAGGAAATTAGTATTAAAGCATTAGGACCAGCCCATTTTGTGGAGTTTTTTATTCGCAAAGGGGCACATTTTTCTGTATATTTCATTCTTGGTTTATTAACGGCACGAGCGCTTTTAAGCTACGTTCAGTCTAAAAAGAAGGCAATTTTTGTCTCTGTTCTTTTTTGTTTTTTATATGCTTGCTCTGATGAATTTCATCAAGGATTTACAGGAGGGAGAACACCGTTATTCTCTGATGTACTTATTGACTCAGCAGGTGGATTAAGTGGAACCCTACTCTTTTTATGGGTTTTTATGAAAATAAGAACCACTCATCGTAAGCATGTCGTTCAAAAATTTGTATAAGTAATAGGTAAATACCTAATAGCATCCAGCCTGTTTTTGTTCATTTAATCGCAAAAAAATCACTTTATGCCGCGCGCATGAGGTGATTTTTTTTTGGAAGAATAGAAAAAGAAAGGTTAAATGATCGTATAAAAGAGGGGATTTTCAAGAATGGATAAATGGAATAGAAACGTCATTGTTATAGCATTATATGTGCTAATTTTCTTTTTTTCACAAGTACTTGTTCAAGCTAAAGAGGAAGCCCCATCAATTGTGAAATTAAGAATATTAGAGACGACAGATTTGCATGCAAATATGATGGATTACGACTATTATCAGGATAAATCTACTGTTGAGTATGGCTTGGCAAGGACGTCTATATTAATAAAAGAAGCGAGAGCGGAAGTGAAAAATTCGCTTCTATTCGATAATGGAGATTTTTTACAAGGGAATCCGTTAGCTGACTATATTGCGACGATTAAAGGGCTAAAGCGAAATGAAGTTCACCCAGTGATCAAAATTATGAACCTTCTTCATTATGATGCGGGGACTTTTGGAAATCACGAGTTTAATTATGGGCTGGATTTTTTTTACTTTGCCATTTCAAAAGCAAAATTTCCTTTTGTAAATGCCAATTTATATAAAGTTGATCATAATAGTAATGAGTTAGATGATCGAAATATGTTTTTACCTTATAAAATATTAAACAAAACAGTAAAGGACGAAAATGGAAAGAGAACGAAGCTGAAAGTGGGAGTGATTGGCTTTGTTACACCAGAAACCATGATATGGGAAAAAAAGCATATTGGTGGAATCATAAAGGCGAAGGATATTGTTTCAACAGCAGAAGCCTTTGTTCCAAAAATGAAGAAAGATGGTGCAGATATTATTATTGCGCTAACTCATTCTGGATTTGAAGCCTCTGCCTTGCCATATAGGATGGAAGGGAATGTTGTTTTGCCTTTAAGTAAGATCGAAGGAATTGATGCTATTTTGTTTGGGCATCGGCATGCCGTTTTTCCAAGTAAGCATGTATTTTTTAAAGGAGTAAAGGGAGTCAATCTAAAAAATGGAAGAATCAATGGAGTGGCCGCTGTTTGTGCAGGCTATTGGGGGAACAATTTAGGTGTAATTGATTTAACAATCAAAAAAGAAAAGGGTCAATGGAAAGTGATTGATTCTCACTCGGAGGCTAGACCGATTGCCAAGTCCACGACGATTGCTGGTAAAACGGTGATTTCTCCACTAGTCCATAAGATTGATCAGAAAATAGTAAATATAATTAAAAAGGTTCACGATGAAACCATTCGTTTTGTTAGAAGTACAATTGGTAAAGCTAATGAATAAAAGGTCGTTTTAATAGAATACGGCGGATGGGTGGTGAACAAAGTCATGCTTGTCGGGGTTGTGGTATTATATCATCCGAATACTCAAAAGGTTATTCAAAATATCAATAGTTATATGGATCAACTAGATAAACTTATCATTGTGGATAATTCAGAAAATATACAACATGGTGTAGTGGAATTTTATGAAAGCAATCCTTCTGTGATTTATCAGTCCTTTGGAGAAAATAAGGGAATTGCATTTGCGTTAAACAAAGGGATTGCATTTGCAAAAGAGTGTAAAGCCAGTTGGTTGTTAACGATGGATCAGGATAGTTGGTTTGCTCAAAAGGAGTTTGCGAGATATGTTCATATCGTTCAAAATATATCAAGTCGTTACTCTGATGGAGTTCTTTTTAGCCCAAGGCATAAGGTTCCTTATTTAACGAAAAAGGATGGCATTTCAAAGGTGGACAAGGTAATGACCTCTGGGAATTTAATCAAAATGGAAATGATTGATGAGATCGGGTATTTTGATGAAAAGCTTTTTATTGATTCCGTCGATCATGAATTTTGCTATCGGATCAATCGGAAAGGTTATGGCGTCTATCGAGTGAATGAGATTGAATTAGTCCATCATTTAGGGAACCTGGTCACAAAAGATTTATTCGGGACAAAGCTTTATATTACAAACCATAATTTTATCCGTTGGTACTATATTACGAGAAATTTATTATATGTTGAAAAACTGTACGCAGTAAATCAAAGAGCCTTTTACCAATTTAGCAAACAGCATTTATTTTGGTCGTGCTTAAAGATTACTTTGTATGAAAAGGAAAAACTATTAAAGTTAAAAAGCATTTTATTAGGACTCATCGATTTTAAGCGTGGTAAATTTGGAAAAAAAGAATTTAATCAAAAATAGATGTTGAAAGCGTAGCGTACAGCTATCGCTTTTTTTGCTTTGCTAAAGAATATTGTTGATAAAAGTGGGTATGTTCATAAAAGATTTTGTAAAAGATGAGGGTAAAAAGGGTTGTTAATGAATTGATTAGATCCATTCATTAATTTTAAGGATGTGTCTTATGAGTAGTATTTCTGTTGTGATTCCTACCTACAATCGCGCTCATCTTATTAAGGAATCGATTCAAAGTGTTTTGGATCAAACGATGGCTCCTTTGGAAATTATCATAGTGGATGATTTCTCAACAGACCATACAAGGGAGGTTGTTGAGTCTTTTCAGCATAAAAATGTAAAATATGTTTTGAATAGCCGGGCAAAAGGGGCCAATGGTGCAAGGAATACAGGGATTCTTCTGGCGCAAGGCGATTATATCGCTTTTCAGGATTCAGATGATATTTGGAAAGATGATAAGCTTGAAAAGCAAATGAAAATATTCGAGCAATATCCTGACATTGGAATGTGTTTTTGCTCCTTACATCTCTCTAATCGTGTTCGTCGAATCGTTCCACGAAGGAAAGTTGAAAGTGCGGAAATAGAGGATCAATTAAAAATAGCTAATTTTATTAGTACCCAAACCGTGTTTATACGAACTGAAATTGCAAAGCGTATTCTTTTTGACGAAAATTTAAAACGCTTTCAGGATTGGGACTTTTGTTTAAGAGTCTCGAAGCATTATCGAATTTATCATTTAGATGAGCCTCTTGCGATTGCAAAAGTACAGGCTGATAGCATCAGCAATAATGTAAATGAGATAGGAGCACTACAAAAAATTTTCACAAAACATCCAGAATTAAAACAAAGCGCTCTTGTTAATAAATACTTATATAACAAAGTATTGTTTTATCAGAAAAAGAACAAAGGGTTTCAGCAATTAACCTATTTCCTTAAGTATTTTATCTATATGTACATTGATAAGATTTTCCTAAGGGGACAAAAATTATAAGGAGAGGGCTTTCTTATCATTAGCCAAGGAGACATAAGATGAAAAAAGTGGATATTCTATTACCAATTTATAATTCTTATGAGGAAACGAAAAGCTGCATTCAGAGTATCCTGACTTGCTCAAATGCTGAGCTGTATCGTCTTTTTTTATTAGACGATAAAAGTTCAGACGCACGAATTGAAAAATTAACAAAATATTATCGTGACAATTACGAGCATATTCATTTAAATAGAAATGAGCAAAATCTTGGATTTCCGCAAAATGTGAATAAGGGCTTTGCGTTAAGTACGGAAGATGTCATTGTTTTAAACAGCGACACAATTGTGACGGGTGGGTGGATTGAAAAGCTTCAGGCTGCTGCTTATCGTAAGGAAGCAATTGCTGCTGTGAATCCAATGAGTAACTATGGAATTATTTCAGGACTGCCCACTAATAATAGTGAGATAAATTCTTTTTTTAACTTTGAAGAATTACATACACTGTTCGAAAAGGATAAGGAAGAGGATTGTGTGTTTTCCCCTCTATTAATTGGTTTTTGTATGTATATGAAAAGAGAGGCACTTCAGCTGATTGGGGATTTTGATGCAAAAACGTTTAAAAGAGGATATGGAGAAGAAACCGATTGGTGTATGAGAGCGCGTCAAGGAGGCTTAAAGCTTGTTGTAGCTAAGAATGTGTATGTTCATCACATTGGAGGGGTATCCTTTGGAGCTGAAAAAGAAGTGCTACGCAAAAACTCTAAACAAATTCTTTTAGAGAGATTTCCAGAAATCGATTTAGAATTAAAACATTTTATTCGGGCGAATTATTTTAAACAGATGAGATATAAAATGATGAGACAACTGAATATATTTACAAAAGATGTTCCGTTTAATGTTCGTTTAAAATGGTTTAGACATCTTTTATTAAACAAACTGTAGACGTTAAATGTATCCATTAAAAATAGGGGAGAGAAAATAGATGAAGATTTCTGTTATCGGTACGGGGTATGTAGGATTAGTTACAGGGGTATGTTTATCAGAAATGGGATATCAGGTTACTTGTATCGATATTGATAAAGAAAAGGTTAAGAAAATGAAGCAAGGAATTTCACCTATTCATGAGCCGGAACTTCAGGAATTAATGATCAGAAATTTAGATGAAGATCGTTTAGCGTTTACAGTTGATTATCAAGAAGGGCTTAGGCAAACCGATATAATATTTATTGCAGTGGGTACTCCTCAAAGAGAGGATGGCTCAGCAAATCTTCAGTATATCGATGCTGCAGCAAAATCCATTGCTCAATTTGTGACAAAAGACGTAATCATCGTCACAAAAAGCACCGTACCTGTTGGAACAAATGATTACATAAAGAGCCGTATTATAAAAAATCTTCAAGTGGCTGTACAAGTTCATATTGTTTCTTGCCCTGAATTTTTAAGGGAAGGGTCAGCTGTGAAGGACACCTTTCATGGCGACCGAATTGTAATTGGAGCAGATGATGATACTGCAGCAATGAAGGTAGAAGCACTTTATAAACCATTCAATATCCCGATTTTTCATACGGATGTTCGAAGTGCAGAGTTGATCAAATATGCCTCCAATGCTTTTTTAGCGACGAAAATTAGTTTTATTAATGAAATCTCCAATATATGCGAAAAGCTAGGGGCGAATATTGAGGATGTTGCAAAAGGAATGGGCTATGATCAACGGATTGGTCCACATTTTTTACGTGCTGGAATTGGATATGGAGGATCCTGCTTTCCAAAAGATACGAATGCGCTTGTACAAATTGCAGGTAACGTTGAGCATGATTTTGACTTGCTAAAATCAGTTATACACGTAAATAATAAGCAGCAATCTATTCTAATTCAAAAAATTACAAACAGGTTTGGAAGCTTAAAAGGAAAGCGGGTTGCTTTATTAGGCTTATCCTTTAAACCAGATACGGACGATATGCGTGAAGCACCGTCTATTCCGATTGCAAAAGCTCTCGTTCATCTTGGAGCAATTGTTTCCGCATATGATCCGATTGCAGAGGAAAATGCAAAAAAGGTGTTCCCGAAAGAAGTGATATTTTCCACGACTATCGAAGAAGCCATCCATCATGCCGATATGACACTCATTTTAACGGAGTGTAAGGAAATTAAACAATTAAACTTAAATATGTTAAAAGAAAAAATGAAAACGCCAATTCTATTTGATGGTCGTAACTGCTTTGATTTAAATAAGATGGAATCGTTCGAAATTGAGTATCATTCGATGGGGAGAAGGAGTATTATTAATTAGGTATTTAATATGAACGAAGGCTCTTATCCCTGAATCATAAGAATTACACGCTCCAATTGTATTCCCCTTTTTTTGCATTGCTTAATTCATTCATATTTTGTCAAAATAGGTTTGACACTGTGTAGTTGTAAAGATAGAATGTAATCGTTCAAGATAATTTCCAATTTTTGATGGGGATTGTTGAAAAATGCTTTTGTAGCACCGGAGGTAAATTATGTACAAGTTTACTGTTAAATATAGCGGTTACTTTAGTTCTTTTCTTTTGCCATTTATGTTGCTTGGTTTCGTATTCGTCGTTTATAGAATTTATCCTTTTGGAGACCGGTCAATCTTAATGGCAGACCAATTTACGCAGTATATTCAATTCTATAATCATTTTTATGATGTCTTTAAAGGCAATGCAAGTCTACTCTATACTTGGGAATTAGGAATGGGCTTGAATTTTTGGGGAACATTTGCTTATTACTTATCGAGCCCGATCTCTTTTGTAGTTCTCCTTTTTGATCGAGATCATTTGCCAGAAGCCTTTGTATGTATGACGATGATTAAAATTGGGTTGATGGGCTTAACGATGTATCTTTATATTTCTAATATGTTTCAATTTGAAAAAATACCAAAATTAATATTTTCCACTTTATTTGCGCTATGTTCTTTTTCGATTGGATACTTTTTCAATATTATGTGGCTTGATAGTCTCTATCTGCTTCCAGTCGTTTTGTTAGGAGTCGAATATTTATTTCGAAAAAAATATCTTGTTTTTATAATAAGCTTAGCACTCTTATTTATTTCAAATTTTTATATGGCTTACATTGTCGGGTTCTTTACCTTTCTCTATTTTGTTTATAGAAGTTATGTACATATAAAGATTTCTATGAATGTCTTTATCAAAAACTTTTTGGCATTTATTTTATGTACAGCTGTTGCAGGAGGAATTTCTGCTTTTCTTACAGTCCCAACCTATATTCTATTAAAAAGTAATACGTACCAGCCTATTCAATGGAACGGATTGTTTAAAGTGTCCTTTGGATTTTTTGAATTTATAGCGAAATTGTACAATGGCAGCACTCAATTATTTAATATGCCAAATGTTTTTAGTGGAGTAATCGTTTTGTTATTAGCTCCATTATTTTTCATTCTCTCTAGCATACATAGGAAAGAAAAAATCGTTTTATTTATTCTCTTATGTTTTCTGTTATTAAGCTTTCAATGGGATGGTTTAAATATAATTTGGCATGCTTTTGAAAAACCTACTGGTTATTTACAACGATTTGCATTCGTTTTTTCATTTTTATTGATCTATCTTTCTATTAAAGCTTATCTTTTATTTGATCGAAAAAATGTACCTTCTTTATTTAAGATATACTTAGTTCATGTATTGATCCTGATGTTGTTAACAAAGCTTACTCCAGAGCTTATGTCAGTAAGAAAAGCGCTTCTTAATATCTTTTTACTTACTGTATTTAGTCTATTGCTTTATGGAAAAGCAGAGATAGAAAAGCACAGTCGACTTTTTACAATTGGCATTCTATTCTTTGCATGTGCAGATGTAAGCATAAATACATATAGCCATCTTCAAACTTTAAATAGTAATGTTGGATATAGCTATTCAAGAAATCAATACAATATTCAAGCTCCAGGCTTTCAACAACTTATTAATGAGACTAGTTCAAAAGATAAAGATTTTTATCGGATGACTTCTCTCATTCGGTTAACACCAAATGATTCGATTCGATATGGCTTTAAAGGAATGTCGAATTTTAACACGCTTTCGAATGGTACATTACATGATTTTCTACACGCTTTAGGCTACAGCACTACGTTAGGTGCACGTTCATTAGCGCAGAATAAAGGGATTTTATCATCCGATTCTCTATTTGGATTTAAATATATGATGACAGATCAACCAGTTCAAAAGCAAGACTATAAGAAAGTGAAATGTATAGAGAATACTTGTTTATATCAAAATGAGAATGCTATGCCACTAGGCTTTTTGATGGATCCTCGACAGTTTCATTTTTCTCATGAAGATCAGCCATTTGAAAAGCAAAATCAATTATTAGGACCTATTCAGCAAAAAAGGAATTATTTTACTCCTGTGAAAATTGATTCTGTTCAATATCATAATTTAGAAGTAAATCAAGATGGAACGACACAGCATGTAAAAAAATTAATTCCTGAGCAAGAAGGATCTATTGAAATGACCTTTCAATTAGAAGGAAGAAAACAATTTTATCTTTTACTTGATGCAGGGAAGGGATTCCCTGGTTTTAATGAAACCATCGTATATATCAATGGAGAATCATTAGGCGTTTATCCTACTTATCATAATGAAAGAGTGCTAGATTTAGGAGCTTTTTCTAATGAACAAGTGAAGGTGAAAATTGAATTTTTAGTACCAGAAACTCAAATCGTCCAACAAATGTATTATGCATTGGATATACCGATGTTTGAACAACGAATTAATCAAATAAAGCAGGAATCATTTAAAGTTACAAAATGGACAGAAACCTCCATTAATGGGAAAATTAACGTGTTGAAGCGAAATCATCTATTTTTATCCATTCCATATGATAAAGGATGGGAAGCAAAAGTAGACGGTTCACCTGTACAAATAGTAAAGCTTGGTGGGTTTATCGGAATCGAAGTAGATAAGGGAGTTCATCAAGTGGAGTTATCTTATACACCAAAAGGATTTGTTGCAGGATGGGTCATAACGATATTAAGTTTATTCATTTTATTTGGATACTACTTTTTTCGGAAGAAATATGAAATTCAGAAAGACTAAAAATAATCAATCATATTAAAATAAAGAAATTAGGTGTGAGAAAGTTGAGGAAAGTTACGATACTCATTCCAGCTTATAATGAACAAGAAGTTCTTTATTCTTTGCATGACCGTTTAAATGAAGTAATAGATCAAATTAGTATGTACGATTTTGAAATCCTTTTTGTAAATGACGGCAGCACGGATGATACGCTCAGTATAATAAAGGGGATAAGAGAGTATGATAAGAGAATTTCCTATGTAGATTTATCAAGAAATTTTGGAAAAGAAACCGCCATGATTGCCGGGCTGGATTATGTAGACAGTGATGCAGTTATCATTATTGATGCGGATCTTCAAGATCCCCCTGAATTAATTCCTGAAATGATTAAGTATTGGGAAGAAGGTTATGATGACGTTTATGCCAAGCGTGAAAGCCGTGCAGGAGAAACGTGGTTAAAAAAATGGACAGCTTCTCGGTATTATAAAATTTTAGAAAAAGTGGCTGATATTCCAATTCAAAGAAATACTGGGGATTTTCGTCTATTGGATCGAAGATGTATTCATGCGTTAAGGCAACTACGGGAAACGCAAAGGTATACAAAAGGAATGTTTAGCTGGATAGGATTTAATAAAAAGGAGATTCTTTATAATCGTGATCCAAGAGCAGCTGGGACAACGAAATGGAATTATTTGAAGCTAATGAACTTGGCTATCGAGGGGATTACTTCTTTTACGATAGCACCATTGCGTTTGTCAGCTATATTTGGATTTGTTGTCTCGATCGCTGCCTTTTGCTATTTAATTGTTATTGTGGCCAAAACACTTCTTTTAGGTGAAGCAGTTCAAGGATATCCTTCTCTCATGGCTGTTATTTTGTTTTTAGGAGGAATCCAGCTTATTTCTTTAGGGATTATCGGCGAATATCTAGGAAGAGTTTTTAATGAAACGAAGAGAAGGCCACTTTATTTTGTTGATGAATATAACGGAGAAAAGATGAAAAATGAACCAACAAAGATTCATGTCGATTCATTATCGAAAGTAGGAGCAGGAAAATGAAGCAAAAAAAAGAACTAGTGCTGTATTTAGTATTTGGTGTGCTGACTACTCTTGTGAATATTATCACTTATGTGTTCGTCACGAAGCTTTTATATATCGATTATAAAATTGCTACGACTATTGCTTGGATTTTGTCTGTATTGTTTGCTTTTATTACAAATAAGCTCTTTGTTTTCAATAGTAAAGAAACGAATCTTTTCTTGTTAATCAAAGAAACGTTCCTTTTCTTTATGGCACGATTTCTTTCCTATCTATTGGATATTGGACTGATGATTCTTCTGGTCGAACAATGGCATATGAATGATATACTATCTAAGGTTGTTGTTAATGTATTAGTTGTCATCTTAAATTATGCTGCTAGTAAATATTTAATTTTTCATAAAAAGAGCGAAACTGGGAAAATATAAAGAAAGGAATGGCGAGTAGAAAAAACTCTCACCATTCCTTTCTTTATATTTCTTTTTAATTATTATTGCTTTCCTTTATTGGTTCACTTTGGAGATCTAAATGCTCACGAAGCTTGTCTGAGAGTGCTTGTCTTTCTTCATCATCGACTAGGAAATACCAAGCGTCTGTTCTCTTGTTTTCTCCTTGAATTTCTACTTTTTCAATGGTTTCAGTGGCTGGCTTGTATTCGGATTGTATATCAAGCATGTCATTGAAAGTAAGATTTGTTTTAATATTGTTCTGTAATGCATTTAAAATTTTGTTATGGTTAGCAAGTGAGGATAGAGAAACTCCCTTATCAATTACTTTACTGATGACTTCTCGCTGACGTTCTTGACGTCCGAAATCTCCTTTAGGATCCTGTTTACGCATTCTTGCATATTGAAGAGCTTGCTCTCCATTTAATGTTTGTTCACCTTCTGCAAGAGTAATACCATCGAGCTCGAAGGCGATTTTATTATTGACATCTATCCCGCCTACAGAATCGACAATGTCTTTAAAGCCTTGCATATTAATTTCAACATAGTAATCAATTGGGATATTAAGGAAATTCTCAACGGTATTAATAGACATCTCAATTCCGCCATATGCGTACGCATGGTTAATTTTACTTGTAAAGGATTCAGAAGGCTCTTCTTTATTTATGATTTTTGTACGAGTATCACGTGGAATACTCACAATCTCAGTTGATTTCTTTTTTGGATTAACCGTCATAACGAGCATAGAATCAGTCCGGCCTGCATCACCGTCTCTTTCATCTACTCCAACTAGCAAAAAGGAAAGGGGATCTTGGTTTTTAAATTGGACTTGGACTTCCCGTTTTTCCGAGGTTTTTCTTGAAATAGGAGAATGCATGTTATCGACTGCACTTGCTACATCGGTATACAGGTTATAGGCATATATTCCTGCTCCAATAATGATGATTGAAAATACAAAAAGAAAAACACGCAACCATTTTCTCTTTTTCTTTATTTTAGATCTAGTATACATTTGAGGATCCTTTCTGCTTTAAAATTGCATTAATCATAGTAGGAACTTAATTATATAAATGAAATAAATGATCATTACACTACATAAAGGCTATAACAAATAGTTACAAACTCGCCTACAAATTCTGACAAGATAATGCTATAATAACACTCTGTAAGTATTTTTAAAAGACTAGTAATGGAAATGAAATATTCAAAAAATGGATGGTTTTATATAATTTAAGAAAAGGATTGCCTTTGAATCATATGAAGGTGTGTGTGTAAAGAGATGACAAAGATTAATATTAGTATTGTAACATATAACAGCAGCCATATTTTTAAGGTTCTTGACCATCTGAGAAGTGAATTTGGAATTGATGAAAGATTTGGTTTTACGATTTTTGATAACAATTCGACTGAGGAATACAAAAAGCGCTTACGCAAATATGAGGAATTTGCTAAAATCACGTTTTATCATGAAAATAGAGGCTTTGGCTTCGGTCATAATTACAACTTGCTAAATGCCAACGAGAAATATTTTGTTATTTTCAACCCAGATATTATATTAAATAAACAAACCCTATTAGAATTATTTGACAAGATGGAAGCGGACCCTTCCATTTCTCTTCTTGTGCCTAAAATATTAAACGCAGATGGTACAACACAGCATCTCATTCGAAATCGAGTATCTGTTTTTGATTATGCATTAAGATTTATCCCTTTTAAGTTCGTGAAAAAAATATTCGATAAGCGTCTTGCATCCTACGAATGCAGAAATATTGCAGATGATCGTTTTGTAGATATCCGGATTGGTTCAGGATGCTTTATGTTTTTAAAAGGAGAAAGCTTCAAAGAAGTAAATGGTTTTGATGAGCGCTATTTTATGTATTTTGAGGATTATGATCTTTGTTTAGAATTAAAAAAGCGAAACAAAAGAATTGTATATAGTCCTTTTTCAAGTGTGATTCATTTTTATGAAAGAGGGGCTCATAAGAATTCAAACCTGTTTAAAATTTTTATGAAGTCCATGTATAAATTTTTTAACAAATGGGGCTGGCGCTTTTTTTAGATTTTACTGAGATTATTCTATTGCAGCTGATCAAAGTATTGATGCTTTTCTTCAAGATATTGTTTTTTATTATTAAGCGTATTTTGTTTATTGTGATTAGGGAGAGGATACTAAGTGAATAAGTTTGAAAAGGTGTTACTTTCGATTTTTTTTATTGAAATCTTCGTAGGTGGCGGAGGAAGGTTAATTGAGTTTGGCCCTTTGTCAATTCGACAAGTGTTGTTTTTAGTTCTTTTGATTACGTTTGCAATTCGCATTATAAAAGAAAAAGCTTTATTAAATAAAGAAGTAAACACTTTTATTCATTTTACACCGATAACGATTGGGATTTATGCTTTAATGGGCTGGTTTTTTGTTAGTGCAGTGATCGGGTTTGTTTATGGACATCCCCGGTCAGTTATTGCTATGGATTTTTTCCGGGTCTCCTTTTTTGCTCTATATTTTCCACTCGCATATTATATCGGTAAGACAAGGTTTACGAAGGAGCGCATCATTTCTATATTAAAATATAGTGCTCTTGTCGTTGCCATATTTACAATCACAATTACCTTGCTGGGTAAAACAGTATTTAGTGCTAATTTTGGCCCATTTTATGAATTTATGAACTCTATTATGACCGGGGATTTGTTTTTTAGACCGAGTAATAGTGTTTTTTACAAGAGTCACTTTTTCGTGTTAATTGGATTAATCATATCCGTTAATGCTTTATTCGGAAAGAAACACTCTAAACTAGATATATTCAACATTATTTTTGGTTCCATTTCTATTTTGTGGTCAGAAACGAGAGGTTTTTTGTTAGCCTTTATGGCTAGTATGGCTATGATTATTTTAACAGATTCGAAAATTATTGTGACTCCGGTACGCGGCTTCGTACAAAAAATGGTAAAACTGTTTCAAACGAAAAAGTTTATGAAGAAAATGGTTATTTTAATCGTTGTGATTGTATCCGTACCATTTTTGTATCGGTACATGACATTAGAACGATTTGGAAATGAGGCAGGGGTTGAGAGACCTGCAGATAATCTAAATGAAGAAAATGGTGACGCTGAAGTTAATGATGTCAGTGTAAATGCGCGCTTAGATTTTATTCTTGATTCCAAACGAATTCTTTTAGAAAATCCAGTGAATTTCATTGCGGGAACTGGCTATGGGACAGCGATTGATGGCAGATTAAACGGAATTGAGATGAGTATGCTAGATATTCTAGTAGAACAAGGATTAATTGGTTTAAGTATTTGGGCGTTCCTGTGCTTAATGGTTTTCATCAATTATTATCGAGTGGTTAAAAAGGAACAGAAGCTCGGCACGATGGAGATATCCTTAATCGCCGCTTTTATGGGAATGTTATTATTAACAAATATTAATCCATTTATTAACAATCCGATAGGGACGTGCTTTTTCTTATTGGTGTTAATCTTTTCTCAAAATAGACTGTTGGATTCAATGAAAATTGAAAAATAATGAGGCTTAAACATGAAAATTACAATGGTTGTTGTCCTTTACAAGCTAAAGATCTTCGAATGTAAAACCATAAATACTTTGCTTCAAGCATTAAGAATTGAGAAAAGACGTGCCAATGAAATAGAGCTCATTTTATATGATAACAGTCCAGAAAAACAGGCGTTTGATCCTAGTGTATATGATGGACTGCGTATTTCTTATGTTCATGATGTTCGGAATCTTGGTGTTTCGGCTGCCTATAACTATGCTTGGACAGCTGCAAAAGAAGCAGGGAGTGAATGGCTGCTCCTTTTTGACCATGATACGGATGTAACAGAAGAGTATATTCATCAGCTTATGAATATTCATGCTTCTAAAGATAAGATCGCAGCTGTCGTTCCAAAAATTTGGTATAAAGATCAAATGATATCGCCGGTTTATAGTAACTCGTTAAGACCATTAAAAGAGGATGAGCCTAAGGTAGGGATTCAGAATCATCCAGTTATGGCGATTAATTCCGGCTCACTCATTAGCATGTCCTTTTTAAATCAAATAGATGGCTTTACAAATGAATTTCCATTGGATTATTTAGATCACTGGTTATTTTATGAAATATACGCAAAAGGCTTTAAAGTATTTGTTTTGAGTGCTACATTAAAGCATGAATTGTCTGTAATGGATTATAACCAAGTTTCCTTTGCTCGATATAAAAGCATCTTAAATTCAGAAATTCTTTTTTATAAAAAGTATAAAAACGAATTATTGAATGCATTTCGAAAACAACTCATGAAACGCATTGGAAAACAGCTCTTGGTCGTGAAAAATAAAAAGATTGCACTTTATACGATCAAAAAACTTTTTACCATGTAGAAAGGATTATGTATTAATGAAGTTATCCGTTTGTATGGCTACCTATAATGGTGCGCAACTTGTTGCTCGGCAGCTAGATTCTGTTTTAAAGCAGCTAAATGAAAATGATCAGGTTGTGATTGTTGACGATGGTTCAAAGGATGGGACTCCTGCTCTATTGAAAGAGCGATATGGTGAACGAGTAGAGGTTTATGTAAATGAGCAAAATATAGGTGTTATCCAAAGCTTTGAAAAAGCGATTCAGCTTGCAGAGGGAGATATCATCTTTCTTTGTGACCAAGATGATATATGGGAAGATAATAAAGTCGAGAAGGTTCTAGATGCATTTAAGAAGCAGGATGCGATGTTGGTTGCTCATGATGCATACGTTGTCGATAAAGAAGAGAAGATTCTTCATCATTCTTGGAATGAGTATAATCATAATAAAAAGCAAGGATTTATTGGAAATATCATAGCTAATTCCTTTACGGGCTGCTGCATGGCGTTTAAGAGGGAATTAGTGTCCAGCTTCCTTCCTTTTCCTGTAACTATTGAGATGCATGATCAGTGGATCGCTTTAGTGTGCATGATGAAAAAGAAGAAGATTGTCTACATTGATGAGCCATTAATGAAGTACGTTCGGCATGGGAACAATGTTACTGCTGTAAAAAAACGGTCCCTTTCAGAAAAGCTGAGGGGTAGAATTGGAACGATAACAGCGGTTGCACGCTATAAAAATTAGACGATAGTGTTACTTAGGGACGGGCACTCTATATCATATTTTGTAATAGAGACTTAATATAAACGTTGAGATACCCGTTTCTTGTTAGTATATAATGAGGGAGGAAGATGGAGGTTTTTGTTGCTTTTCAATAAAAAGCTCTTCCTCTTTTCTCAATTATACAAAGTTTTTTAAAAAATAGGAGTTGATTAGAAGTTGAAAGGGATTATTCTTGCGGGGGGCAGCGGAACTCGCTTATACCCGTTAACGAAAGTAGTATCTAAGCAATTATTACCTGTTTACGATAAACCAATGATCTATTATCCTCTGTCAGTCTTAATGCTTGCCGGTATTAAGGATATATTAATTATTTCAACACCACAGGATATCGGAAGATTTGAACAAATTTTAGGTAATGGGTCTGATTTTGGTGTGCACTTTTCATACGAGGTACAGCCTGATCCAGGCGGTTTAGCGCAAGCCTTCTTAATTGGTGAGGAATTTATTGGAGATGATCATGTTGCGCTTGTTTTAGGCGACAACATTTTCTATGGTCATGGATTAACGAATCTTTTACATAATGCTGGAAATCGCGAATCAGGTGCGACTGTGTTTGGTTATTATGTCAACGATCCAGAACGATTCGGTGTTGTTGAGTTTGATGACAACGGTAAAGCTATATCGATTGAAGAAAAGCCTGAAGAGCCTAAATCAAATTACGCTGTTACGGGGCTCTATTTTTACGACAATCGTGTAGTTGAAATTGCGAAAAACATACAGCCATCTGCACGTGGGGAACTAGAAATCACAGATATTAATAAAGCGTATCTAGAAATGGAAGAATTAAATGTAGAACTGCTTGGTCGTGGTTATGCATGGCTTGATACAGGAACACATGAATCTCTTTTAGAAGCATCTCAATTTATTGAAACGATTGAAAAACGACAAACGTTAAAAATCGCTTGCCTTGAAGAAATTGCTTATAAAATGGGCTATATCACAAAGGAAAAGCTTTTAGAGCTTGCTGAACCTTTGAAAAAGAATCAATACGGTCAATATTTAATAAAAATAGCAAATCAAGCGAAGTAATGTTGAAATGAGGAATCGAAATGAACATTATTAAAACGAAACTGCCTGGTGTCAGTATTTTAGAACCAAAGGTTTTTGGGGATCACCGCGGTTATTTTATGGAAAGCTACAATAAAGAAGTATTTGATCAATTAGGACTCAACTATGAATTTATTCAGGACAATCAGTCTTTATCAAGTCAGGTTGGTACGTTAAGAGGTCTGCACTTTCAGCTGAATCCAAAAGCACAAACGAAGATCGTACGCTGCGTGACAGGGGCTATCTATGATGTTGCAGTTGATATTCGTAAAGGATCACCAACATATGGTCAATGGGTCGGTGTGATTTTAAGCGAGCATAATAAACGACAGCTTGTTGTACCGAAAGGCTTTGCACACGGTTTTTGTACAATTGTTCCTGACACAACGGTTGCATACAAGGTAGATCAATATTATTCTCCAGAGTGTGATGGAGGAATTCTATGGAATGATCCGGCCTTAAATATTGATTGGCCGACGACAAATCCAATCCTTTCTGATAAGGACACGAAGCATCCGACTTTAGCAGAAGCAACCCATTTAAATTTTATTTATGAAGAATAGGAGAAGTAAAATGAAATTATTAGTAACAGGCGGCGCTGGTTTTATAGGCAGTAACTTTGTACGCTATATGGTGAAGAAATATCCAGAGTATCAAATTGTAAACTTAGATTTGCTTACGTATGCAGGAAATTTAGAGAATCTAAAGGATATAGAACAAGCACCTAACTATCAGTTTGTGAAAGGTGATATTGCTGATCGTGATTTTATCAACGCATTATTTGAAAAAGAAAAGTTTGACTATGTATTAAATTTTGCAGCAGAATCGCATGTGGATAGAAGTATTACAAATCCTGATATTTTTATTGAAACGAATGTAAAAGGAACTCAAATTCTATTAGATGCTGCGAAAAATATTGAGGTAAAAAAATATTTGCAAGTATCGACGGATGAAGTATATGGTACATTAGGCGAAACAGGCTATTTTTCAGAAACAACGCCTTTAGCTGCTAATAGTCCGTATAGTGCAAGTAAAGCTGGGGCAGATTTACTCGTTCGTGCTTACCATGAAACGTTTGATTTGCCAGTAAATATTACACGCTGCTCAAATAACTATGGACCATACCATTTCCCTGAGAAATTAATACCATTAATGATTATTAATGCATTAAAGGATAAGGATCTTCCGGTATATGGTGATGGTTTAAACGTTCGTGACTGGCTTCATGTTGAAGACCATTGTCAAGCGATTGATTTAGTTCTTCACAAAGGGCGCAATGGCGAGGTTTATAACGTAGGAGGAAACAACGAACGTACAAATCTTGAAATTGTTAAAACAATTCTAGAACAGCTAGGTAAGCCTGAATCATTAATTAAGCATGTAAAAGATCGTCTTGGCCATGATCGCCGCTATGCGATTGATGCAACAAAGCTTCGAACAGAGCTTGGCTGGAATCCAAAATATACATTTGATACAGGCATTAAACAAACCATTCAATGGTATTTAGATAACCAAGAATGGTGGGAAAGCATCATCTCTGGTGAATATCAAGAGTATTTCAAGAATCAATACGGTGACAGTTTAGAGGTAGAATAATGAAGATTGTCGTTACTGGAGTAAATGGACAATTAGGTCATGATGTCGTCAAAGAATTGTTGAAAAAGAATCATGTCGTTATTGGAACAGACCGAAATACACTCGATATATCAAATGAAGAAAATGTACAGGCTTATATCGAGGAAATAAAGCCTGATGCGGTTGTTCATTGCGCAGCATATACCAATGTAGATGCTGCAGAAGAGGATCAAGATACGGCTTATCGTGTCAATACACTCGGAGCAAAATACCTCGCTCAAGCAGCCAAAAAAATCGGAAGTAAAATGGTATTAGTAAGTACCGATTATGTATTTGATGGAACAGAAAGACAGCCTTATGAAGTCGATCATCCAACAAAGCCTCTTGGTGTTTATGGTTCTACGAAGCTCGCTGGCGAAGAAGAGCTTAAAAAGAACTTAGAAGCGTATTTTATTGTGAGAACAGCTTGGGTGTTTGGAATAAATGGGAACAATTTCGTGAACACGATGCTTCGTTTAGGGAAGGAAAGAGGAGAACTTGGAGTCGTTCATGACCAAATAGGTTCACCGACTTATACGGTTGATCTAGCAAGTTTTATTGCAGAGCTAGTGGAATCTGATCAGTATGGCGTTTACCATGCGACTAATAGTGGAGTGTGTTCTTGGTATGAGTTTGCGGTTGAAATTTTCAAGCAAGCAGGCTTAGAAGTAAAAGTAAACCAATTGACATCTGACCAATTTCCTCGTCCAGCAGAGCGTCCTAAATATTCGGTGCTAAGCAAGAAAAAAATTATTGAACAAGGCTTTACTCCCTTAAGAGATTGGAAGGAAGCTTTATCAGCTTATTTAGATGAAAAAAGATTATATGAATAATTGTAAGCTTTGATGCGTGTGAAAGGGTGATCTTGGCGACGAGCATTTCTAAGGGTTTTTATCCTAAGAGAAAGTGCAGACGTCCAAGGTCCCCTTTTTTATTTTTAATGAAGGCTCTAATTGCTTAAAAAAATTTAGTTCTTAATTTTGAAGAAACTTTTTTCTACAAATTCCGTCTATTATTGTATAGGCATTATTCATAGTGGAAATAAACTATGATTCTATTAAAATTTTGATAGAAATCATAGAGAGTGATTCTTTTTACTCATAGAATATGTTTTCTAATTGCAGTAAAATGAATGATGGAAAAAGTAAGAATGATCATTCGCTATAAAAATACGATTTTCAATAAATAGAAATGACAGGTTATGACATGAAAATTGTGTTTCTCCTAAAAGGTCTATGATATAATCTTCTAGGAGTAATTTGCACGAAAGATTCCATTTTTATTCATGTTAGAAAAATAAATAAATTTTTAAAAAACTGGCGAAGATAATAGCATGGAGGGGCTGTATGTTATATTTAACTTTGATCTTATGTTTGTTGGCATCAATACTCCTTACACCTTTAGTGAAGCAGTTAGCCTTTAAAATAGGCGCAACAGATAAACCGAATCAACGAAAGGTTCATCAAAAAATTATGCCACGTCTAGGTGGTTTAGCGATATATTTAAGCTTTCTCATTGGGATCCTAATTATACAACCAATTGAGGAAGTTCATCTCCCGATCGTGATTGGGAGTGCGATTATCATTTTAACTGGGATTGTGGATGATATCAAAGAGCTTTCCCCAAAAATAAAGCTGCTTGGTCAAATCGTTGCTGCTTTTATAGTGGTTGTAATCGGTGGAATGAATGTTGAATTCATTAATTTACCGTTTGGTGGAAAAATCGACTTTGGGTTTTTAAGTATTCCGTTCACCATGATTTGGATTATTGGGATTACGAACGCCATTAATTTAATTGATGGGCTTGATGGTTTAGCATCTGGTGTTTCAACGATAGCTTTATTTTCCATCGCTGGCATGGCTGCTTTATTTGGCAACCCATATGTTGTTGTGATAGCGCTAATTGTAGCATTTTCTACCTTAGGCTTTCTTGTATTCAACTTTCATCCAGCTAAAATATTTATGGGTGATTCTGGTGCGTTATTCCTTGGATATATCATTGCGGTCCTATCCATACTTGGTTTCAAAAACGTAACGTTTATTTCCTTGGTAATTCCAGTGATTATTTTGGGAGTGCCTATTTCCGACACATTCTTTGCCATCATTCGAAGAGTCGTGAATAAGCAATCAATATCAGCTCCTGATAAATCACATCTGCATCATTGCTTATTAAGAATCGGATATTCTCATAAGCAAACCGTATTGCTTATTTATGCAATGAGTGCCATATTCTCATTAGCAGCGTTTATTTTCTCTTTATCAACCGTTTGGGGATCTCTGATCATGCTGTTTTCCATGATCATAACGATTGAAATCTTTGTTGAAAAAATAGGATTAGTCAGAGAAGATTATAAACCATTGCTTAAGTTTTTAAAGATTCTTAAACCTGCTCATAATAGAAATAAAGCGTAATAAAAGAAGGTGTTTCAGAACAGAGTGCCATGCACTTTGTCTTGAAACACCTTTTTATTTTAATGCCGAGGAATTTCTAGTTTACTTCTTCTTCTAAGTATAGCTCTTCTCCTTCTGTTATTTCAGCACGTCCATTTGTGAGCTCGGTCATCCAATTGCTAAAATGTTCGATTTGGCCTTCTTCTACAAATGTTTCAACTTCTACTAAATCCAGATAATGAATTTCCTTGAGCTGATAAACAGACGAACGGAGTTCATTCTCGATTTTTCCTAGCCACGTATAGTCGATTTTTGTATGAATCACCTTCATCAGCTTTCTTTCTACTACACCAGCTGCTACAATGCCCTCAGAGGTCGCTTTGCTATACGCACGAATTAATCCACCTGCACCTAACTTAATTCCTCCAAAATATCTTGTAATAACGACAACGGTGTCCTTCAAATGTCTTTTCTTCAGTACTTCTAAAATCGGAACTCCAGCTGTCCCGCTCGGCTCCCCATCATCATTTGCTTTTTGAATTTGGTCATTTTCTCCTATTAAATAAGCTGAACAATTATGAGTAGCATTCCAATGCTTTTTTTTGATTGTTTGAATAAATTCTATTGCCTCTTCCTCTGTTTCTGCTCTTGAAACAAAGGCGATAAATCTCGATTTTTGTATGACGATTTCATGTTCGCCATAGTCTTTTACTGTATAATAGCATGCTAACATAGGATAACTCCTTTCTATTGCCCATGGCTTCTTTCTAAATCATATACTTTATTTAGAAGCTTTTTGGCACTCATTTTCGAAAAATTCCATCTATTATAATAGGGGAATTATGCTATAATAAATAGAAATATTTTCCTTATATGTAATTATTAACAGAAAAAATATTCCATTAAATCCAATTATAGGATTGGTTTTTTAAAATTATTGACTAACAACTAAAATCTATTATAATTCGACAGGCATCTTCATTCAAATTATAAAGAGAATGTAATCAAACTTTAATATTGATGGATTTCTCTCATGTTATAATAAACATTATTCATCTAATTAAAGTATTCTAATATAATAACTGCCAATAAATGAGAATAACTTCGATTTATATATAATAGTTATTTAGACCTATAAGAGGAAGAATGTACTAAGTCTATTGATCGAATTTTGTTATTTTTTGAATAGTTTTCGTACATATTTTTTATTTTTCACGCTAAAATAGTGTCAGACACAGGAAGGGTTTTCATACCCTTTGGAGGAATATAATACATGGCGAAAAAGAAGTTAGATACGAAAACTTTAGATATGATCCTCGAAAAAATTGTAGACACGGTTGGAAATAGTAAAGATGAAATTTTTCAAATTGGAGAACAGTGTAGACAGGACTATGAATCTTTGACTCAAGAACTGAAAGAAATTAAGGAAATGGTTGTACAGACGATTGAAGAGGGCGATCAACTTGATATTCTGGCTAGGACTTCAAGAAAGCGGTTATCAGAAGTCAGTAAGCATTTTAAAGCTTTCACAGAAACTGAGGTTCACGAAGCATACGAAAAAGCTCATCAATTACAAATAGATCTTTCGATCAAACGGGAAATAGAAAAGCAGCTTCGTAATCGAAGGGATGATATTGAAAGAAGATTGCTCGGTTTAACAGAAACGATTGAACGTGCCGATTCTCTTATCTCTCAAATATCCGTCATTTTGAAGTATTTAATGAGTGACTTGAGGATGGTAGGTGAAGTTCTTGAGGATGCAAAAATAAAGCAGGATTTTAGCTTGAAAATTATAGAGGCACAGGAAGAAGAACGAAAACGATTATCACGTGAAATCCATGATGGTCCTGCACAAATGATGGCAAATGTGATGATGCGCTCGGATTTAATTGAGCGTATTTATAGAGAACAAGGAGCAGATGAAGCGATTAATGAAATAAGAAGCTTAAAGCAAATGGTTCGAAGCGCCTTGTATGAGGTTAGACATATTATCTATGATTTAAGGCCAATGGCTCTTGATGATTTAGGTCTCGTGCCAACCCTCAAAAAATACTTAAAAACAACCGAAGAATATCATAATAAAACAGAAATACATTTTATCAACATTGGAGAGGAAAGAAGGCTTCCTACAAAATATGAAGTAGCATTGTTCCGCCTCATTCAAGAGTCGGTACAAAATGCCTTGAAGCATGCATGCGCACAAATCATTACAGTGAAATTGGAGATTATAAAAGACAAGATTACTGTTGTTATTAAAGATAATGGAAAAGGGTTCGATGTAAATAAAAAGAAATCAGAATCCTTCGGGATCATTGGGATGAAGGAGAGAGTAGAGCTTTTGGAAGGAAATCTTTCTATTGACTCAAAGCTTGGCACAGGTACTACCGTTTTCATTAGTGTACCTTTAAGTCATTCGTAAGTGAATTGATATTAGAATTTTTAAGGCATCAGTTAGAAGTTTAAAGAATTATTTTTTAGTTTGTTTGGCTTTAAACTATTGAAGAATATGAATGCTTAAGTTTTTTTACTTGAGTGGGAGGGGTAAGAAAGTTGATTACGAAAATTGTTATTATTGATGATCATCAATTATTTAGAGAAGGGGTAAAACGCATTTTAGATTTTGAAAAATCGTTTGAGGTTGTTGCAGAAGGAGAGGACGGCACAGAAGTCGTCGATCTAGTGGAAAAATATAAGCCAAACGTTATTATCATGGATATTAATATGCCGACGATGAATGGAGTTGAGGCGACAAGACAGCTTATGCAAAAATACCCAGATTCAAAGGTCATCATTTTGTCCATTCATGATGATGAAAATTATGTCACTCATGCGCTTAAAACTGGAGCTAGCGGCTATCTTTTAAAGGAAATGGATGCAGATGCTCTAATTGAAGCAGTTAAGGTGGTAGCTGATGGTGGTTCTTACCTACATCCAAAGGTAACCCATAATCTTGTTAATGAGTATCGTCGTTTAGTTTCTGAAGAATCACTAACTGAACATAGTTCCTTCCATCATGTAGAGATTAGAAGACCATTGCATTTATTAACTCGCAGAGAGTGTGAAGTCTTGCAGCTTTTGGCTGATGGAAAAAGCAATCGCGGGATTGGCGAAGCTTTATTTATAAGTGAGAAAACTGTCAAAAACCATGTGAGCAATATCTTGCAAAAAATGAATGTCAATGACCGTACTCAAGCAGTTGTCGTTGCCATTAAAAATGGATGGGTAGAAGTTCGGTAGCTGAGAGGTGCTGAAAACATGAAAACCGCTATTGTGACTGATAGTACTGCTTATATACCAGTACAGATAAGAGAACAATTTAATATACATATCATCCCTTTATCCGTTATTTTCGGCGATGAATCATTTAAGGAAGAAGTGGAGATTAGTTCAGCACAATTTTATCAAGATGTGAAGAATAAAGAGCTGCCAAAAACATCACAGCCTTCTACGGGAGATTTTATTGCCTTATATGAGGAGTTATCTAAAGAATATGATGCAGTTATTAGTATACATCTCTCGAGTGCAATAAGCGGTACTTTTCAAGGAGCTGTAACAGCTGGAAGCATGGTAGAGAACATAAAGGTATACCCGTTTGATTCTGAAATCAGCTGCATGGTTCAAGGTTTTTTAGTCATTGAAGCAGCAGAACTAGCAAACGCTGGAAAGTCACCTGAAGAAATTATTCACCGTTTAGAAGAAATGAGGCAAACGAACGAAGCGTATTTTATGGTCGATGATTTATCTCATTTACAACGAGGGGGACGATTGTCAGGGGCTCAAGCGTTTATTGGGAGTCTGTTACAGGTGAAACCGCTGCTACGTTTTACGAATCAAACCATCGTTCCATTTGAAAAAATTCGTACGCGTAAAAAGGCGATGAGAAGAATCGTTGAATTACTAACGGAAGGCGTAAAAGACGGAAGCTCCTATAAAGCTACAATTATTCACGCCAATCGAGAGGAAGAAGCCGTCAATTGGAAAAACGAGCTTGAATCTCAATTTTCCAACGTTGAATTCGACATAAGCTACTTTGGCCCAGTCATTGGAACTCATCTAGGAGAGGGCTCCATGGGAATTGGTTGGGTGAAAATAAAGTAAAGGTAAAACATGATTCCCTTTCAAATTTTGGAAGGGTTTTATTTTTTATTTGAAGATAGATATAAATTTTTGTAAGCGATTACTATTAGCGTGTAGGCGTTTTCAACAAGACAACATGAATAATTCCCGTTTCAAATTGAAAATTTCACTAACCTTTCATGCAGGAAAAAGCTTTATAACAGAGAATTAAGTAACAAAGAGGTGATCATTTGAGATTTGCTAAAATAAAAGGAAAAATATGTCCAGAAGTACTTCTTCACGAATCTAACTACAGTCTCTCTACCAATTCAATTCCTTCCCAACCGATTTCATCATTTTCCACTATTCCAGAAATTCCACTTCAATCAACGAACAACTTTAATTCAGAACTACAAAAAATGTTAACAGGAAGGCAGCTGTTATTAGAAGAGCTCCCTTTTTTGTTACAAGAAATTCATGAGCACTATGAAAAAGGGTACGTCTCATATCGAAAAGGGATCGAATTTAAAGGAAAGAAAATAAAATGTGTACGCTGTGGAAATGAGACTACACATTTATTTGCTCATTTTCCGTGTGCGAGGTGCAGAGAGTCAGCCTGTTTTTATTGTCGACACTGCATTATGATGGGAAGGGTGAGTGCATGTACGCCGCTTATTAGCTGGAATGGCCCGCCTCCGCGATTAGACCTTCCATCCTCTCCATTTGTTTGGGAAGGAACGCTGTCTGAAGGTCAAAGAACTGCTTCTAGCCGTGTTGTCGAAGCTGTTAATAACAATCAAGAATTGCTCGTTTGGGCGGTGTGCGGAGCTGGAAAAACTGAGGTGCTATTTAAAGGGATTGAATCAGCATTGCAGCAGCAGAAACGGGTTTGCCTTGCAACACCAAGAACGGATGTGGTGCTCGAGTTAACGCCGCGTCTGAAGGCGGCTTTTCCACATCTTCCAGTTGCTTCTCTTTATGGTGGAAGTGATGATCGACATTTATACGCTCCCCTCACGATTACGACGACTCACCAACTTCTCCGTTTTTACAAAGCCTTTGATACGATTATCCTCGATGAAGTGGATGCATTCCCCTATTCAGTTGAAGAATCGTTGCAGCATGCCGTAAAGCAAGCAAGAAAACCTGTTTCATCACTCATATATTTAACGGCAACTCCGAATCAAAGGTGGCAAAAGGAATGCCGATCAGGTAAAAGAGCTTATGTCACCATTCCTGCACGCTTCCATCGCCATCCACTTCCTGTTCCAACTTTTACATGGTGTGGAAATTGGGAAAAAAAACTTCAAAAATCCAATCTTCCGTCAGCCATTTTGAAATGGGTAAGAAGCCACCTAAACGAGCAAAAACAAGCCCTCCTATTTCTCCCTAATATTGAATTAATGAATAAAGCCTTAACCGAGCTGAAGGCACTAGATCAAAAAATAGAAGCGGTTCATGCGGAAGATCCATTAAGAAAGGAAAAAGTGCAGCGGATGAGAAACAAAGAGACGCCAATTCTTTTAACGACAACGATCCTGGAACGAGGGGTAACATTCCCAAATATTGATGTGGCCGTGTTTGGGGCGGAGGATGATATTTTTACCGAAAGTGCCCTTGTACAGATTGCTGGCAGAGTGGGACGAAGTCGAGAATTTCCTACTGGAAGCATTTTATTTTTTCATTATGGCAAAACAGAAGAGATGGTGAGAGCGAAAAACCAAATTATACGGATGAATAACGAAGCCCGAAAGAAAGGAATGATTGATCATTAATTCAACCTGCTATCTTTGTCATAAGGAAATAATACCAAATGTGAGTTGGAGTACGCTTTTTTCAAAAGAAAAGCCCGTTTATTTATGTGATAACTGCAGACATTCCTTTTCTTTCATTACAGGCGAGGTTTGCCAAAGCTGCCATCGTCCTTTGCAGCAGCTAAATCCAGCGTTTCAAAGCGAAGGGATTTGCCATGATTGTATTCGATGGGAGGAGCATCCCGTTTGGAAAGGTGTCCTTGACCAAAATATTTCTATTTTTGAATACAATGATTTTTTAAAAGAAGTCTTCGCCCGCTATAAATTTCGCGGTGATTATGTGCTCGCTTATGTATTTGCTGAATTTATTCAAACGAAACTACAAAAATATCATTATCTTGTACCGATTCCGTTAAGCGAGGAACGATTGCAGGAGCGCGGCTTTAATCAAGCTGAAGCTTTGATCAGAGCGGCTGGATTCAAACCAACTATGCTACTTTCACGCCTGCATACTGAAAAGCAATCGAAGAAGTCACGGCATGAAAGAATCCATCTTTCAGCGGTTTTTTCATTTGCAGGAGAGCACCGTTTACAAGATAAAGATGTTTTGTTGATAGACGATATTTATACAACAGGCTCAACCGTGCGACATGCGGCAAAGGTCTTAAAGAATGCAGGCGCCCAGCACGTTTTTTCTTTGACGATTGGGAGAGGTTAGTGATAATGACATGGAAATAATCATTTCTTTTGACCTATTAGGTGTATATAATAGTAGGAAAATAGTCCTTTAGGAGAGAAGAAGAGATGGGAGAACTTGCAAATTGCCTAAAATGTGGTGTGGTGTTTGTACGCAATCAATTACGAAACGTATGTCCAAATTGTTGGAAAGAGGAAGAACAAGCATACGATGAGGTTTATCAATATATTAGAAAGCGTGAAAACAGAACGGCAACGATGGAGCAGGTAGTGGAAGCTACAGGTGTAAATGAGGAATTAATCTTTAAGTTTATTAGATCTGGAAGATTATTATTAGCGCATTTTCCAAACCTAGGTTATCCATGTGAAAAATGTGGAACCATGATTCGTGAAGGTAAGTTGTGCGTGACATGTGCAAAGGAGTTAAAGAATGATCTAGCTAATTTATACGAAGAAGAAAAAAGGAAAAAAGAATTAAGCAATCGATCAAAGGCAAAAACCTATTTGACAATGGAACGGAAAAATTCATAAAAATTCTTTTTTTCATTCAAAAAATGATCTTTCTATCCGATAATAAGAATATAGAATGGTTCTTGAACGGTGATGGAAGTGAGGAATACTAAATGAAAATCAATAATTTCGGTCCTTCAGGGATGAATCCATACCAAAAGCAGCTTAGAAAACAAGCGCTTGAAGGCAGTCCTTCTGGAAAAAAAGGAACTGACAAAGTAGAAATTTCAACAACGGCAAAAGAAATGCAGCATGAATCTACATTTGCTCTTAAACGCCAAGAAAAAGTGGAAGCATTAAAGCATCAAGTGGAAAAAGGAACATACAAGATGGATCCATATAAAGTGGCCCAAAGTATGTATCGCTTTTATTCTTCTAAACATTAAAAAGGAGGGATCGTTTGTCTATGACTGCTGAAAAATTAATTCATACATTGGAAAAGCTGTTAAAGCTTCATCAAAGCCTTCTTGAACTTTCCATCAAAAAAACAGAATGGATTAAGCAGGGAGACATCGATTCCCTCAAACAAATCATGAAGGATGAGCAAGTGCATATTGCAGCCATTCAAAAATTGGAACAAGTACGGATGGATGAAACGAATAAGCTTTGTCCTGCTCTGGATAGGCCTTCTGTTCAGGATTGCTTATCAGAACTAGCAGAAAACGAGCAAACTCGGATGAAAAATGCAACCTCTCAATTAACAGATGTTGTTTTTAAAATAAAAGATCAAAATACACTCAATCAACAATTGCTCCATCAATCGATGCAATTTATTCATTTTTCTTTGAGCTTATTTCAGCCAGTAAAAGAAAATTTTAATTACGAACGGACAGCACAAAAAACACCAATTAAAAGCGGATCAAGCCTTTTTAACTCAAAGGCGTAGAACGGAGGGACAAAATGAGGTCAACCTTTATGGGATTAGAAACAGCGCGACGAGGTATGTATGCTCAGCAAAGCGCTCTGTATACTACTGGTCAGAATATTGCCAATGCCAATACACCAGGCTATACACGCCAAAGGGTCAACTTTGAACAAACCGATCCTTATCCTTCTGTCGGCATGAATCGTCCGCAAATTCCTGGACAAATGGGTACTGGAGTAAAGGCAGGGTCTATTCAGCGTGTACGAGAAAGTTTCCTGGACGTTCAATATCGCGGTGAAAATAGTAAAATGGGCTATTGGGAAACCCGATCAGGAGCTTTATCGAAAATGGAGCAAGTGATGAATGAACCGTCTGATTCCGGGCTTTCAAAAACAATGGATTTGTTTTGGCAATCACTCCAGGATCTAGCAGTAAATCCAAAAAATACAGGTGCCCGTTCTGTCGTTCGACAGCGTGGAGTAGCGGTAGCAGAGACGTTTCATTATTTGCACACTACGCTAGCAGCTGAAAAAAATAATGTTAAGAATGAAATAAATGTTACGGAAAAACAAGTAAATTCTCTTGTAAATCAGATCCATCAAGTGAATCAACAAATTGGCAGTGTGGAGCCGCATGGTTACTTGCCAAACGATCTGTATGATGAAAGAGATCGACTGTTAGATGAGCTTTCTTCCTTAGTGAACATAAAAGTAGAGTATGCAACACCTGAAGGGAATGCATCTCCGATTGCAGAAGGCAAGGCGATCGTCAAATTAACGACAGATAGTGGAACTGAATTAGGTGTATTGGTCAGTGATTCAAGCTATAACGAGATGAAGGTTAATAATATTAACTTGGATAATCCTGTTTCTACCATATCAATCGGTTCGACGAATCTATCATTTGAAAGCTTTCAATCAAGCGGAAAGATGAAAAGTTTAATTGAATCGTATGGATTTCAGGATTCGAGCGGAAATGTGAAGGGGCTATTTTCAGATATGATGACAGAGTTAGATAATTTGGCTTTTACATTTGCTAAGGAATTTAATGATGTACATAAAAGTGGATTAAGTCCGAATGAGATCAATAATGGAACAGGGAATACAGGATTTTTTATTGATACGAAGGATAACTCCGATGATTTAACCACTCCTTCAGATCGTAGAAATGGATTTGCAAGTAGAATAGGAATTTCACAAAATATTTATAATAGCTTAGATAATATTGCGAATGCTTCGGCTAGCAACCCTACGTTAGGTGACTCTGGGGCGGTGTTGGCAATGGCTGACGTGATCAATAAAAATTTTGATTATGGAAATAAAAATGAACAATCAAATTTTAGAAATTATTATGAAGCGGTTATCGGTCAAATGGCGGTTAATTCACAAGAAGCTGTAAGACTAACAAGCAATAGTGAAGCGTTAAGACAGGCAGTTGATGATCGACGAGCATCTGTTAGTTCCGTATCATTAGATGAAGAAATGACGAATATGATTCAATTCCAGCATGCCTACAATGCATCAGCGCGAATGATCTCTTTAACGGATGAACTATTAGACACGATTATTAACGGCATGGGTGTCGGAGGAAGGTAGGTGAATAATCCATGCGTGTAACACAATCGATGCTTTCAAACAATTCACTTCGCAATTTAAGTGAAAGTTATAAACGACTAGGCAAGTATCAGGATCAAATATCAAGTCAAAGAAAAATCACGAAGCCTTCCGATGATCCTGTTGTAGCCATGAAAGGAATGTATTACCGCTCTAACTTAACGGAAGTAGAGCAATATAAAAGAAACTTATCAGAGCTATATGTCTGGATGGATCATTCAGAAGCAGGGATTGATCAGGCAAATAGTGGATTGCAAAGAATTCGTGAACTGGTCATTCAAGGACAATCGGGCACAAATAGCCCGGAAAATCGTCAAGCAATTGCTCGTGAGATCGAACAATTGAAGGAAGATCTTGTGAATGTGGCGAACACTCAAGTAAATGGACGCTATATTTTTCATGGGACAGATGTTTCAAATCCACCTGTTGTACCAAATTCCAATCCTCCTCAGGTTGCTTCAAATTTAGCGAGTTCATCAATTGATGGTTATAAAGTGGAAGTATCAAAGGGAGTTTCTTTAAAAGCAAATGTGAATCCTGCCAATGTGTTTAATCAAGAACTCTTTAATGTCGTGCAGGGGATTCAAAATAGCTTAGAAAACAATGATCCAACTCAATTAAATGGCTTGCTTGGACAACTAGATTCTGTCATGGATACTTTATCAGGTGAACGATCAGAGCTAGGGGCCCGTTATAATCGTTTAGAAATGGTTGAGGCTCGCATTGAACAGCAGGAAGTCATGGCGAATCAAATCTTATCGGATAATGAAGATATTGATATGGAAAAGGCGGTAACAGATTTAACCGTTCAAGAGAGTGTTCATCGAGCTGCTTTAAGTGTTGGGGCGAGGATCTTACAGCCGTCGTTAATGGACTTTTTAAGATAAATAGCATGAAAGTAAGAGGATGACAGACAAATGAAGTCATCCTCTTTTTTAGAATATACCTTTTAAAGAGGAGGGATTTAACATGTTTCCTCAAATTCGATTACAATCAAGCTTTGCTCAAATTGATATCCATACACAAAGAGGCTCTATTGAAATCGAACAGCCAAAAGCAGATTTAGAGATTGAACAGCCCCGAGCTGAACTAAATATCGAGCGAACACCTTCCAAGCTAACAATTGATCAAACGAAAGCGAGGGAAGACGTAGGAATAAAGTCGATGACAAGAATGCTTGAGGATGCAGCCCAGAAAGGCCGACAAGATTTGCTTGAAGGGATTGCAAGAAGAGCCGAGGACGGGGATGAGCTCATGAAAATTGAAAATGGTCGAGGAGCTATTGCGAGAATCGCCAAAAGGAATAGCGAACGAGGTCCATATAATATTAATATAGGCTGGATTCCCTCTGCTGGAAGTGTAAAAATAGATTATGACCCAGGAACAATTGATATTCAATGGAATCCGCAAAAGCCGATCATTCATAGTAAGATCAATAAACCTATTTATCAATTTCATCCTAGTCAGGTTCAAGTTCAGTTGAAGCAATATCCTACATTAAAGGTTGATTTTGAAAATCTAAAATACGTAGGGACGAATTATGAACAGTATATTTAAAGGGAATGATGAAGAATGAAAATAAACACGAAATTTCATGAAGAGATTGACGTTCAGAAAGAAGAGATCCTGCATTTCAAAAAAGGAATTCCTGGTTTTCCAGATGAAAAAGAGTTTGTTATTTTACCTCTTTCCAATGATGGAACCTTTTCTGTTATGCAATCCGTTTCTACTGAGAGATTAGCTTTTATCATTGCTGATCCGTTTGCTTTTTTCCAAGAATACGATTTTCAATTAGAAGAGCATGCTGTTAAAACGCTACTGCTGCTTTCAGAAAAGGATGTAAAGATCTTTGTCATCTTAACGATCAACGAACCGTTTGAAAAAACAACAGCAAATTTACAGGCGCCGATCGTCATTAATACAGCAACCAAAGAAGCACAACAGGTAATTTTAAATGATCCAGCCTACACAACAAAGCATTCCATTTTTTCAAAACCACAGCCTGTAACCGTAAAGGAGTGAAGCCATGCTCGTTTTAACACGAAGACCAGGAGAAGTCATTAAAATTGGAGACGACATCGAAATTATGGTCGTCGCCACAAAAGGAGACCAGGTAAAAATCGGCATAAAAGCACCAAAAACGGTTGAAATCCTCCGCAAGGAAGTACACGACCAAATAATCAACGAAAACCAACTAGCATCCCAGGACATTACAAATATCCTAAAAATCTTTCGAGAAAAATAGAGAAAAATACAGTAATGTTATTAAACACCTATGACTTTCTGACGATATATACTTCGAGGAGTTAAACAAGGGCGGCCGACCTTGTCAACTCGAAAAATGTTCACAAGGAAGTGGACAAGAAAATTCAAGGAGGAAATGAACAATGAGAATTAATCACAATATTGCGGCACTTAACACATATCGTCAGTTTAATGCTGCCAACGGTGCGCAAGGTAAATCAATGGAGAAATTGTCTTCAGGTCTTCGTATTAACCGTGCAGGGGATGACGCAGCTGGTTTAGCAATCTCTGAGAAAATGCGTGGACAAATTCGTGGGTTAGATCAGGCTTCAGCAAACTCTCAAGATGCAATTTCTTTAATTCAAACAGCTGAGGGTGCTTTAAACGAAACTCACTCAATTCTTCAACGTCAACGTGAATTAGCAACTCAAGCGGCTAATGATACAAACACAGCAGAAGACCGTAAAAACATTCAAGATGAAATGGATCAATTAGGCAAAGAAATTGATCGTATTGCTGAAACAACTCAGTTCAACACAAAGAACCTATTAGATGGTTCAATGGATAAGACAACTGTAGCAGGTGCAAATACAACTGCTAATACATCTTTAGGTACTTCAGGCGCAGTTGCCACTCTTTTAACAGCAGTTACTGATAAAGATGGTAACAGCTTAGGTATTGCAGCAGGAGATACAATTGAAGTTTCATATGTTATGAACGGTCAAACTGTTACTAACTCATTTGTATCAGATGCTACAACAACACTTGGCGATTTAACAAATACTGATGGTCAAGGCGGAACAGCAGATGCTAACTTAGCAGCGTTAGCTAACACAGCTGCAGGAGATGGCGTTGAGTTTGACGCAGCTGCTACTGGTGAAGCAGGAGCTATTCATGGTTTCACAGTTACTGTTAAGGATTCTAGTGGTAATGTAAGAACTGGAGCATCTAATGCACTTTCTAGTTTCTCTGAAACAACTCAAGCAACTGATATTCATTCCGATGGTTCATCTACATTCCAAATCGGTGCTAACACTGGTCACAACATCAATTTAGCAATCAAAGACATGGGTTCTTCAGCTCTAGGGGTAAAAGACCTTAAAGTTGGAAATCAAGGTCAAGCCAACGTAGCGATCAAAGTTATTGATGAAGCAATCGCAAAAGTTTCAGCAGAACGTTCAAATCTTGGTGCTACTCAAAACCGTTTAGAACATACAATCAACAACTTGAACACATCTTCTGAAAACTTAACTGCTGCGGAATCTCGTATCCGTGACGTAGATTATGCTTTAGCTGCGTAAGTAGAAAGCGTAGCTAAGCACAGTCGTCCTAGCTGGTAACGGCTAGAGATCATAATCGGGTGAATTGCTGGAAACCCCTTAGAGTTTTTCTTACCACAACGTAGTTGGAAACGACAGGCGTGATGGTATAAAAAAAGAAAAGATTGGGCAATCAGCAGCCAAGCTCCTGTCTCGAAAGAGTGGAGAAGGTTCAACGACTAGGATATACCATCTAAGGCGAAAGCTATGATGATGAAATCCGTAGGTGAAACAATGGTCATCAGCATTGTTAATCCGAAGTGCCCGACCCCTACTAGATTGCTAGAGGGTGAAGATATAGTCTTGTCATTTATGAAAGTAAATGTTCGCACGATGGCGAAAGAAATGATGAACCAAACAAAGAATTCTATTCTTTCTCAAGCAGCACAAGCAATGTTGGCTCAAGCCAATCAACAGCCGCAGGGTGTGCTTCAACTTCTTCGTTAATAATCTTTATCAAATTGGGGACTCTAGTTATGCTAGGGTCTCTTTACTATAAGTGAATTGGAGAAATAAGTGCTTATGGTGATGTTTAGAGAAAATCGAGAACTAGTAGCTCTAGAATTAGAAAATCTAATTTTACGAATCCATGAAGAACATCAGGTATCTAATCTTGTGTTTATGGAACAAACCGATCACTATTGTGTATTTAGAGGACATAAAAATGGGACAAAATGTTATTTAAGTTTGATAAAAATTGTACAGTAGGTTCTATTATTGAAGGACTGGGAAAATTGGATTGAATATAATGAAATTCAATGTTGATAATTCTTATAGGAATTGTTATAATTTTTTAATGAAATAAAGATTGAATTTTATGGAAAGCGAGTGAGAGAATTGACGAATCAGATTGAGGAGGCTCTATTAAGTTTTGGACAGAAAGATGCGCCTGTAAAGGTTGAAGTGTTTTTGAATTTAGCGTGCCCTTATTGCGCTTCATTTTATGGTATTGCAGAAGATGTTTTAAAAGACTACATAGATAATAGGCAAGTTGAATTCATTGTAAAGCATTATGACAAGCCTAGGGAGATGTTGTTAAATGGTACGTTAATCAACCTATTCCTAGATTATGAGAATCCATCGCATGTGAAAGAAACCTTAAAGGAATTATTTGAAACACAAGGAAAATGGGATCAATTGAATAATCAAGAAATCAAAAATCTATTATCAGAAAAATACCATTTAAAAGAAGAGCCACAAAATACCGAAATTAGTTTGAATGTAACTGCAGAGGCCATTCGCAGAAATGTGAAAATGGTGCCTACTGTTTTTATCAATAACAAAGAATATCAATATCCTACTGAAATAACGGCAGAGGAATTGAAAATTGAAATTGAGGCGGCACTAGAAAAATAATATTATTAGATAACTCCCTCGAATACATAATGAGAGCAAAAGTAGGACTTATTAACATAACAAAAATTAAATGACTCCTTAGTCCCTTAATCTATAACCTATTTATATGTGGTGATTAAAAAGGTCCTTAGGTGAAGATAATAGCATGAAATCTATTTATATAAAAAAAGTGCTGCAAATTATTTTTTTATTATTTTATTGTTTCCTAGGTTAATTTTATGAAAGTGCACTTTTCAAAAAAGTAATTGTAATAAATAGATCTGTTTTACTGCAACTATAAAACCAAGTAAAAATATAGTTTTAAAGGGGAATTAATGTGAGTATAAACGATATCGGTAAGCAATTATCAAAGCTCCCAAGTATTCATCCGGAGTTTTTTCAGAAATATAGAAGTTTTGCAGATGATGTATGGCAAAAAGGAGTCCTTTCTGCAAAAGAAAAAGAAATCATTGCCGTTTCGGTGACAACAGTCACGAAATGTTCTTATTGCACAAAGTTTCATTCAAAAAAAGCAAAACGAGTAGGTGTTACAGCTGAAGAATTAATAGAAGGTGCGATTATTGCTACTTCAATTGAGACAGGAACTGCACTTTTGCCTTCTATTTCTATTAGTCTATTTGAGAGATTAGGAGTTGAGAATCAAGAAAAGTCGTTAAAGAAGCTTTTTCCTGATCAATATACACATTTACACGATTTGCTAATCTTACCTTTTGTCGATTCTGTAGGCCTTCTGCCAACAAAACTTGTTATTTTGATTTCATATGCTGTGGCACACGCTTTGAGGTCTAGTGAGTATATTGATAAACTTCAAACCGTTGCAAGTGAACACAAGGTAAGTGAACAAGAGTTAAACGAGGCAAGTTTAATTGCTGCAGCATTACGAGCTGGAAGTACAGTAAGACATTTGGCAGATGTTTTGGATGTTGTAGATGCAGAGAGGAGTCCAACGGTGTGAGTCATAAAATAAAAACAGCTTCAGAAACAATACTACCTTGGATTATTCCACTTTTCTTTTTGATTCTATGGCAAGTGCTAGGGTCATTAGGAATTTTATCGAATAAAATTCTGCCTACTCCGGTTGAAGTGATTGAAGGTACGATTCGCTTATCTAAGGATGGAAGTCTGTTTCAATATATATGGGTTAGTACAAAACGAGCAGTTGTTGGATTTTTTATCGGCGGGGCAATTGGTTTTAGTTTAGGCCTCGTGAACGGTTTAATTCCAATTGCGTCTAAGTTGCTTGATACATCGATACAAATGATTCGAACAATTCCCCATTTAGCGCTAATTCCATTAGTTATTTTATGGTTCGGCATTGGTGAGCAAGCGAAAGTCTTTTTAGTTGCATTAGGTGTAGCATTTCCAATTTATTTAAATACATATCATGGTATTCGGAACGTTGATAAAGGGCTAATTGAAATGGGAAGAGTGTATGGGTTAAAAGGAGTATCATTGTTTTGGCAAATACTATTACCAGGTGCGTTGCCGTCGATCTTAGTTGGTGTACGCTATGCATTAGGTATTATGTGGATGTCATTGATTGTAGCTGAAACGATTGCATCAGATACAGGAATTGGTTATATGGCAACATCAGCACGAGAGTTTATGCAGATGGATATTGTTATTTTAAGTATTATTCTATATGCATTGTTAGGGAAATTATCAGATGTGTTAGCGGTCATACTAGAAAAAAGATGGCTTCAGTGGCATCCGAATTTTTATAAACCAAAAGCATAAAGTGGGGGTTTTACGTGTCAGGAACCAAAATTCAACTAAACAATTTAGACAAAACATTCGGTAATTTGCATGTGTTAAAACAGATTAATTTAACGATTAATCCTAATGAATTTATAGCGATTGTTGGAAAAAGTGGTTGCGGAAAAAGTACATTGCTTCGTCTTATTGCTGGGTTAGAAAAACCATCAAATGGAACGATTGTCTTTAATGAAAAGCAAGTGAAAGGTCTGCATTCTGATACGAGAATTATGTTTCAAGATTCACGTTTGCTTCCGTGGAAAAGTGTTTTAGAAAATGTTGAAATTGGTGTCACAGAAAAAAATAAAAAAGCAGCCAAAACATCGTTATCACTTGTCGGGTTAGCAGATAAACAGAAAGAGTGGCCAGCTGTATTGTCTGGAGGACAAAAGCAGCGAGTATCATTAGCGAGAGCATTAGCTGGAAAGCCGGAATTATTATTGTTTGACGAACCACTAGGTGCGTTAGATGCACTTACTCGTTTAGAGATGCAAAACTTAATTGAACAGCTATGGAATGAAGAAAAGTTCACAGCTATTCTCGTGACACACGATGTTAGTGAAGCGATACGTTTAGCTGATCGAGTGATTATCATTAAAGAAGGTAGCATTGAATCAGACTTAACAATTCCATTAGCAAGACCGAGACGTGTTGATAGTGAATTTACGTACTATCAAAATATTATATTAGATCAGTTAATGCAGGAACAGGGACAATAGGGGGAGATCACATGAGGAAAAATGCAAAGTGGATATATGGGTTGATTGCTATTTTAATTATAGGATTATTAGCTGCGTGTGGAGTGAAGGAAAGTAGTTCAAATTCTAGTAAGGATAAAGAAACAGTAGTGAAAATTGGTTATCAAAAAGGGAATACATTAAATATATTAAAAGCACGAGGTACGTTGGAGAAACGGTTAGAGAAAGAACATATAAAAGTGGAGTGGTCTGAATTTCCCATTGGGACAGCTTTATTAGAAGGATTAAACACAGGAGCTATTGATTTTGGACATGCATCAGATGCCAACGGTGTTTTTTCTCAAGCAAGTGGCAAAACGAGTGTATATGTAGCGTCTGATACACCTTATCCGAAAGGAGTTGCTTTAGTCGTAAAAGGTGATTCCCCAATTAAAACGGTTAAAGAGTTTAAAGGGAAGAAAATTGGAGTAACAAAAGGCGGTAATATGCATTATCTTCTTGTTAAAGCATTAGAAAAAGAAGGATTAAGCATTGATGATGTAAATTTGATTTATTATAAAGATGCAGCGGAAGGACGTGTTGCATTTGAATCTGGAGAAATTGATGTCATCGGTACGTGGGATCCGTTTTTGGCTGTGTTAGAAGGTAGTACAAAAACAAGAACGATTGTAAATGGAGAAAACTTAACACAAAACCGTACTTTTTATTTTGGTTCTGAAAAGTTCGTGAATAATAATCCTGATACAATTAACATTATTTTAGAAGAACTCCAAAAGTCAGATGAATGGGCAAATACGCATACAAAAGAAGTTGCTACAATTTTGTCTAAAGAACTTAAATTAGATGCTAAGCCACTTGAAGTTGCGAATGGTAGACGAGAATTCGGTGTATTACCAATTGACGATGAAGCTGTAAAAGCTCAACAGGATTTAGCGAATACGTTTTACGGTTTGAAATTATTCCCAGAGCCAGTAGACATTAAAAAAGTGACAAAGCAAAATCCAGATTGGTATCCAGAATCAGTTGTAACGAAATAAATTATTATTGAAAAAATACTTGAATTTGGTTTGGCAGATGTTGTGGTATTAGAAAGGGATAATCCTACAATTATCAAATTCACAAAAGAAGAGTATGTAGATTTTGATGAGGCTGGAAAGTTTGTTGTATCAACTTTGCATTCGTTAAAATTAATTTTGATCATGATTTTTGTCTGTAAGGCTGTCCTACGAATTTATACTTAGATTTATAGATGAAAATCAAAAAGTCATCTCCCGTGATATAGGGAAGATGACTTTTTTGTTATAGGCATTCCTTCGAACAGGTCAAATTGATGCGAATGTACTCGTTTTTCGATACTGTTATGAGGGAGTTTGAATCTTTCGTTCTGAGGATTCTTTTTACATATACAATTTTTTCAATTAATCCTCATCCTGGGAACGTTTTTTTCTCATATAGTAGGTAATAGAAGTCGGTATTAAAAAACAAATAAATATCACTAGGCCAATAATGATAGCATCCTTAATTGTACTTCCTGAAAACAGAATGATGCAAAGTGTAATAATCGCCACAATTGCAAAACTAATTAACATGACTAAATAAAACGGAACTTTTTCTCTTTTAGAAGACGATTCATATGTATCTACGGATATACTTAAATTCAAATAGCCTAGAATAACACTTGTTCCAATAAATAGTAGCCATAACGGATTATCGGTTACGTTGGAAAAGCCTTTTGTTATTCCGTCAAAGATTAAAATTCCGATTATTCCTAACGTTTGAATGGCGAATGCTATTCGAATATTTTTTAATCCCCGAATGATTAATCGTTCATCTTTCATTACTTTCATTTGAATCCCCTCCTGGTTCTATCCAAAAAACTTCATTAAGCGTTTTATTTACTGCATAACAAATTTCCAAACATAGTTTTAAGGTTGGGTTGTATTTCCCTTTTTCGATTAAGCTGATCGTTTGGCGAGTGACACCTATTTTTTCGGCTAGCTGCTGTTGTGTTAAGTCTACTTGTATACGAGCAACCTTTACATTATTTTTCAAATATGATCATTCCCTCCTTACAAGTTGATTGTAACATATAAATTGAATTTTGTAATATATATATTACATTTTTGGTATTAAAGATTAATTTCATTAGATATAAAAAAGAACCTGCTTTGAAAGTAATACCAAAAACAGATTCTCCCCTTTTAAATTCTTTATTTACAAAATATGTTCTACTAAGTTGTTAATCCATAAAAGTTGCTTCTAAAGTTATAATTCTGCTAAGATCCTATCTCCATGACTAATCGGTTGAGATATGACTAAAAATTCAATATCCTCATTCGATTCATTCAACATTTGGTGTGGAATGAGTGGTGGAACTTCTAGTCCCTCATTCGAGTTTAACGTTATTCGTTCACCATCCATTTCTAATGTTGCATTGCCTGACAAAACGAAGAAAAATTGGCGAGCTTTTTGATGAAAATGCCTAACTTCTGAAGTATGAGCGGGCATTCGCTCATGTATCACGCTTAAATCTTTGTTTTTTACTAAATGCCAACCATCACAAATTTCTCCCCATATGTAATGTTCTGCATTGTGTTTACTTATCTTCAAGATAATTACTCCTTGTTCTTTTTATTTTAGGTAAACTAGTCAGATAAACTAGTTCCGTAATTTTTCACATAATTTATTGTTTAAAATGAAATAATAATATGAAAAACAAAGAAGGTAATGCTATGAGAAAGCTATTCATTTGTTTATTTGTAACACTTGTTTTTTGTTCTGAAAGTGTAATTCCACTCGATTTATTCAATAAAGCATATGCTAGGCAGGAAGAAGCTCCCCCATATGCTAAGTGGGGTTCGTTTGCATTAAAGAAAACAAAAGAAAAGTATCCGAATGCCAAAATTATTGATTATCTTCATGTCGGTAAGATAAGTGGTCCCATAACCTCAACCGAGAGATTTAAATTTTGGTTAAAAGAAAACGGGAAAGAGTATGGCGTAATTATAAATATTGAATTTAATAATGAAACAGAGAGAGTCAAAAGAGTCACTTTTAAGAAGACCCAGAATTAATTTGTTTCTTTATTATTTATTCTCTGATCAATCTATACTAATTTTTCATTGCAAGAAACGATAGCTTATCTATGTATGTTATAACCCTCATATACAGCTTCCCAATCAAGCGGTCGAGCCATTCTTTTTTCAATTTGGTCTAAAGGTTTAAAGCCGTATTGGGCATAAAGACCATGAGCATCTTTTGTAGCAAGCATAAAGCCCGTTCCTTTTAACTTTGGATGTTCGGTAATGGTGCCCATTAACCATTTGCTCAGTCCTTGTCCTCTATATTCTGGGAGTATAAAAACATCACATAGATAAGCAAATCTAACAAGATCAGATACTACACGAGCAAACCCCACTTGCTTTGCAGAGCCATTTGCTGGATTTCCTTCATATACTCCGTAGCAAAGAATGGAGTTTTCAATGGATGCTTTAACTAATTCTTTTGTAATCCCTTTTACCCAATAAGAATCTTTACTAAGGAAATCGTGAATAACATCAATATTTAAGAAATTCTTATCGGTACTAATTGCAAATCCATCCTTTGTCCAAAGCACTTCATTTTCTAGCATTTTAATTTCCTCCATCATTAAATACGTCCCTCTTTTTAATATGTTTTTTTATCGTACTTCCTTATTAGCTAGTATTTAAAAAGCAAATAATCGTTAATTTTATCAAAACATAAAGAGGATAAAATATACAAATTAAAAGCCTTTAAATAATGATTTAAGTGCTTATCATCAACCTATTGTAGAGTTAGGACGGAAATTCTAGGCAGTAGAGTAAAGCTGGATGGGAGTAAGTGGGGGAGGCAATCAATTTCTTATTATTACAAAAAAGCTCCAGATCCGTTAGGGAAAAGGAGCGTTTGATCAAGTGATATTAATGTTCATCCAACCTTTTTCGTAGTCATATTTTTATCAGTATAAATTTGTTTAAAAACAGTTTTTCGAATATATGGGATTACCCATCTGTCTAAACCAATGTAACCAGAATTCAGGCCAGCCAATAATAGAATTCCTCCAAGGAAAATATCGGTTGGATTGTGAGAGACCGTTCCTGCTAGGAAGAAAGAAAAGTTCATGATTAATCCAAAGAATGCGGCAGCTGTAGTGAGACAGCCTAAGATCAATCCTAAGCCTATTAAAAATTCTCCAATAGGAACGATGAAATTGAAAAGTTCGATGTTAGGTATTGCAAACTCTTTTAAAAATGACACATACCAGCTATAAACGACGTTACCGTCCGGTCCTTTTACGGGATTAGAAACAGCATTGGTTAAATACCCAGAAGCATCAAATCCACCTGTTAACTTACCCCACCCTGATGTTAACCAAGAATATCCTAAAAACAAGCGAATGATCGTTAAAATACCTGCGGCAATTCGATTCTCTCTTAAAAATGTCACAAACATTTAAATCGCTTCCTTTCAATATAACAATAATGAATACACTATCAATATATCAGGCAGGATGTTATAAATCTCATCTTTGTGATTGAATTCACAATATATACAAAAGAAATTGAACAATATATGAAAAAGGTTGTTTAAGAAGATCCTTTTGACTAAGACTTAGGCAAAACAACACTATGATTTGAAAAATTTTCAAGGGGCACTCTGCTTTTTTATTGCATAATAAATGGTAATTATTTTGTATTACGCATGTTACGATGTGATTATAAGTTTATAATTTATATAGAATTTTGGTCTATCATTTTTGTATATGTAAAAAATGAAGGTGAGAAAGATGAGAGGGAAAATTTTAATAGCGGACGACGAGCAAGGGATTGTTTCGTTTATAAAAGATTACTTTGAGACAGAAGGATTTGAAGTTTTAACCGCAGGTAATGGAACGGAAGCAGTTGAATATTCATGCGAATGTCCTGATATCATTTTGCTAGATATAATGATGCCAGAAATGGATGGGATTGAGGTTTGCAGAGCGATAAGAGAGCGGGTTGATTGTCCGATCCTTTTTCTTACTGCACGAATTGAGGACTCAGATAAAATTCTCGGTTTTGGTGTTGGTGCGGATGATTATGTAGTCAAACCGTTTAGTATCGATGAGCTTGGCGCAAGAGTAGAGGCCCATATACGCCGTGAAAAAAGAAAGCTGTATCGAACAGAACATAAGGCTTATGGGAGACTATCGATCGATTTTGGACAGAGGGAAGTGCGCTATGATCAGCATATCATTCCATTTGCCCGAAAAGAGTATGAAATCATGGAGCTTCTTTCGCTTCATCCAGGTCAGGTGTTTTCACGACAGATAGTGTATGAGCGAGTATGGGGCTACGATGCAGAGGGTGATGATAATGCAGTAACAGAGCATATTAAAAGAATTCGTGCAAAGATCGGAGCTTATACTGAAGAGGTTTTTATTGAAACCGTATGGGGAGTAGGGTACAAATGGCTAAGAAAATAACAGCTTTTGTAAATCGTATCCCTTTTCTCGTTGCTATGGGATTGTCGATTGGGCTTTTTATGCTGTTGGGAGCGTTATTAAGCGCTCTGCTTATCCAGCTTATCAATGAGTTAGAGCTATTCCTTCAAAGTGGTGATACAGGCACAACAATGCTACAGGATCGTGCATTTAATGGGGAAATTGTTGTTATAAAATACAGTCAATGGATGAACACAATGAATTTGATTGTTGGGATCGTTATTCCATTTGTGTTTTGCACTTCGGGTGCTGTAGCAGGTGCCTATATATTTTATCGTTGGAAGATGAAGCAGCCACTGAACGAGCTGCGAAAAGCGGTGAAAAAAATTCAGGAAAAGGATTTGAATTTTCAGCTTTGCTACAATGCTTCAGATGAATTAGGCGCCCTATGTAAGAGCTTTGATATGATGAGAGAAGAGCTTCATGTAAGCTTTACAAAAATGTGGCGCATACAGGAAGATCATAAACGGCTAAATAGTGCCTTTGCACACGATTTAAGAACACCTCTTACGATTCTGAAAGGGCAAACGGATGTGTTAAAGAAAAAGATGGCAAGAGGAAGTGTCGATCTCGATAAGGCTGTTCACTCTTTATCTATTATACAAAATAGCATTGAACGTTTGGAACGGTATGTAAAGGAAATGACGTCGCTGCAAAGTCTAGAAGGAATGGAACCAAATAAGAAAGAGATCGTTCTATGTGATTTTATGGAAATATTATCACAACATTTCGCAACCTATACTCATGATGGGAAGACGATCCATATTGAGGTGGCGTATCCGTCGGATAGGGTTATTTCGTTTGACACGGATATGGTCATACAGGTCATTGAAAATCTTGTTTCAAATGCCCTTCGTTTTGCCAAAAAGCATATCGAAGTGATTTTAAAATCGGATAAAGATCATTTGATCGTAACAGTTAAGGATGATGGAAAAGGGTTCAGTCATCAATCAATCCATCGTGGTCTTGAACCGTTTTATCGTGAAGATATGGAGAAAAAGGATGATCATTTAGGACTGGGTCTTAATATTTGTAAAACGATCACGGAGAAGCACGGAGGAAGCATTTCACTTTCTAATCATACAAATGGAGGTGGATGTGTTATTGTTCAATTTGCGACTTAAAGTTTATGAATCGTATAGATTTGAAGATTAAAATCTCTCTTGTAGAAAAATACAAGAGAGATTTTTTTTGATAAGGAGTGTTTTCTTATGGAAATTAGCATTCGAGATTTGACAAAAACGTATGGACAAAAAGTAGCCTTAGATCGTGTTTCATTAACGATACACAAAGGAATGTTCGGTCTACTAGGCAAAAACGGCGCTGGTAAAACGACTATTATGCGAATTCTCGTTACATTGATTCCGCCAAGTTCTGGTGAGGTTATGATCAATGGCATCCCAATTAGTGAAAGGACAAAAGTACGATCGATCATTGGTTATCTACCTCAAAACTTTTCCATTTATCCCTCTTTCAATGTTTACGAGAGTTTGGATTATTTAGGGATCCTTTCGGGGCTTTCTGATAATCGAAAAAGAAAAAAACGGATCAGTGAGCTTCTCGATAAAGTCAACTTAACTGAAGCCATAAAAACAAAATCTAAAAATCTTTCAGGTGGGATGCTAAGGAGACTCGGTATTGCACAGGCTTTGCTTGCTGACCCGCAAGTGTTAATTGTAGATGAACCAACGGTCGGGCTTGATCCAGAGGAAAGGATTAGATTTCGGAATATGTTATCTGACCTTGCAGAGGACAGGATCGTTCTTTTATCCACTCATATTGTAGAAGATATTGAAGCAACATGTGACCAGCTGGCGATATTGGATTCTGGGAAACTAGTTTATGGAGGAGGAATTAAGGATTTGTTGATACAGGCTCAGGATTATGTGTGGACTGCAACAATTGATCATGAAATGCTTGAACAAATAAAGAAGCAGGACGCTTTATTATCAGCTGTTGCGGAAGGGGATGGCTTCAAAGTACGACTATTGTCTAAAACGATTCCTTTTGCTGGAGCTAAAAAGGTCAAGCCCTCTATTGAAGATGCGTATATGAAAGTGATAAGGGGGATGAAATAGGATGTTTGTAAGGTTAACGATTATTGAACTTAGGCATATCTTTAAAAATATTTTGTTCTATGTATTGATCCTGCTCACATTTCTTTTTACAATCCTTCAGGTGGATATGGATGTTAGCCAATATCCAAAAAAGCCTGTACCTCCTGATGAAATGAAGCAGGAGGGGTTAGGTGAATTTGCCCCATATGGTAAAAAAAGAGTGACCGATCCACAAAGAATAATGGAAATCACTTATAAACAGGAGTTATCTTTTGCTGCACAACAAGGAGAAATATTAAAAAATTATTTGATCATAAATAAAAGTGAAAAACTGAATAAGAAGCAAGTCAATGCGATCAAAAAGGCGATGTCTGCCATTGCACCTGATGGGATCAAATCGGGTGGATCAATCGATATCGCGATTAATTATAAGGAATTTTTGAGCTTAATGGATCAGCTCGACAGTGAATTGGGCGGGAAAACTCCTTTTGCAAGCAAAAAATTAGAAGGCACTCTTACTGAACCTAAGACGTATGAGGATGCTATAAAAAGCTATCATATTTTGACCGATAAAGATTTATATACTCGAGCAGTAGCTAGATATGTTGCTGATTATCTTGGACTTGCTTTAGGAGTCCTCCCTTTTTTTCTCGCTGCTTTTATTTTTTTAAAGGATAAAAAGAATAAAATGGAAGAGCTAATTATGAGCAAGCAAGTACTGGGCTATTATTATGTCGGTGCGAAATTTACAGCAATATGCATCGCTTTATTTGTTAGTGTCATTGTTTTTGCCCTATATTACACGATTCAAGCTTTTCGTTTACATCAAAATGGATATGATGTAGATCTTTTTGCGTTCATTCCTACTTTTATGATCTGGCTTTTCCCGACGATTATGGGGTCAGTAGCGATCTCCATGTTCACGTCATTATTGTTTAAAAGCTTTATTCCCTCTTTATTTGTGCAGCTATTTTGCTGGGTTGTATCGATTATACCAATTGAAGGGGATTATCGTTTATACAAGCTTTTTATAAGACATAACAGCTTTGAGCCTATCCGTGCAGATGATTTCGCTTTATTTGCTATTAATCGGATTTTTATTACGGGAGTAGCAATATTACTTATAGTTATAACAGCTCTTATCTGGGAGAAAAGGAGGACGAAGATTGGTGAACAAATCGATTAATCGCTTTCTGTTCTATAACTTGAAACTGATCCCAAAAGTTAACATACTAGCTTGTGTGTTGATAGTCCCGCTCAGCTCCTTTCTGTTTAGCTTTAAAATGCTTAATTTTCAAGAAATGGCTGACATTGGAGAGCTCATAATTTCTCTTTGCGGCCTTGTGCTTCTGCCATCACTTTGTTTTCCGGAAAAAAACAAGGGGACGAAGGAAACGGTCTATGCTAAAAAAATGCCCCTAGTTTGGCCGGAATTAACTAGATTAGTAATGGGAATTCTTTTAGTTTTCCTTTCTATTGTTCTCTTTGTTTATCTCGCTTACTTACAAGGGAGCAGCTTTTCATTTTATAAAATAATTCTAGGCGTTTTTACGACGGCATTATCACTAGGCATAATCGGATATTCTGTAGGGATTTTTACTGAAAATCTTTCACTATCCTATTTATTACCCTTTTCATGGTATATGCTTGAACTTTTTACAAGAGGGAAATACACGAAGGAGGTCTATTTGTTTAGCTTAAGAACGGGAGACTTAATAGAAGGGAAATATATTTTGCTGTTGTTTTCAATTCTCTTGCTTTGTATAGATTTTTTATACTTGAGGTATTGGAAAAGGCTTTAATTTATATTAGGTGGCATTTCAGTTGAAAAATGTCACCCTTTATCATCTTTTTAAAATTAGTTGACTAAATTAAGAGAACAAAATCTACTCTCCTATTTAAACTCTCCTTATCTTTGCCGATATAGTTAATAGAATCTATTAGTTGCTCGTTATAGGGGGAATCATAATGATAAATGGAGTTTCTTCCCGCATACAAGTTCAGGCAGCAGGTTTACAAGAAACGAATCAAAAGACAGAAGCAAAGATTGAACAACAACCAAATGATTTAACAAATCAAGCGGAAATAAGAAAAGAAAAGATAGAAGATATCGTTCAAGGTTTAAATAAATTTATGCAGCCTTCGCATACATCTTTGAAGTTTGAGCTGCATGAGAAACTCAATGAGTATTATGTGAAGGTTGTGGATGATAAAACACAGCAAGTGATCCGGGAAATTCCATCAAAAAAGCTGTTGGATATGTATGCAGCTATGACGGATTTTCTAGGACTGCTAGTTGATAAGCGGATTTAAGAGAGGTGTAGAACAATGGTAGGAATACGAGTTGGCGGGCTTGCGAGCGGAATGGACATCGATCAAATGGTGTCTGATTTAATGAAAGCCCAACGGATTCCGCTTGATAAAATTAATCAAAAGAAGCAGTTCACGGAATGGCAAAGAGACGATTATCGTTCGATGAACAGCTTGCTGTTTGATTTTGATAAATTTATGTTTGATGGGGTTATGAAGCAGGGTTCTTATTTAAAGAAAACTGTGAGTATCTTGAATCCTGATGCGGTTTCGATTAAGAATATAAATTCAACGATTGATTTTTCAGGAACGATTAAAGTTAATGAGCTTGCTTCAGCTGCGACGATGAGCAGTAAAATTCCGACATCTATTACGGATTCAACGAAGAAATTATCAGACTTTGGAGTAGCCGCACAGCAAATTACGATACAAGCAATTACAAAAGAGGGCGGATTACAAACTGAACCTTATACATTGACGATTGATCCAACTGTTGACACGTTAGATAGTGTCATTGCAAAAATTAATAAGGATTCAGGTGTAACAGCTTTTTTTGATACTACATCAAAGAAATTATCAATATCGGCTAAAAATTCAGGCGACATCGCTTCGTCCGCTGAGATTATCTTAACGGATAATGGTCCAGGTGGAGGAAAGTTTTTTAATGATGTTTTACAGCTAAATACAAATAATGACCTTGCTAAAATAAACGGAGTCGGTAAGGAAGGTGTTAATGCTAGTGTAACCTATAATGGCTTCGACCTTACTCGTTCATCAAATACGTTTCAAATCAACGGAGTAGAGTTTACGTTAAAAAAGAAAACCGACCCTGAAATAGTTAGTTTTTCCTCTTCTCCTGATGTAGATGCAATTATGGATACGGTTGTTAAATTCGTAGATAAATATAATGAAGCGATTGATAAAATAAATAAGAAAATAAAGGAAGATCGATATCGAGATTTTCAGCCTTTAACGAGTGAACAGAAAAAGGAGTTATCTGATAAAGAGGTTGAGCAATGGGAGGAAAAAGCGAAAAGCGGAACGCTTAAAAATGATTCGATTCTTTCTGGAAGCTTAAATAAAATGAGATTGGATTTGTATGGTTCTGTAAGTGGTACAAGCAGCTTTAAGCAGCTCACTGAAATCGGAATTTCAACCACAAGCAATTATTTAGATGGCGGAAAGCTGAATATTGATGAAAACAAGCTGCGAGCGGCGATCACAAACAATCCGAATGGAATATACGAGCTTTTTCAAAAAAGTGGAACTACTACTGAAGAGAAGGGGCTTGCACAGCGATTAAGAGAGGCCATCAAATCAACGATGAAGGATATTGAAACCAAGGCAGGGAAATCTACCAGCGTCAATAATACCTTTACACTTGGAAGAATATTGGATAATTACACGAATCAAATCACAAGATTTAACGACCGAATGATGCAAGTGGAGGATCGTTATTATCGTCAATTTACGGCAATGGAAAAAGCGATTCAGCGAGCAAATTCACAATCAAATTATCTGATGCAGCAATTTAGCAATTAATGAGGAGTGAAAAAAGTGGCAATTAGCAATCCTTATCAATCGTACCAGCAAAATTCTGTTAATACCGCTTCGCCAGGCGAATTAACATTGATGCTATATAATGGGTGTTTAAAATTTATTCACCTTGCAAAAAAGGCCATTATCAATAAAAACATCGAAGAGAAAAATACTAATATTCAAAAAGCGCAAAAGATTATCCAAGAGTTGATGGTGACGTTAAATATGGATTTGGAAATCTCAAAAAATATGATGTCCTTATATGATTATATGAACAGACGTCTCATGGAGGCGAACATTCAAAATGACACCTCTATCTTAGATGAGGTCGAGGGTCTTGTAACTGAATTTCGCGATACATGGAAGGAAGTCATTCAAATTAATCGTCAGAAGCAGTTCTCCCAAGGTGGTCAAGCCTAGTGAATGCCTTGCGTCAATACTATGCAGTAACGGTTGAGCTGCTCGATTTGTTTAAAAACTCTACGATGGAGCGGGATGAAAAAATCTTAGCGATTGAACAGCTTTTAGAAAAAAGAGAGACATGGATGCAGCAAATCAAACCGCCTTATTCAGAGGAAGATCGAAAGCTGGGTTCAACCTTAATAGAATTGGAGCGATCAGTCGCTTCTTTTTTACAAAAAGAAAAGCTCCACATACAAAAAGACTTAAATGAGTTAAACGTCAAAAAGAATTCTACGAACAAATATATAAACCCGTATCAATCGCTGTCTTCAGACGGGGTTTTTTATGATAAGAGGAATTAGATATTTAGAAAGGATGCCACGCTAAATAAAAGGCATTCTTTTTTATAACATAATTTAGGAGACGGTTACATACATATTTATCTATTAAGATAGTGTGTGTGAGGTAAGGTTGTTTGAAGCACACTATAAACTCAGAAACTAAATGCCCAACTAATCAAAAAAGAAAGCGCTGTCACAAATTAGACAAAATATTAAAAAAACTCTAATTTTGAGCAGGAATTTTGTCGGGGAAAATAGAAATATAATTGTATAACCTACTTGAATTGAGTAGGCTATCATGTAAGAAAAAGCAACTGGATTTAAAAAGGGAGGACTACTTATATGAATTACAACATTCGTGGTGAAAACATTGAGGTTACTTCAGCAATCAGAGATTATGTTGAGAAGAAAATTTCAAAGTTGCACCGATACTTTTCCGAAACACCAGATGCTAATGTAAATGTTAATTTAAAAACATATAGCGATAAAACAGCGAAGGTGGAAGTGACAATTCCGTTGCCGCAGCTGGTATTACGTGCTGAAGTGGATCATGAGGATATGTATGCAGCGATTGACTTGATAACTGATAAATTAGAACGTCAAATTCGTAAGCATAAAACAAAAGTTAACCGTAAATTTCGTGAAAAAGGAAGCTTGAATACGTTGTTTACGACTACTGATGAAGTGGCTTCTACAGTGATAGAAGAAGAGAGTGATCTTGAAGTGGTACGCCAGAAAAGCTTTAACTTAAAGCCGATGGACAGTGAAGAAGCAATACTGCAAATGAATATGCTGGGACACAGCTTCTATGTATTTACAGATGCTGAAACTAATCGGACAAATGTAGTCTATAAACGAAAAGACGGCCGATATGGCTTAATTGAAACCTATAATTAAGGATCATAGATAAGGTGAAACTTCCATCAATGGGGGTTTAAGTTGATGGTTAGTTGAACCAATCGGGCTTTTACGGGGAGTTATCCTCCACCTAGGATTTCTCATTTACACTAATGACCTTGAGGTGGAGGTTTTACTGCCCGTTAATGCGGGATAAAGAGGATGACTCAGCTTTCATTTTGAGTCATCCTCTGTTTACTTAATAAGTGTGTTGTTGATAACTTCAAAGGTAATGTATCGAAGTCCAGCGATCTACAGGATGTACGAGTGCCGATGTTGCCACAGGACGTGGCGCTTTTAAATCGGCCGCGCCTAGCCCCTCGGATCATAAGCCACAATCCTCCTGAAATCAGGATTTCCAACGGATTGCGATTTATGTCTGTCGCGGCTGATCAAGGCGCTTACGCTTTTCTTCTTTAAGCTTTTACAAAAGCCAGTTTTTCACGATATTCCTTAGCTGCTTCGACCATTTTCGTTAAGGCAGCTATGGTTTCTTGTTCGTTACGTGTTTTTAGTCCGCAATCTGGATTTACCCAGAATAGATTGTCGTCTAAAGCTATTAATGCACGTTCAATATTTTCAGTCATTGCATCAACAGAAGGAATGCGTGGGCTATGAATATCGTAAACACCTAAGCCAATTCCTTTGTTATAGAAGAATTTTTCGAATGCTTCGATTATGTTACCATGGCTGCGAGAAGCTTCAATGGAAATCACATCTGCATCGAGTGCATCGATCGTGTTGATCATGTCTTTGAATTTAGAGTAACACATATGTGTATGGATTTGCGTCTCGTCCTTCACACCGGTTGTCGACAGCTTGAAAGCATCAACAGTTGCTTTTAAATAAGCCACTTGTTTTTCCTCTTTAATTGGTAATCCTTCACGCAATGCTGGCTCGTCCACTTGAATCATTTCAATATTCTGATCCTCAAGTGCTTTTACTTCCTTACGAATCGCTAGTCCTATTTGATTCATAATGTCATAACGCGGAATATCTACACGTGGGAATGACCAGTTTAAGATGGTAACAGGACCTGTTAGCATTCCTTTAACCTGCTTCTCCGTTAAGCTTTGTGCATAAACGCTTTCCTTTACGGTCATAGGTTCACTAAGTGCAACATCTCCGTAAATAACTGGTGGACGTACACAACGGGACCCGTATGATTGAACCCATCCATTTTTTGTAACAGCGAATCCGTCTAGTTTATCTCCAAAAAACTCAACCATGTCTGTACGCTCGAATTCACCATGAACAAGAACGTCTAAGCCGATTTCTTCTTGAATATCGATCCAGCGTTTGATTTCAGATTGGATGTATTGCTCATATTGTGCATCGGAAAGTTCTTTTTTCTTCCATTTTAAACGATTGACGCGTACTTCCTTCGTTTGCGGGAAGCTTCCGATTGTTGTGGTTGGCAGAAGCGGCAGCTGAAATTTTGCTTGCTGCAATGCTTGGCGCTCTGCAATCGGTGCACGAGTAACGTCTTTTTCTGTTAAGCTGACTAGCTCTTTACGAACAGTTTCGTTATGACGAGCTGGAGACTGTAAAAAGACTTGTAATTTTGCTTCATATTCCTTAAGGCCAACTGGTTCTCCGTTAAGAGCTTGTTTTAATAGGAGCAGCTCTTCTAGTTTTTCTTCTGCAAAGCTAAGTCCTTGCTTAATGTCTTCAGCTAATTCAGTTTCGCTGGCAACAGTTACTGGTACGTGTAGCAGCGAGCTGGATGGTTGAATGTATAAGCGATCAGCTGAAACAGTTTCCAATAACTCTTGAACGAGCGCTTGTTTTTCGCTGAGTATGCTTTTCCAAACGTTTCGGCCGTCGATGATTCCTGCAAATAAATACTTGTCTGCTGGGAAGCCATGCTTTTGAATAGCTGCTTTTGATTGACCTTCGTCATGGACAAAATCAAGACCAAATCCATCAACTGGAAGAGACGTGACTTTTTGATAATCTTCTACGGTTTCAAAATATGTTTGAACAATGATGTTCAAGCAAGAAACAGCATCAGCGATTTGTTTGTATGCTGCTTCGATTTCTGCCCAATAAGCGTTTTCTTTCATTGTAACAAAAATTGGTTCATCGATTTGCACCCATTCCACGCCGGCAGCTTGGAGCTCTTGTAAAACTTGAATATATAAAGGAGTTAGTTTTTGAATGAGGGCTGGAGCCTCCTCTGCTTCATATCCTTTTCCTAATAAAACAAATGTCGCTGGTCCAACAAGAACAGCTTTTCCGTTTACTCCTAAAGCTTCTTTTGCTTTTTTCCAATAAGCAAGTGGACGGTTTTCAACAAGCTTTGGTTGGGCGCTGTTAAATTCAGGCACAATATAGTGATAGTTTGTGTTAAACCATTTTGTCATTTCGCATGCTTCTGCTTGTTCATTTCCACGTGCCATTGCAAAATATAAATCAAGTGGAGCTAAGTTTTGCTTTTGGAAGCGCTCAGGTACAATACCAAACATAAACGATGTATCAAGGATATGGTCGTAAAAAGTGAAGTCACCAACTGGAATTAAGTCGATGCCTTTCTCCTTTTGTATACTGATTTGTTGGAAGAATAGCTGTTCAAGCTCTTGGTGAAGCTCTTGCTCTGTTTTGGCGTTTTTCCAAAAGGCTTCAATCGTTTTCTTCCATTCTCTGTTTCTGCCAATTCGCGGGTACCCAATATTTGAAATTTTTACTGTCATCATGATCTCCTCATTTCGTCTTTTTTTCACCTTACAATAAAAAAACCCTCTATTTTTTAATAGAGAGTAGAGTTAGACGGCATGCTTAAACACATTGAGACAGACTACGGGTTTCTCAATACCAAACTAATCACCTCTCCCTATGACGCGTAGGTTGCAAGTGCAAACAAAAGGCAGGTCTCCTGACTTAGGATCCTCGTTTTTTACCCCCTTCCCGTTTAAAAAACAGTGGGTTATAGTAAAGAACTCCCCATCACAGTGGCGCGACCGTGTCGGACTTTAACCGAACTTCCCTTTTAAGCTAAAAGTGCATAATGCATTCTTTTAACACCTTCTGCATGAACTATATTTACTTTTTGTTCCTCTTGAAAAGGAATTGAGATTAAGAATAGCCTATTTATAAAATTAAATCAAGTCTGAAAAATAGGTAAGTAGTCTAGTATTTTAATAAATAATTAAGTATTCCTATCTTTTTTGATGGGATTCTACTTTTTTTGAAAAAGTTTTTAAAGATAGACTATTATCTAGGATAAAAGACCTAATAATAAAAATGGAAAAATAGTCCATTTTACTACCAAAAAATAGAAGGATTTTCGATTAAACGAAAGAATATTTTAATTATTGAAAAATATTTTTAAAATAAAATTGCATGGAGGCTTCAAATTGAAGAAAATGTCCAAAATCAAATGGAATCGAATGATGATTCCGATCACAGCAGCAAGCATCGCTTTATTTACTTATTCATCCCCCATTTTAACATCTGGCATTACCGAGAAGATTGCATATGCTAAACAGGATTTCCACTTGGAAACAAAACATGATATTTCTCTTCAAGAAGCATTTACTGCTGCTGCAAAGGAGTTCGGGGTGCCAGAAAATATTTTGTTAGCTGTTTCTTACAACTTAACTCGCTGGGAGCATCATAACGGTGAACCAAGTTTTTCTGCTGGCTATGGTGTGATGCATTTAACAGATTTAGAGACAAGTAGTAAAGATATTGGAAAAGGAATAGGTCAAAAGCTAAGTGATGAACAGGTCAATGATCCCCATTTACATACACTTAAGGAAGCGGCAAAGCTCCTTAATGAAGATCCAGATCAATTAAAAGAGGATCCCGTACAAAACATTCGTGGAGGTGCTGCGCTAATTGCCCAATATGCAAGTGAAACAGTTGGAAAGATTCCTTCAACGGAAAAAGATTGGTATGGAGCTGTAGCTAAATTCAGCGGTTCTGATGAATTTTCTACAGCTACTGATTTTGCCGATCAGGTTTACAAGACTATCAATGAAGGAGTTCAGAGGGAAACAACGGATGGGCAGCAAATAAGCTTGAACGCAAAAGGAGTAGTTGCCAACATTGAAACGGTTAAGCCACTTCATTTAAAGAAAAAGGAAAAAAGCGAAGCAGAATGTCCAATGAGCTTAGATTGTAAATTTGTTCCCGCAAATTATGAACAAAGAAGTGATGATCCTACCGATTATGGAAACTATGATATTGCAGATCGACCAAATGCAGGGCCGGATATCCGTTATATTGTGATTCATGATACAGAGACAAGTTATCAAGGTGCAATCGACTGGTTTCAAAATCCGAATTCTTACGTTGCAGCACACTATGTGATTCGTTCTTCGGATGGGCAAATCACTCAAATGGTTCATAATAAAGATGTGGGCTGGCACGCTGGAAACTGGTATTTTAATATGCACTCTATCGGATTGGAACATGAGGGATACATGGTGGACGGAGCAAGTTGGTATAGTGAAGAGATGTACCGGTCATCTGCTAAACTTGTAAAATTCTTAGCGGAAAAATATAATATCCCACTTGATCGTGCTCATATTATTGGACATGAAGAGATTCCAGGTTTAACTCCAGCACGGCAAAAATCAATGCATGAAGATCCAGGGGTATTCTGGGATTGGCAGCATTATATGGAACTCGTTGGAAATCCTATTCATTCTGGAAATGGGTTGAAGGATATTGTCACATTTAATCCTCGTTTTGAAACGAATAAACCAGAGCTGGATGGTTTTGAACCGCAATCAGCGAATTTTGTCTACTTGTATCAACAGCCAAGCTTCGATGCTCCATTGTTCGATGATCCGCTTTATTCTGGTCCGGGTTCAAAAAGCATCTATGAAGAAGGAAGCAAGGTTCCTACAGGACAAAGCTACGTACTTGCTGAACATCAAGGTGACTGGGATGCTATTTGGTTTGGTGGAGAAAAGGCTTGGTTCTATAATCCAAATGGGAAAAATACCGTTCGTGGCAAAGGCACATTAATTACTCCGAAGAAAGAAAAAGAATATATCTCGGTTTACGGTTCCGCATATCCAGAAGAAAGTGCTTATCCAATTGGGATACAGCCAAGGCTTGTTACTGAGCTGTATAAAATTCCGAAAGGACAAGTGTATGTAGCTATTGATAAGGTGAGAAGCAACTATTACAATGCAACTACTTATTCTCATGATCCATATGATGAAAATCATAAAATGGTCATCGGAAATGATGAATATTATTACATTTATTTTAATCATCGTCATGGCTTTGTCAAAGCATCTGAAGTGGATGTTGTTTCAAAATAAATAATCTTTTAAACGGAGGTACCCTTTTGGATAGGGTACCTTTTATCGTGCGCTCAGCATGGATACAGTCTACAAGGTGAAAATTATGAGAAAATTGCAGTAGACCGACCATGTCAACGAAAACTTCTAGTAATACATTCACTTCACATCTGGAACAACTAAAAGTTAGAATTCAGAATTGTGAAGGGAATTAGACACTCCCTCCTACTCAGTTGAAAAACAGGTGTATAGAGAAGCTAAAAGGTTTTAATTTTTACCAAAGTGTTAAAACTAATAGTAAATGATAGGATAGAAGAGATTATTAAATATAGATATAATACTAGTCATGATGAAAGAAATTTGATTTGGATTGAAGAATCAAAGGAGTGATAAACAATGAATAAGAAGATTAGCAGAAATGATCCATGCCCATGCGGGAGTGGGAAAAAATATAAAAAATGCTGTGGGAAAAGTGATGCGGTCTCTATTACAGACTTGCTTGAAAAGGATATCATTGCTCTGCAAAGAGAAATCATCGAATATGGGCAAAATCATTTTTATGAAGAAATCTCAGATACTTTTAACGATATAATGGAAATGTTGAATGTAGAAGATGAAGAGGAGAAAGAGTTTTACGAGTTTGTTCACAATTTTTGGTTTTCGGTTTTTGAGCTAACTGAAAATGATCATACGATTATGGAATGCTTCCTCTCTGAAAAATTAGATCGACTGCATCGACCACGTCTGAAAGAAATTATTTCAACTTGGACAGATGCGACAGCAGTAGCAGGAACGATCATCGAATTGGATCAAAAAGTGATCGTTATTCGAGATACCTTGCGACAGGAGAGCTATCGAACACGTATTTTGGATGATAGTTTTGAATATAAGGTTGGCTCATTTGGATTCGCGATTTTGCTTCCGTTTGATCAAGAGTATATCTTGTTTCCAGCTTTTTTTGATCTGCCGGTTGAGCATACATCAACATATGAGGATTATATTCAAAGAGATTTTGAATTTTCATATGAGAACGATCCTGAGGAATTTTTAATTGAATCTTTTATAGAGCTAATGTACGAGGTTCCAGGTGCTAGTGAAAGACTTCGTACAGAAGAGTTATCATGGCCATCACCAATCTCAAAAAAAGTTGCTGATCTTTTTAGAGAAGAGTTAGAGAAAATAGGGGAATCTACCGTCCATATTAATTATGGCGTAATCATATGGAATAAGTTTATTCTAGCAAGAAATAAACGAATTCAAAATGCCCTAATTTACGTTGCCTCACTTCGCTACTTATTATCGATGATGGTACCTTTACAGCAATCATTGTCTCAAAAGGAGCTAGCAGAGGTGTATGGAGTATCTGTAAGCAGTATATCTAGTAAATACAATGAAATACTCTATGCTTTAGAAGAGGATATGAATAGTGCTTTGGAACGAAACGATGTAGATAAGGAGCCAACGATTGGACCTTCTCCTATACTTGGAGAGCGTGCTCTTCACGATCTTTTTGGTGAAATAAATGATAAGCAATTTGACAAAATAGAGGACGTAAATTCTTTTTTAAAGACGAAAATGGAAGAACCTATTGTAAAAAAAAGCGCGAAAAAGCTCTCAAATAAGGAAAAGGCCCAACAGCTTATCTATGATGCTTATGAAGAAACGGGAGAAAAAAGATACCAGCTTGCTCGTCAGGCATTAATGCTGAATCAATTTCATCCTGATGGCTATAATTTATTGGCAGAAGAAACTGATTCTATCGTGGAAGCAGAAATTCTTTATCATAAAGGGATGGTCCTTGGAAAACAAGAGCTTGGGGAAGAATTCTTTAAAGAGAATGTTGGCCATTTCTGGGGATTGATCGAAACAAGACCATTTATGCGTGCAAAATTTCATTATGCGCAAACGAAGCATGAGCAAGGTGAAATAAAAGAGGCCATCGTTCATTATGAAGAGCTATTGACATTAAATCCTCATGATAACCAAGGAGTAAGAGATTCCTTGTTTAGCGCTTATTGTGAGATTAAACTGCTTGGAAAAGCAGAAGAGCTATTGGAGGATTACGATGATGGCACAGCAGCAGGGTATTTCAACAGAGTTTTAGTTGAATTATTATTAAATGGCTTTACGGAAAAAGCGAAAAAGTATTTTCTGAAAGGACGAGAGCAGAATCCATATATCGTTCCTTATTTGAATGGAAAGAAAAGAAAGCCTGCCCAAATCCCTGATTACTTTGGCTTTGGAGATGAAAATGAAGCTCGCACATATGCCTTTAACTATATTCATCTATGGAAAAACATCCATGGATTAAAAGAAGGGCTATTAAAATGGTGATCGGTCTTTATGCAGGCGCTTTGTTCTAATACAAGGCGCCTTTTTCGTCGGTTATGAAATTATAATTTAGTTTGCTGTGGGTAATTTTGAAGGTTTTGTATCGACGTCCAGTTCCAGCGCCTATCGACTATCAAACTTCAGGCCTTCTCCCTACGATAAGTCAACATCGATTCGCTATCGCTCATCGTGTATCCTTTATCTCAGTCGAAGTCCCTCCAGTTTGTACGTCGATGATCAAGGCGCTTGCACTTTTGTTCCAATGGTTGTCACTATATAGATGAAGTGGTAATATTAAAAGGGTATTTTATATTTTTCTACGGATTTGTTTTTTCAAAATAACGTAGTTGAACAATTATTAATTAAGCTTTATTTAAATAAAAGAGTTTGCAGGTAAAGGGTAGTTCTTTCCGCTAACTTTCTAACATAAAGGAGCGTTAATAAATGCTTGGTATTTTAAACAAGGTGTTTGATTTTAATAAAAAGGAATTAAAACGATTAACGAAATTAGCAGAACAAGTCGATTCGCTTGCAGCAGAAATGGAGAAATTATCTGAATTTGAATTGCGTGCAAAAACAAAGCAATTTCAAGCTCGTTATCAAAATGGAGAAACTTTGGATGATTTGCTCGTTGAGGCTTTTGCCGTTGTGCGAGAAGGAGCAAAGCGTGTTCTAGGATTATATCCATATCCTGTGCAGCTTATGGGGGGTGTTTCCCTTCATGAAGGAAATATATCAGAGATGAAGACAGGGGAAGGTAAAACGTTAACAGCTACGATGCCTGTTTATTTGAATGCTTTATCTGGAAAAGGTGTTCATGTAATTACGGTGAATGAATACTTAGCTTCTCGTGATGCTTCTGAAATGGGGCAGCTTTATCAATACCTTGGCTTATCTGTAGGCTTAAACTTAAACGGCTTATCTAAAGAAGATAAGCAGGCCGCTTATGCAGCAGATATCACCTATGGAACAAATAATGAGTTCGGATTTGATTATCTTCGAGATAATATGGTTCTTTATAATGAGCAGAAGGTACAACGTCCTTTAAACTTTGCTGTTATTGATGAGGTTGACTCCATTTTAATCGATGAAGCTCGTACACCATTAATTATTTCTGGTAATGCACAAAAATCGACGAAAGCCTATATTCAAGCGAATGCTTTTGTCCGTACCTTAGTGGGCGAAACTGATTATACGTATGATGAAAAAACAAAAAGTGTTCAGCTAACGGAACTAGGGATCACAAAAGCTGAGCGTTCTTTTGGAATAGAAAATCTTTTTGACATTCGTCATGTCGCATTGAACCATCATATTGGTCAAGCGCTTAAAGCACATGTCAGCATGCACCTTGATGTTGATTATGTTGTTCAAGATGGTGAAATTGTCATTGTAGACCAATTTACAGGTCGTTTAATGAAGGGACGCCGCTATAGCGATGGACTTCATCAAGCCATTGAAGCGAAGGAAGGGCTTGAAGTCCAAAATGAAAGTATGACTCTTGCAACGATCACATTCCAAAACTACTTCCGCATGTATGAAAAGCTTTCAGGAATGACAGGTACTGCAAAGACTGAGGAAGAGGAATTCCGCAATATTTATAATATGAATGTTATTAGCATTCCAACAAACTTGCCGATTTTGCGCGATGATCGTCCTGATTTAATTTACGCCTCCATGGATGGGAAATTCCGAGCTGTCGTAGAGGATATTGCTGAGCGCCATCAAAATGGGCAGCCTGTGTTAGTCGGTACGGTAGCGATTGAGACTTCTGAAATTATTTCAAAATATTTATCGAAAAAAGGGATTCGTCATAATGTTTTGAACGCCAAAAATCATGAACGTGAAGCAGAAATCATTGCTTTTGCAGGTGAAAGAGGAGCTGTAACGATCGCAACCAATATGGCAGGTCGCGGTACTGATATTAAATTAGCTGAAGGCGTGAAAGAACTAGGCGGTTTGGCTGTTATTGGAACAGAGCGCCATGAAAGCCGTCGGATTGACAACCAGCTGCGTGGTCGATCTGGTCGTCAAGGAGATCCTGGGATCACCCAATTCTATTTATCAATGGAAGATGAACTGATGCGCCGTTTTGGATCAGATAATATGAAATCGATGATGACCCGCCTTGGAATGGATGATACTCAGCCTATTCAAAGTAAAATGGTCTCACGTGCTGTTGAGTCTGCTCAGAAACGAGTAGAAGGCAATAACTTTGATGCACGGAAACAGCTCTTACAATATGATGATGTCCTTCGTCAGCAACGTGAAATTATTTATTCACAAAGAAATGAAGTGTTAGAATCCGACAATTTACGTGAAATTGTTGAGCATATGATTCAATCCTCTATCAGGCGGAATGCTTTAGTTCATACAGCAGATGGTGTCAGCGATGATCTTGAGCAAAAAAATCTTCAAGCAATTTTGGATTTTGCCGCAGGAAATCTGTTGCATGAAGGCGATCTTGTTTTAGATGATATCCGTGGCAAAGATGCGGAAGAGATGGTTAACATCATTTTTGCTAAGGTTAAAAAGAACTATGATGAAAAAGAAGAGAACATGGGCTCTGAGCAAATGCGTGAATTTGAAAAAGTTATCGTCCTACGCTCTGTTGATTCCAAATGGATTGATCATATTGATGCGATGGATCAGCTGCGCCAAGGGATTCATTTACGTGCCTACGGACAAATTGATCCTCTTCGTGAGTATCAGCATGAAGGGTATGCAATGTTTGAGACCATGATTGCTTCAATTGAAGAAGATGTGGCGAAATACATCATGAAGGCTGAAATTCAAAACAATCTTCAACGCCAAGAGGTTGCAAAAGGTCAAGCAGTCAACCCGAAGGAAGATGGAGAAAAGAAAAAGAAACAGCCAGTCGTAAGACAGCTTGATGTTGGACGCAATGCTCCATGCGTTTGCGGCAGTGGTAAAAAATATAAAAACTGCTGTGGAAAATAACACAGCACGATCATATAAGAGCATATACGATTTAATGTAATGGGTTGTTTGTGAAAGAGGGTCACATTGTCGTTGTACACAACGCTTGAGGCTCTCTTTTTTCCTGAATATTAATTATAGAGGTGACGGATATGGAATTAGGAGAAATTCGTAATGAACTTGAAAAAACAACTAAGCGTTTAGCGGACTTTAGGGGGTCTCTTTGACTTAGATAACAAGGAAGCACGAATTGCTGAGCTAGATGATATTATGCTGCAACCGGGATTTTGGGATGATCAGCAAGGAGCTCAAGGCGTGATAGGTGAAGCTAATGCATTGAAGGATCAGGTAAATGAGTTTACGGATTTAAATGAAACGTATGAAAATTTAGAGCTGACTTATGAGCTTGTGAAAGAGGAAAGTGATGAAGAGCTTCTTAGTGAATTGGTTGAAGAGCTAAATGAGTTAACAAATCGTCTCAATCAGTTTGAATTGCAGCTTCTTTTAAGCGGGCCTTATGATAAAAACAATGCGATCTTAGAGCTTCATCCTGGTGCTGGCGGAACTGAATCACAGGATTGGGGATCCATGCTTTTGCGCATGTATACACGCTGGGCGGAGAAAAAAGGTTTTAAGGTTGAAACTTTAGATTATCTTCCTGGAGATGAAGCAGGTATTAAAAGTGTAACGCTTGCGATAAAAGGACATAATGCTTATGGCTATTTAAAAGCAGAAAAAGGGGTTCATCGTCTTGTACGTATTTCTCCTTTTGATTCCTCAGGAAGAAGACATACTTCCTTTGTCTCCTGTGAAGTGATGCCAGAGCTGTCCGATGATATTGAAATCGAAGTTCGTACAGAAGATTTGAAAATTGACACATATCGGGCAAGTGGAGCTGGTGGTCAGCATATTAATACAACTGATTCGGCTGTAAGGATTACTCATACACCGACTGGAACAGTTGTAACTTGCCAATCAGAGCGCTCTCAAATCAAAAACCGCGAAACAGCGATGAAAATGTTGAAAGCAAAGCTGTATCAAAAGAAAATTGAAGAGCAGGAGAAAGCGTTAGCGGAAATTCGTGGTGAGCAAAAGGATATCGGCTGGGGAAGCCAAATTCGTTCCTATGTATTCCACCCTTATTCCATGGTGAAGGATCACCGAACGAACACAGAGGTCGGCAATGTGCAAGCTGTCATGGATGGAGATCTAAACAGCTTTATCGATGCTTTCTTGCGTTCAAAACTTAGCTAATGTATATGCTATTTTTCTCAAGACTATATTTAAAAGCGTAGTTGTTTTTTGAGCATTTTTTGTTCGATATCACTTATAAACAAACATATTATATGGAAAAGCCCTTGCTGAATTTTTGGCAAAGGCTTTTTTTTATGGAAATAGTTAAATTGGTTTTTGGTTGAGGCAAATTGTAGTTAAACAAAAGGTTGTTTTAGAGGTTTATTTTTTTCTTCATTTGATTGATTTTTTTTCGCAAAGACCTGTTTTTTCACTTAAGTACTCTATATTTATTTTGGTACTTGTTATCTCGTTGGAAATGGTTAAAAAGACATTTTCGTGCTGTTCAAGCTGATCTTCAATATGCTTAAAATGACTTCTAAATTCTGATGCATGATTGTCCATCTTTTCGTGGAGATCAGTGAGTAGTTCTCCGTGTGATTTTAAATGTTGTACTTGTTCAGTGAGTAACTCTCCATGTTTTTGGAGTGTTTTTCCTTGCTCAGTTAAAAGTCGTAAAATTTCTTGAAGCATGTCCATATTGTTCACCTCCTATTAGAGAGTATATCATAGGAGTATGAAGCAGTTCGATAGGATCTCTTTATTATACGATATCCCTTTAATACGGTAGTGGAATGGTATTTACAGGGGAAATTGGACATGCTATACTCTCGAACGGGATTAATGAGAACATGATCGAATAAGGGATTGTGAAAAGATATGAGAAAAATTTCGGGAGGTTACGTTGTTAGCATGTCAAAAGAAAGAGTTTTGGAAATTATTTATGTTTTAATAGGAGCAGCGGTGGTAGCGTTGACGTTTAATGTATTTTTGCTGCCTAATCGTGTGGCTTCAGGAGGAGTAAGTGGGATTAGTACGATTTTACATGCACTAGTAGGCTGGGAGCCAGCGTATGTGCAGTGGGCATTTAACATTCCACTTTTTATAGCGGGTGTTATTTTTTTAGGAAAGCAATTTGGTTTAAAAACACTTGTTGGGACAATATTTGTTCCGTTAGTGGTTTATGCTACAAAGGATTTGGATCCATGGACGAATGATCCTCTTCTCGCTGCTTTATTTGGAGGAATTGGGATCGGGATAGGAATTGGTATTGTTTTTAGAGGAAAGGCTTCAACAGGAGGGACTGATCTTGCTGCTCAGATTATTCATAAGTATTTTGGACTCTCCTTAGGTACGTGTGTCGCAATCATTGATGGAATGATCGTATTAACAGCAGCTATTGTATTTGATATTGAACAAGGTCTATACGCACTTATTGCTCTTTTTGTTACTAGTAAGACTATTGATTTGGTCCAGATTGGCCTTGGGCGATCAAAGATGACCATTATCATTACAGAAAAACAATTAGAGGTGCGGAAAGCGATTTTGGAAAAGATTGATCGAGGTGTCACGAAGCTTCCTGCTTTTGGAGGCTACACAGATCAAGAACGTCCTATTTTAATGTGTGTGGTAGATCAAACCGAGTTTACAAAATTAAAACAATTGGTCAAGTCTATTGATTCTTCTGCCTTTATTATTGTGACAGATGCTTTTGAGGTGTTAGGTAAGGGTTTCAAAGGGGCGTAGAATTGGTATAATAGATTGAAGAATAAACAGGTTCATTTGGACTGGGGGAATAATGTGAAGAAAACTCTTGTAGTACTAATTATTGGAACTTCATTTATGCTTGCAGCATGCGGTGGGGGGAAATCATCAGATAATGCCTCTGCAGGGGATCCTGAAAAACTATATAAACAAAATTGTTCAACCTGTCACGGCGGTAATCTGGAAGGAAATATTGGTCCAGCCCTAAATAATATTGGCTCAGAGCTTTCAAAAGAAGATATTGAGAAAATTATTGCAGAAGGAAAAGGAAGCATGCCTAGTGGTATTATAAAAGGCGAAGATGCTTCAGCTGTAGCGGAGTGGCTATCCGAAAAAAATAATGAATAGTCGGCAGTTAGGTGAAACAAATGGAAAGGCGTATAAATGTTGTGCCTTACATAAATCGATTGAGAAAAGGGAGACCGTAATGGCTCCTTTCTTTTTTTTGTGGAATATAACGTAGGTTTGTTAACGTAAGCGGTGGCCAAACACTCCTTCCTATAGACGTTAGTCTATCCTATATTCCTTATTTTCCTTCTTTTTCTTCAGGAGCTGTTCGTTATTCAGCAAGTTAGGGATGTCAATCGGTTACTAAATTATCGGAAAATTCCAATCTATTTATATGCATTTGAAAAGAAAATGTAATATTTTTATACGTTTTTTTGACGCATGATGATGATATAATGGTTTGTATGAGAAAAGAAACGTGTAAATTGTAGAAGATTGTCAATATGTAAATGGAAGATGTCGAATTTTATAGAATAAGAGCATAATATAAATTTAAAACACTAGGTGATATAAATGATTGAAATGCAAGATGTCCATAAAAAATACCCAAATGGCGTTTCAGCTGCAAATGGGATTGATATAGTAATTGAGCAAGGGGAATTTGTCTATGTAGTCGGCCCAAGTGGTGCTGGGAAGTCTACATTTATTAAAATGATGTATCGTGAAGAGACTCCCACAAAGGGGAATATTTTAATAAATGGCATGAATTTAGCTATGCTTAAATCGAAAAAAGTGCCGCTTTTAAGAAGAAGCATGGGGGTCGTCTTTCAGGATTTCAAACTTCTTCCAACCTTAACGGTATTTGAAAATGTTGCTTTTGCTTTAGAAGTAATTGAAGAGCAGCCTAAGAATATAAAGAAAAAAGTGATGGATACACTAGATCTCGTTGGGTTAAAGCATAAAGCAAGAATGCTTCCAACTGAATTGTCAGGCGGAGAACAACAACGTATTTCGATTGCTCGTTCTATAGTCAATTCTCCAAAGCTAGTGATTGCGGATGAACCTACTGGAAACTTAGATCCAGAAACCTCTTGGGAAATTATGAATATTTTTGAAGAAATTAATACAAGAGGGACAACCATCGTGATGGCAACACATAATAAGGATATTGTAAATACGATCAAGCATCGTGTTATTGCCATTGAGGGCGGAAAAATAGTACGGGATGAAAAAAGAGGAGATTATGGTTATGAAATCTAGAACCTTTCGCCGTCATATAAGAGAAAGCTTAAAAAGCTTAAGCAGAAATGGTTGGATGACCTTCGCTTCTGTCAGTGCTGTGACGATTACACTAATATTAGTTGGTATCTTTTTCGTCATTATGATGAATCTCAATAAGGTAGCTTCGACCATTGAAGAGGACGTTGAAATTCGCGTTCACATTGACGTTGCTAGTAATGGCACGGATCATCAAACATTGAAGAATGCGATTGAACAACTTCCTGAGGTAAAAAGTGTACGTTTTTCTTCGAAACAAAAAGAATTGGATAATCTTATTAAGAGCACAGGTGATGAAGGGGAAGCCTTTAAGATGTTCGAACAGGATAATCCATTAAACGATGTCTTTATCGTTAAGACAAAAAACCCAGCAGATACGATTAAGGCTGCAAAGAAAATAGAAAACATGGATTATGTTTCAAAAGTAAGATATGGGCAAGGTAAGGTAGAAAAACTATTTAATTTTATTAAAGTAAGTAGAAATGTAGGAATGGTCCTTATTGTGGGACTGTTGTTTACGGCAATGTTTTTAATTTCAAACACGATTAAAATTACAATCGTTGCTAGAAGAAAAGAAATAGAGATTATGAAATTAGTAGGAGCAACTAATGCCTTTATTCGTTGGCCGTTTTTTCTTGAAGGACTTTGGCTTGGGATATTAGGATCCTTCATTCCAATCACAGTTGTTGCGACGATTTATTACAATGCTTATGAATATGTTGCACCAAGGCTTGAAGGGAATTTTATTGAAATACTGCATTATAGCCCATTTGTTTATCAAGTATCGGCTCTCCTTATCTTAATGGGGTCATGCATAGGCGTTTGGGGAAGTGTTATGTCCGTTAGAAAATTTTTAAAAGTTTAATGATCAAGTGCCTGTGGAAAAGACATTTTCCATTTGGCACTTTCATTTTTCTCTTTGGAAAATTAGGGATATTTACCTATTTTTAATAAGAGATACATAGATTTTCAAATTAAGGTGTGTGAATTTTGGAAAGGAGAAAGCGGAAGAATTGAAAAAATCAATCCTATCATTATCAGTTGTTGCAACCATTGGAATCAGCAGTGTCTTTACTAGCAGTATTCCCACTGTATCAGCTGCTTCCAAAATAGATGAGTTAACAAAGAAAAAAACAGACATTGAAAACCAGCAATCGAGTGTTGATTCCCAAATTAATAGTAAAGATACTGAAATTTCCAACCTGCAAACCGAACAAGACAAAGTCAAGCAAGAGCTTGAACGTTTAGATCGATCAATTGGAGATGCTGAAGCCAAAATTGATGAAAGAACAAAACAGATTGAAACAACACAAAATGAAATTAACCAGCTTAAAAGTGAGATTGCCGTTATAATCGATCGAATTAATAAGCGAAATGAATTGCTTAAAGAAAGAGCTCGTTCGTATCAAGAAACGGGTGGAGTGATCAGTTACATAGATGTATTAATGGGTGCTCAGAGTTTTGGTAACTTTGTGGATCGAGTAGACGCAGTAGCAACCATTGTGGAAGCGGACCAAAGGATTCTTCGTGAACATAATGCCGATAAAGAGCTACTGGAGCAAAAGCAGGCTAAAGTAGAAACAGATTTAGCGAATCTTGAAAAAATGTTAAGTGACCTTGAGCGTTTAAGAGCAAACTTAGGTGTTCAAAAATCGCAAAAGGATCAACTAATGGCAAGTCTTGTTACGCAAGAAAATCATGCGAATGAAGAAAAAATATCTCTTGAAGAGGAACAAGCCATCCTTGCTTCTCAAAAAGTAGCGATGGAAAAAGCGATTCAATTAGAAAAACAGCGTCAGGAAGAGCTTGCAAGACAGGCTGAATTAGCTAGACAAGCTGAAGCTGCTAGACAAGCTGAGCTAGCAAAACAAAAGGCGAGTCAAAGCCAGAACAAAACGACAAGCAGCCAATCAAACAGCTCATCATCGAATACTGGTAAAGTTGCAGCGGCACCTCCAGTATCAGGTGGTGTGTTTACGAAACCAGCCGCTGGCTATATTTCGTCAGGCTTTGGCCAGCGTGATGGTGAGTTTCATGCTGGAGTGGATATTGCAGCCGGTGGGGCGGTTCCTATTGTAGCTGCTGCTGATGGCGTAGTCATTCGTTCAGAATTTTCTTCAAGCTATGGAAACGTGGTGTATATTTCCCATTCGATTAACGGACAAATTTACACAACGGTTTATGCACATATGAGCAGCCGTACGATTGGGAATGGAGAAATTGTTTCAAAAGGACAGCAGCTTGGTTATATGGGAAATACAGGTCATTCATTTGGACAGCATCTGCATTTTGAATTGCATAAGGGTCCATGGAATTACGAGAAATCCAATGCAATCAATCCTGTAGGCATTGTTCCGATGTAAATCGTTAACAATACATTTAATAATAAAAGAATACATAAAACAGCTTGGGATCATACCCAAGCTGTTTTTTTTAGAAAAGAAAGGAAGTCTTATGGAAAAGGAAGAATCATTTTTTTATAGAATAGTTTAAGAAAGTGAGAAAAGTCACTAATTTCAAAAAAATATGTCGGACTTTCTAACATGTTTATTGTTTATTTCAGAAATATATGTATAATCAAAATTATCGATAAAACAAATTTGTTTAAAAATATTCCTCGTTTGAACACATTTGTTCAAAATGATGAAGTCAGATATTTCTGAGAGAATTGGAGGTTTTTATGTTGGAGCTGCTGATGAGAAATATGTTTCAATCGTTAGGAAAAAATACCGCAGCTAATAAATTGGCAAAAAAATATGGCTTGCGTTTTGGGGCGAGTCGGTTTGTTGCAGGTGATTCTATTCAAACAGCAATTCAAGCAGTGAAAGAATTGAATCGAGACGGCAAGGTGGTAACCTTAGATCATTTAGGTGAATTTGTTTATACGGAAGCAGAAGCGAATGAGTCAGCAGATATGTGTATTAAAACGCTTGATGCTATTGCAGAATCAGGTGTTCAATCCAATCTCTCGCTAAAGATGACTTCATTAGGTCTAGATATTAGTAAAGAGCTTTGCATGGCAAATATGAGAAGAATTCTCGATGTTGCGAAAAAACATCAAAATTTTGTACGAATTGATATGGAGGATTATGCACATTGCCAAGTTTCTGTAGATATTTATAAAGAATTGCGCGAGGAGTATGAGAATGTCGGTCTTGTTCTTCAAGCTTACTTATATAGAACAGAAAAGGATATTGATGAATTAAAGGCATACAAAGCGAATCTTCGCTTAGTAAAAGGAGCCTATAAGGAATCACCTGAGGTAGCTTTCCCACTAAAAAAAGATGTCGATGAGAATTATAAAGCGAATATTAAGCAGCATTTATTAAACGGAAACTATACGGCAATTGCGAGTCATGATGAAAAAATCATTGATTACGCAAAATCCATTATTCAAGATCATGACATTCCAAAGGATCAATTTGAATTTCAAATGTTATATGGAATTTGTGTAGACCTTCAGAATAAGCTTGTAAATGAAGGATATAAAATGCGGATTTATGTTCCATATGGCATGGACTGGTTCGGTTATTTTATGCGTCGTTTAGCGGAAAGACCTGCAAATGTTTGGTTTGTATTAAAAAGTTTATTTAAATAAGATTACATAGGGAGAGGGATAAAATCATGACAACAAATACTCAAAAAGCTCCATATAAAAATGAGGCATTAACAGATTTTTCGATTGAAGAAAATAAAAAAGCGATACAAGAGGCGATTGTGAAGGCAAAAGCAGCTCTCGGACAAAAATATCCTTTATATATCGGTGAAGAAAAAATCTATACAGAAGAAAAAATCATTTCGATAAACCCAGGAAATTTAGACGAAGTTATTGGTTCTGTAAGTAAAGGAACGCAAGAATTAGCAGAAAAAGCAATGCAAGTAGCAGTTGAAACGTTTGAAACGTGGAAAAAAGTTTCTCCGGCAGAGCGTGCAGAATATTTATTTAAAGCAGCTGATTTAATGCGTCAGCGTAAGCATGAGTTTTCTTCTTTACTTGTGCTTGAATCAGGGAAGAACTGGGTGGAAGCAGATGCTGATACAGCTGAAGCGATTGATTTCTTAGAATTTTATGCCCGCGAAATGATCCGTCTAAGTGAAACAAGTATTCATCAGCCTTTAACACAGATTGCCGGAGAAGAAAATAAAATGACGTATATTCCGCTAGGTGTTGGCATCGTTATTTCACCATTTAACTTCCCGCTTGCGATTATGGCAGGTACAGCGGTTGCTGGAATTGTAACTGGAAATACAGTCATCTTAAAGCCGGCAGATAATACACCAGTCATTGCAGCTAAGTTTGTAGAATTAATGGAAGAAGCAGGATTGCCAAAAGGGGTCCTGAGCTACATTCCTGGGGATGCTTTAGAAGTTGGCGAATATTTAGTTGAACATCCGAAAACACGCTTTATCTCATTTACTGGATCACGTGCAGTTGGCTGCCGTATTTACGAAAAAGCTTCTAAGGTACAGGAAGGACAAATCTGGTTAAAGCGTGTGGTTGCTGAAATGGGTGGGAAAGATGGCATTGTTGTCGATGAAACAGCTGATTTAGATGCTGCAGCAACAGCTATCGTAGCAGCAGCATTCGGTTTCCAAGGACAAAAATGTTCTGCTGGTTCTAGAGCTATTATTGTTGATTCTGCTTATGACGAAGTAGTAGGGAAAGTCATTGAATTAACGAAAAACTTAACCATTGGATTGCCTGAAGAAAATGCTCCAGTTGGTCCAGTCATCGACCAAAAATCAGTAGATAAAATTATGAAATATATCGAAATTGGAAAAGAAGAAGGAACGCTTGTTGTGGGTGGTTCAAAAGCAGATGGAAATGGTTTTTACATTGAACCAACGGTTTTTGTCGGTGTAAGCCCAGAAGCTCGTATTATGAAGGAAGAAATTTTTGGTCCAGTTTTGGCAATCTCAAAAGCAGCAGACTGGAAAGAAGCCATCGATATTTTTAATAACACAGAATATGGTCTGACAGGCTCATTTTTCTCTCAAGAAGATGCAAGAATTGAATATGCATTAGAAACACAGCATTGCGGAAATCTATACATTAATAAAAAATGTACAGGTGCTTTAGTTGGTGCACAACCGTTTGGCGGATTTAATATGTCTGGAACTGACTCTAAGGCAGGCGGCTATGATTATTTATTATTATTTACGCAAGGCAAGCTTACATCTAGAAAATTTTAAGAAGATGGAAATGCTGTTTGATTGGCGAGAAAAATCTTAATAATAAAATACTTGATTTTTAGCTTAATGAAGCTGTAAACCTTTACTTAAGGGTTTCAGCTTCATTATTTTTATCTATTGTAAAATCTTAAAAGACAAACGATTGTATCTTAAAACAGAAAAATTCGATTGTTAGCTCGTGATTAACACACGTATGATCAAATATTATCAAGTGATAAACTAGATCATGTCACCTACTTATGGTAGATTTAATAAAACATAAAAGAAAGGGATTTAGGATGCTTAATCATGTACAGCCGAACTTAGATCAATCATTTATAATCGTTGACGGGAATATGTCTTTAACAGATTTAAAAAATAAACTTGATTTGTTTCATTTTGCTGTGATTACAGCAAAGGATTTCTATATCATTGGACAAGATGAAATCAACATTTGTCGAGCAGAGGATCAATCGTTACCTATTTATCAATGGATGGAAGCTGTTAACTGGAAGCCATCTTCTGTATCGACGATTGATCAGCTTTCAGATGATCATCTTAATTGGAATAGACCGGTTATTGTAAAGGATCAAATGGTCAATAAAATAGAAGGAATTATTACCCCAACTCAAAGAGTCCATCATATCACAAAAGAAAACAGCCAATTAAGTGCTTATTTTTATACGCTGGCTGAGACGATAAATGATGCGGTGACAGCCGTTGATCAAGAGGGTACGGTAATCTGCTGGAATTCGACAGCGGAAGGAACATATAAAATAAAAAAAGAAGCGATACTCGGAAAAAAAATTGGAGAGCACTTTCGATCCGATTCAATCGTTTTACATGAAATATTAAAGGAAGGAAGGCCTGTTAGAGGTGCGTATCATCGTCCGAATGAGGATACACATGTGCTCATTAATGCATCACCAATTAAAAAAGATAATACGATTATTGGGGGTGTTGCAACAGAACATGATATCACTCGGATCATGCGTTTAAATGAAGAATTATCCTCTGCCTTGCCAATGCCTGTTTATAAGGAAAATCCATTCTCTGCTATTATCAGTGTTAATCCCGAAGTTAAACAAGCTATAAGTATGGCACAGAAAGTAGCACATGCTGATATTCCTGTATTGATTACTGGTGAAAAAGGAACGGGGAAAGAGATGTTAGCTCAATCCATTCATTATGGTGGTTCAAAAAGCGGAGGACCATTTGTTTCCATGAATTGTTCCATTATTCCTCCAGATTTAATGGAGGTTGAATTATTTGGTTACCAGCAGACATCTTTTACAAATGAAAAGTCATTAGCACAACTGGGGAAGCTTGAGCAAGCTAGCGGTGGAACGTTATATATCGAAGAGATTGAACATATGCCGCTATTTATTCAAGAGAAACTGATTCATTATCTCGCAGATCATTCCTTTTCTCGTACAGGTGGGAATGAAATTGTTTCTCCTCAGACACGAATCATTACTTCTACATCATTATCACTTGAGTCGCTGATGAAAAAAGAGAAATTTAATAAAAAACTTTATTATTATCTATCTGTCATTCATATTGATCTTCCTCCTTTACGTCATCGTACAGAAGATATTGTGAAGTTGACTCAACAATTTGTGAAGGAATTTTGCTCGAAGTATCAAAAGCCTGTTCCCGACATTCGATCTGATGTGATGAGAGCTCTCATTAATAATCAGTGGCCAGGAAATATTCGCGAGCTTCGCAATGTTGTAGAACGATTCATTTTATTAAATGAAAAGAATGTGATCACAGCAGATTATCTTCCTCCGAATTTATCAAACAGTGATGATCTAGAAAGAAAAAAACATTCATTTGAAAATGACCCTGAATTGGAGGAATTGTTGTCATCAAATGATGAAGCGTTAATGATTGAAAAAGCATTGCTGAAAACGTACGGAAATAAAAGTGCAGCAGCTACTTTGCTCGGTATATCAAGAGGAACGCTTTATAACAAAATAAAGGAATACGGATTGAGTTAGTATAGTCATCCAACACCTCCTAACTTCTTAATGATCCTGCCATTTTTTTAATGGCAGGATTTTGATATACTCTTCATTTTTTTAAACATCTATCTCTAGAGTGTCGTATAAACAGTAGGCTATCCACCTCAACCATCCTCCCAATAAATTTTTCATAAGAATCTCCATTGAGGCTTCTGGCCTTGAAAATTCTCATAACCTGTCTCATTTGTTCATATATTGAATAACAACGTTAGGTGAGTGAAGGAGATAATGACCTGAAAGGGACGTTCCATCTAGAAAGGGAGATGTAGATGAATCGGAAATTGCTTTTATTATTTATTGGATGTTCCTTATTGATTGGTGCTGGTGGAACTTATGCAGGAATGAGCTGGTTTGAAAAAAAACAAGAAAATGCTTACTTTAATACAAAATCGAATGCAAAGGAGTATCCATTTTTATCGAAGGTCAGCCAAGCTTATGAGCTTATTTACGACAATTATGTTGAGGAAGTAAATAGAAGCAAGCTTGCGGAAGGAGCCATACAAGGAATGCTTTCAACCCTGAATGATCCATACTCTGTGTACATGAATCAAGAGGTGTCACAGCAATTTAATCGTTCGCTAAAATCTTCTTTTGAAGGAATTGGTGCTGAAATGAGCATGGAGGATGGCAAAATGATCATTGTGGCCCCTTTTAAAAATTCACCAGCAGAAAAAGCAGGATTAAAAGCAAATGATCAAATATTAAAGGTAGATGGAGTGAGTGTAAAAGGGTTAGATTTGTATGAGACGACCTTAAAAATTAGAGGGGTAAAAGGAACGGTTGTAAAGCTAGAGGTAGCAAGACAAGGGTTAAAAAAACCAATGATTGTTTCTGTAAAAAGAGATGAAATTCCACATCTGACAGTAAATGCTGATGTAAAAGAATATAGTGGCAAAAAAATAGGATACATTGCGATTACTTCTTTTTCAGAAAATACAGCCATAGAAATGAAGAAGGAACTAACTAACATGGAAAAGGATGACATTCAGGGTTTAATCATGGATGTCCGTGGTAATCCAGGGGGCTATTTGTCCAGTGTTCAAGAGATATTGCAAGAGTTTGTGACGAAAAAGAAACCCTATATTCAAATTGAAAAAAGAAACGGGGATAGGATGGAATATTTCTCACAATTAGAAAAAAAGAAATCATACCCAATCTCGGTGCTAATTGATCAAGGAAGTGCATCTGCTTCTGAAATATTGGCAGGTGCCTTACATGAAGCAGAAGGTTATCCGCTTGTTGGAGAAAAAACGTTTGGAAAGGGGACCGTCCAGGAGGCTGTACCAATGAAAGATGGAAGTCAAATTAAGCTTACCTTATATAAATGGCTAACGCCTAATGGAGTGTGGATTCATAAAAAAGGGATTGAGCCTACAATAGAGGTTAAACAGCCAGAATTATTTCACAATCATCCTATTCAGCTTGAAAAAACACTTGAACCGGATATGAATAATGAACAAATAAAAATCGTACAACAAATATTGGATAGTCTAGGACTTTCTCCTGGAAGGAAGGATGGGTATTTTAGTGAACGAACAGCAACTGCTGTGAAAGCCTTTCAACAACAACATGATTTGAAGGTAACGGGATTTGTCGATAAAGAAACAGCATCTATTCTTGAAAAAGCAGTTCGTACTGAAATAGCAAAGGAAGAAAACGATCTCCAGCTTCAAATTGCTATTCGCATCACAGCAAACAAAACAGAAGATTAAATTCTAATACCTGTTAAAGAACATAGTAAGAAACCGATTTTTTAATCATTCGTGTGAAACGCTGTTTCACACGCCTTGAAGCGTAGCTTCAAGGTAGCATGGTTTTCATGAAACACAGGGAGAAAGTTCACTTGTTCCCTGTGTTTCATGAAGGCTAAATGATTCAAAAATCAACTAATTAACATAGCCTAACTAAAAAAACAAGCACCACTGAAATGGTGCTTGCTCATTGAAATAGCTAAGAGCTTACTTATGGAATCGGTAAGGTACGGTTGAAACAATAACGTTTTTCTTATAAAGCAAGTATACTCGCAATAAAACGCTCGATTGGTTATGCAGGATGTTATGCCAGCTCTTTTTTGGAATAAATTGTGGGATCAGTACGGTTACAGAATAGTTATTTTTATCTGATTTACTTTCAATCGTATCCACAAATTTGGAAATCGGTGACAGGATGCTTCGATAGGAGGAGAATAATGTCACTAATCGAATTTCTGGTTTCCATTTTTTCCACTTTTCCTCAAATTGCTGTTCACTTTCTCTGTCAAATGCAATATAAACAGCAACTACATAATCTCCAATGGATTGTGCGTAATTTAAAGAGTGCTCAACAACTCTTGTGATGCCTGCAACTGGTACAATCACTACATTTCCTTCAATCTTTTCAGGAAGCTCATCCGGTTTAATTCGCAGTTGTTCGCCAACAGCATCATAATGTTTGTTGATCCGATGAAAAATGTAAACGATAATGGGTAGAAAGATTAGTACTGACCATACTTGTGTAAATTTTGTAATGAATAAAATACAAAGGACAGAAAGAGTAATGATTGCTCCAAGTAAATTAGCAAGCATCCTTGTAATCCAGCCTTTAGGTTTTTCTCGTACCCATTTAACGATCATTCCCGTTTGCGATAAAGTAAACGGAATAAATACCCCTACAGCATACAAAGGAATCAAATGCTCAGTTTGCCCTTTAAAAGCAATGATTAACAGGATGGACGCAAGTCCAAGAGTAATAATTCCGTTAGAATAGCCTAACCGATCTCCTCTCATAAGAAACATTCTCGGCATGTATTTATCAGACGCTAAGTTATAAGCTAAGAGCGGAAATGCAGAATAACCTGTATTTGCCGCAAGTACGAGAATTAGCGCTGTTGCTCCTTGAATCAGGTAATAGAATATTCCCCTGCCGAACATACTGGAAGCAAGCTGAGACACAACTGTTTCTTCTGCTTTCGGTGTGATGCCATACCAATAAGCTAAAAATGTCACACCTGTAAAAAGAACAGCTAAAATGGCACCCATCATTAATAGGGTATTGGCTGCATTTTTTGCTGCAGGTTCTTTAAAGTTTGGAATTGCATTAGAAATAGCTTCAACTCCTGTTAAGGCGGAACAGCCTGATGCAAAGGCACGAAGCAGTAAAAAGACGGTGATCCCTGGTACTGCTGCTCCTATTGGTGCATGTAAAGTAGAAGGAGCTTGCCCAGTCATAATGTTAAACAGTCCAGCAACAATAAGTAAAACAAGTGAGAAAACAAATAAATAAACTGGATAGGCGAGAACAGAAGCTGATTCTGTTACCCCTCTTAAATTCAATATTGTAATGAAGACAACAAGTAAAATGGCTATCCCAACTGTATGCTCATGTAAAGCTGGAAAAGCTGAGGTTATAGCGTCTGTTCCTGCAGACACACTAACCGCCACAGTTAAAATATAATCGACCAGTAATGAACCACCAGCAATTAATCCTGGATTGACGCCTAAATTTGTTTTAGAAACAACATAAGCTCCTCCCCCATGTGGATAGGAATGAATAATTTGACGATAGGATAAAATGAGTGCGACTAACAACACCAAAACACCAATCGCAATCGGAATCGAATACCAGAAAGCAATGACCCCAATCGTGGCAAGAACCAATAATATTTGTTCTGTTCCATATGCAACTGAAGAAAGGGCATCCGATGATAAAATAGCTAATGCCTTTAATTTATTTAATTTTTGTTCGCCTAATGCAGTTGATTTTAAAGGTCTTCCAATTAGAAACCGTTTAAATATTTGCAGCATATTAAAGCCTCCGGTGTGTAAAAATAGAATTCATATTTAGTTTCCATAAAGTTTATTTTTTGTTATTGATGCCTAAATTTTCAACAGACATACTGGGAATGCATGGAGCTTACACAGTTGTAGATAGAAAAAATTTCCTTTCATTAATAATAAAAATATAGTGAAAAGGATAGCACAAATCTTGATATAATTGAACCACCAATAGAATGAAAAATAATATTAATCATTATTTGTGAACAATTTTTGATGATAGATACATACATAAAGTATTTTATATTATTTAAAAAAATTCATGATTTTATTAAAACTTCATTTTTCACCAGACTAGCATAGGTTTTAGGATGCCATTTTGATAAAATATAATAGATCATACTGAATAAATGAGACAGATAGAGGTTGGTGACAGGATGAGTCAAGAATGGCTAATTGAAGTTTTAACAGGAGCGGGAAAGTTATTTTTGAATCCTGTGTTTTATTATCTATTCTTTTTAGCGGCGTTTTTAGGTGTATCTCGAGTGAAAAGAGAAAGAAAAAATTTTCATATCCGATCAGAAAATGCTTATTTTGAATTGAAGCAGCTGACTAGTGGGATCTTAGTTGGACTTGCGATTTCCATTTTTACGGTTATATTGGGAATTGCCCTGCCGATAGAAGCGGTTGTATTTATTGTTTTATTGACGTTTGTCTGGAGTTTTACTTTAAAATTTCGCCTATTATCTCCAGTATATACGTTAGGATTTTCCTTTTTTTTAACGATCATTGCATTAACAAAGGGCTGGAAAATCCCTTATTTTTCTCATGAATTATTAAATGTAAAGCAAGGTATTTTTCCATCGATGGCCGTATTGCTTTCGCTCATGATCATTGGGGAAGGTGTATTAATCATGAGAAATGGAAGAAAAGGTACCTCTCCTAAGCTGAAAAAAAGCAAAAGAGGACAAATTATTGGCGTTCATGAGGTAAAACGTTTATGGATGGTTCCGATTTTTCTATTTGTTCCTTTTGGCGGAATTGAAGCACCCTTTGAGTGGTGGCCGGTCTTTTCGATTGGAAATGGGTCTTACTATATTTTGTTAGTCCCTTTTATGATTGGATTTCACCAGCAAATTCAAGGTCAGCTTCCTTCAGTATCGATTACCATATTTGGAAAAAGAATCATGGCTTTTGGTATCTTGATTGCTCTTCTTACTATAATCGGTTATTGGTATCCTGTTGCTTCGATTGGTGTAGTTGCAATAGCTATCATTGGAAGAGAGCTTCTTTCTTTAAGACAAAGGATTGCGGATGAAAGCTTACCAGTCTTTTTTTCAAAAAAGAATAATGGTCTTATGATTCTTGGCATTATACCAGATTCACCTGCAAGTAAAATGGATTTACAAGTGGGAGAGCTTATAACAAAGGCAAATGGTTTTTCTGTTCAAAAAGAAAGCGAATTTTATGAAGCACTTCAGCATAATGGCGCGTATTGTAAGCTGGAAGTCCTTGATGTTAACGGACAAATTCGATTTGTTCAAAGAGCATTATACGAAGGAGATCATCATGAGCTAGGCATTTTATTCGTCCAGGATGAAAAGAAATGGGGGCATGAAGCGGTATAGTTGTTATGAGATTTCACCTAAACCTCTTCATATTTTCTCGGAATATCTTTAAAAACAGTTACTCCATATAAAAATAAAATGGGTAACTGTTTTTTTATATTTTTTTACAAAGAGTTTACAGAAAGTCAATTGAAATTAATATATAAGTAATATATTATATAAGCAAATTATTATATACTGATATTTGGTTAAATATTGGAGGTGCTTTTATGCGAGTATCAACTATTGAAATAGAAAAAGCAGCCACAATCTTAAAGTTGTTAGGGGATAAAACCCGTTTAGCAATAGTGAAGATTTTAGAATCACATGATTGTTGTGTTTGTGAATTTGTTGAAATATTTAAAACCAGCCAGCCTGCCATTAGTCAACACGTGCGCAAGTTAAAAGATTTAGGAATTGTAAGAGAAACAAGAAGAGGACAATGGATCATCTATTCATTGAACAAAGAAAACGATTATTATCCAATCGTCCAAAACTTACTTCAATATCTACCGAATCAAGAGTTTAAATTACAAGAATTAGAAAAAAATGGATTGCGAATTTCGTGTGAGTAATGGAGGTTTAAGTATTGATATCAGTTATATTAGCTTCAGTGATTTTCTTAATAACGCTTATTTTAGTTATATGGCAGCCTAAAGGTTTATCGATCGGTTGGTCTGCTTGTGGAGGAGCGATCTTTGCATTAATCGTAGGAGTAGTTGATTTTAAAGATGTAATAGATGTTACTTCTATCGTGTGGAACGCAACATTAGCTTTTATCGCAATCATTATTATTTCTCTTATATTAGATGAAATCGGTTTTTTTGAGTGGTCAGCTCTTCATATGGCAAGAGCTGCACGAGGAAACGGGGTTCGAATGTTTGTCTACGTTTCTTTATTGGGAGCACTAGTAGCAGCCTTTTTCGCTAACGATGGTGCAGCCCTTATTTTAACTCCTATTGTATTAGCGATGGTTCGAAATCTAAAATTTAATGAAAAGATGGTATTCCCTTTTATTATTGCGAGTGGTTTTATTGCGGATACGACATCTCTTCCGTTAGTCGTGAGTAATTTAGTTAACATAGTATCTGCAGACTTTTTTGGAATTAAATTTACTGAATTTGCTTCTAGGATGATTATTCCAAACATCTTTTCCTTAGTAGCAAGCATTTTGGTTTTATTTCTATTTTTCCGTAAAAGTATACCGAAAAATTATGATATCTCTCAGTTAAAACAGCCAGTGGAAGCTATTCGAGACAAAAAAATGTTTCGATTATCTTGGCTTGTGTTAGGAATCCTTTTAATTGGGTATTTTGCAAGTGAATTGACTGGAATACCTGTATCAATAATTGCGTGTATTGTAGCGATCTTTTTCCTCGCTATGGCTAGAAGAAGCACTGCTGTTAATACCCGAGCCGTCATCAAAGGAGCACCATGGGCAATCGTCTTTTTTTCTATCGGAATGTATGTAGTTGTTTATGGGTTAAGAAATGAAGGATTAACGAATATTTTAGCTGATCTTATTCAAGTGACTGCCGATCAAGGCTTATTTGCTGCAACAATAGGGATGGGGTTCATAGCTGCTATTCTTTCATCCATTATGAACAACATGCCGACTGTTATGATTGATGCACTAGCTATTGCAGATACAAATACAAGTGGCGTCGTAAGAGAAGCTCTTATTTATGCCAATGTCATTGGCTCAGATTTAGGTCCTAAAATCACCCCAATCGGTTCTCTTGCAACCCTATTATGGTTACATGTCTTATCCCAAAAAGGGGTTAAGATATCCTGGGGAACCTATTTTAAAACAGGAATTATTCTAACCATTCCAGCACTGTTTATTACTTTAGTTGGTTTATATATATGGTTGATCATTATTCACTAATTATTAAAGGAGACATGCAACATGACTAAAAAAACAATCTATTTCTTATGTACAGGTAACTCGTGTAGAAGCCAAATGGCAGAGGGCTGGGCAAAAAAACACTTAGGTGAGGAGTGGGAAGTGAAAAGTGCAGGACTTGAAGCACATGGACTAAACCCGAATGCAGTGAAAGCAATGATAGAAGCAGGAATCGATATTTCGAATCAAACATCTGATGTGATTGATCCAGAAATATTAAATAACGCTGATTTAATTGTAACACTTTGCGGTCATGCGGCAGACAATTGTCCTGTAACTCCTCCACATATCAAACGTGTACACTGGGGATTTGATGATCCTGCAAAAGCAGAGGGAACAGAAGAAGAAAAATGGGCTTTCTTCCAACGTGTTCGTGATGAAATTGGTGAAAGAATTGATCGTTTTGCTAAAATCGGTGAGTAGACACTAATTCTAAAAGCCGGGAGACTTCTCTCGGCTTTCAACTCTAAGTAAATTACATATTAACCTAAACCTAACGACAGGAGTCAGGCTTTAGAAAGGTGGAAAGAAACATGACGACTAAAAACTATCAAGAATTAATTAAAAACCGTATTTTTATTGGTGGGGCTGACGACATACAAGATGTGTTAGAACAGGATAAAGTAGACATTGTATTTGACTTAAGATCTGAAAATTCTGAAAAGAGTACAACTTATAACCGTGTTCATAGCCCTATTGTGGATGACGCCAATCAGCAGGATGAATCCGTCAACCAAGCTATTGATCAAGTTATAAAAGCATACAATGAAGGTAAAAAAGTTTACTTCCATTGTGGTGGGGGAAGCAATCGGACTGGGACTGTTGCAATCGGAACACTTTTAACTCTTGGCGAGGCTAAAACGTTGGATGAAGCTGAAAGTAAAGCTAAAGTCATCCGTCCGAAAATCAATGTTAAACCTGAATTGAAAGAAGCATTAAAAAGAATTTTTCCAAATGCTTAGAGGTGGAATTTCCTTGGTTTTATAAACGCAAAGGTCCGTCTTCTGGTCTAACTGGATTAAATCATGCAACTGCCAGAATATGCATTTCATATAATCAAGAGTCCGGGTTTACAAACGACGTAACCTTGATATGTGGAATCACTACTTTATGTCCGTGTTCTAAAGAAATTAGTGAGTATAGTACGCATAACCAGCGTGGCTATGTCACCATGAAAGTTCGTCTTTCAGATGATTATGACGAAGAACAAGATTGGAAAAAAGCTTTACTAGATGCAGCCGAATCAAATACAAGTTCATGTATTTATCCTGTATTAAAGAGGCCGGACGAAAAAATAGTTACGGAAAAGGCGTACGAAAACCCTCGTTTTGTAGAGGACATGGTGTCTCGTGGCAGCTGACCTTTATGAAATTGAATAGATAGCATCTTTTACAGTAGAATATAAGAATGAGGAGTCTATTCATTTACATGATGCAATAGCTACACTTTCATATGCTAAATAAAGAAATAAGCTGATTCTGGTGAAGAATCAGCTTATTTCTATCCTTCCTGAGTTATAAGGAATCCATTTCCACCCTTCTTTACATTACGTCTAATCCTGGAATGGAACTCTCCCTACTCTTTATATCGTAATACGTTATTTCTAGATTGAGTTACGGAGAATCCTCTTCCTCCTACGTACGATTAGAACGAATATATTTCCAAAACCATTGGATACAAAGGCCACAAATTAAAAACAATACAAGGATGAGTGTAATGGTTGCTCCAGGAGGTGTCCCTATTTTATACGAAGATGCAAGCCCTATAAACATGCTAATAACGCCTATTGCCATACTAAACAGAATAGCTGCTTTAAATCCTTTTACCATGCGCATTGAAATAGCCGCTGGTAGTACCATGAGTGCTGAAACAAGTAATGCTCCTATAATAGGCATCATAACGGATATGGTTAGACCTGTTAACACGCTAAAAGACAAGGATAACCATTTTGTAGGCAATCCACTTGTAAAGGCTGTATCCTCATCAAACGTTAACACGTACATAGGGCGTTGAAAAATTAGATAATAAACTCCTGCCAAGATACAAACTATTACTAAGAAACGAAGCTGTTCCTTACTAATGGTGATAATAGATCCAAATAAATATTGTTCCACATTAGTGGAGATTCCGCCCTGATCTAAACTCATTAGGACGAGAGCAAAGGATAAGCCTGTTGCCATGAGGATAGCTACGGATACTTCTGAATATGTACGATAGGTATTTCTCATATATTCAATGCCTATTGCTCCAATAATAATAACGATAATCGTAACTAAATTGACATTAGAACGAAGTGTTAGACCGAGCGCTACTCCAGCTAATGAAATATGAGAAAGGGTATCCGCCATTAAAGACTGGCGTCTTAAAATCAAAAACATCCCTAATATGGGGGCTATGACGGCAATTAATCCACCGGCGCAAAATGCTCGCTGCATGAACCCAAAGTGAAGCATCTCCATTGTGTGTTCTCCTTTCTTTCTAGATAAATTTTTCGATCTGCATACGGTTTTACATCATCCAAGTCATGTGTAACCATGATGACCGTTCTTCCATGCTCTGTAACATGGTGTCTCATCAATTGATAAAAATGATTGCGACTTTCAAAATCCATTCCGGTTGTAGGCTCATCTAAAACCAAAATGCATGGTTCAGAAGCTAAGATACGAGCGATACAAATGCGTTGCTTTTGTCCACCTGATAGCTCTCCAATCTTGCTATTACGAAATTTCCACATATCGACTCCAAGTAACGCTTGCTTAACATGCTCATGATCTTTTTTAGAAAGTGAACGGAACCACCTTCCACGAGGAAAACGGCCAGATTGTACAAGCTCCAACACGGTACTTGGAAATCCTATATTAAAGGAAGAAACTTGTTGTGGGACGTAACCAACGATAACCTTCTTTCCTTGTTCATTTTTTTTACTAATGTTTACAGTTCCTCTCCAAGGCTTTAGTAAGCCCAACATAATTCGTAACAGAGTAGACTTTGCCGCTCCGTTCGGTCCAGTCAGTGTAACAAACTCACCACTATGTATATCGAGAGAAATATCTTCTAAAATGGTTTCATTTCCAAACTTAAATTGAACCTGATTCATAGATATTAGCTTCATGAAATACTCCTTGTCCTTTCTTTTAGCGTAAGCAGAAAAAGTACGTTTTACATGATTGTAAAACGTACTACTACTTCTATTGCATAATAGATTGTTTTAATGCATCCAAGTTCTTTTTCATATAACTAATATAGTCAATTCCCTTGTCTTGTTCTTCTTTCTTAATTCCTTCAATCGGACTTAATACAACTGTTTTTGCTCCTGTTTCATCCGCGAGAGTTTTCGCTACTTTTGGAGAAGCTACTTCTTCAAAGTAAATCACTTGAATATTGTTGTCTTTCACATACTTTTGAAGTTCCACTAATTTGGCTGGACTTGGTTCCTGGTCAGGAGCAAGACCAGCAATTGGAACTTGAGTAAGGCCATATTCTTTTGCTAAATATCCAAATGCCGCATGCTGCGTTACAAATTCTTTACGTTTTGCATGACCAAGCGTTGTTTTAAATTGGTTATCTAAATCTTTTAGCTTTGCAGAAAATTGATCTGCATTTTTTTCATAGTCTTGTTTATGTGCTTGATCTACTTCTATAACTGCTTTCTTAATATTTTCTACTTCTTTTTGGGCTAGCACTGGATCTAACCATACATGAGGATCCATCGGATGTTCTTGTTCCTTATCAGTATGCTCATCATCTTCTTCCTCTGTAGTACCTTCCATAAGTGAAATATCCTTACTTGCCTCTACCACTTTTATTTTTTTATTATCCAGGCTTTTTAGTACTTTAGGTACCCATGTTTCCATAGAGTCGCTGTTGTATACAAATACATCAGCATTTTCAATTTTAGCAATATCTTTTGGGGAGGGTTCAAAATCGTGTGGTTCTGTCCCCGCAGGAACTAATATATCTACTTTTCCATTAGATCCAACCACATTTTTTGCAAAGTCGTACATAGGATAAAATGTTGTAACGACCTTAAGAGACTCATCTTGTTTATTATTGCTTTTTGAGTCATCTTGTTTTGAGCAGCCTACAATAGCAGTAGAAAGAGCTAAAGCAGTTACTAATGCACCATACTTCCATTTTTTCATGATTTACTCATTCTCCTTTTTCAAATATGTAACTAATATAAATAATAATAATTACGATTTACGAAAAATAATACTACGACCATTATCTTCAATCATCAATACTCATATGATTCTTTCCCACGAAAGAAGAGGGGGTGTTATAAATCGTAATAATTACGTTTTATAAATAAAAGGTACCTTATATTAGGAAGTAATGTCAATGGGCTTGGAAGATTATTATGTAATATTTAAAGAATAGATTTATTTTGCAGGAGTTTTTCACTTACAAATAGAAAACTATCATCTACAACATAAATCATAATCATTACGTTTTAAGGAGGGGTTATAATAATCGCGATTTATTTTAGGTATAAATGAATATAAGTTTTGTTACTAGTAATAATGTATATAATAAATCGTAATTATTTCGTTTTAAGGAGGGATCTATTATGAAGGGGTGCGGAATCATGCTTAACGATTTATATAGGCAGACCATTATAAATCATAATAAACAGCGACGAAACCACTATGAGCTTCAAGGAGAACATGTTATAAAGATTCATTATAAAAATCCTACCTGCGGAGACGTTATGACCCTATATACGAGGCTGGAGAATGATAAGGTTAAAGACATTTCATTCCTAGGAGAGGGATGTAGTATTAGTATAGCTTCTTCTTCTATGATGACAGAACTTATAAAAGGGAAGTCCCTTGAGGATGTAGCAAGTCTGCGGATTAGTGCAGAAAAACTAATTCGAACAGGAGAAACAGTAGATTCAGATTTAGGAGATTGGCTTTCCTTAGAAGGTGTTCATAAATTAAGAGCTAGACATAACTGTGCTCTTATGCCGTGGCAAGCGTATGATAAAATGCTTAAAACTTTGAATAGAATGGAGTAGATAAAGGTGGCAAATCAATCATTAATTCCAGTTACAATTTTAACAGGATTTTTAGGAGCTGGTAAGACAACGTTATTAAATTACATCCTATCTGAGCAGCATAACCAAAAAATTGCAGTCATCGTGAATGAGTTTGGTGAAATTGGAATTGATAATCAACTTGTAGTAGGAGCAGATGAAGAAATTTTCGAGATGAACAACGGATGTATTTGCTGTACGGTTCGTGGAGACTTAATTCGTATACTCCAACAGCTCTATAGTGCAAGGAAAGAAGGAAAAGCAGCATTTGATCGTGTTGTTATCGAAACAACAGGCCTAGCAGATCCAGGTCCAGTAGCTCAAACATTCCTAGTAGAACCAACTATTCAGCAGCATTACTATGTAAATGCTATTGTTACTGTAATTGATGCCTTACATATTAGTGATCAGTTAGATAGGGATCATGAGGCTCAAGAACAAGTCGCGTTTGCAGACGTTTTATTGTTAAATAAAACGGATTTGGTTTCCTCTAGTACATTGCAGGCTGTAGAACAACGTTTACGTAATATGAATGCTACTGCAACTGTAATTCATACACAAAACTGTAGAGTTGATTTAAAACAAATCCTAGAAATCGATACTTTTGATGTAGATGTAAAGCTACAAATAGATCCTTACCTGTTGGATGCAGAGGGGCATCATCACCATCATGATGACACTGTTTCATCTATTGTATTACGAGAAGAAAGGCCATTAGATTTAAGGAAAATAGATCAATGGATGAGTTATCTTGTACAAGAAATGGGCCCAGATTTGTATCGCTATAAAGGTATTTTAAACGTAGCAGGAGAAAAACGTCGAGTGGTTTTTCAAGGGCTCCATATGCTATTTGCGGGTCATGAAGAGCGAGAATGGAAAGAGACTGAAAATAAGATAAGCGAGCTTGTTTTTATCGGAAAAAACCTTGATCGAGATTGGTTTCAAAAGCAGTTTACGAACTGCATTGCAGAAGAATCTCAATCGAAATCTGTTTCATGAGGAGATATAAAACCCTTATAGAGAAAGACATCCCTAAAGAATACCTAGGTAATTGCTGTTATTTAAGATGGTGTGCTAATGATTCAAATAATTAGTAAACAAAAACTATAACAGAAAGGATGAGATCTCATTGGCTAAAAAATCAAAAATTGTAAAAGAGAAAAAGCGTCAAAAGCAAAATATGCAGAGTAAAGAAAAGAGCTAAAAGAAAAAGGGAATTACGAAGCATTACGAAAGCTGCCACGAGATTCACCCCCCACACGCTTACGTAATCGTTGTGAGATAACTGGGAGACCTAGAGGAAACTTGCGAAAGTTTAAAATGTCTCGAATTAAATTTAGGGAACTTGCATATAAAGGACAAATACCAGGGGTGAAAAAATCCAGTTGGTAAGAGATGAAACATAAGGTTTTATGCTGTTTAGTGATTTGTCTCTTGTTATACTAGTTTTTTGTATAAGAACCTCTTTGTCCGTAATAACGAGTTTAGAAAAACAAGAGCAGATTTTTCTTAGAATAGATAAATCTGCTCGTTTTATGTTGGATTTTGCTTAGCGTATATTTTCGTTAATTATCATAATGTTGGCTGCACCCTTAGAATTTTTTTATAAAAACTAGGAATAGAAACGTCTAAACGAAAAGGACTCCTAAAACATTGGACTCCTTCTTTCCATAAATAAAACATCTCTCCAAATACCTTTATGTTTTCCGATCTTTTCTCTTATTCCAACTTCCCGGAAACCACAACCTATATGAGTATGAATACTTGCTTTATTTTCAGGAAATATCCCAGACTGCAAGGTCCAGTACCCTTTTTTCTCAGAGTGATCAATTAATGTTTCTAACAGTTTTTTTCCTAACCCTTTCCCATGATAATCAGGATGGAGATAAATACTGACTTCTCCAACTCCCTCATAGATGCATCGGCTTGATACCTTGCTTATAGAAGCCCAACCAATGGTTTGAAGTGGATGGTTATTCATTAGAACCAGGCTGCAAGATAGATCATGACTGTTTTTCCAACTTTCCCAGTCAGGTATTGTGGTCTCAAATGTGGAGTTTCCTGTTTCAATGCCAAGGCGATAGATAGTAGATACTTGTTCCCAATGATCCTTGGTTAATAAATCAATATGAATGTTCATCTTTATCTTCCTTTTCTTTAAGTTGCTCTTCTTTTTGGCAGCAAGCTGCTTCTTCTTTTTTATCAACTTCTTCAATAATGATATTGCAGCAATCATTTTTCTTTTCTGTTTTGAATAATTTTTGAAATAAACTCAACGATATCACCTCCTAGATAAAGTAAAATAAGAATCCTGAAATCGTCGACATACTGAATACGGAAAGAACGAAGGCAAAGACTAATTTCTTTTTGAAAATACTATTGAGTAAAGTGACCTCTGGCAAACTAGCCCCAGCAGAACTAATAATAAGAGCCATAACTGGACCTAATGCCATTCCTTTTGCAATCATAATCTGGGAGATTGGAATCATCGTTGATAAACGGATATATAGGGGGATTCCTACAATAGCTGCAATCGGAACAAGCCACCAATTATCTCCTCCAAAATATTGAGCAATAAATTTAGTTGGTACAGCTCCGTGGATAATAGAACCAATGGCAGCCCCTATTAGAAGATAAGGATACACCGTTTTTATGAGTGTTATGGTTTCTGAAAAGGCGCTCTTTAAATTAAATCCTTTTGTTTCTGGCACATAATTTTTGACTAATACGTTTTTCACTTCTTTTTCAAAACCTAACTTTTCAAGACTAAATCCAATGATGATGGAAAGGACGGTTGTGATAAGGGTGTAATAAATAGCTACTTTCCACCCAAGTAATGCGGTCATAATAGTTAGAATCGTTGGATCTAAGACGGGCGATGAAAAAAGAAAGATCATTACAATGCCAAATCGAATTCGATTGTTTAATAAATTAACGACCACAGGTATCGTGGAGCATGAACAAAATGGAGTGACAAATGCGAAAAAAATAGCGATCAATGCACTAACGAGTGGATGACTCTTCTCCATGAGCTGTTCCATTTTTTCATAAGGAACAAATGCTTGAATGATGTTAATAATAAATGAAATTCCAATAAATAAAATGGTTAATTCAAAAGCAATCCATAAAAAACTCTTGAAAACTTCGAACCACATTGTAGGTCCTCCTTCATTTAGTTGCGAAATGCAAGTATGAATTTATTTAAAAAGCAAGTATATGTACTTGCTTATTGAACAGGTTTACAGCACATTTTACTCTTGGCCATAGATTCATTGAGTAAGGTTAAGGAACGGATGACCGTTTCTTTTTCAAAATCAGTCATATATGAAAATACTTCATTTAGGAACTGATTCATTTGGGTATCAATTGATGTTGCGATTATTTTTCCTTGCGTCGTTAAATGGAGTTCATACACTCTTTTATCTTGAAAGGACTGTCTTTTTTCGACCAATTCCATCTTAATCAAGCTCTGAATTTGTCTGCTAAAAGTAGTGATATCCATTCCTAATATTTCTGATATTTCCTGCATAGATGGGTGATGTCTTTTATCAATTTCATATAAGATATGACTTTGAACAAGAGAGATTTCTGTTGTTCCTATAGAACAGCAGTTTTTATCTAGTAATCCAAATCTTCTCATAGTTGTCTGCAAAATTTCACGGAGATTTTCCATTCTTATAACCTCATTTCATACTTTAATGATTATTTACCAATTGTTTATAGGCAAATTGAAAACTACGCTCTGTTTTTTCTCCACGGGAACATGAATCTCCTTGAAAGAATTGAGTAATGATGTAGCTTTTCGCTTCCTCAACATCGATTTCAAACACAGTCATGATTAAATGAAAGTAGGAATGAAAATATTCAATCGATAGATTCCCTGAATTATTAACAATCACGATTATCACTTTCCTTACATCAAATATTATTGATTTAATTTTATTATATATAATTACTTGTAAAACGCAACTATTTTTTAATGTTTTTTTTCTTTAATATGGCAAATATGGCTTTTTCAATGGATACATTTTGCTGATTAGTATTTCAAAGGAAGACAAAAATAAAGAGAGTGTGTAATAGGAATTCACAAACTTTTTGGTTCCTTCTTGAATAAACTTGCTGCGTTAGTGCAATAAGTAAAAACGATATTGCTATTAAAATATGTAGAAGATTGGTTTATCTTTTTTACAATCAGTTAAACTTTATTTCAAATTCACAGTTGTAAGCTTGATCTTATCTGTTGTTACCTCTTTTAAAATTGTTTGACACACATATTAGACAGAGCTAATATGATGTTAACAAAACATATTAGCTCAATCTAATATGTTAGGGGGGAAATAGATGCAATATATCGAAATTGACACAAAAGTTAAATTAATTCATGGGTTTTCGAATAAAACAAGGCTTCAAATTCTCGAATGTATAAAAGATAAAGAAAAAACGGTATCTCAAATTGTAGAAGAGATCAACGGGAATCAATCAAATATTTCACAGCACCTTGCCTGTTTAAAAGGCTGTGGAATTATTGTTGGAAGAAATGAAGGGAAATACTGTTTTTACAGTTTACGTAACCAACATATAAGAGATCTATTAGCAATGTTCGATGTAGTACTTAACGATGTTCAAAATGATGTTGCATGTTGCGACCGTCATGTATATTAGGGGTGTTAAATATGGCTGACAAATGCTGTAGCACAAATAAAAGTGCTGAAACAACTGTAAAAAAGATTTCAAGTTGTTGTACCGGCAGCAAAGATACTTTAGATAATCCTTCTTCGGTACCTAATTTGATTCAGATAGAAGCGAATTGTTGCAGTAGTTCCCAATCGAGTGAAAATAACCGAAATGTTTTAACCCCGATTAAGAGTGAAATCAAAAAACTCGGATATTCCGTAGAATCTATAAATCAAAATAAACATATAAAAACATACAATATTGAAGGTATGGACTGTGGAAGTTGTGCTAAAAGCATAGAAAATCACTTTAGTACCCATCCATCCGTTAAAAATGTAAGTGTTAATTTCTCAACTGGGAAAATGAAAATTGAACATTCCAACAGTATAGATGAAATTATTTCTGAAGTTTCTAAAATCGGATATAAAGCTTCATTACAATCAAAAAATAAATTGATACAACCTAACAAAAATAAAAATAAAAATGGTCTTATTATTATATCTGGTGTACTAATAGCTTTTGGTTTTATCGGTTCATTTACTGGAGTTTCTACCTTGATGTCTACGTTGCTATACGCAATTGTAATGGTGATAAGTGGTTATAAGCCAGTTAAGAGTGCATTCTATTCTATAAAAAGCCGTTCACTGGATATGAATGTTCTAATGTCTGCTGCGGCAATTGGAGCTTCTCTAATAGGTGAATGGTTTGAAGGGGCTACCGTTGTTTGGTTATTTGCTATTGGTAATTTCCTGCAAACTAAATCTATAGAACGGACAAGGAATTCAATTCGTAATCTTATGGATTTAGCTCCTCCAGAAGCTTGGGTTAAAATTGGTTCTGAGATTATTAATAAGTCTGTTGAAGATATATCTGTTGGGCAGACCATCATTGTTAAACCAGGTGATAAAATTCCATTAGACGGTGAAATCGTTCAAGGAGAATCAAGCGTCAATCAGGCTCCTATTACAGGAGAATCTATTCCTGTAGATAAGGAAATTGGTGACACAGTATACGCAGGGACTATAAATGAAAATGGATCCCTTGAAATTAAGGTTACAAAGTTAGTTGAAGATACAACCATATCAAAAATCATTCACCTAGTTGAAGAAGCACAGGAACAAAAAGCTCCAACAGAAGCGTTTGTTGATAAGTTTGCTAGTATTTATACACCAATTGTATTTATTCTAGCTTTGGTGATTATCATTTTGCCTCCACTCCTAGGAATAGGCATTTGGGGAGATTGGTTTTATAAAGGTCTAGAACTAATAGTTGTAGCTTGTCCTTGTGCATTGGTAATTTCTACTCCTGTTGCGATCGTATCCGCCATAGGGAATGCTGCTAAAAGCGGAGTCTTAATTAAAGGTGGAACGTTTTTAGAAAAAGCAGGTGCCATCACTGCCATTGCATTCGATAAAACAGGTACTTTGACTGAAGGAAAGCCTAAAGTAACAGAAATCAAGGCGTTAAACGTATCAGAAGAGGAATTACTTTCAATAGCCTTAACACTAGAAGATTATTCAACACATCCTATAGCAAAGGCAATCGTTCAATATGCCAATGAAAAAGGAACTCAACCTAAAGATGGTGAGTTATTTAAAAGTATTGTTGGAAAAGGCGTTCAAGCGACTATTGAAGGAGATATTTTTTACGCTGGTAATCTTAAACTTTTTGAAGAATTTAATGTACAGTTAGACAATATAAAAAGCCATGTTCTTGAAATACAGAACAAAGGGAAAACGGTGGTTATAATAGGGACTCAACATCAAATAATGGGGTTAATTGCAGTCTCGGATACAATACGTGAAACTGCTACTTCAGCTTTAAAAGCATTAAATCAAAGTGGAGTTAATCAAACTGTTATGTTGACTGGAGATAATGAAGGAACTGCAAAAATGATTGCATCAGCAGCTAATGTTAATCGATTTTTCGCAGATTTATTGCCAGAAGACAAAGTTGATGCTATTAAGAAGTTACAAAAAGAAGGACATAAGGTTGCAATGGTAGGAGACGGAATAAATGATGCTCCAGCACTCGCAACAGCAGATTTAGGTATTGCGATGGGTGGTGCAGGAACTGGTACCGCAATGGAGACAGCAGATATTGTTTTAATGGCTGATAATCTAGATAAACTTCCTCATACAATGAAGTTAAGCAGAAAAGCTTTAACGATTATTAAACAAAATATTTGGTTCTCTATCATTATTAAAGTCATTGCGCTAGTTTTAATCTTCCCAGGTTGGCTTACACTTTGGATGGCTGTATTAAGTGATACAGGTGCTGCATTAATTGTTATCTTAAATTCATTAAGATTGTTAAAGTTTAAAGAATAGATATTTATGAGATGTTTCTTAATTAGAGACATCTCTATTTTTTTAAAAAAAGTTTTTTTTACAAACGTTAAACATTATTTCAAATCCCCAGTTATAAGACGAAGACTTTTTTCGTCTTTTTTTAATCCAAATTCATGGTAAAGCATAACAAAAAATCCCCTTTTTAATCAAAAATTTACTTTCTTGTCCTAAACATTTTCAATTTTTAAACATAATTTAATAGAAAGAGGAATCCATGTTTAAGAAGTATTATAGGAGGGGTAGTGTGGGAAAGGTAATCATTGAACCTTGGTTAGAAGATAAGTTTACTCATGAGTTTTTTGTTCCAGAATATATTGAAAAGCTCGGCCAAGAGGTGCTGAAAAGCTATGATTTATCAGTCAATAGCATCCAAATTGTGACAACCAAGCCGGATAAGGGTGGTGCAATTTGGAGAATAGAAACAAATAAAGGTCCAAAAAGCTTTAAGCTTTTGCATAGACGTCCGACTAGAAGCATGTTTAGCCTTGGTGCACAGGAATATTTGGTAGATGTACAAAAGGCGCGTGTGCCTGCAATTGTCAAAACAAAGGATGGAAAAAACTTTGTTGAGTCGGGAGGGAAATTATGGTTTGTTGCTGAATGGATTGAACCTTTGGAGCCTGTTTCTAAGGATTTGGAAGGCGCGAAACATCTATGTAATGCACTTGGCGAATTTCATCGTCTTAGTAAAGGGTATATTCCGCCAAAACAAGCTGAAGTCGCTTCGAGGGTTCATAAATGGTTAAGCAGCTATAAAAAGGTTATTGCAAAAATGAACTGGTTTCGAAATATTGCCAATGCCTATCATGAGATGCCTGCAAGCCCAGCATTATTAAATGTCATCGATATGTTTGAGGAGCAAGGTAAAAGGGGCCTAGAAAAGCTAAATCAATCGAGTTATTTGGAATTGGTCAAAAAAGGGAATGCTTATTGGGGATTAGTTCACCAAGACTATGGCTTTTCAAATGGACAAATGGGTTCTAATGGAATGTGGATTATCGACCTTGATGGGGTTGCTTTTGATCTTCCTATCCGAGATTTAAGAAAATTAATTGCAGGGACCATGTCTGATTTATTTCAATGGGATGTTACGTGGATCAGAGAAATGATCAAAGCCTATCATGAAGCAAATCCAATATCAGCAGAGCTTTATGAAATTTTAATGATTGATTTATCTATGCCGAACGAATTTTATAAAAATATTAAAGAGGTTGTATATGAGCCTGAGCTGTTCCTAAATGATGAAACTACACAACTAATTCAAACAATCGTGGAGACGGATCAATCTAAATGGCCTGCACTTGAAGAAATTTCTAAAGATTGGAAGGGGAAGGGTGTCAGCTAAGCAACCATATATGATAAGAACCACATAAAAGTAAGAAAACGCTATATTGAGTGAAATCGTTTCATCTTCCTGAAATGATTTCACTCATGTTTCTTTAAACGAGGAAATAATAATTGAAGCAACCTGCATTTGTCTGGTATTCTCTTTTTGAAATTAGATAGGCCAGAAAAAATGATTTTCTAATTATTGCGATTGAAAAAATGATGATCGTCTTTGCAACTTGATATAATAGGATTAAAAGTAGAATAATAGTACGATCTCATCAAGATCTTCATTATCAATCAAATCTCATTAAATGGAGTGATCGTTATAGCCAGTCTTCTAATCAAAAATGCCCGCAATATTATTACAATGGACCAGGAAAGGAAAGCGGGCGCGCCTTGCGATTTTCTTATGCTTCCTTTGCTTCTTGCATAGGAACCGTTTGTTTTTTAGGGCGAAGGTTAAAAAAGACATTTAATAGAATAGCTGATAAGCTTCCTGTAATGATCCCATCGCTGACAATAATTTTAATACTTTGAGGCAATTGTGCAAACAGATCTGGGACAGCAGTAACACCAAGACCTAAAGAAATGGAACATGCCACAATAAGAAGATTGCTTTGATCACTAAAGTCAACTGCTTGCAGCATTTTGATACCAGAAGAGACGACCATTCCGAACATGACAACTGTTGCTCCACCAAGCACAGAGGTAGGAATAATAGTTGCAAAAGCAGCTATTTTTGGAATGAGACCAAGAAAGATTAATATTCCTCCAGCAGCAACAACTACATTTGTAGTTTTCACTTTGGATAATTGAACAAGTCCTACATTTTGTGCAAAGGTGTTATATGGGAAGGCGTTGACAACACCTCCTAAAATAAATGCTAATCCTTCAGCGCGATATCCACGGGCTAAATCTTTTTCGTTTATAGGTTGATCACAGATTTTACTCAAAGCAAAAAATACGCCTGTTGATTCGATAATTACAACTGTACCTACAATGATCATAGTGATAATTGGGCCTAATTCGAATGAAGGCATTCCAAAGTAAAATAGCTTAGGTAAATGAAACCAAGAAGCATCTTGTACAGCAGAGAAATTTACTTTACCCATGATGGAAGCTGCTGCAGTTCCAGCAATGATTCCAATGAGAACCGAAAGAGATCGTATAAATCCACGAGAAAAACGATTAAGTAGTAAAATAAAGACTAAAACACCAAAAGCAAGTGCTAAATTTTCTAGACTTCCAAACTCTTTGCTGCCAACGCCGCCCGCCATATTTCTAATTCCAGTAGGTATTAATGCTAAACCAATAATCGTGACAACCGTACCAATAACGACAGGAGGGAAAAGTTTAACGATTTTACTAAAAAAGACAGCGCATAAAACGATAAATATACCAGCGGCGATGATGGATCCGTAAATAGCTGTAACCCCATATTGTGAACCAATGGCAATCATCGGCGTAACAGCAACAAAAGAACTTCCTAAAACAGCTGGTAATCCAATCCCTAAATATTTACCTTTTCTTGCTTGAAGCAATGTTGCAATTCCGCAGGTTAATAAATCAATAGATACTAAATAAGCAAGTTGTTCAGCAGTTAAATTTAATGCTCGTCCGACAATTAAAGGGACGAGTATTGCTCCTGCATACATAGCTAAAACATGTTGCAGCCCCAATGAGAAAACTTTCATCTTTTTTGTTTCTTCCATTCAAATTTGGCCTCCTAAAGTTTAATATAAACCAGGTGTAAAATTATGTAATGTTAAGTAACATTATATGTATTATTCTGAATATTGTCATTAGTTATAATAAACTAAGTTAATTAGATAATATGTATATATTGAACAAAAATGAGATGTTTTTCTTTGTTTGATGTTAGATGATCTAACATTATTTCGGGGAATAATTACTTTATTGGGTAAATAAGTTGGGACATAATGGTTGAATCACACTAGAATGAGGAAAAGATTGAGTATTTGTGAAATTGTGAGCATATTGTTACAGTTAAGGAAAAAGGATTGAACTTCTTTGTGGAAACGCTTAAAATGTCAATATAAAGATAAGAAAGGAGTGTTTGGAAATATTATTATGTTGATCACAGCATTTCTGCATTTAGTCGAAAATTAAAAAGTCAGAATTTTTTGTTAACCATAGTCTTACATTATGAGCTACTTTTAATAGTAGTTTTTATTAAGTGCTATTATGTGAAATATTTCACATGACTATTATTCACTATTCATTGTCTGGAACATTCATTTGAAGCATAAAGTGGAGGGATCAGGAGTGTCGGTAACAGAAAAGGATCTAAAATTAAAAGAAGATGCGAATAAAATGATTGATGACTTAACGACAAAAGCAAAGAAAGCTTTGGAAGACTTCTATCAATTAGACCAAGAGAAGATTGATCATATTGTAAAGGAAATGGCGCTTGCTGGCTTAGATCAACATATGTATTTAGCAAAACTAGCGGTAGAAGAAACGGGACGAGGAGTCTATGAAGATAAAATTATTAAAAATATTTTTTCTACTGAATATATATATCACAATATAAAATATGACCGAACTGTAGGAATCATTAATGATAATAAGCATGACGGCATTATTGAAATTACTGAACCAATTGGTGTCATCGCTGGAGTCACACCTGTGACGAATCCTACTTCAACTACAATGTTTAAAGCGATCATTTCGATTAAAACAAGAAATCCAATCATATTTGCTTTTCATCCATCTGCACAAAAAAGCAGCAGCGAAGCAGCAAGGATCTTGCGTGATGCAGCCATTAAAGCTGGTGCTCCAGAAAACTGTATTCAATGGATAGAGAAGCCTTCAATCACTGCAACTCAGGCTTTAATGAACCATCCGAATGTCGCTCTTATTTTAGCAACAGGCGGAGCTGGAATGGTGAAATCAGCATATAGCTGTGGGAAGCCTGCTTTAGGCGTAGGACCAGGAAATGTCCCATGTTATATAGAAAAAACAGCAAAAATTAAAAGATCGGTAAATGATCTTATTCTTTCAAAAACCTTTGACAATGGTATGATTTGTGCCTCAGAGCAAGCAGTGATTATTGATAAAGAAATTTATCAAGAAGTAAAAAACGAAATGATCGCAAATAATTGTTATTTTTTGAATGAAGAGGAGAAACAGAAGGTTGAAAAGCTAGTCATTAATGAAAATACATGTGCTGTCAATGCAGATATCGTTGGAAAGACAGCGCATTATATTGCCAAGCTTGCTGGGATTCAGGTACCTGAAGATACAAAAATACTTGTGGCAGAGTTAAAAAGTGTTGGACCAAAAGATCCGCTTTCAAGAGAAAAACTAAGCCCAGTTCTAGCATGCTATAAAGTCAATACAACAGAAGAAGGATTGAAACGTGCAGAAGAAATGCTTGAATTTGGAGGGCTAGGCCACTCTGCAGTCATTCATTCAGAAGACGAGGCTGTTGTTCAGCAATTTGGATTAAGAATGAAGGCCTCAAGGATTATCAATAATGCTCCATCTTCTCAAGGTGCAATTGGAGATATTTATAATGCTTATATGCCTTCTTTAACCCTTGGCTGTGGTTCCTATGGGAAAAACTCAGTCTCAACGAATGTAACAACGGTACACCTCGTTAATACAAAAAAATTAGCGAAAAGGAATGTGAATATGCAGTGGTTCAAGGTTCCACCAAAAATTTATTTTGAGAAAAACGCGGTTCAATATTTACAAAAAATGCCGAATATTTCTAGAGCGATGATTGTCACAGATCCATTTATGGTGAAGCTTGGCTATGTCGATAAAGTACTTTATTATTTGCGCAAGCGTCCGGATTATGTTCATTGCGAAATTTTCTCAGATGTGGAGCCTGATCCATCCATTGATACCGTAATGCAAGGTACAGAATTGATGGCTAAATTTCAACCAGACGTGATTATTGCCCTTGGGGGTGGATCTGCGATGGATGCTGCCAAAGCTATGTGGTTATTTTATGAGCATCCAGACGAATCATTCCATGGATTAAAACAAAAGTTTTTAGATATTCGAAAACGAATCTATAAGTATCCAAATCTAGGAGGAAAAGCTGAATTTGTAGCGATTCCTACGACATCTGGAACAGGGTCAGAGGTTACATCCTTTGCTGTCATCACGGATAAGGAAGCGAATGTGAAATATCCACTTGCGGATTATGAATTAACTCCTGATGTAGCGATCATTGATCCTCAATTTGTTATGACCGTTCCGCAGGCTGTTACAGCAGATACAGGAATGGATGTGTTAACTCATGCGATCGAATCTTATGTGTCTAATATGGCGAATGATTATACAGACGCATTGGCGATGAAAGCAGTGCAGCTTGTATTTGAATATCTACCAAGGGCTTATCGAAACGGTTCAGATGAAGTGGCTCGTGAAAAAATGCATAACGCTTCCACCATTGCAGGAATGGCCTTTGCAAATGCATTTTTAGGAATTAATCATAGTCTTGCTCATAAACTCGGTTCAGAGTTCCATATTGCTCATGGACGTGCAAATACTATATTACTTCCGCATGTTATTCGTTACAATGCACAAAAACCGAAAAAATTTACTTCCTTCCCAAAATACGAGTATTTTAAAGCAGATGAACGCTATGCTGAATTAGCAAGGATGCTCGGTCTACCTGCAGCTACGGTTGAAGAAGGAGTAGAAAGTCTGGTTCAAGCGATTATCACTCTGTCAAAAGAGGTAAACATCCCGTTAAGTATCGCTGCTTGTGGCATAGATGCGAAATTATTTGAAAGCAAAGTTGATTATTTAGCTGACCGTGCGTTTGAGGATCAATGTACAACAGCCAATCCAAAGCTTCCATTAGTTGAAGAATTAGCAGATTTATATAGGAAGGCTTATAAAGGAGTATAATGAAAATAGTCTAAGTAAAAGGGATTTAGCTTGTAGAAAGCTAATCCCTTTTGCTTTTTTTTTATATAAACATGCCTTCTTCCGTTTCATCTCTGTTCATTTTATAAAGCCTTGTAATTTCAAGGATAAACAACTATTCTAATGATAAAACGTCAGGTAGAGAAGGTGGAAAGCAATGGTACTAAAATACTTATCAGCACTATTTTTTCCAGGTTTATTAGTATTATTGTTTGGAAGAGTAACTTATAGTTCTGTTATTGGGTTAGTCTTAACAGTTGCTTTAATTGCTGGTTCGGTATATAAGGGATATACTGATTCATTTGCTCTTATTGTTGTTGATGCTTTTTCGTTAACAGTTGGATTTTGGTATTCAAGAAGGATGAAGGGAAGGACCCGTCAAAGTATTTAAAACATGACAAAAATATGATGATAAGAGGCTGGCTCAATGTGTATATACAATTGATCATCAGCCTTTTTTTCATTATTAAGGAAATTCTCTGTTTGGAAAACGAATATTCGTTCGCATATTTATGGTTTGAATCTTAGTCTTTGTGGTAGAATGGAATTATGAGTTTCTAATCGGAAAAATATTGAAATCAGCTAAATGTAAAAAGTTGATAACTCTAAATAAATGAAACGTATCTTATTTTGAACAGGGGGCTCTTTTCGTGACGGAAAAATTTGATTTAGTCTCTAAATATTCGCCTCAAGGAGATCAGCCAAAGGCGATTCAAGAAATCGTATCAGGCATTCATCAAGGAAAAAAGCATCAAACCTTGCTAGGGGCAACAGGGACGGGTAAAACGTTTACTATTTCCAATGTTATAAAAGAAATCAATCGGCCAACACTTGTGATTGCTCATAATAAAACCTTAGCTGGCCAGCTTTATAGTGAGTTCAAAGAGTTTTTCCCAAATAATGCGGTCGAATATTTCGTTAGCTATTATGATTATTATCAGCCAGAAGCGTATGTTCCACAAACGGATACGTTTATTGAAAAAGATTCTAGTATTAATGATGAAATTGATAAGTTAAGACACTCTGCTACTTCATCTCTTTTTGAAAGAAAGGATGTTGTCATCATCGCTAGCGTGTCTTGCATATACGGTTTAGGGTCACCTGAGGAATACCGTGAAATGGTTCTTTCTTTAAGAACGGGTATGGAAATCGAAAGAAATCAACTGCTTCATCGACTCGTTGATATTCAATATGATCGAAACGATATTGATTTCCAGCGTGGAAGATTTCGGGTGCGAGGAGATGTGGTTGAAATATTTCCTGCCTCACGAGATGAGCATTGTTTAAGAGTTGAATTTTTCGGGGATGAGATTGAACGAATTCGAGAGGTGGACGCTTTAACCGGCGAAATCATTGGGGACCGAGAGCACGTGGCTATTTTTCCGGCTTCTCACTTCGTTACCCGGGAAGAGAAAATGAGAAAAGCAATTGAAAATATTGAACAGGAATTGGAAGAGCGTCTGACTTTACTACGCTCGAATGAAAAATTACTCGAAGCACAGCGGCTTGAGCAAAGAACGAGATATGACTTAGAAATGATGAGGGAAATGGGATTTTGTTCTGGGATCGAAAATTATTCTCGTCATCTGACCTTAAGGCCTTTGGGTTCAACTCCTTATACACTACTCGATTATTTTCCTGAGGATTTGCTCATTGTGATTGATGAGTCTCATGTAACACTCCCGCAAATTAGGGGGATGTATAATGGAGACCAAGCAAGGAAGCAGGTTTTAGTCGAGCATGGTTTTCGCTTGCCATCTGCATTAGATAATCGGCCGCTTACTTTTCAAGAATTTGAAAAGCATATTCATCAAATCGTCTATGTTTCAGCTACCCCAGGTCCATATGAGATTGAGCGGACGCCTGTTATGATAGAGCAAATCATTCGCCCTACTGGTTTGTTGGACCCGTTAATTGAGGTTCGTCCAATAGAAGGACAAATCGATGATTTAATCGGAGAAATACATGATCGAATTAAAAGACAGGAAAGGGTGCTTATTACAACTTTAACGAAAAAAATGTCGGAGGATTTAACCGACTATTTAAAGGAAATTGGGATCAAAGTACAATACTTACATTCAGAAGTAAAAACACTTGAACGGATTGAAATTATTCGAGAGCTTCGTCTTGGAAAGTATGATGTTCTAGTCGGAATTAATTTATTAAGAGAAGGCCTTGATATCCCAGAGGTTTCTTTAGTCGCGATTTTAGATGCAGATAAAGAAGGCTTCCTGCGATCTGAACGATCCTTAATTCAAACGATTGGGCGCGCCGCTAGAAACGCTAATGGTCATGTCATTATGTATGCAGATAAAATGACAAATTCAATGGAGCTTGCCATTGGAGAAACAAAGCGACGCCGCGTTATTCAAGAAGCGTACAATGAAAAGCATGGAATTACTCCCCAAACGATTCAAAAGGGCATTCGTGAATCCATCCGGGCCACTCATGCAGCAGAAGAACAGGAAGAATACAATGCTACCGCTCATTTGGGCAAGTTATCGAAAAAAGAACGTGAGAAAGTATTAGCGGATATGGAGAGTGAAATGAAGGAAGCAGCTAAAGCATTGAATTTTGAGCGAGCAGCTGAACTGCGTGATCTCCTATTAGAGCTAAAAGCGGAAGGGTGAAAATATGGCAATGGATAAAATAATGGTTAAAGGTGCAAGAGCACATAATTTAAAAAATATTGATGTCACCATTCCGAGAGATCAATTGGTTGTTCTGACCGGACTTTCTGGGTCGGGCAAATCATCACTCGCTTTTGATACGATCTATGCAGAGGGACAAAGAAGGTATGTAGAGTCATTATCAGCGTATGCCCGTCAATTCCTTGGTCAAATGGATAAGCCTGATGTAGATGCGATTGAAGGGTTGTCTCCAGCGATTTCCATTGATCAAAAAACGACAAGTCGAAATCCTCGGTCGACGGTTGGGACGGTTACGGAGATTTATGATTATTTAAGGCTACTCTATGCGAGAGTTGGCAGACCGATCTGTCCAACTCATGGAATTGAAATTACCTCCCAAACGATTGAGCAAATGGTGGATCGTATTTTAGAATATCCGGAAAGAACAAAGATGCAAGTACTAGCTCCAATAGTTTCAGGACGTAAAGGGACACATGTGAAGACATTGGAAGACATAAAGAAAGAGGGCTATGTGCGTGTTCGAATAGATGGTGACATGCATGACCTAGGGGATGAAATTTCGCTTGAAAAAAATAAAAAGCATTCCATTGAAGTGATTATTGATCGTATTGTGATCAAAGAAGGTGTTGCATCAAGGCTTTCAGATTCATTGGAAACCGCCTTAAAGCTTGGAGGCGGCAAAGTAGTGATTGATGTGATTGGAGAAGAAGAGCTTCTCTTTAGTGAGCATCATGCCTGCCCACTTTGCGGCTTTTCTATAGGAGAACTCGAACCAAGAATGTTTTCTTTTAATAGTCCTTACGGCGCTTGTCCAGATTGTGATGGACTTGGAACAAAACTGGAGGTAGATCTTGATTTAGTCTTGCCAAATAAAGACTTAACCCTTAAGGAAAATGCGATTGCCCCTTGGGAATCGATCAGTTCTCAATATTATCCTCAGCTATTGGAGTCGGTATGCAATCATTACGGGATTGATATGAATACTCCTGTAACCAAGCTGCCACAGCATTTGCTGGAAAAAATATTACACGGATCTAATGGAGAAAAAATCTATTTTCGATATGAAAATGATCTCGGTCAAGTAAGAGAGAATCATATTGAGTTTGAAGGTGTTATTCGAAATATAGAACGTCGATATAAGGAAACGAGCTCCGATTATATCCGTGAACAAATGGAAAAATACATGGCTCATCAGCATTGCCCATCTTGTAAAGGCAATCGATTGAAAAAAGAAGCTCTTGCTGTTCGTATTTCTGGTAATCATATTGGTGTAATCACGTCCCTCTCTATTAAGGAAGCGTATCAATTTTTTGATCAGCTATCTCTTTCCGAAAAAGAGATGAAGATTGCTAATTTAATATTACGAGAAATAAAAGAACGCTTAGGCTTTCTTATTAATGTTGGCTTGGATTATTTAACGTTAAGTCGATCAGCGGGTACTCTCTCAGGAGGGGAAGCACAACGGATACGGCTTGCGACTCAAATTGGTTCTCGTCTAACCGGAGTGTTATATATTCTTGATGAACCATCGATTGGACTGCATCAAAGAGATAATGATCGTTTAATTGATACATTGAAGAATATGCGTGATATCGGGAATACGTTAATTGTTGTAGAGCACGATGAGGATACGATGATGGCGGCGGATTATTTAATTGATGTTGGACCTGGCGCAGGTGTTCATGGAGGGCAAATTATTTCTGCTGGAACACCGAAGGAGGTCATGGAGGATCTAAATTCTTTAACGGGACAATATTTATCTGGGAAAAAGTTTATCCCTCTCCCGCTTGAAAGAAGAAAAAGTGATGGTAGATTTATTGAGGTTAAAGGGGCAAAGGAAAACAATTTAAAAAACGTAAATGTAAAATTTCCACTTGGAATGTTTACTGCCGTAACAGGTGTCTCGGGCTCAGGAAAAAGTACGATGATCAATGAAATTTTGCAAAAGAGTCTTGCTCAAAAGCTTCATCATGCAAAAAGCAAGCCTGGAGAGCATCGAGAAATGAAAGGGATAGAGCATTTAGATAAGGTGATAAACATCGACCAATCTCCAATTGGGCGTACCCCAAGATCGAATCCCGCTACTTATACAGGTGTGTTTGATGATATACGTGACGTATTTGCAGCAACGAATGAAGCAAAGGTTCGAGGCTATAAAAAGGGTCGATTCAGCTTTAACGTAAAAGGCGGACGCTGTGAAGCATGCCGAGGGGACGGAATCATTAAGATTGAAATGCACTTCTTACCGGATGTTTACGTTCCATGTGAGGTTTGTCATGGAAAACGCTATAATCGAGAAACGCTCGAAGTTAAGTATAAAGGGAAAAATATTTCTGAAATTCTCGAAATGACAGTGGAAGATTCTGTGCCATTTTTTGAAAATATACCTAAGATTAATCGTAAGCTTCAGACCATTGTAGATGTTGGACTTGGATACATCACTTTAGGACAGCCAGCAACTACTCTTTCAGGGGGAGAAGCGCAGCGGGTCAAGCTTGCTTCAGAGCTTCACCGACGTTCTACAGGAAGATCATTTTATATTTTAGACGAACCAACAACGGGGCTCCATGTAGATGATATATCAAGATTACTCGTTGTGCTGCAGCGTCTTGTTGAAAACGGAGATACTGTTTTGGTCATTGAGCATAATTTAGATGTCATTAAAGCTGCCGACTATATAATCGATCTCGGCCCGGAAGGTGGGGATAAAGGTGGAACCATCGTTGCAACAGGAACGCCTGAAGAGGTCGTAGAGGTTGATGCATCATACACAGGAAAATACTTAAAACCAGTATTGGAACGAGATCGTCTTAGAATGAAATTGCAAATTGAAGAGAAAGAGACAAGTGTCACGAACGTATAATGAATAGTAAAAAGAGAGACTCCTATGACAGTGAAAATTGTTCTTTTGGATGTACTCTCTTTTCTTTTTGATAAGCGTGTAAACTTATATATTCCTTGAAACTATTGATTGACCTGAAACGTAGTTATAGGAAAAGAGATTCACCTGAGAAATAAATCACGTTTTTAATCACGAAAAATGATGATGGAGGTTTTGAATGTGATCGAAGAACGTAAAAGAATATTAAGTATGGTGAAAGAAGGAAAGTTATCAATTGATGAAGCGCTTATATTATTAGAGGCACTGGAAGATACGAAAAAAAAGATGGATGAAAAAGAAGAGAAGCTTGTCGGTGAGCTCTCTAATGCCGTTAACTTTGAAGAAGCTAAAAAGCAGAATCAGGAGCAAAGCTCCGGAAGCTATCATTTTCATGCTGTAAAGGGTAAAATTTTTGATTTTGTCGATAGTGCTGTTAAAAAAATTAAAGAAGTAGATTTAGATTTTAACTTTGGTTCTTATAAGGAGATACATCATATTTTTCAACATTCAGATCCACAAATGAAGGATATTGAAATGGATATAGCCAATGGAAAGATTCAAATCATTCCTTGGGATCAGCCGGATGTTAGAGTTGAATGTCAAGCAAAGGTCTACCGAGTAGATACGCAAGAGGAAGCACGCCAACGCTTTTTGAAGGACATTATTTTTTCAATTGAAGGAAATAAACTACGGTTTGCTACACAGCAGAAGTGGATGAAAATAGAAGCCTTGCTGTATATTCCGCAAACTCATTATGAATCAATGAAAATTCGTATGTTTAATGGAACAATTGATTGTGAAAACTTGAAGGTAGATCAGTATAAGGCAAAAACGGCAAACGGGAAAATATCATTGGGACAGATGACTTGTCAAAAGGCAGAGGTGGAAACGGCCAACGGACAAGTAAATATATCTAATAGCAAAATAAAAGAGGTTGAAGGGGAAACGATCAATGGAGCGATCCATTTGGATGGAGATTTTCATCAAGCTTTGCTTCAATCCTTTAATGGAAATATCACTTGCTTTATTAAAGGGAAAACATGTGAAATAATAGATATTAAAACGACGACTGGCAATATAGATGTAAGTGTTCCAAATATTGCGGTAAATGGGGAATTAAAATCTACTATTGGGAGTTTCGACGTTAATTTAGAAGGAATTCAAATCATAGAAGAAAAAAGTGAAATCGTTCAAAAGCTTCTTCGTTTTTCTTCTATTGTTGATTCCGCAAATGGGTTGAAGCTTTTGGTTGATTCAAAAACAGGATCAATAAAGATTAGAAAACTGGAATGAGAATGGAAAGGAAGAAAAGGGTGTTTTTATGAGATGGCTATTAGGAGTGGTTATTAACTCCGTCTTATTTATGGCATTTGCAGGTTTTTTTCACGACTCTTTTTATTTATCGAGCTTTGGAGCCGCTTTAGGAGCAAGCTTTTTACTCTCTGTTTTAAATATATTAGTTAAACCGATTTTAATTATTTTAACTTTACCGGTAACAGTCTTGACACTGGGGATGTTTTTATTTGTGATTAACGCGATAACATTATTGCTTACGGATGAACTTATGGGCAGTTCGTTTGAAATATCTGGATTTGGGATGGCTTTATTTATCGCAATCATTATGTCCATCATTAACTTAATCATTCAAAAAACCGTGTTAAATTCTTCTAAAGAAAAACGTTGAGAGCTTTGCCCTGCAATTCAATCTTTTTTGCTGCATAAAAAGATTGAATTGCAGGGTCATTTATTTTAATTTAGGATGGAATAAAAAATTTGGTTCTATTGTAAAAAGTGCTAAAATAAAGAGAACTTTGTTTATATGATCGATCGATATTATTGAGGGGGCCATATCCTTATGCCTAAGGTGACTACGAAAGACATTGTTGAAAAATTTGGATTAGAGCTGATAAGTGGAGGAGAAGGCATCAATCGTCCAATTACAGTCGGCGATATTTCAAGACCAGGTCTTGAAATGGCAGGTTATTTTGACTATTATCCTGCTGAAAGGGTTCAATTATTAGGAAAAACAGAGCTTTCCTTTGCGGAAAAGCTAGATCCATACGAACGAAAAAATAGAATGGAAAAGCTATGTACAGATATTACACCTGGAATCATTATTACAAGAGATATGGAAATCCCAGCTGAATTAATTGAGGCTTCAGAAAGAGAATCTGTGCCAGTTATGAGATCTCCACAACAAACCTCTCGCTTTTCCAGCCGATTAACGAATTATCTAGAAAGTAAGCTTGCACCTACGACTGCTGTTCATGGCGTGTTGGTGGATATATACGGAGTTGGAGTCTTAATCACAGGAAAAAGTGGTGTAGGAAAAAGTGAAACAGCTCTTGAACTGGTAAAACGGGGTCATCGTTTAGTCGCTGACGATTGCGTGGAAATTCGTCAAGAAGATGAAAATACATTAGTTGGCCGATCTCCGGAGCTTATTGAGCATTTATTAGAAATTCGAGGGCTAGGGATCATTAACGTCATGACCTTATTTGGTGCTGGAGCTGTTCGTAGTGTGAAACGAATAACTCTTGTGATGCATCTTGAGCTATGGGATCAGAATAAGCAATATGATCGAGTTGGTTTAGATGAAGAAAAAATGACCATTATTGATACAGATATTACAAAGCTAACGATTCCAGTTCGACCTGGACGAAATTTAGCTGTTATTATTGAAGTGGCGGCCATGAATTTTAGGCTGAAAAGAATGGGAGTGAATGCTGCAGAAGCATTTTCAAACCGTTTAACAGAAGCTATCCATGAAGATGTTGACCATGATGAATTTTAACAATATCAACATCTTCCGACTACCACTTGGTGATTGATATTGGATTTTTTGAAATCTGCGAGTTGTTTTTACTGCAATGATGAATGAAGGAAGTATGGAGGATACATGATATGAAAAATATTCAACCGATAGATCCAATTGCGTTTTCCCTAGGACCCATTTCCGTACACTGGTACGGTGTTATTATTGGGCTGGGTATCGCTCTTTCTTTATGGTTAGTTATAAAAGAATCAGATAAAAGAGGGTTGCCGAAGGATCTATTTCCTGATCTTATGATATGGGCAATTCCTATTGCCATCATCTCTGCTCGCATTTATTACGTCATTTTTGAATGGGATTATTATTCAGAACATTTAGGGCAAATACCAGAGATTTGGAATGGAGGAATTGCCATTCATGGAGCGTTAATTGGTTCTGTTCTAACAGCTTATTTCTTCACAAGAAAGAAAAGGGTCTCATTTTTAAAAGTAGTTGATATCGCTGCACCAGGAATTATATTAGGACAGGCGATTGGGAGATGGGGCAATTTTATCAATCAAGAAGCTCATGGCGGGGAAGTCAGTAGAGCTTTTCTTGAAAATCTACATTTACCAGAATTCATTATTAATCAAATGTATATAAATGGGGTCTATTACCATCCGACTTTTTTGTATGAATCAATTTGGAGTTTATTGGGTCTTATATTCTTGCTGCTGTTAAGAAGAGTAAATTTAAAAAGAGGAGAAATTTTTCTCTCTTATCTAATTTGGTATTCGATTGGCCGCTTCTTTATCGAGGGTATGCGCACAGATAGCTTAATGTTAACGGAGCACTTAAGAATGGCTCAAGTTATCTCAATCGCTTTAGTCATTGTTTCTCTGATCATTATCATTATTAGAAGAGTAAAAGGTTATGATCATGTCCGTTACTTAGATAAAGAAGTGTAAAGAGGTTGTTCAAAAAGTCCGGGAAAAAAAGCTCCTTTTTGAACACATTTTTAAAGATTGTCTGTTTTCGTATAGATTGTTGCTTTTAAACACGCAGACTGCATACACTTCGCTTTCCGTGGGCGAGCGTCAAGTACGCTCCTGCGGGGTCTCGCCTTTCTCGCATTCCCACAGGAGTCTACGTGTATGCAGGCTGCTCCAAAACGTTACTCTCAATGTTTTTTATGTCAAAAGCAACAAACTTTGAGAAAACAGCTTAAAGTTTTAAGATAGAGGTGCTTTTTAACATGTTGTTTTCATCTATGAAAAAGGGATTGTTGGTTGGTTTAAAAACCACCTGGTCTCTCAGTAAAATTATTTTCCCAATTACTCTCATTGTGTCCTTGCTGAGACATACCCCTGTTTTGCCGTGGATCATTCACCTCATCGAACCCATTATGGGCTGGTTCGGACTTTCTGGGGATGCAGCAATCCCGCTTGTCATTGGGAATTTTCTAAATCTGTATGCTGGAATCGGTGCGATTTTATCTCTAGATTTAAGTGTAAAGGAAGTATTTATCCTTGCTGTTATGCTTTCGTTTTCTCATAATCTTTTGGTTGAATCGAGTGTTGCCATTAGGGTTGGGGTAAAACCATGGATCATTCTCGTTGTCAGAATGGGGTTAGCTGTTGTATCAGCATTTATCATCAATTTAGTATGGCATGGGGGCTCTGAAATCGCGAAATATGGATTCATTCCTGAAAAAGAACCTGTTGAAGTGACTGGTTTTTTCAACATTCTGATGGAAGGTTTTGAAAAAGCAGGATTAGGAATTTTTCAGCTTGCCATTATAGTCATTCCACTAATGATCGGAATTCAGCTTTTAAAGGATATAGGATGGCTTGCCACTTTCTCAAAGTGGATGTCACCGATCACGAAAATGCTTGGTATGAAAGAGAATACGTCTACTACCCTTGCTTCTGGTCTTCTTTTTGGCTTAGCGTATGGTGCTGGTGTCATGATTCAACAGGTCCAAGAGGATGGTGTAAGTAAAAAAGACATTACATTAGCCTTTATTTTCCTAGTGGCCTGTCATGCAGTGGTAGAGGATACACTTGTCTTTATTCCGCTTGGAATTCCGGTACTGCCATTATTGATCATTCGTATAAGTGCAGCTGTATTGCTTACCCTAGTTATAGGATTTATGTGGAATAGATCCAATGTTGCAAAAAGAAAGGAAACCGTTTATGAATCATAAAATTAATACGATACTCTTTGATTTAGATGGAACATTAATCGATACAAATGAATTAATTATCAAATCATTTCTACATACGCTTGATCAATACTTTCCTGGGCAATATAAAAGAGAGGATGTCCTTCCTTTTATAGGACCAAGTCTGCATGAAACCTTTTCTTCTTTAGATAAAGACAGAACAGAAGAAATGATTCAAACGTATCGCACCTTTAATATCTCGAATCATGACTTGCTTGTGACAGAATTTGATGGAGTATTTGAAACGGTGAAAGCATTAAAAGAGAAAAATTATAAAATGGGAATCGTCACAACGAAAATGTCTGATGTTGTGAAGATGGGTTTACAGCTTACGCAATTAGATCAATTTTTTGATATTGTCGTTGCCTTAGATCATGTTGAAAAAGCGAAGCCTGATCCTGAGCCGATTTATAAAGCATTGGAGTTATTAAGTGGACGCCCTGAGGAAACGATTATGGTTGGAGATAATTACCACGATATTTTAGCTGGGAAAAATGCAGGTACAAAAACAGCGGGTGTTGCTTGGACGATTAAGGGAAGAGAGTATTTAGCGAGTTTTCATCCTGATTATGTTTTAGATAATATGAAGGATTTGCTTAGCATAGTTGACGGGAAGGAACTATGAGGAAGACGACCCGATACCCGGTGAATGGTACGAACTCATTATGGCAACTGTATAGTACAGTACCATTTTGGAAGGTAATTAGAAATTTTATCTTCATTCAATTAGCAAGATATACACCTTTTTTTCGTTTGAAAAATTGGATGTATCGCACTTTTCTCCGTATGGAGGTAGGGAATTATACTTCCTTTGCCTTAATGTCTATGCCTGATATTCTGTTTCCTGAAAAAATAAAAGTTGGAGAAAATACAATTATTGGTTATAATACGACCATTTTGGCACATGAGTACTTAATTAAAGAGTACAGGCTTGGGGAAGTATCAATTGGAAATGAAGTGATGATTGGAGCTAATTCGACGATATTGCCAGGAGTAAAAATTGGAGACAAAGCGATTGTTTCAGCAGGGACGCTTGTGCATCAGGATGTTCCTGAAGGTGCATTCGTAGGCGGAAATCCAATGAAAATCATTTATACAAAAGAAGAATTAGCGTTGAGATGGAAGGATGATCCGATATATCGGGTGGAAAAGTAAGGATGGCTTCGTTAACCAATTGGTTAGCTGAGCCTTTTTTAAAAGGTAAACAATCATGAAGTTTTTCTAAAAAAGTTGTTAAGTTTATTGACGTAAGAATAGATGAGGGTTACACTACATATAGCTTCAGTTTGCTAATACATTAGCGAACTAAAGGATTTTGTAATTAACGTCATAGAGGTGGATGGCATGACTCAGTTATTTATGTTTGAAAAGCCGTTAGGCATGAGAGATACATTACCAGAATTATATGAAGCAAAAGGAAAAGTAAGATCCAAAATGGAATCTGAAATTAAGCAGTGGGGCTATCAATTTATTGAAACTCCTACATTAGAATATTATGAAACGGTTGGAACCGCTTCTGCTATATTAGATCAAAAGCTTTTTAAACTGCTTGATCAACAAGGGCATACACTTGTATTGCGGCCTGAAATGACTACACCGATTGCAAGGGTAGCAGCTTCAAAGCTGTTAAAGGAAGATTTGCCTATTCGCCTTGCTTATTCTGCTAATGTGTACCGAGCTCAACAAAGAGAAGGCGGAAGACCAGCAGAATTTGAACAAATTGGCGGAGAATGTATCGGTGACCATACAATCAGTGCTGATGGTGAAGGGATTGCCTTAATGATCTCTGCCCTTAAAAAAGCAGGACTGAAAAATTTTCGAATTTCAGTTGGGCATATCGGTTTTGTAAAAGAGTTTTTCCTGCAAATATTAGGAACGGAAGAACGAGCAGAATCGTTAACGAAATATTTATTTGAAAAAAATTATGTTGGTTACCGGAATCATATCAATCAATTAGCTTTGTCTTCGATCGACAAACAAAGGCTTCTTGACTTTTTAAAGCTAAGAGGCGGAATTGAAATGATTGAATTTGCACATAGTCTAGTTGAAAATGAAAAAGGCAAGGAAGCTTTGAATCAGCTGATGCAGCTATGGGAGATCATTGTTGATTATCAATTGGAGTCTCGAGTGAAGTTTGATTTAACTCTTGTTAGCCATATGAGCTATTATACTGGCATCTTGTATGAAGTATATGCCGAAAGAGTAGGCTTTCCAATTGGAAGCGGAGGACGATACGATTTATTATTAGAAAAATTCGGTAAGTCCACAGGAGCAACTGGATTTGCTATTCGAATTGATCGTTTACTAGAGGCACTTGGCAAATTGGAGAGCAATGATCCGATTCATTGCATCATTTTTAGTGCTGAACGAAGAAAGGAAGCCTATCAGATCGCGAGGGAAAAGCGTGAAGACGGGATCAAGGTTGTATTACAGGATATTAGTGGAGTAAAAAATATGGATGCCTATACAAATCAGTATTATGACTTAACCTTTTTAGTTGGAAAAGCTGGAAAGGAGCCAGTTAGATGAAGGACGTTTTAACAATTGCTATGCCAAAGGGCCGAATTTTCGAAGAGGCAGCCGATTTGCTTCGGCAAGCAGGATTTAAGCTGCCTCCTGAATTCGATGATTCAAGAAAATTAATTATCGATGTAGAGGAAGAAAATTTTCGTTTTATTTTAGCTAAACCGATGGATGTTCCAACCTATGTGGAACATGGAGTAGCAGACTTAGGAATTGCCGGGAAAGACGTTATGCTTGAAGAAAAACGAGATGTATACGAGCTGCTGGATTTAAATATTAGTCAATGCTATTTGGCAGTAGCAGGATTGCCGAATACAAAATTAAATGACATCGCACCGAAAATTGCAACGAAATATCCACATGTTGCGGCAGCTTATTTTAGAGAACAAGGTGCTCAGGTTGAAATTATTAAATTAAATGGTTCCATTGAATTAGCACCTATTATTGGTCTATCAGATCGAATTGTCGATATCGTATCAACAGGAAGAACCTTGCTTGAAAATGGATTAGTGGAATATGAGCACATTGTTGATATTACCTCCAGACTCATTGTGAATCCTGCAAGCTATCGAATGAAGGATGAACGGATAAGCGAGCTGGTTGACCGATTAAGTAAGGTCATTAAATTGGAAAAAGATTATGTGTAAGAAAGTGCTTCTGGAAGGATGAGCTAGGTGAAAATTGTTAAAGTCAGTAAAGATGATTCGATTAAACGTTCTGTAGATTCAGGTACAAAGGAACAACTATCAATCGTCAAATCTATTATTGAAGATGTAAGAAATAATGGAGATCAATCTCTTCTAAAATACACAGAAAAATTTGATCAAGCACACCTTACTTCTCTTGCTGTAACAGATGAAGAGCTTGAAGCTGCTTATCTTGAAATTGATGCAAGTACGGTAAGCATTATTCAAGAAGCTGCGAATAATATACGTGTCTATCATCAGAATCAATTAAAAACCTCTTGGATGACGACAAGTGATAATGGAACGTTACTTGGTCAAAAGGTAACTGCACTTGATTCAGTTGGTGTGTATGTACCTGGAGGAACAGCACGTTATCCTTCCTCTGTTTTAATGAATGTCATTCCTGCAAAGGTTGCAGGGGTGGAAAGAATCGTGATGGTATCTCCTCCTGATGAAAATGGAAAATTGCCTGCAGCTGTATTAATAGCTGCAAAGGAAGCAGGAGTAAAGGAAATTTATAAGGTTGGCGGTGCACAAGCGATTGCAGGACTAGCCTATGGAACGGAAACGATCAAGCCTGTTGATAAAATTGTCGGTCCAGGAAATATTTTTGTAGCATTAGCAAAAAGAGAAGTTTACGGAGATGTTGATATCGATATGATTGCTGGTCCAAGTGAGATTGCTGTATTAGCAGATGAAACAGCAAGACCGAATGAGGTAGCAGCGGACTTACTATCACAAGCAGAGCATGATCCACGTGCTTGTAGTGTTCTCGTAACTCCATCTTTGGAGCTTGCTGAAAAAGTGGCAGCTGAAGTTGAAAAGCAGCTAGAAACTTTACCGAGAAAATCGATCGCGACGCAATCCATTGAAAACTACGGCGTTATTTATTTAACAGAAACGATGGAGGAAGCGATCGATACGGTGAACCGCCTTGCTCCGGAGCATTTAGAGGTGCTATCGTCAAATCCATTAGAGCTGCTGGGAAAAATCCGCCACGCTGGAGCGATTTTCTTAGGGAGATATAGTCCTGAACCGATCGGAGATTATTTTGCTGGTCCAAACCACGTATTGCCTACGAATGGAACGGCCAGATTTTCAAGCCCGTTAAATGTTGAAGATTTTCAAAAGAAATCCAGCATTATCTATTACAGCGAACAAGCTTTCCATGAAAATGGGGAGAAAATCGCAGCATTTGCTAGACTAGAGGGATTAGAAGCTCACGCAAGAGCGATTGAGGAAAGATATAATAAATAAGATTGCCGGATGGAGGATATGGGGTATGACAAGAACTTCAACGATTACCAGAAAAACAAATGAAACAGACATTCAATTATCCTTTCATATTGATGGGGAAGGAAAAGCGGAATTAGAGACTGGAGTCCCATTTTTAACACATATGCTTGATTTGTTTACAAAGCATGGTCAATTTGATTTAACGGTCAATGCAAAAGGAGATACCGAGGTCGATGATCACCATACGGCAGAGGATATCGGGATTTGTCTTGGGCATGCGTTAAAGGAAGCGCTTGGAGATAAAAAAGGGATTAAACGTTACGGAAATGCATTTGTTCCTATGGACGAAGCTTTGGCTCAGGTCGTTGTTGATTTAAGCAATCGTCCGCATCTTGAAATGCGTGCACAATTTCCAAGTCAAAAGGTAGGAACCTTTGATACGGAACTCGTGCATGAGTTTTTATGGAAGCTTGCACTTGAAGCTCGAATGAATTTACATGTCATTGTTCATTACGGTCAAAATACACACCATATCATAGAAGCGATTTTTAAAGCTTTAGCGCGAGCTCTTGATGAAGCAACGCTAGTAGATCCACGCATAAAAGGGGTACCATCTACGAAAGGGATGTTATAAATGATCGGGATCATTGATTACGGAATGGGGAATCTTTTCAGTGTCAGCAAGGCATTAGAGAGATTGAATGTTCCTTATTTTATCTCAGAAGATAAGGAAGAATTGAAAAAGGCAGACGGATTAATTCTTCCTGGAGTTGGGGCATTTAAAGATGCTATGGAACGATTAAATACCACAGGTTTAACAGAGATGATTCAAGAATACGTTCAATCTGGGAAACCGTTTCTAGGGATTTGTCTAGGCATGCAGCTTTTATTTGAAGAAAGCGAAGAAATTAAATTAACGAAGGGTCTATGCTTATTGCCAGGAAGAGTGATTCGTTTTGCCGGACAGAGCAAAGCGGGAGAAAGCTATAAAGTTCCTCATATGGGCTGGAATCGTTTGAAATTTGTTCACTCATCTCCATTATTGAACAATGTGGAAGAGGATCATGTCTATTTTGTTCATTCATATTTTGCTTCTACAGAGCAAGAAGAGGTAATCATTGCAAAGAGTGATTACTTTGAAGAAGTTCCAGCGGTAGTTGGTCAAAATAATATTTATGGCATGCAATTTCACCCAGAAAAGAGCAGTAAGATAGGGATGAAGCTGCTTCGTAACTTCACAGAATTGATTAGGAAAGGATGACTGTTTCATGAGCTTTACACTCTATCCCGCGATTGATATGAGAGGAGGAAAATGCGTAAGACTGATACAAGGTGATTACGATAAAGAAACCGTTTATGGCGATTCTCCTTTTGATATGGCAAATAATTTTGACCAAGCAGGTGCATCATGGATCCATATGGTTGATCTTGATGGGGCAAAGGATGGAAAAAGAGTAAATGATTCTTTCGTCATCCAAGCAGCGAATAAATTAAAAGCAAAAGTCCAAATCGGTGGAGGGATCCGAACGGAAGCCGATATTGTTCATTATTTGGAAAATGGGATTGAAAGAGTGATCATTGGTAGCATTGCCATTTCAAATCCTGATTTTGCGATCGAGATGATTAAAAAATATGGTCAGCAAATTGCGGTGGGAATTGATGCCAAGGATGGTTTTGTTGCCACTCATGGTTGGCTGAATACCTCAAGTGTGAAGGCTGTTGAGGTAGGAAAAAGGTTTGCAGATGCAGGTGCAGAAACATTCATTTTTACCGATATTGCGACGGATGGGATGTTGTCAGGACCAAATGTAGAAGCGGTAGCTCTAATGGCTCAAGAAACAGGAAAAGCGGTCATTGCTTCTGGAGGTGTAAGCCAGCTTCAGGATTTAATCGTGTTAAAGGAGCTTTCTAATAAAGGAATTGCAGGTGCGATTGTCGGTAAAGCCATCTATGAAGGCCGGTTTACAGTGGAAGAAGCCTTGAAAGAGGTGGAAATCTAATGTTAACGAAACGCATTATCCCTTGTTTAGATGTGAAGGATGGCCGTGTTGTTAAAGGAATTCAATTTGTGCAGCTTCGAGACGCTGGGGATCCGGTTGAACTAGCACGATTTTACGACGAGCAAGGTGCAGATGAATTGGTTTTTCTTGATATTTCTGCTTCAGTTGAAGGTAGAAAGACGATGGAGGATGTCGTCCGTTCAGTGGCTTCTCAACTAGCCATTCCTTTTACAGTCGGCGGTGGAATCAATTCTTTAGAAGATATGAAAAGAATTTTGCGAGCAGGTGCGGATAAAGTATCTTTAAATACGGCTGCCGTTAATAATCCCGCGCTTATTCAGGAAGGGGCTAATTTCTTCGGATCTCAGTGTATTGTTGTGGCAATTGATGCCAAATTTGATGTTGAACTGGGAAGCTGGAGGGTTTATACTCATGGGGGGAGAAACCCTGTAGATAAAGAAGTGATTGAATGGGCACAAGAAGCCGTTCGTCTTGGTGCAGGGGAAATATTATTAACAAGCATGGACTCTGATGGAGAAAAGAATGGATTTGATCTTTCCTTAACGAAAGCTGTTAGTGAAGCAGTATCCGTCCCAGTTATTGCATCCGGAGGAGCTGGTAACTCTGTGCATTTTGAAGAGGCATTTAAGGAAGGAAAGGCAGATGCTGCTTTGGCGGCTTCTATTTTTCACTACAAAGAAACTTCAGTGTCTGAAGTTAAATCTTACTTAAAAGAAAAAGGGGTGGTCGTCCGATGAACATAGACGGCATTAGATTTGATGAAAAAGGACTTATCCCTGCGATTATACAAGATGCCAATACGAAAGAAGTATTAACATTGGCTTATATGAACAGAGATTCATTGCAGAAAACAATTGAAACAGGTGAAACATGGTTTTATAGCCGATCAAGACAAGAGCTATGGCATAAGGGTGGAACAAGCGGGAATATCCAGAAGGTTACCGAATTGAAATATGACTGTGATCAGGATGCTATTGTTGCACTTGTGAATCCAGCCGGCCCAGCTTGTCATACAGGAGCAGTAAGCTGCTTTTCAGAAACTTTTTATCGATTCGAAAAAGGTGAAACACCTATTGCGCAATTATCTGATTATCAAATATTATTAAAGCTAGAACAAGTCATCCATGATCGAGAAATAGAGCGTCCAGAAGGTGCTTATACGACCTATCTATTTGAAAAAGGCGTCGATAAGATCTTGAAAAAAGTTGGCGAAGAAGCAGCTGAGGTTATTATTGCAGCCAAAAATCGCAGCCATGAAGAATTAAAATGGGAAGCATCAGACTTACTTTATCATTTATTGGTGCTTTTAAGGGAACAAGAGCTTCCATTTAAAGAAATTCTCAAAGTTCTTGAAGAACGCCATACAAAATCAGATAGTCATTAAAAACAAAAAACCGGCGCTTGCCGGTTTTTTGTTTTAATTTCAACATTTTGACCTCTTCTCTGCCTGCTAAACTATGTGTTATACTGTTTACTTAGGTAATTAAGAATTTATGGAGGATTTCATGAGCAAAGACTCTAAAGCAATACAATCAAAAGGAAAGCTACTAGCATTTAATCCAACTGGAGAATATTATTTTTCAAAAGGTTTAAAGGCATATCATAGAAGAGATTTTAATAAAGCAAAAAAATATTTGGAGCGTGCTATTCAGCTTGAGCCGAATGAACCAATGATAGCATGCCAGCTTGCCGTGTTATATACGGAAATAGGGGAGTATACTCAGTCCAATCAATTATTGCATCTCATCATTGATCAATTGGATAAAGATATGGTGGAATGTCATTATTTTTTAGCTAATAATTATGCTCATCTTGGATTTTTTAAGGATGCTTATATTCATGCGAATAAATACCTTGAATTGGATCAAGACGGAGATTTTGCCGATGACACAGAGGATTTATTAGATGTACTTACGTTAGAAGCAGATGAACTTGAGGAAGATTTATATGAACAGGATGATCTGATTATGAAGCAGGAGGAAGCGCGAGAACTGCTTGAATCAGGAAATTTTTTAAAGGCTGTTGAAATCTTAACTCATGTCATTGAGGAGTATCCAACCTATTGGTCTGCATATAACAATCTCGCTCTTGCTTATTTCTACCTTGGTGAGATTCAAAAGGCAAAGAATTTATTAGATGAAGTGTTAGAGAAGAACCAAGGAAACCTTCATGCTCTATGTAATAAACTAGTCTTTTCTTTTTATGAAAAAGAATTTGATGAGGTGAGTGCACAGAAGGAAGCTTTAGTGAAAATAAAGCCGCTTTTAGTGGATCATCAATTAAAGCTTGGCGCAACTTTTGCATTAATTGGTGAATATGAATCTTCTTTTTTATGGCTAAATAAGCTAAGAAAATCAGGATTCCAAGGCGATGGAGCTTATTATTATTGGCTTTCATATGCAGCGTATAACACAAAAAGGGAAAGCTTAGCGAAATCAGCATGGGAAAAAGTGATTGAAATAAATCCAGAAAAGAATGGATTTGAGCCGTGGAATAATGAAATAGAGCTAGGAAATGGGTTTGAAAATCACTTTACTTCCATTTTGAAAAAGTTGACAAGTGAACATATGGAAGAAAGACTATTTGCCCTTTTTTTAACCTCCATCTCCAACAAAAAAGAGGTTATTTTATCTTCGGATGGAATCGTTCATAATTCAAAGCTATCATCGATTGAAAATCAATATATTGCATTTGTTAAATCAGAATGTGAATTAGATGATTCCTTTGTTTCAAATGCACATCAAACAGCAGCTCTACTTTATCAGCAGCATCATCCAATTGGCACGATTGAAGCAGGTCTTTATTTAATGTGGTTCTCTGTTTGTGTCGAAATGCTGAAAATCGGAGAAAAAGTTCAAAATCAGCATGCATGGGCAGCTGCAACTGAATATGTCTGGAGAATGCTAAGAAATGAAAAAATGTCACAGCAAAAAATTGCATCGCAATATGGCTTATCATCTTCAACACTCCGAAAATATGTAAAGCTAGTTAAAAATTATCTTCAGTGAGCAAATTTTTGGACTACAACGCCTTTGTTTTATAGGATATGAATAGAAAGGTCATAATAAGGTTAGTGCAAGAAGGGATAAGGACCCATCTCTTTAGGATGTCTTTATCCATCTGATTTCTTCGATGTTTTAGCATGCTGAAACAAGTTCACTTAATCCTAACAAGTTATGATGAGCTAAAAATAAAGGAGTGTAGGAAATGACAGAAGAGAAAATTTACGATGTCATTATTGTCGGTGCTGGTCCGGCTGGAATGACAGCTGCAGTATATACATCTCGTGCTAATTTATCCACATTAATGATCGAGCGCGGAATTCCGGGTGGCCAAATGGCCAATACAGAGGATGTTGAAAACTATCCAGGCTTTGATTCGATACTAGGTCCGGATTTATCAACTAAAATGTTTGAGCATGCGAAAAAATTTGGTGCAGAATATGCATACGGCGATATTAAAGAGATTATTGACGGAAACGAATTTAAAACGATTTTAGCTGGTTCAAAGCAGTATAAAGCTCGTGCCGTGATTATATCAGCAGGGGCTGAGTATAAAAAAATTGGTGTTCCAGGTGAAAAAGAGCTTGGCGGTCGCGGCGTATCCTACTGTGCGGTTTGTGATGGCGCATTTTTCAAAAATAAAGAACTAGTTGTTATTGGAGGCGGGGACTCAGCGGTTGAAGAAGGGGTGTACTTAACGCGATTTGCATCTAAGGTCACCATTGTTCACCGAAGAGATGAGCTAAGAGCTCAAAAAATTCTTCAACAAAGAGCGTTTGATAACGAAAAAATTAGTTTTATTTGGAATCATACAATAAAACAAATCAATAACAGTGATGGAAAAGTAGGCAGTGTCACACTTGTTTCAACTGAAAATGGGGAAGAACAGGAATTCAAAACAGACGGCGTTTTTATTTATATTGGAATGCTTCCACTTTCAAAGCCATTTGAAAACCTAGGCATTACCAACGAAAATGGATATATTGAAACCAATGATCAAATGGAAACAAAAGTACCAGGAATCTTTGCTGCCGGCGATATACGCGAAAAAACATTGCGCCAAATTGTAACAGCTACGGGTGACGGAAGTATTGCTGCTCAAAGTGCACAGCATTATATTGAAGAATTAAAAGAATCGTTAAAAATTAAAGCTTAAATTTATTAAAACGTTAATTGCTTTTAATTCTACTGTAACAGTAGTGAAATATATTTGGGGTATGATAAAAATTAAGAAATTACCCCCTTTTTGATATATATTTTTTATCAGCACAGGAGAGCCTCCTGTGTCTTTTTTTTATTGTTTATGAAATTATAAAATAGTTGGTTGTTGATAACTTTGAAAGCTATGTATCAACGTCCAGCTTCGATGTACAGGATGTACGAGTGCCGATGTTGCCACAGGACGTGGTGTCCTTAATCGACCAGCCCCTAGTCCTTGTGAAAAATAACCTCATGCCTCTAAAAGTAAAAACACTTTTTGAGTCATGAGAACATTTTTCTTCAGGGCTGATCAAGGCGCTTGCGCTTTTATTTTTAAAATTGAAATTACATAAACCAAACATGAAATGATAATTCATTGTGATAAAATAGCAAATAATAGTATAATAAAAAGAATATTATTATGTATTAAATTTCTGTTTCTAAAGAAAAAACATTTTAAAAAAATATGCTTGTAAAGCAAGCGTTTAGCTGTGATCAATTCAGCTCGCTTATGATATAGCAATAAGGGACATCAAATTGGGGTGAATGAATTGCAACGTGTTACGAACTGTGTATATATAAAAGACAATCAAGTATTGCTTTTACAAAAGCCAAGAAGAGGCTGGTGGGTTGCACCTGGAGGGAAAATGGAGCCGGGAGAATCAGTCAAAGATTCATGTATAAGAGAATTTCGAGAAGAAACAGGCATTTATTTAAAAAATCCGAATATAAAGGGGATTTTTACTTTTATTATGAAGGAAGACGATAAAATCGTTTCCGAATGGATGATGTTTACCTTTTTCGCTGATGAAGCGGATGGAGTTCATTTAGATGAATCTGAAGAAGGAAAAATATCATGGCATTTATTTGATGATATAAGAAATTTACCTATGGCTGAAGGGGATTATCATATTCTAGACTATATGATCCATGGGAAAGGTCTTATTTATGGAACCTTTACTTATTCAACGGATTTTGAATTACTTAGCTATCGACTTGATCCAAGTTAACGTAAATCATAGGGGGAAAAAAGATGAGTACCGGTTCGGTCAATGATACTCAAATGGTCATAATTACAGGAATGTCAGGTGCGGGGAAAACAGTTGCCATTCAGAGCTTTGAAGATTTAGGCTTTTTCTGTGTAGACAACTTGCCCCCCACTCTTCTTCCAAAATTTCTTGAACTGATTAAAGACTCTGAGAATAAGATGAACAAAGTAGCCCTCGTTATGGATTTAAGGGGAAGAGAATTTTTTGAGCATCTTTTTAAATCTTTAGATGATCTTGGCGAGACAACATGGATTACGCCTCAGGTTGTTTTTTTGGATGCAGATGATGCGTCTTTAGTAAGAAGATATAAAGAATCAAGACGGTCGCATCCACTAGCTCCTTCAGGTCTTCCACTTGAAGGAATCAAGCTTGAAAGAGACATGCTAGAGGAGCTAAAAGGGAGAGCACAAATTATCTATAATACATCACAAATGAAGCCAAGAGAGCTTAGAGAAAAGATTCTTACCGAATTTTCAGTAAACAAAAAAACCATTTTTACGGTAAACGTGATGTCTTTTGGATTTAAGAATGGCATTCCTATTGATGCTGATCTTGTATTTGATGTTCGATTTTTACCTAATCCTCACTATATTGAGCATATGAGGCCAAAAACAGGTTTAGACCATGATGTATCAAGCTATGTATTAAAATGGGCAGAGACACAAAAATTTATTGAAAAAGTAACAGATCTTCTCTCTTTCATGCTGCCTCATTATAAGAGAGAAGGAAAGGCACAGCTTGTGATTGCGATAGGATGTACTGGAGGCCAGCATCGTTCTGTTACATTAGCCGAATATATTGGCAAGCATTATGAAGAGGACTATTATACTCGTATTACTCACCGTGATATTGAGAAGGGAAAGGATAATATAACATGAGCAACAAAAGACAGCCTAGAATTGTCATCATCGGTGGAGGAACAGGCATGCCGGTTCTTTTGCGAGGATTAAAGCAACATCCTGCAGATATTACAGCGATTGTAACTGTTGCCGATGACGGTGGGAGCTCAGGAAGATTAAGAGATAATTTTGATATTCCCCCGCCAGGTGATATTCGTAATGTGTTGGCAGCCTTGTCGGATGTGGAGCCTTTAGTTGAGCAGATGTTCCAACATCGTTTCACGAATTCGAACGAACTGTCAGGTCACTCTCTTGGAAATTTAATTCTTGCAGCGATGACTTCGATAACAGGAAATTTTGTATATGCCATACAAGAAATGAGTAAGGTATTAAATGTTCGAGGAAAAGTATTGCCTTCAGCTAATCAAAGTGTTGTCCTACATGCCGAAATGGAAGATGGAACGATTGTATCAGGTGAATCAAAAATTCCATACTCTGGGAAGAAAATAAATAAAGTTTTCTTAACTCCTGAAAACATTAAGCCTTTGCCGGAGTCAATCAATGCGATTCGTCAGGCCGACTTGATCATTCTTGGTCCGGGCAGCTTATATACTAGTATTCTACCCAATCTTTTAGTTCCTATGATTGGTGAAGAAGTAACGAGATCAAGAGCAAAGAAAGTTTACATCTGTAATTTAATGACTCAAGCAGGGGAAACACTGGACTTTAAAGCAAGTGATCACGTAAAGGCTCTGTATCATCATATGAAGGATGGTTTTATTGATACCATTCTGGTCAATCGTGAAAATATTCCTGAATATATTCAGGAGCGCTATAGCGAGGAATTAGCAAAACCTGTTCACATGGATATCCAAAATCTATATAAATTAGGTTTAGAAGTCATTCAAGGTGAAATCGTATGCTTAGAGGATGGCGTTATTCGACATAATACTCGTGAGGTTGCAAATATTTTATATTCCTTGCTTGTAGCAGAAGCCAAAAAACGCTATAATGCCTAGTCTAAATGCTAGGGTTCCTTAGGAGGTGAAGGAGATGTCTTTCGCTTCGGAAACGAAAAAAGAATTAACGAATATCGAAATTAAGGATTGTTGTGGGAAAGCAGAGCTGTCAGCTCTTATACGAATGAATGGATCATTATCTTTTTCAAATCGTAAGCTTATTGTTGATATTCAAACAGAAAATGCTGCCATAGCAAGACGAATTTACACGTTAATTAAAAAAAATTACGTTGTCCAAGTTGAACTTCTCGTTAGAAAAAAAATGAGGTTGAAAAAGAATAATGTTTATATTGTAAGATTATCTGAACAAGCCAAAAGCATATTGACTGATTTGAAAATATTAGGTGAAGGGTTTGAGTTTGCTAACGATATTTCGAACGAGCTGATAAAGAAAAAGTGTTGTAAGCGCTCTTATTTAAGAGGTGCGTTTCTTGCTGGAGGATCAGTAAATAACCCAGAAACTTCTTCTTATCATCTTGAAATTTTTTCCCTTTATAAAGAACATAACGATGCTTTATGTCAATTAATGAATACATTCGATCTAAATAGCAAGTCACTTGAAAGAAAAAAAGGCTTTATTACGTATTTAAAGGAAGCGGAGAAAATTACAGAGTTTTTAAATATTATTGGGGCTCATCAAGCATTATTGCATTTTGAAGATATTCGAATTGTTCGTGATATGCGAAATTCTGTCAATCGCCTTGTTAATTGTGAAACAGCCAACTTAAATAAAACCATCGGTGCTGCCTTGCGTCAAGTTGAAAATATTCGTTTTATTGATGAAACGGTAGGGCTAGATAGCTTGCCATCAAAATTAAGAGAAATAGCTGAGCTGAGAATTGCCTATCAAGATGTGACATTAAAAGAGCTTGGAGAAATGCTTTCTAACGGCAATATTAGTAAATCGGGGATCAACCATCGGTTAAGAAAATTAGACGAAATAGCAGAAAAATTGCGGATGGGAGAACCGATAAAGTGAATCTTCAATCAGCGGGGGGTTGTGACAGAACATCGCGCTTTTTAAGATAATCATGTTTAAATTTTGATAGGGGGAAGGAAATAATGGTGGAAAAACAAGTTGTTGTGAAACTGAGAACGGGATTACAAGCTCGACCTGCTGCTCTGTTTGTACAAGAGGCAAACCGTTTTTCATCCGATGTATTTCTTGAAAAAGGCGGCAAAAAAGTCAATGCAAAGAGCATTATGGGCTTAATGAGCCTTGCTGTTAATCCTGGCTCAGAGATTACTCTTATCGCAGAGGGACATGACGAAAGTGAAGCAATTGAAGAACTGATTAAATATATCCAAGAAGAATAAGAAAAGCGCAAGCGCCCTTGCTCATCAACGTAAATTGCTGGACTGAATCGAGTGAGATATAGGAAACACGAAGAGCGACAGCGATTCGATGTTGACTTATCGTAGACGAGGTGAGGGAAGCACTTCTAGTCGATAGGGCGTTGGAGCTAGATACCTGTCTACATTCCAAAAATTTACACTTTCTAAACTTAAGAAAAGCGTGAGACTCCTTGATTCATTTAACAAGGAGTCTCACGCTTTTCTTTTTGTCTAGCTCCGACGTACAGGATGTACTAGTGCCGATGTTGCCACAGAACGTGGCGTCTTTAATCAGCCAGCGCCTAGCCCTTGTGAAAAATAACCTAATGGCTCTAAGAGTAAAAAACACTTTTTGAGTCATTAGAACATTTTTCTTCCGGCCTGATCAAGGCGCTTGCGCTTTTCTTATTTAAGCTTCTTTTTTCTCTTCGATTTTACGTGTAATAATGTGGTCTACTAAACCATATTCTTTCGCTTTTTCAGCAGTCATGAAGTTATCGCGCTCAGTGTCTCTTGAAATGATATCAATTGGTTGTCCAGTACGTTCTGATAAAATTCCATTTAGTTTGTCACGCAAGAATAAAATTCGTTTTGCTGCAATTTCAATTTCTGTAGCTTGTCCTTGTGCTCCTCCTAATGGCTGGTGAATCATTACTTCACTATTAGGTAAGCAATAACGTTTGCCTTTTGCACCCGCGGCAAGAAGGAAAGCACCCATGGATGCTGCCATTCCCATACAAATCGTTTGTACATCAGGTTTAATAAATTGCATTGTGTCATAAATCGCCATACCAGCTGTGATGCTTCCTCCAGGACTATTAATATAAATAGAGACGTCTTTTTCTGGATTTTCGGCATCTAAGAAAAGTAATTGAGAGACAATAGAATTCGCTACATTATCATCAATGGCACTTCCAAGCATGATGATACGATCCTTTAAAAGACGGGAATAAATATCATAAGCCCGTTCTCCCCTGTTTGTTTGTTCAATAACTGTAGGGATTAAATTCATTTTTATTCCTCCTTTGGATTAAGCGTCAACATACAAATTAAGTATTTGGGTTGAACTTTATTAATGTATGTACTGCTATGATACACTGATGGTCAATTAAGGTCAAACGAATTACTCTGAAAACGAGCAATGAATCGTTCGACACCATTTGCCTATCCAATTAGATAAATGAATAGGATGTTAAAATGGAAAGGTGACTCATATCAGTTAGTATCTTTTTCCTTTATACTTAAGTATAACTCCGTTTTCATGATATCCAAAAGGATAATTTTTAATCAAAAAAGAAAACTTGCCATGAATATTAATATGCCATATAATATATATTTGTAACGCTTAAATTTGAGGCTTTACGCTTTTCTTTGTGTCTAGCTCCGACGTTACAGGATGTACTAGTGCCGATGTTGCCACAGGACGTGGCGTCTTTAATCGGCCAGCGCCTAACCCTTGTGAAAAATAACCCTTTGTCTCTAAAAGTAAAAAACACTTTTTGAGCCAAATGAACATTTTTCTTCAGGGCTGAACAAGGCACTTGCGCTTTTCTCATTTGCCCTCGTGGTGCAACGGATAGCACGTAAGATTCCGGTTCTTAAAATGGGGGTTCGATTCCCTCCGAGGGCGCTAAAGTACTGATATATAAGGGTTTTTTGAAGGGTTTTTATTTTTTTGTCCGACTTTTGTCCGACTACTCCAAAAAACTCTTAATTTTTTTGCTCTAACCAAGCACTCATAAAACTATTTACTTTTTCATTATTGAGCTGTTCCGATCGCTTAGACATATGTCCATAAGTATTTAATAAGATCGATTTATCTGTATCTCCAAGTCGAGCTCCGATATAATTTATGTCTGATATATTTGATTCCCACAAGATTGTTTCGTGAGTATGTCTAAACATATGTGGCGTGGTATGCATTATACCATTCCTTCGGCACAAGGTTTCAAGAGCGCTTCCATAGTTGGACATTTTCACTAAATCACCGACTTGATTTATAAACAGAAATGTTGGTCGTTTTTTTAATTTCATGACAATTTCAGAACGTATTTTGATCCATTCTTTCAAACGCTCAATCGTGAAGTCATCAAGAGCAATGGTTCTTTCGCCAGATGATCCTGTTTTTGTAGTCGGTTTAATGGAGTATTCCCCTTGCTTGTTGATTAACGTTTTGTCGATTTTAAGTGTCTTTTTATCCATGTCAAGGTCCTCTTCAATCATTAAAGCACAAATTTCACCAATACGGGCTCCTGTAGCGACCAGGGTATGGGTAATATATAGATAATGTGCATATTCCTTTAACCAGTCGTTTTTTGCATGTTTAATTAATTCTAGATAGTCATCTAATTCTAAGAATTTTTTCTTTTTTTGAGGTGTTTTCGTCACCTTAGGATAATTCACTCTAGATGCAGGGTTTTTATGCATAAGATCTAAATCCATTGCTTCAGTAAAAGCCTCACTTATCGTGGAGTTCATTCGTTGAATGGTACTCTTAGCGTAGTCTTTTGACAACTCATTTATAAATTTTTGATAACTAGGCCTTGCGATTTCTTTTAAATTCATATAACCAATTCGTTCAGTAATCATATGCATGTGTAATTTGATGTTCTTTTCGGTACCAAATTCTACGGTTCCCTGTTTATATGTTTCAAACCACCATGTTAAATATTCAGCCAATGTTTGTCCAGATGCTTTTGGATCAAATCCATTTTTAATCTTTCGTTCCATTTCAGCAGCAGCAATTCGCGCTTCTGGTTTGGATTTAAATCCACTATCAGTTGCTTCTTTTTTTTCCCCAGTCTTTCTGTCTATATAAGAAATTCGATATTCCCATGTTTTTCCCTTTCCCCTTTGTCGAAATGAAGCCATAATACTCCTCCTTTAGAATGTACGTTCTGTTATATAATTCAAAGAAAAGCCCTAATAGGGCTCTTAATTTGCAAATGTAGTATGTTTTGCTTTCCATTTTTCTAAAGATATAAACAGCCAGAAACTATAGATTCCTAGTGTAATCAAGCAAAGGAACCACCATTTAATCCATAAACCAAACAGGCCAATTGCTGAACCATTAAACTTTAATCTTCTTCCGTTAATAACCGAATGCTCTACTTTCCATTTATAAATAATATTAATAGACCAAGGATAGCAAATGCCGAGAGTACATATAGTTACCAACAAACCTAAAATAGACAAGCATATGTACTGGAACAGTCCTCCATCAAAATAAGATCGGCCTCCTTTATCATTGTCTTGGTTCACGTTTACGACTACATTTGTTTCTGCCATTTTAACATCTCCTTTTAAAATGATTTATCTATATTAAAAATTAGTCAAAATGACTAATTGATTATGTAGATTTTCTCTAACAAGGAAAATTTATATAAATATTGGCTTTATTTGTGCAAGGAAATCAGCCAATTAAAAAAATATAATTTAATTGATGCTCAAACTTGAACAAATACAAGAAATAGCAATTTATTATTTCCAACATAAAGTTAGATCTCGATGTAAATTTGAAAAAATCATTAAAATAATAGAGGAAAGAGACCACTACATTTTTTATGCATTCTTTAAATGCAAGAAAACTCATATCGTAAAAATAGTGAAAATAGATTATTATGGAACAATTCTGTAACATTTATAGTCAAAAAGTGTCACTTATTGTCGAAAGTGTGCAACGAATTTAGGTAGATGTATTCTTTTCAAAGAAAATACATGGTAAAATTTATTTAATAAATTAAATCGTTCGTGAATATAGAACGGCTTTTTTATAAATTTATTCTTTGTCCTATAGGACAAAAGTGACCTCGGGAGGAGCAATGAATTGCTCTCACGTTTGTCCTTACTTATACTCCCATTCGTATAAGTCTTCCATCGAACATCTCAATATGTCAGCCGAAAGTTTTGCTCGATAATAAGAAAGCTTTTTTTCGCCACTTATTATTCTGCTAACGTAAGAATCACTGACGCCCAATCGTCTAGCGAATTCTGATTGTGACATATTAATTCGACGCAAGAGATAAGACAAACGGCTCCTCCCCATTTGGAGGTCAGCCATAAATTTACACCTATATAATTTATTTGCTTTGTTCGTCTTGTTAACCGAACGTATATTCGTATATAATAAAATCACACATTAAAAATCTATACATAATTTAGGTAGGCGATGCTAAATGCAACAACAAATTGAATATTTAATTCACTTTATTGAAAATGCAAAAGACCAAGAAATAAAAGAATTATTAGATTTAATTTCTCCTAGATTTTCTTCAAATAAATTTGTTCAATACTTGAGAATAGTAATTAATAAAACATAATCAAAATTAGCATAGGAACCATTATTTTTTTATTCGCTTAATTAAATCATAAAAATAATTAACATCTTCTTCAGACATTTTATGAATTTCTTCTATTGCTTTTTTTCTATACTCACTTATTATTGATGATTCCTCCTTTATAGTTTGATTTTGTTCATTTGTTCTTCCTAGTAAATAGTCCGTTGTAACGCCATAATAATCTGCCATTTTATTTAAAATATCATTATCTGGTTCCACTCTGTCATTTTCATAATGAGAGTATCTAGCTCTAGAAATTCCAATTACTTTAGATACTTCTTCTTGAGTTTTTTTACCCCTAAGTGATTTTAACCGTAGTCCAAGAGATTTGTCTTCTTCCATAGGAATTATCACCCCATTTCACCTCCATTATAGACAATAAGCGATAATATTTGTATCAATGATAAAATATTTTTCATAAAGTTGTTGACGATAAAAAATTTATCATGTATTATCTAATTAAAGATAAATAATTTATCAAAAAGGTGGTGGCAAGATGGAACGTAAATATTTGAGACAACTTAGAAAAAATAAAAATTTAACTCAACAAGAATTAGCCGAAAAGATTGGTATATCAACAATTTATGTTAGAAAACTAGAAAAATGCGCTGTTAATCCAGGCAGAGAAACAATGATTAAATACGAAAAATATTTTAGCGTTAGTATGAAAGAATTGTTTCCTGATCTTTTTTTTGATAATAGTGATAAGAAATTTATCAATAAGAATTTAGCTTAGGAGGCGATCTAATTGATTGATATTCAAGTTGATCATCGTAGTATCGAAAAACAATTTCAAGAAGAGTTGAAAAAACATCTTGATGAAATACAAAATCGCACCGTGTTTTGGGATATGCACGAATTATGCCGCCAAACATGTATGAGCGAACCTTTCGTCAAAGAACAATTCTTTTTCGATCCACGCTTCCCAAAATTCAGGGTTGGTCGAAAATGGTTGTTTCCAGCGAAGCAGGCCGAAGAGTTCTTGATTCAATGGTTAATAGAACAACCTACTTATTAATAAAGAATAGTTCTAAATTTTTTCACCTTTATTTAAAAAATTTTAATAGTTTAATAGTCACAAAGAAATTTAGCAATTGGTACTAATCGGAGGGAGGATGAAAAATGTCATATGGCGAGTTGTTATCTCAAGCTCGAAAACGCCAAGGAATGACACAAGAAGATGTATCTATAGAGATCAATTACAGTCGTGAATCTGTCGCTAAATATGAAACGGGGACTAGGAAGATGCCAAAAGATGTTTATCCAAAAATTAGCCAAAGTGTTGATGATCCACAGTTCTATTTTGAATCTTGGGAAAACACTACTGGTTATGTGAGCATTCCGTTTTTTAATGGAGAGTATATTGATCAGCATCCTTCCAGTATGCATTATCTGGTGTCAGAAGAAACGGAAGAAGCTTTACGTCACTTATCTGCCATACGGTGGTCAAAGCCAGCGCTAGCTAGATCAGAAAGCGAACGTGAAGAAATGAAAAAAGCGTTGCTTGAAGTATTAGATGCTGCCGCATCAATGATTAATTTAGTTGCTTGTATTTGTAAAGAATATAAGTTTTCTATGCGTGAAATTTTCCAAATATGGCGTGGTTCTTTGAAAATTCGAAAGTTCAATAAATAAAAGGAGTATCGATTATGGCTAAAATTCCAGCACATTTATTAAAAGATCGTTATTGGGGATCGTTGATTTATCTATTCCAAAACAATTGGAAATTAAAATCAGTTTTTACCACTAAATATTTTGAAATCGAATCAGGAATCGTAAAAATTCAAGCATTAAAACGAAACGCATCTCCGTGGTCACAGTCTGAAAAATTCATGTTAAACCTTGCCCTTCATCTTTTTAACGAGAATAACAAAGTGAACCTAAGTGACATGGATTATTTAGATGATAACAACAAAAAATTAGCATTTGAAGCTATTGCGATTCGGTTTTATGGGCGTAAATTAAACGTCGAGGAGATTACATTATGAAACAAGCAATCTATTTAACTCCCGTTCATCGTGAAATGATTAAAACAGCCATGAGATTTTATCGCAAAGGGCTATCTGGAAGTGGGAAACAATTATTCGACATCGCTTTCGGTAAAGTCAATAAGATGGATAAACGGATTGAACTTGATGGCATGGAAATGGTCTACATCACTCAATCACTATCTAAATACGGAAAATACTTTTGTGAAATTGGTAAGTATTGCGAAGGAGAAATTTATCGTATGCAGGGAATGGAAATGGAGCGTATTCGAATTTATTTCCAATATCAAAATGGACCAAGAGTGGACAAGACTAAAACAAATAAAAAAACAGCAAGTGCTGCCACACTTACTGCTTAAGATTGAGTGCCTTTGAGAGGCGTTAGAATTAATTTTAGACTATCACAATCGTTGTGATACGGCAAGTGAATTGGGCTTGCCGTAATAGTTAGGAGTCTGTCAATATTCCTAGCTATTCCGGTGCGCGCCAATTTCTTGAGGGAAGGAGATGATTGAAAATGGATAATGCAACAAATGAAGATTTGTTTGATTTAATTCATGGAAGAAAGACTCTTAATCAATTAAGAATGGAAAATGGTTTGGTTCTCATAACAGATCCACATGCTGATATGTTTCTAAAAGTTGATAATAGAAAGCTAATTACAGAACTATCATCAATAATCTTAAATGATATTTTGAATAAGTCGACATCAATTGGTGACTTATTCAGATTTTCTACATCTACAAAGATCATTGAAACTTTAAAAGAAAAGTATAATCACGAACTTGATTATCAGGATATTAAAGAAATTATCAACAGAGTTAAAAATCTGATTGAGGAGATTCCGTTAAAAAATAACCCTATATTACAGGGCGATTCACGACTAGAAATATTTCTTGAGGGAAGGGGGTTTGGAAATGGATAATAAGGAACTCGAAGTTTATTTCTCATATGTAACTTTTACTGGTGATATTCCTTCAAATATCGAAAGTCAAGTGAAAAATACTTTCAGTCGCTATGAGGTTGAATATCTAGAAAATAAAAGTGTAGTTATCAAAGTGCCAAAAAGCGAAATGGAAACTCTTGAAAAGTTTAAAGAAAGAGTGAGAACTCTTTTGTTAGAAATAAAAAAAGAAAACAGTGTACTAGCAGATAAACTAGCACACCGTTACGGGTTTTAACCAATTGAAATAGACTTTACAGCCGAAGTAAGGTACAAGGTTTTGTCTTCACCATCACCAACTGAAAACATGTCATGAGAAAGCAGGAATCCGCCAATTCCTAGTCTTTCATCAGTCGTTGATAAGGCAGATCCTTCATTTTCAAAATCACCTTGTTTGTTTCCTATATACATTTGCTGAAGGTAGAAGATTCTTTCATTTAGCCTATCTGTTCTAGGCACATTGTTGATACCTACTAAGATTGTATCAGAATGAATTTCAATTTTCTCACCGTCAAGCATATTGATTATAACCATAGTCTCACCTCCTATATTGAAGATAGGAACATTATACCAAATAAGGTATTAATAGAATGCTATTAGCAGGTAATGAAAGGAGGACGCGAATTTGAATAGGCAAGAAAAGCGAAAAATCCGTTTGGAGATTAATAATCTAATGGATCAAGAGTGTAATAGTTGCAAATATCAGAAAAAAACAGGTGATGAGAAATTTAATTTCTGCCTTAATGAATGTCCAGTTGCAAAACAATTACAGTCTCTATCTAAAAAATTGGAATCAAATGCAAAATTATCAAATTCAATTGACGAAATTAAAACGGGCGATTGGGACGATGATGAAGAGTTATATTTGTTAAACCATGCTAATCGATTTCCAGTTGCTCATTTATCGATGAGGCTTAATCGCTCTCCTAAAAGTGTACGAAATAAGATTGGGCAATTAAAAGAGAAACAAGCAGCAATAAGCTCTTAGGGGTGTTGAATTTGTTGTTTGAAGTTGATTTTGCGGTGAAAGAAAATGGAGATTTTAATACGGTTTATACGGCCCTTATCGATGCTAAAAACGTCTCTATGTGTAAAGAAGAGGCAAATGATATAAAAGCAAATTTGCCAAACCATATTGATAAACGAGTATATGTATTCATAGGAGAATTTTTCAATGAACATGAATGAAGTACCTACCAAAGTTCTAATATCACCAGAAGTCTTAGACAAACAAAAAAATGTATCGGAAGAACATTTTATGCAATTAGTTCGAAACTATTTAAAACCATATGGAATCTTTCGATTAATTTCTATTCAAGGTTGTTATGCAATATGCGAGCAAATCCAAGAAGGGAGGGAAACTAGTGACAACAAAAACAAAAAAAGTCGTCATAAGAGAAGAACTAGTTGAACTTACCGGGGATTTCAAATTAGCTATTGTGTTAAACCAAATGATCTATTGGTCAGAACGCATTTCAGACTTTGATGGTTTTATCAAGGAAGAAAAAGAAAGGCTTGAATCTGAAAATTTAGACTCAAGTAATTTAGAATATCAAAACGGATGGATTTATAAAAAAGCTGATGAATTAGCCGACGAATGTATGATCACAAATTCAGAAGCAACCATGCGAAGATATTTAGACAAACTAGTCTCTTGTGGTTGGTTAGATACTAGACGAAATCCAAAATACAAATGGGATAAAACTCTTCAGTATCGATTGAATTTAAGAAAGATCCAACAAGATTTATTTAACCTTGGCTATTTCTTAGAAGGCTATAGATTTACATTATCTGTAGAAAATTTTCAAAATGACGAATCGAACTTTCAAAATGAAAATACGAACTTTCAAAATGAAAGTACGAGTTTTCAAAATGAAAATTCAGACTTTCAAAATGACGATTCGAACTTTCACGATGAAAGAGCAATACCAGAGATTACTTCAGAGATTACTTCAGAAATTAAAAAAGAAGTAGAAGAAGAAGAAGCGCATGTGCGTAAAATAACTCCTTTTGATTTTTTCGAACAAAATGGATTTGGATTAATTGGCAGTTATATGTCAGAGAAAATTTCGATGTGGTGCGAGGACCTTTCTGACGAGTTAGTAATAAAAGCAATGGAGATTGCTACTGAATACGGAAAAACTCAATGGAGCTATGTTGACACAATTTTAAGAAATTGGGCATCTAAGAATATTAAAACAGTGCAGCAAGCTGATGCTTTGTTAATGGCCTTTAAAAAAGATCGAGCTAAACAACGAGATCGCCCTGCTAAAGGTTATAAGTCAAAAGCTACTAGAACTGAAATGCTTCCTGAGTGGTTTAAAGAGAACGACACACCTTCTTCTAACCCTGTAGAAAATCAGATGTCAGAAGAAGAATGGCAAAAGAAGCAGAGTGAATTGGATGATCTATTAAAAAAATACCGTGAAAATTAGACAAAAAATGCTGGGACAAGAATCCCAGCAAAAAAAGAATTATTTACACCTAGATTATAACATATGGGGTGTTAATTTTGAAAAAGGTAAACCAAGTAGTCAATCATGAAGAGTCAATCGCTCAAAATATAGAATCTGACAAAGTAGTCATCCTTGTTCTAGATGGGTTACAAGGCAAAGTTACCAAATGTGTTGCACCAGAACATGGGCTATCTGTCATTGAAACTGTAAAAGGTAAAGGTGCAAAGTTTAAGACCATCGAGGAGAACTTTTTACTCTGATGAATACCGTCCAGCCTATCCGTGATAAATGTCTGATCGCTGCTATGAAATCAGAATTACAGAAAAAGCATCGACGAAATGCTTTTCTGTTCGCACTAGGGATTAATACTGGACTGAGAATAAGTGATTTGCTCCGACTACAAGTAAAGGACGTTAGAGACAAATCTCATATCATCATCAAAGAGAAAAAGACTCAAAAAAATAAGAGATTCAAAATCAACGAAAACCTTAGATTTTTAATTTTAGCTTATACCGAAAGTATGCAGGAAAACGAGTACCTTTTTAAGTCTCTTCGAGGTACTTCTCCAATCAAAAGGGTACAAGCTTGGAAAATACTTAACGAAGCTGCCAAAGAGGTTGGATTAAGCGAAATAGGCACCCATACGTTGAGAAAAACGTTTGGATACCACTTTTATCAAAAAACAAAAGATGTTGCGTTGCTGCAGGAGATATTTAATCACTCATCTCCTTCAGTGACTATGCGATATATCGGAATCAACCAGGACATAATGGATAGCGCAATTGATGGATTTACATTGTAATCGAGGTGAAAAGATGAATCTTACAGCATCAAAAAGTACTTCAGATGAGCACGAAAAGGATGATTTGAAAGAAAAATTGCTTTTTCTTGGTTATTATAAAACACCAGATAAAAGGCAATTATACGAACTGTCTCTAACTGAGTTAAAGAGAATCTATCAAAACGAGATTAGGAAAAAGGCAGCTGTTACCAATGAATACTGAACAAATGGCAATAGGACATATTGAAGGAAATCTAATGCATTCTGATCGCAGGAAAATTTACATCGCACTAGAACAAACCAATTTCATTTGGGACGTTGAAGAGACTAAAGAGTTTGATTTGATGTGGAGGAACGGGAAAAAACTCAAAGAGATTGCAAAGTACTTTCAAAGAACGTTACTAGAAGTTCATTTATTGATGTTGGATCGATTGAGTAAGGGGAAAATCGATGCGAGGTGATTAGATGCTGAAAGTTAACGATTGGGTACAAAATCGGTCTAGTGGAAATAGTGGTTTTGTGATTGGAGTATCGATGTTAACAGGAAAAGTGACAGTCGAATTTACTTCAACTCTAGTAGGAAAACCTATTAGATTTACAGGCCAGCCGTCTGAACAAAAAAACTTTATTAAGTTGCATGATTTCACTTTTCCATCTAATGACTTAATAGATTTAGCTTTGGATACAAAAGATTATGATTGGTTCAAAAAATTGACTGAATAAGTGCAGGTGAGACAGGTAGATCTAAGGCAATTAAACACTAGAATTTTACTAGATTACTTTGGAGTGGATTAGAAATACAAAATGTCCTAATCGCTGATGATCGCCCATTTTGGATGATAAAAGAAGACAAGCTTCACATTTGTATGACTCGGTGCAGTAAATTTAGAAAGTGTTCCAGCAGATTCGGAATGGATTGCAAAACACTCGGAGGTTCCGAAATACCTAAATTAAGGTGATTTACATGATGAACGTTGATTGGAATAAAGGATATAAGGCTGGGGCAAAAGAACAGCGCGACAGGAGTTTAAAAGATTTTGCAGATTTAATCAATTCGTTAGATGTCAAAGGTGTAGGGCCCGTGTTAAAGGTTAGGATCATTGAAGCGATTAATGAGAGGGTGGGTAAATGAGCTTATTAACTTTTATCTTCGGTGGTTTCATTGGGATCGTGGTTATGTCATTGGTAAATTTTGAATCTTATAGAAAAGGATTTAGAGATGGGAAGTTGAACAAGTAAGCAAATTTAGGAGTGATTAAAATGAACATAAATCAATTGTGTAAGAAAGCATATGAAACTGCAAAATCAAAAGGTTGGCATGATGAGCCAAGAGAAACGGGTACTTTACTTGCTTTGATCCACAGCGAAGTATCAGAAGCATTAGAAGCTGACAGAAAAGGTGATAGTGAAAACTTTGCCGAGGAATTAGCAGATGTTTGCATACGTATTTTCGACCTTTGTGGTGCAAGAGAAATAGATTTAGAGAATGCCATTTTATCTAAAATGGAGAAGAATAAAGGACGAAGCTATAAGCACGGAGGAAAAGCATATTAAATAGAATTTGTATTAAGTTTCATAGAAAGGAGGAAAATCCTTGCAACGTATTTTAGATGCATGCTGTGGAAGTCGAATGTTTTGGTTCGACAAGCAGCATGAAGATGTGGTGTACATGGATAATCGACAATTGAAAGATACGTTATGCGATGGACGTACATTAGAGGTTAATCCAGATATCATTGCAGATTTCAGAAATATGCCTTTTGAAGATAACTCCTTTTACCTAGTGGTATTTGATCCACCTCATTTGATAAAGGCAGGGGAAGATTCATGGTTGGCCAAGAAATACGGAAAGCTTGGCCAAGATTGGAAGAATGATATTGCTGCTGGTTTTAACGAGTGCATGCGAGTACTTAAATCTAATGGAACACTTATTTTTAAGTGGAATGAGGACCAGGTGAAGTTGAGTGAGGTTCTTAAAGCAATCAAAGCTAGACCGTTATTTGGTAATCGTAGAAGTAAAACACATTGGCTGGTGTTTATGAAATAAGTTTCATAGAAAGGGGTGAGCCCGTGATTAAGATACTAGAATTGTTCGGAGGCATCGGCGCTCCCCGT
>NZ_VATK01000012.1 GCF_006546985.1 Bacillus sp. 03113
AAATAGACAAAACACCGATTGTATTAGGCATTGATGATGGAGCCAAATATACGGGGATTGCTTTGGTACAAGATTGTGCAACGAAAAATAAACCAGTGTTCAAAGGAACGATCGAGCATAGACAAGATGTGAAAGACAAGATGGATGTGAGGAGAGGGCATCGAAGATACAGAAGATCGCATAAAAAATATCGAAAAGAAAGATTCGATAATCGCAGGGCATCGAAAAGGAAAGGGAGAATCCCCCCTAGTATTAAACAAAAAAAAGAATCAACGCTTCGTGTGATCAAAAAATTAAATCAATGGTGTCGAATGGATCACATTTATTTAGAGGATGTTCAAATCGATATTCGTGCATTTAGTGAGGGGAAAAAACTATACCGATGGCAATATCAAAAATCGAACCGTTTGGATGAAAATTTACGGATTGCGACCCTTAAACGGGATCAATATACGTGTCAAAGCTGTGGGAAAACCGATTGTATGTTAGAGGTTCATCATATTACACCCAAACGTTTAAATGGATCTCATTCGATTAAAAATCTCATTACTTTATGCAGTTCCTGTCACGACAACATTAACGGTGAAGAAAGGAAACATGCAGAACGATTTTATGCCATCATCGGTGGAAAAAAGATAGATTTCAGAGTCGCTATGCATGTGATGCAAGGGAAATCATTTTTAAGAAAAGGACTAAATCAAGTCGCTCCTTTAACACTCACAACCGGAGGAGAAACAGCGAATAAGCGTATTGATTGGAACATTGAAAAGAGTCATAGTAATGACGCCATCGTAATTACAAATATAGAAGTCACTCAACTTAAATGCGAAATCAAGGATTGGGTCATAAAGCCAATGCGCAGAAAGAGCAAAGCTAAAACAGAGGAAGTAGCCGGTTTTAAACATCGAGATTACGTTTGTTATACCAAAAGAAATGGGGAAAAATATTTTGGCTACATTACAGCTTTATACCCAAAAAGAAAACAGTTTAATATGACAACAATCGATGGAAAAATTCTTAAAAGATATGGGATAAAACCTTTAAAATTAATTTGGAGATTCAACAAAATTTTCTGGTATTAAAAAAATAACTAAAGGAGGTGAGTCCTGGTCATTTTAATATGTTTTGTTATGAATTGTTATATTTTAATATGACCAGGTAGACAAAATTAAAAGTTATCACATAAAATTCTCTCTCTATATATTAGCTTTGATTGTCACTATTTTTCTACTATTTATACCGTTAATGACAGATATTATTATTGTTAATTCGTTTCGCTCAAAAGCTTTAGTTATCATACCATTTATATTAGTGATACTTGGAAAGTTGATATCTATAAGGGAAAAAATGAATACCAATAAGAGTTTTACAAAGGATGTAGCTATGAATATTGGCTTAATAATCGCATTAGCATTATTTCTTATTTCCTGAGCTTTGCTTCTTCTTCAACGGGGGCTTTAGTTTAATAACAATCTTTACGATCGGGCGCGATCGTAGTAAATCTTAGATTTCATCTACTTTATTAATATATTTTTAAGACAGAGAAGTATTTTAAATCCAAAAAAGTAAATAGTTTTAGTATAACCCTGTCCTAGAATCAGAACGGGGTTATAAATGTTTGGGGTTGTAAAATTAAATAACTTTATTGTCATTTTCCAATTAGTTGATTTATTTAAATACTAAACTTTTAAGAACATCTATTATTCTCTATGTTAATATAGTAAATGGTTACTCTAACCATAGAAGGAAACTGCATGAATCAACTTGGAGGGTTTTATGATAAAAAAGATTTTAATTATCTTTGGTATCTGTTGGTATTTTGGGACTTGCTGGTTTTGGTGCAGTCAAGGTAATAAATAATGCTAAGGATTATGAAAAGAAGGAAGAAATAAAAAAAGAAGAAGAAAGAGAAGCTCAAATTAAAATAGCTCAAATTGAAAAAGAAAGGGAAATTGAAGAAAAAGAGAATGAAATAGATGATAAGCGAAAAATAATCGAAAAAATTCAATACGATCTACCAATAGACAATAACTCTACAGAAGAGGTTGTTATGGATGTCATGCATCAAATGACTCATCAGAAAGTTCGAGCTGAGAAAAAAGAAGGTGCAGTTCCAATGAATCAAGAAACAATTAATCAAGTTTACGATATTGTGATTCAAAGTAATTTTAGTCATAAAGATGATTTGTTAAAGATTCTGGATAGATGGAAAAAGAATAATTTCGAAGTTGTAGCTGTTGATCATAACTATTTATGGCAGTATCAAGATGGAGAAGTTGGTAAAGCATATGGTGTTCTGAGCTTGAATGAAGAATTAGAATTCGCTAGAAATCATTTTCAAATAGAAGAATAACTACTTCGAAAATTTAATGTGATATTAATAATATCGTAAGAAAAGTAAGCTGCGTGCTATCGTAGCTTATTTTTTTTACTAATATAAAGTTTTAATTCTATGAAATGGACAAAAGTATTGCTTCGCTTGCTCTTAATAAGAGATTACAAAAATTTGAGCATGAAAGGAACAAAAAGAAAGTTATTCTTATTAGAAAGTTGATAATTCATTATCGGAGAAAAAAGTACTTATATTAAAAGGCACATTGAACATTTTTCATCCATGTAAATACAGTTTTATTAACTTTGTATACATACGGTTAAGGTTTTGTAAAATGTCGTCTTACCGACAGAATCGACAAAAAGTGTAGGATATACTTTGTTTGTGTTTAGGATTTCAACTCCAAATGTCTTTTTCCAATGATGGCATTATCTAGTTTTTACAGGGGAGAAAAATCGATTTAATACGATCAAAGGAGAATGATGATATGCCGGCAGATCAAAAGGAGAATCTGTTATATGAGCTATTTCGAAAGTACGGGACTTTGCAGGAATTTAAGAAAAACTCATTTGTTTATTCTAAAGGTGAGCCTTCAAAGGCAGCTTATTTTATAGAGAATGGTTTGTTGAAGGTTTGTCAGCTCACACAAAAAGGTCAAAATGTGACGTTTTTCATACGTAAAACAGGAGACTATTTCGGTATGGCGGAGATCATTCTCAAGCAAAATCATCCGTGCTATGCACAATGCTTAAATAACAGCCAAATTTGGGTATTACCTTCGTCGATTGTGGAAGAAAAGCTTGAATCTGATCCGAAGGTTAATAGGGAAATCCTCTATACTCTGACCAATAGACTAATCCAGCAGCAAACGACGGTAGAACAGCTTGTATCTAAGCCTGCTTCTGCGCGACTTGCTTGGCTGTTGGAACAGTTAGGCAAGCCAGGTCCGGCCGGCGAATGGTTGGTCAACATGATGTTAACACACGAAGAGATGTCGAATATTGTTGGGTGCAGCAGACAAACCATTTCAGAACTATTTAATAAATGGCGTTCACAAGGCATTATGAACTACACCAGAAACAAACTAACGATTTATCGACTAGATGACCTAATGGAAAACCTTTAGAAAGAGGGAGAACGTTTTTGTCGAGAATCATTTTAGATACAGATATCGGAACAAATGCGGATGATGCCGTTGCCCTTTCTCTTGCATTAAAATCTCCAGAAATTATCTTGGAGGGCGTAACGACTGTTTATGGGAACGTCATTACTCGAGCATCAATCGCACATAAGATTAATAGATTGTGCGGACAATCTACTAAAATTTATCCGGGGATTGAGCTTCCGCTGCTGCGCAACCGGAAAGTATTTTGGACGGGCATTGAAGATGAGCTAGTCGGGGAATGGGAGAGAGATTTCGAATTGTCAACGAAGCATGCGGTTGATTACATGGTAGAAACAGTTATGGAACATCCAAGAGAAATTACACTGGTAGGGATTGGTCCGTTAACGAATATTGCTGCAGCTTTAATTCGTGAACCGCAAATTGCTAGAAATGTGAAAGAAATTGTCCTTATGGGCGGTGTTACTCGTTTAGGCAGCAACGGAATCCATATCGAAACGCATGAACATAACGTAAAGTGCGATCCAGAAGCGGCTTTCGTCGTCTTTTCCAGTGGAGCCCCAATTGTCATGATTGGTTTAGATGTGACAAGACAGCTTGTCTTTTCAAGAGAAGAAAACGATAAGTTCGCCTCTTGTGGAACACCTCTAGCTTTAACTTTAACGAAAATGATTGAAAAATATATGAATTATATGAAGCGGGATTTTTCTTATATGTGTGATCCGCTGGCAATCAGTTTGTTATTAGATCGATCATTAGTAGAAACAAAAAAAATGAACGTACGTGTTGAGTATGATCATCGTGAAATGACTGGGCAAACCATTGCCGAACTGAGCGAGGACGGAAATGTAGAAGTAGCTCTAGAAGTCGATTATGATAAATTTTTTAAATTATTGAAACGCAGAGTTTTCTCATAAAAACAAAAATTAGGGAGGATTTAAAATAATGAAACGATTGTTGAAGCAAGTAAAATGGTTGTCGGCTATTCTTTTAATTGCTACTACATTAACTGCCTGTGGAAAACCGAATGCACAGTCAGAGGAAAAACCTAGTGAAAATAAAGAAAAAACAACTTCTGAGGTTACTGAAATATCATTTGTTAGTTATTCCAACTATGAAGCACCGTTAAAAAAAGTTATTGAAGAATTTGAAAAGGAAAATCCTACTATTAAAGTGAAGTTGGAATTAAGCCCTTTTAAACAATTAATGGAAACGATTGAGATTAAGATGGGAGCAAAATCGAAAGACGTTGATTTGTTGTTTGTCGATTCACCATTAACGATGAATTACACGTTAAAAGGATATTTGGAACCCCTTGATGAATTGCTAGGGGCTAAAGTGAAAGAAAAGTGGGTCAAGTCAGCAATAGATACGGCTTCCTATAAAGGGAAATTGATGTCTGCTCCAATGAACAATTCTAGTCAAGTACTTTATTATAACAAAGACATCTTTAAAGAGAAGGGTGTGGAGTTCCTTCCAGAAGATAAGCGTTTAACATGGGAAGAAATTGTGAAGACTGCCCAAAATTTAACTTATGATAATAACGGAGATGGTCAAACGGATGTATTCGGTTTTTCATTTGATCAAATTGGACGTCCTTATCAGCTTCTTGCGTTATCTGATAGCTTAGGCGCTAAGTAGTTAAGTAAAGATGGATTGAAATCTGCTGGATATATAGACTCTCCAAAATCGGTTCAAGCATTTGAGTTCTATTCTGATTTATTCAATAAATTGAAAGTAAGTCCGAAAATTAAACGAGAAGAAAGTATCGATTATTTTACTTCAGGTAAGGTTGCAATGTTCCTTGGTGCTAATCATAACTTACCTAAATTAAAGGAATCTAGCATTAATTTTGGTGTTGCCTTACATCCTTATTTTAAAGGTGGAAAAGTTGCTACTCCAACTGGTGCATGGAATGTAGGTATATCTAAATATTCAGAGAAAAAAGAAGCTGCTGCTGAGTTTATTAAGTTTTTAACATATGGTGAAGGTGCAAAAATTATGTTTACGGTAGGTGGTACATTACCAGCTCATACGGATATTTTAGATGAAATCGAAAAGGATCCAACATATGCTGAATTCCCGAACAAAGTAATCCGTATCGCTGCAAAGGAATCACGTGAAACTGCTATACCACGTCCGAAATCACCAGGATATTTGGAATGGGAAAGCAATATCAATCAGGCATTTGAAGATATTAAAAATGGATCAGATCCAAAACAAGCTCTAGAAGGTGCTGCGGTTATTATTGATAAGCAATTAGAAAAATATAAAGGTGCTGTAAAGTAAGTTTGATTAAGTAAATTATAAATTAGGGGAATTAGGTGGAGAGGCTACTCCACCTAATTTAAAAATTCCACCTTTCCTACGCTTAAGGCAGGGGGTCTGAACTCTAATTACACAATAAAGGAATGAGGACAATTCATGAAGGTGGAAAATAAACTAATTCCGTATCTTTTTCTGTTTCCCGCCATTATCGGATTGCTAGTGTTCAAGCTTTATCCGATTGCAAGCGGTCTAGTGGAGAGTTTTTATACAAATGCTTTTCTAACGGGAGAAAAATCATTTATCGGTTTACAAAACTATACGTCTTTATTTGCTGATCCCGTTTTTCAGGACTCATTAATCACTACATTGTGGTTTAATTTGGTCATTAATCCATTGCAATTTTCATTAGCTTTTGGGTTAGCGCTGTTGTTGAACGCGAAAATTAAAGCTATTGGAATTTTTCGTGGAATCAACTTTGTTCCAGTTGCCGTTTCGGTGCCAACAGCATGTATTTTGTGGAATATCATGCTAAGCCCTGAGCAAGGAGTTATCAATTCGATTTTAATTGGGCTTGGACTAGAACCGCAGCCTTTTTTAACAAGTAGTTCACAGGCTTTAGGTTCGATTATTGCAGTAGCTTCTTGGAAAGGTGTCGGCTATTGGGCTCTTTTTCTGCTTGCGGGATTACAAGATATTCCTCAATCCCTTTATGAAGCATCGGCGATTGATGGAGCAAATCGTTGGCAGCAGTTTCGAAATGTTACTGTCCCAATGATGAAGCGTTCATTAACTTTTATAGTCGTATCTATAACGATTGCTAACTTTTTACTATTTTCACCGATGTATATTCTTACTCAGGGTGGACCGGAGCGAAGCACAAATGTGTTAATGCTAGAAAGCTATAATAATGCATTTTTGTATTCAGATATTGGCAGAGCATCTGCTATTGTAATTATCATGCTTATTATTACACTAGTTGTTGTTGCAGTGCAGTTTAGACTGTTCCGAGCAAAACATTAGAAAGGATCATATTTATGAGACAGAATAAACGATCTAAATTTCTCATATACACCATCCATTTCGTTCTGGCACTAATTATTTTGCTTCCTTTGGCGTTTGCACTGTTTTCTTCCTTCCGCTCTTTAGAGGATATATTTAAATATATGTCGCCAATATCGTGGAGAACATTTTTTCCTACTGAATTTACCTTGGAAGCATATGTTAATTTATTTACTGAGCGTGGATTCGGTCGTATTTTTTTCAATACGTTCTTTGTTGCTGTTGCGAACGTTGTTTTCGGACTTATTGTTGGATCAATGGCAGCCTTTGCTTTTGCAACGTTTAACTTTAGAGGAAAAACGATTTTGTTTTTACTTGTACTGTTGACTTTTATGATTCCCTTTGAAATTATTGCGATTCCACTTTACAGTCTCGTTAATAACCTAGGCTGGATCGATTCATACGAGGCTCTAATCATACCAGGTATTGCGAATGGTTTAGTTATTTTCCTGTATCGCCAGTTCTTTTTGGATCTGCCAAAGAGCTTGCTTGAGGCGGCACGTATTGATGGTGCTTCATGGTTTAGAGTTTATTGGAGCATTGTCATGCCAATTTGTAAACCTGTTACAGTTAGCGCCGGTCTTTTGCTTTTCATTCAACAATGGGAGTCATTTATGTGGCCTCTTATCGCTACTCGTTCCGAAAAGTATAAAGTGATACAAGTCGCTTTAAGCGACTTTGTTACAGAATTTATGACTTATTGGAACGAAATGTTTGCGGCTGCGATTATTTCCGTTATTATTCCGGTAATTATTTTGTTGCCGTTGCAAAGATATTTTGTCAAAGGGATAGCCAATACAGGTTCGAAAGAATAAAGCAGTAAATAGCGTTGAGCTGTGAATGTAACAAGAATATTTAACTATTCTATCAAATTGCAAGCTATGTTAAAGGGAGGAAATTTTCATGGCTGAGCTTCGTCTAGAGAATATTTTTAAAATTTATGATAAAAAAGTCACTGCAGTAGATGATTTTAATCTTCACATTAAGGATAAAGAGTTTATTGTTTTTGTTGGGCCATCTGGCTGTGGAAAATCAACCACTTTACGAATGATTGCTGGTCTTGAAGAAATTTCAAAAGGAGATTTTTATATTGATGGAAAGCAAATGAATCAAGTTGCCCCGAAAAACCGTGACATTGCCATGGTCTTTCAAAACTATGCGCTATACCCGCATATGAGTGTGTATGATAATATGGCATTCGGCTTGAAGCTTCGTAAATTACCGAAAGAAGAAATTGATCGTCGTGTAAAAGAAGCAGCACATATTCTAGGACTTGAAGGGTATTTAAAACGTAAACCAAAAGCCCTTTCTGGCGGACAACGCCAGCGTGTTGCATTAGGACGTGCTATTGTCCGCGATGCGAAAGTGTTCTTAATGGATGAACCTTTATCTAACCTTGATGCTAAGCTTCGAGTTCAAATGCGTGCTGAAATATCAAGGCTTCACCAACGGCTGCAAACGACTACAATATACGTTACACATGATCAAACAGAAGCGATGACAATGGCGACACGCCTTGTTGTTATGAAGGACGGTCGCATTCAACAAGTAGGAACTCCAAAAGAAGTATATGACAAGCCTGAAAATATGTTCGTAGCTGGATTTATTGGCTCTCCTGCCATGAATTTTTTCCATGGTAAAATCTCTAATGGTTCGTTCCATATTGGAGCTGCAAAGTTTGAAATCCCTGAAAATAAAATGAATGACTTGAGAGCAAAAGGTTATGCAGATAAAGAGGTTGTATTAGGTATTCGTCCAGAAGATATTTATGAAAAATCAGGGTTAGCGGCACCTATAAAAGGCTCAAAATTGAATGCCGCCATTGAAGTAGCAGAATTAATTGGCTCTCAAACAATGCTGTACACACAATTAGAAAAACAACAGGTTGTGGCGAGTGTTGATTCACGTCTTAATATTTCAGCAGGTCAATCAATCGACTTAATCTTTGACATAGATAAAGCACATTTCTTTGACAAAGTTACAGAAAGTCGGATTCGTCCTGAAAGTGAATAAGAAAAACGATAACAATCACTATAAAATTTCAGAGGCAAATCAGGAAAGAGAATAGCTGAACTATAACCCGAATACCGGACACAATTGAAATGAGTTTCCAGATAGAGAAGTAGTTGCGTACCTTATAGAAGATGAAACTTCATACTCTGATTCGATGATACGGACACACCTTACTTTCAGTTGCTGATTACGATGATTTTGAGCGGATAGGAAGAGGAAAACATGCTTCTCATGGATTATATAGTAAACGATCTGTTAAAATGACATAAATAGGGTTAGACATTAATCTAGAGTTTGATCTAGGTAAATGATGGTAACAAAAAAGTGTTTATATTCAAAAATTTATGGAGGTGGACAGATGGCAATGTTAGAAAGTGAAAGCCTAAGTAGTGCAAACTGCAGTAACGAATATAATCAACTTAGGCATGTGATTGTGTGTTCACCGAAATATATGCGTATCGAAGAACCCATTAATGAGACACAAAAGCGTTATTTGTTAGATAATATTAATCGGGATCTTGCAATGAATCAGCATGAGAAGTTTGTTGAAGTATTACAAAAAAATGGAGTAGAGGTTTATATGCTTGCTCCCGAGAAGCGTTATAATGAACAAGTTTTTACTAGAGATATTGGCTTTTGTTTAGGCAAAACATTATTTATTGGGAATATGGCAAGCAGTATACGTAAAGGAGAGGAATCTGTATTCAAAAACTGGTTAGATCATCATGGATTCACATATAGCGAAATTACAACAGGTCCTATTGAAGGTGGAGATGTCATTGTTTCCGATAAAACAGTGTGGGTTGGTTTAAGTGAAAGGACTTCTCAAGAAGCAGTTGATGAATTGAAATCTAGCCTAAATACGCATAAAGTAATCGCTCTTCCTTTGAAAAAAGGGATTCTGCATCTGGATTGTGTATTTAATATTGTTTCATCTAATACAGCAATTATTTATGAAGATGCATTTTCCGAAGATGCACTTGCATTAATAAGAAAGAGATATAAGCTAATTGAGGTTGACGGAGAGGAACAATTTTCAATGGGACCCAATGTGTTATCGCTAGAACCAGGAAAGATGCTTAGCCTTCCTCAAAATGTGCGGATGAATGAACAATTGCGAAAAGCAGGTTTCCATGTGATCGAAGTTGATTTTTCTGAAATTATTAAATCGGGTGGTTCATTTCGCTGTTGTTCTTTGCCTGTCCTTCGCATGTAAGGTAACAAAATTCAAGGTACTAAACTGGGTTTATAAAAATCCAGTTTTTTGGTGTGTGCATAATAAGTACATCTATCGGGTGAATAGTAAGGATCGATAGCGATAAGGTTCATTTTGCTAATCAAAGGTTTGTATGACATAGTAAAACTCACGGCAGATAGAACGTGTGAACGAAAACTCTATCTAATGAGCTTTAGGGTGACCCTCCCACTGCTTGGGAGGGTCAATTTAGCAGTAAGTTTATTATCTATTAATATTGGTGTCTTATTGAAGAAACAGAGCAAAATAATTCAAAAAAACATACTATCGATCAAAAAGAAATGATGAGCAAACGAGTCAGTTTTGTTATTGCTGAATTTCACGCATTGAACCCAAAATGATGTTATATCCATCTGGGTCTTTTATACATGTGTTTTTAAACTCCCATTTTCCATGTATTCCAGTAAACGGCTCGATTGCAATATATCCGCCATTTCTACGTACTTCTTCGACTAGGGTGTCCAAGTCATCCCAACTAACGTGTATAAAAGTGTCCCATCCGTACTCAGGACCTTCCCAATCAGTTGGATAATCTGGACGCTTTTTTGATAATGCGTTTGGCCGCACATCATCAGAGGAGTTAGCCTGTTGAAGAATAATAATCATTCCGTCTCGTTCTGCGTGTCCCCAGTTATCTACCTTACATCCGAGGACATCACGGTAGTATTCCTGCGATCTTTTTAAGTCGGATACTAAACGAACTTGAATCGTTAGTCCGAATTTCCCTCTCTTTTTTGTATGAACCTTCTCTTTATGTCCGCTCATTTTCGTTTCTCCTTCCGGTTTCAGGATTGATTAAAAAGGCACTCATCATTATGTTCTGTATTCAACAATGTATTCCTGCAATTTATCTAGCTATTTTATTTCTCAAAATGGGAGATGGATTCCTTTTATACCGTCATTTATAAGCATCAATTTTAACATGTTAAATTAAAAGCCAGCATTTTGATTTTTTCGCATAAATTAAAAAAGCTTCTTTTTCTTTCTTTTAGGCTGTTTTCTCAAAGTTTGTTGCTTTTGACATAAAAAACATTGGGAGAAACGTTTCGGAGCAGCCTGTATACACGTAGACTCCTGTGGGAATGCGAGAAAGGCGAGACCCCGCAGGAGCGTATGCGACGAGGAGGCTTGACGCTCGCCCACGGAAAGCGAAGTGTATGCAGGCTGCGCGTTTAAAAGCAACAATCTATACGAAAATAGCCTTCTTTTAAAAAAACATAGCAGTAAATATAATATTCATATATACTATGAAAATAATAAATAAGAACTTGCATCATTCAAGTCTTGAAAGAGATCGTTTAATGTATAGTTTAATAGAAATAGGTGGATTTTTTGAACGGGACAGCACATTGTACGATTGGAGCAGCAGCGGGATTTGTAGTAGCGAATACATATCATGCGGATCTAGCTTCGACTCTTTTATTAGTTGGAATTGGTGGAGTAGCTGGGCTTATACCAGATATAGATATAAATGGAAAGCTAGCCAATAGAATCACGTTATCTCATAAGGTGTTTCGATCCATTGCTCAATTTATTGGATGCTTGATGATTATTTATAGCTTCATACAAGGAGTGGGCACTGAGAAGTGGCTTGGTATGGGTATAGGTGTTGGAATGATTATCCTCTCTTCTTTTCTTACTCAAAGGAGGATGTTATCGGTAACGGGTGTAGGAGTTTTGGTTGGAGGGTTATCTCTACATGAAAACTGGTTATTGCTATTAGGAGTATATATTATTATCGCTTCTTTTCTTCCACATCGAAGCTATACTCATTCCATTATCGGAATCCTTTTCTTTGGAGTGATTGCTTCGGAATTACAAGCTTCGCTTCAAGTGAACGGTGTATTTACTACTTGTGTGACAGGCTATATGAGTCATATAATGGCAGATATGAAGATTTTTCCATTTAATAAACGGGGTGTAAAATTGTTTTTGCCTCTTTCATCAAAGGAATTTTAAGATGGCAAATTAAAATCTTTCTTATTACGAATGAAAAAATGAAGAAGGTATAAGGGTTCATTTTTTATAAATGGATCCTTATACGATTTATGCGCAAACGATTGCGCAGTTTTGTGGATTATGTTAGTTTATTAGTAGAGACAGAGGAGGTTTTTTTATGAATAAAATATGGTGGAAAGAAGCAGTAGCTTATCAAATTTATCCACGTAGTTTTATGGATTCGAATGGTGACGGTATTGGCGATATACAAGGGATTATATCCAAGCTGGACTATATAAAGGAGCTTGGTATTGATGTGATCTGGATTTGTCCTATATTCTCTTCACCTAATGATGATAACGGTTATGACATTAGTGATTATAAGGGGATTATGAGTGATTTTGGAACGATGAGTGATTTTGACCAATTGTTGGAAGAAGTTCATCGTTGTGGAATGAAGCTAATTTTAGATCTTGTTATTAATCATTCTTCTGATGAACATCCTTGGTTTATTGAATCAAGATCTTCAAAGGATAGTCCTTATAGAGACTATTATATTTGGAAAAAAGGAAGAAAAGGCAGGAAAGCTAAGAAGAAGAAAGGGAAAGAACCAAATAACTGGGAGTCCATTTTTAGCGGCTCAGCTTGGGAATATGATCCGCATACAAAGGAATATTTTATGCATATATTCTCAAGAAAGCAGCCTGATTTAAATTGGGAAAATCCGAAAGTTCGAAATGAATTATATGAAATGGTTAACTGGTGGTTAGATAAAGGAATCGATGGTTTCCGTGTTGATGCCATTTCTCATATTAAAAAAACTCCAGGCTTCCCGGACTTGCCAAATCCGAAGAAATTAAAGTATGTACCATCATTCCAGGGACATATGAATCGTGAGGGGATCCATGTATTTCTTGAGGAGCTCAAGCGTGAAACCTTTGATAAATATGATATTATGACAGTTGGCGAAGCAAATGGGGTAAGTGCTGATGGAGCAGAACCGTGGGTAGGCGAAGAAAAAGGTGCGTTTAATATGATCTTCCAATTTGAGCATCTTTCTCTTTGGGGAAGAAGTGTAGATGGTGGAATTGATATTCATGCCTTGAAAAAAACGTTAACAAAATGGCAAAAAGCATTGGATGGTATGGGATGGAATGCTTTATTTTTAGAAAATCACGATCAACCGCGCTCTGTTTCTACTTGGGGGAATGAAGACTATCGAGATAAGTCAGCAAAAGCTCTTGCGACGATGTATTTCCTTATGCAAGGAACGCCATTTATTTATCAAGGTCAGGAAATAGGCATGACTAACGTCCAATTCCCATCCATTGATGACTATAATGATGTAGCGATTAAAAATATGTATAAGTTTGAACGAGAGAATGGGAAATCTCATTTAGAAATCATGGAAGTCATTTGGAAGAATGGAAGGGATAATTCTAGGACACCGATGCAGTGGTCTTCCGAAGCGAATGGCGGCTTTACGACAGGAACACCTTGGTTAAAAATGAATCCAAATTATCAAGAAATTAATGTGCAGGAATCGAAGGAGAATGCTCATTCCATCTATCATTATTATAAAAATCTTATTCAGTTAAGAAAGGAACATGATGTTCTCATCTACGGCAGTTATGATCTTATTTTAGAAGAGCATGATGATATTTATGCGTACACAAGAACTTTAAATGAAGAAAAAATTGTTGTGATTGTTAACCTCTTCTCAACGGCGACTAGTTTCCGTTTACCAGAAGATTTACAGGGTAAAACAAAGGAATTATTTATAAGTAACTATCCAGAAAACCTTGAGGAAAACGGAGATACGATTACATTTAAACCATTCGAGGCAAGGGTATATCGTTTAAGCTAAACAAAGCAAGGTTATATTTAAAAAGCTTCTATGCTCTTTGCCGCATAGAAGCTTTTTAATTTGAGAATAAAAAGGATTGAAAATGGTATTTATATATTTGTAGTGTACGAGCTATTATTATATGAAAAAATAATATAATTTACATCATGTCAAAATTGTATACCTATTTGGTCAATATCGTACATATGAATATTTGAGACCACCCATTATAATAAAAGAAAGCGTTTACAACAATGTGGGTGGTGAGTTATATTGAATACAACTGTAGAAATACAAAAAACGGAGGCAGTAATGAAGACAAAGAAAACTTATATTAAAAAAGAAAAAATGAAAAAGTTTCTATTGTATACTGCGTTTGTTGGTCCAGCACTTCTTTTCTTTCTCATTATTCAATTAATCCCTTTTTTCATGGGAATCTATTATTCTTTTACTTCATGGAATGGGGTTAGCTCGGTTGTAGAATGGGTAGGCTTTAAGAATTATGTAAAAGTTTTTACGGATGATCCTGCCTTTTTTTCTTCCTTTCTGTTTACAACGAAATTTATGCTTGCAGCTGTAATCATCAGTAATGTGATTGGATTTAGTTTAGCCTTGCTATTAAATGCAGCTTTAAAAACGAGAAATATTTTAAGAACAGTCTTCTTTATTCCCAATGTCATTGGTGGACTATTACTAGGATTTATTTGGCAATTTATCTTTGTAAAAGGATTTGCATCTATTGGGAATTTAACAGATATCTCCTTCTTTAAGCTTCCATGGCTAGGAGATACACAGACAGCTTTTTGGGGGATTGTCATTGTTTTCGCTTGGCAAATAAGTGGCTACATGATGGTCATTTATGTCGCTGCTTTACAAGGAGTCGACTCTTCATTATTGGAAGCAGCAAGAATTGATGGGGCGAATCATTGGGTTTTATTAAAAAATATTATCATCCCACTAATCACACCAGCTTTTACAATATGTTTCTTCTTAACTATTTCGATGGCATTTAAAATCTTTGATTTAAATCTTTCTTTAACAAATGGCGGTCCATTTAATTCAACACAGTCCGTTGCAATGAATATATACCAGGAAGCATTTTTAAATAATCGCTATGGACTTGGAACAGCTAAGTCAATCCTATTTTTCGTCGTAGTTGCGTTATTTACAACGATTCAAGTCATGATGACGAAGAAGAAGGAGGTTGAGGCTTAATGGATAAAAAATACTCATATAAAACATTTATTTTAGAAATAATCGGGATAACCTTAGCACTGATTTTCCTAGTCCCGTTCTATTTTGTCTTCATTAATTCAGTAAAAGATTTTGCTGATATCCTGATTGATGCAGCAGCATGGCCTAAGAAATTCTTATTTGCTAATTATGCAAAAGTCTGGGAAGTTATTAATTTCCCTAAATCGTTTATGAATTCACTCATTATTACGGTATTCAGTAATATTGGTCTTGTCGTTATTAGCTCCATGGCTGCTTGGAAAATGGTTCGAACACCAGGGAAGTTCAGTAAATTTCTTTTTATACTATTTGTATCTGCAATGGTGATTCCGTTTCAAACAGTGATGATTCCTCTAATGAAAATGGGAGGAACGCTGGGAATCATGAATAGTCTCCCTGGCATTATCATCATGTATTTTGGATTTGGTGTTCCTCTTTCATTATTTCTTTATCACGGATTTATGAAAGCGATTCCACTTGAAATAGAAGAATCAGCTAAAATCGATGGATGCAGTCAATTTGGGGTTTTTTGGAGAATTGTATTTCCGCTATTAAAACCGATCACTGTTACAGTTGTGATTCTAAATACATTGTGGATATGGAATGACTATTTACTGCCATTATTAGTATTACAAGATGCAAGTTTAAAAACGATCCCGCTAGCGACAAGTTCATTCTTTGCTCAATATACGAAGCAATGGGATATGGGGCTTGCAGCACTAGTACTGGGAATTGCTCCTGTTATCGTTTTCTTCTTGTTCCTGCAAAAGCATATTATTAAAGGAATTGCCGCAGGTTCTATTAAGTGATTTTGGTTATAAAATTTTTGTTATAGATAAGAAAGCATCGTTTTTGTAGGTAGACTGGTGTCTAGCTCCAATGTTCAGGATGTTAGGACGTTGTGTTTTAATCCGCCAGGCGCCATTGGCTTGAGTCATAAGTTAAATTATTCTAAAAATCAAGGTTTTCTGAGTGATTCGCTATATGCTTTTCTTATCACAAAAATTTTTATAAATAATAAATACAAACTTAGGGGGTTACAGATTTTGAAGAAAATACTACTTATATGCTTATCATTGATTCTAGTTTCTGGAGTGGTTGCTGGATGTTCATCAAAAGGAACATCTGGGACAAGTAATAACGATGATGTTGTAACCTTAAATATGTTTCAATTTAAAGTGGAAATTGCTGATCAATTGCAAGAGATGATTAAAGAGTTTGAAAAAGAGCATCCAAATATTAAAATAAAATTAGAAACTGTCGGTGGTGGAGCAGATTACGGTGCAGCATTAAAAGCGAAGTTTGCTTCAGGGGAAGAACCAGATATTTTTAACAATGGTGGATTTAAAGAGCTTGCTTTATGGAAAGAGCACCTTGCAGATCTTTCAAATGAGCCGTGGGTAGAGCATGTATTGCCAATTGGAAAAGTTCCAATGACAGACGCTGATGGGAAACTATATGGCATGCCGTTAAATCTTGAAGGCTATGGATTTATTTACAACAAAACCTTATTTGAAAAAGCAGGGATTACAAAAACACCAACTACGCTTACTGAGCTAAAAGATGCTGCGGAAAAACTAAAAAGTAATGGCATTACGCCTTTTGCTGCAGGCTATGGAGAATGGTGGGTAATTGGTCAGCATTTAATGAACATTCCATTTGCACATGAAAGCGATCCGGTTGCTTATATTGAAGGTCTAAATGATGGGCAACAAAAGTTTGCAGGAAATAAAGTATTTGAACAATTTAAAGATCTTATAGACACTGAAATTAAGTACGGAAATAAAAATCCAATTACAACAGATTACAATACTCAAGTAACTTTATTTGCTTCAGGAAAAGCAGCGATGCTTCAACAAGGAAACTGGACTGAAAATATGATTTACAAAATAAACCCTGATATGAAAATGGCATTCCTTCCAATTCCAATCAATGATGAAGAAGGTATGGACCGCTTGCCAATAGGCGTTCCAAATAACTGGGTATTAAATAAAGACTCTAAGCATCTTGAAGAAGCTAAAACGTTCTTAAACTGGATGGTTTCTTCTGAAACAGGGAAAAAATACATCACAGAAGAATTTGCCTTTATCCCAGCCTTTGATAATATTGAACCAACTGGAGTAGGCGATTTAGGAAAATCAATCTTAGAATATTCGAAAGCGGATAAAACCATTCCTTGGACATGGTTCAGATGGCCAGATGGAGCTAATAAGGAATTTGCTGCAACGATACAAGGCTACGCTGCAGGAAAGATTGATTATGAAACAGCATTAACAAAATTCCAAAAAACTTGGGATGATTTAAAATAAAGGAATATTTGCCAATAGGATGCCTGCCGTTTTCGGCAAGCTTTCTATTGGTATTCTTGTTTTGAAGTTTGATAGCAAATAATGTCAAATAGGTGATTGTTCTAGGAATAATGATATAAATTATATATACTTAAAGCAAGAATCCGTCAATGGAGGTCTTTCATTGCCAAGAACAAGTATTAGAAATAAACTTATCGTGCTTTTATTGTGTATCACGATTATCCCTTTTGGAATCTCAATATTTGTTACGTATATACAAACGAAGGGAACTGTAACTGATCAATTGGTTAATGAAAATAGGAATTTGCTTTCTCAAGGAAAAGCGAATATAGAAGAATATTTGAAGGAATTAAATAGAAGCAATCTCTCATTATATAGTCATGAGGAATTTTTTCGGTATATACGAAATGGTGAACAAGACGATGATTTTCAATCCATTAACTTAGTACGAAATGTTTTGCAAACGCTTTTATATTCCGATGAGTATATCGAAAGGGTTTATATTTCTTTTTCTAAAAGTCGTCAGATCGTGTCTGTCTCAAAAGAATCAACGATTGTTTTTTCAAACAATAGAAATAATCTAGAGGATGATTTTTATAGAAAGGTAGAGAATAGTCCTTTCAAGATGTACATTGAGCCTACCCATCTTCAACAAAAGGATAAAGCATTAATAAATATTAAAAATCCTAAGAAGGTTTTCACTATTCATCGAGCATTAGTTGATTTTCCCACAAACAATGTTCTAGCGTATATATCTTTAGAAGTGTCTCCTGAGAAAATTGTTCAATTAAGCAAAACCTTATATAATAACAAAACCGAGTCGTTTTATATTTTCACTCCTGAAGGAGATCGAATCTTAAGTTCTAATAATAAAAAAGAGAAATGGATGGATAAAGTATTAAAATCAAAATTAGAAAACGGAACGTTTGATTGGAAGGATCATGATTTTAACGGGAAAATCATTTATGATAAAGTAGCTTCTACAGCAGGAGGATGGATTTTAGTAAAAAAGCTGTCTTACTCACAATTATACGAAAGCGCATTCATTGTAGCGAAAATTAGCATTGTCTTTGGTCTCATTGGCTTAATTTTAGTTATTTTATCTACATTGTATGTTTCCAATAAAATTACTTACCCTATCCGCATTCTTTTAAAAAATATTGATGAAATTGAAAAAGGACATATGGAGGTAAAGTTCACAACATTAGGAAATGATGAAATAGGCATGTTAGGCCAAAGATTTAAAGAGATGGTTGGAAAAATTAATGAACTAATTAATCGTGAATACAAGCTGAAGTTAGAAAACAAAACGAATGAATTAAAAGCTCTTCAATCTCAAGTTAATCCGCACTTTTTATATAACGCTCTTCAATCTATCGGGACTGAAGCTCTAAAAAGCAATGCTCCACAAGTGTATACGTCAGTTACTCATTTATCAAAAATTATGAGATATAGCATGAATATGAATGAAGAAATGGTTCCGTTAATAAAGGAAATCAATCATTCTAAAGCCTATTTATTGTTGCAAAAACAAAGATTTGGCCAACAATTTGAATTTGAAATAGATTTGGATCCTTCTATCGCAAATTGTTTTGTTCCAAAAATGATTATACAACCGCTCCTTGAGAATTACTTCAAACATGGATTCGAAAATCGAAACGAAGTAGGAAGGATTAAGATTTCATGTAATAAAAAAGAGAAGCATCTAATAATTAACATAGCTGATAACGGGACCGGAATGTCTAAGGAGAAGCTTGAAGAAGTAAATCGTTATTTGAAAGAGGAAGTAGAAGATAGAGGAAACATAGGATTAAAGAATGTGTATGTTCGGATTAAACTTTATTATCATGGAAATGCCACTTTGCAGCTTGAAGATCTAGAATCTGGGGGAATAAGTGTTACGATGATCCTTCCAATCGATACGGAGAGTGGATAAAATGAGAGCAATCATTATTGATGATGAGAAGCATGTGCGAGAAGGTCTTCTTTTATTAGGAGAATGGACTTCATTTGGAATTGACACAATCTTTGAGGCGAGCAACGGAGAAGAGGCAATAAAAATCATTACAGAGTCTCGCCCAGAGATTATTTTTACCGATATGAAAATGCCAAAAATGGATGGGATTAACCTTTTGAAATGGTTAAATGAATCATCTATTCAAAGCAAAATTATTGTCCTGAGCGGATACGATGATTATCACTATATGAGAAATGCTATTCAATATGGAAGCTTTGATTACCTATTAAAGCCAATTGATCCAGAAATGTTGAATGAAACACTAGAAAGAGCAGTGATCGATTGGAAGATTCAAGCAGAAAATAAAATTTTAAGATTCGAAGATGATCTAGAAGTGTACGATGGAATATCAGATGAGGAATATCGAAAAGAAAAAACAAGCATTCAGCAAATTGAAGAATATTTACAGCAAAATTATAAGGAAGACATAAAGCTCCAAGGGATTGCTGATAAGTTTTTTTTAAGCAGAGAATATATTTGTCGAAAATTTAAACAGGAATACCAGATAACCATTACAGAATATTTAACGAAAGTAAGAATGGAAAAAGCACAGATGCTTTTGCAAAACTCACACTATAAAATTTATGAAATAGCTGATCTTACAGGGTATCAAAATGATAAATATTTTTGTAAGGTGTTTAAAAGGTGGACTGGATTAACACCAAATGAATATAGGGATTCAATAAAGCCATTATCTCGCGTAAACGGTTGAAGCATGATGGAAATTATCATGCTACAAGCATATAATATCCTCTTTATATAAAATAAAAAACAGGCTCCGTGAAGAGCCTGTTAACATTTGGCTGTAATTACGCTTTTTGAACGTTTGCAGCTTGAGGGCCACGTTGACCTTGCTCAACGTCGAAAGTTACAGATTGACCTTCTTCTAAAGTTTTGAAGCCGTCGCCTTGAATAGCTGAGAAATGAACGAATACATCATCTCCACCTTCGCGCTCGATGAAGCCAAAACCTTTTTCTGCGTTAAACCATTTTACTTTACCTTGTTCCATTGTTGTTGCCTCCTAGTGTGTTACACACACAATTGTAATACTATCCTTGCTCAAAACTTCAAGATAGAAAGTTCAATCACTTAACAATCTTTAACGAACAAAAATAATTCACATTAAGAGTAACAGAAATTGAATCTGAATGCAAGTGCAGAAATAAAAAGAAGTAATCTTATGTATGGAATCCTTAGCTAGGTGAGATGGAAAGGGTTCATTTTATTTGACTTATCTATTTTTCAAAACTCTAGTTGACAGGTAGGAATTGTAGGTTTTATAATGTTTTTATTATTTCTACAGGAATAATAATGAAAAGCCGATTGGACTTACCAAAGGCCCTTAACTCGAGATAAGTGAAAGAATTTCTTATGGATTATAAAAAATATTTTTAATAAATGAATGCTGATCAGTCAACTGAAAGCACTAAACCTTGTTTTTATATGCAAGGTTTAGTGCTTTTTTTACTAGGTAAGAAAGTATAAATTTTTATACTTCGACGAGAGCTTCGACGTACAGGACGTACTAGTGCCGATGAAGACATGTGGATGTGGCGTTTTTAATCGGCCAGCGCCTAGCCGCTCGGATCATAAGCCACAATCCGAAAGTCAATCAGGATTTCCTACGGATTGCGTCTTATGTCTGTCGCGGCTAATCAAGCGCTTGCGCATTTCTTATAAAAAAGGGGGAGTGGAAATGGCTGTATTTATAGATGTTAAAGAAAAGTCATTTACGAAAGACAATAGCAAGTCAATCGTTCTCGAAGATGTTAACCTCACGATTAATGAAGGAGAATTTCTTACGATTATAGGTCCAAGCGGTTGTGGAAAAAGTACTTTGCTAAAGATCATAGCTGGACTTGATACAAGCTATGTAGGAAATATTCATGTTAATGAGAGGGAGGTATTCCATCCTGGTATTCAGCAAGGGTTCATATTTCAGGAACATCGGTTATTTCCATGGTTAACCGTTGAAGAAAATATTGCGGCTGACCTTTCTCTAAAAGATAAGGAAGTTCGAAAAAAAGTTGATGAGTTAATTGAAGTTGTGAGATTAACAGGAGCTGAAAAAGCATATCCAAAGGAATTATCAGGAGGTATGTCACAAAGGGTAGCCATTGCACGAGCTCTGTTAAGAGAGCCTGAAGTATTGCTTTTAGATGAACCATTTGGTGCTCTTGATGCATTTACAAGAAAACACCTTCAAGATGTTTTATTAAATATTTGGCAAGAAAAAAAGATCACAATGATTTTAGTTACACATGATATTGATGAATCAGTCTATTTAGGAAATAGATTAGCTATTATGCAAACAAGTCCTGGGAAAGTAAGTAAGCTGATTTCGATTGAATTATCTTACCCTAGAACTCGTACTTCAGCTGATTTTCAGAAAATAAGACAAAAAGTATTATCAGAATTCGAAAAAACCGAAGAACATAAATTTTTAAATGGATCTGGGATTTAGATCGAATATTGGAGGAAGCTAAACATGAAAAAATTCATATTATTAATCGTTGGACTTATATTCATTTTATCTGGATGCGGCACGAAGACTTCTTCAGGCAGCAATGAAAAGCCTAAAGTCATTAATATTGCCATTCAGCAGAGCTTGACTCCGCTATTACTTGCCAAAGAAAAAGGCTGGTTTGAAGAAGAGTATAAGAAAGCTGGAATCAAAGTAAAATGGACAGAATTTCAAAGCGGACCGCCTCAATTTGAAGGAATTTCAGCAGGGAAAATTGATTTTGCCGGTGTAGGGAATTCTCCCGTCATAGCAGCCCAAGCAGCAGGAATTGAATTTACAGAATTGAATGTCTATCAGGATGGATTAAAAGGGAATGCTATTTTAGTCAATAAAGATAGTGGAATAAAAAGCATTAAAGATTTAAAAGGAAAAAAAGTAGCCGTTGCAAAAGGGAGCAGCGGATTTGATTTCTTGTATAAAGCAATCGATAAGGCGGGATTAAAGCCTGAGGATGTGCAAATCATTCAGCTGCAGCCTGATGAAGCGAAGCCTGCTTTTGATAGCGGGTCAGTTGATGCATGGTCTATTTGGGAGCCGTTTATCTCGATCGAATCGATTCAAAATGATGCAAAAATCTTAGCAAATGGCGAAAGTCTTGATGATTTATATTCACCAGCCTTCACCTTAGTGCGTAAAGAGTTTGCTGATCAATATCCAGAAGAAACAGTCACATTTCTAAAAGTATTTCAAAAAGCGGTTGATTTTCAAAAAGAGCATCGTGAGGAAGTCGTTGATATTTATGCAAAAGCAAAAAAATTAGATAAAAATATGTTGAAAGTGTGCTTAATAACACAGAAGCACAAAGTTTACCTGTTAGTGAAGACATTGTAAAGGCTCAACAAGAAACAGCTGATTTCCAATATTCGATTGGAGCGATAAAGATAAAAATAGATGTGAAAGAAGTAGTAGACAACTCTTATTATGATAAGGCACAAAAGGAATAAACTCGTGTCAACAGAAGAATTTTAAAAAATGAGTAATGAGGTTCAAAAAAAATAAAACTGCAAGGAGATGAAAAAATGAGCCAATCCAGATCTATTTCACCAACCTTGGGAACGATAAGAAAAAATAAGACAGAGGCAAAAATAAGAAAGAAACATCCTTTAAGCAGTATTGGAAAAGGGCTGATTCTCCCTATTGTTGTCATCGTTATTTGGCAATTTATTGGCTATTTAGAGCTCGTATCCAAGACGGTATTACCAACCCCTTTAAGCATCCTTATCGCTTTTAAGGACCTTATTGTATCAGGGGAGCTATTCTCAAATCTAAAAATTAGCGTGTGGCGAGCTTTACTCGGATTTTTGCTGGGCGGCAGTTTAGGTTTAATTATTGGAGGAATCGTAGGATTTTCTCGTAAATCAGAGGATTATTTAGACCCTACCTTGCAAATGATCAGGACCGTTCCACACTTAGCGGTAACCCCTCTGTTCATTTTGTGGTTTGGATTTGGCGAGCTTTCAAAGGTTTTGCTCATTGCTATGGGAGCTTTCTTCCCTATTTATATTAATACTTTTCTTGGGATAAGAGGGGTAGATTCAAAGCTTTTTGATGTTGCTAGAATATTAGAGTTTAGTCCGATAAAGCAAATAACAAAGCTGATCCTGCCGGCTGCACTTCCCAATATCCTTCTAGGCGTTCGTTTATCTTTAGGAATTGCTTGGCTTGGCCTAGTTGTGGCTGAATTAATGGGATCGGATGCAGGTGTAGGCTATATGATTATGGATGCTAGACAATTTTCTCAGACAGATATCGTTTTTGTAGGCATTATCATTTTTGCTGTTGTTGGAAAATTGACAGATTCTTTTGTAAGAGTGCTTGAAAGAAAACTATTAAAATGGCGCGATAGCTATCAAGGCGAAAAAAATAAATAAGCGGAGAGGGTTAATTTAATATGGAAATTTTATGGTTTATTCCTACACATGGTGACGGACATTACTTAGGATCTTCTGTTGGAGGAAGATCAACTGAATATAGTTATCTAAAACAAATAGCTCAAGCAGCGGATCGGTTAGGGTATACAGGTGTCTTACTGCCAACTGGAAGGTCGTGTGAAGATCCATGGATTACGGCATCCGCTCTGTCAAACGAAACGAGATATTTAAAGTTTCTAGTAGCTGTAAGGCCAGGTTTAATGCAGCCAACGGTAGCTGCAAGAATGACTTCTACTCTCGACCGAATTTCTGAAGGAAGATTGCTAATAAATGTTGTCGCGGGAGGGGATCCAGTAGAACTTGCTGGTGACGGACTATTTGTTTCTCATGACGAACGCTACGAGGTTACAGAAGAGTTTTTAACAATATGGCGTTCGTTATTAAGTGGTGAAAACGTGAATTTCGAAGGGAAGCATCTTAAAGTAAAAGATAGTAATTTGTTATTTCCATCAGAGCAAGCTCCCCATCCACCTCTTTATTTTGGAGGATCATCTCCTGCTGGACAGCAGGTTGCCGTCAAGCATACAGATGTATATTTAACATGGGGTGAGCCGCCAGCTCAAGTAAAAGAAAAAATTGATGTTGTTAAAGCAAAAGCTGAAAAAGAAGGAAGAAAAATGAAATTTGGTATTCGCCTTCATGTTATTGTAAGAGAAACAGAAGAAGAAGCTTGGGCAGCAGCTAACCGATTAATTAGGCATTTAGATGAGGAAACCATTGCAAAAGCGCAGTCAGCTTTAAGCCGTCAAGATTCCATTGGCCAAAAAAGAATGATGCAGCTTCATAATGGAGATAAGAGCAAGCTTGAAATTAGTCCGAATCTTTGGGCTGGTATTGGTCTTATTAGAGGAGGTGCAGGGACAGCACTCGTTGGAAGTCCTGAATCAGTCGCACAAAGAATAAAGGAATATCAGGAAGTAGGGATCGAATCATTTATTTTTTCCGGCTATCCACATCTAGAGGAAGCTTACAAGTTTGCAGAGCTGGTATTCCCTTTAGTAGACTTCCATGGGAATCGTCCAAGCTTTTCCAATAGAAAAAATTTAGTAGGAGAAGCTGTCGCAAACACTCATTTCCCAGAAAAAGATAAGGCCGTAAACGTTCGATAGTACATTGTGTAGGGTATTTAAGCTATTAATTAAACTTTCATAAATTTAAATCATCTTGCAAAATGGGTATGCTTTAATGCGTACTCATTTTTTTGAGTAATTATTCCTTGTTTACTTTTTGATAATAATTGTGTAAAGTAATCTGACATAGTATCGCAAAATTCAACATAATATACATAAAAAATGAGAAATTGTTTTACATAATGTCCAATGGTTAAACACTTCTTATAAAATATAATATTTTTCAACGAAAGCATTTATGCAATAGATGAATGGATATCAATAACAACATTACTTAGGATCGTTTAAAATATGGAATCATTTATATTTGAGCGATTGATATCATCAAATTCATTATGCTTCTTACAGTTTAAATGACAAAAAAGGAGGTTTTTTTTTGAAAACACAGATTGAAAGAAATGGGATTGTTGCTTTGACAGAGGAAGCTAGCAGTCAATTGAGTCATAGTGAGTTATGGAATGATGACTTACGACCGACAATGTTTAAAGAACATTCTTGGACTGGACTTAATTTTGCCACATTGTGGATTGGGATGTGTTTATGTATTCCAGCTTACACAATGGCAAGTGGATTGATTTCGATAGGAATGAATTGGTGGCAAGCGATTGGAACCATTTTTCTAGGAAACGTGATTGTCCTTATTCCTATATTGTTGAATGCACATGCTGGAACAAAGTTTGGAATTCCTTATCCCGTTTTTGCAAGACTCTGGTTTGGAGATAAAGGTGCTCATATTCCTGCATTGGCACGTGCCTTTGTAGCTGCTGGATGGTTTGGAATTAATACTTGGATAGGGGCAGGAGCCATTGATATATTGCTTTCAGCTTCTTTTCCTGCTTGGGGCAATCTATTCGGACATACAGCTATTGTTTTTGCTTTATTTTGGCTATTAAATGTAGGAGTTGCTTATAAAGGTCCACAAGCCATTAAAGTATTAGGTACCATTGCCGCACCGGTTGTAGGGATCGCTGCGATTATCCTTTTTATTTGGGCATATACAAAGTCTGGTGGATGGGGACCGATTTTGGAAACTCCTTCTAAATTTAAGACGGCTGGTGAGTTTTTTAAAGTGTTTTTCCCAGCATTAACAGGAGTCATTGCTTTCTGGGCTACTCTTGCATTAAACATTCCTGATTTTTGTCGTTATGCAAAAAGCCAAAAATCGCAGATGATTGCTCAAAGCTTTTCTCTTCCTATAACAATGAGTATTTTTTCATTCATTGGAATTGTAGTTACGTCCGCAACGATCGTTGTTTTTGGAGAAGCGATTTGGGATCCTGTTCAATTAATTGCCAAATTTCCACCATTTATTATCTTTTTAGGAACATTAATTATTGTTATTTCTTCTGTAACGATAAATGTTGGAGCTAATATTGTGGCACCTGCTCGTGCGATTAGTAATCTTTCACCAAGAAAAATAACGTTTGCAATGGGAGCTATTATTACTGGGATTTTTGCTATTTTGCTTCAGCCTTGGTACATCATGTCTAATTTTGGGAACTACATTTTTGGCTGGCTTGGAACATATGGTGCTTTACTTGGACCAATTGATGGAATTGCTATTGCTGATTATTGGCTCGTTCGGAGAAAACAAATGGCTTTAAAAGAACTATATGAATTGGACGGCCGTTACAATTATGCCTCTGGTTTTAATAAAAATGGTATTTATGCACTCATCATTGGAGTGGCAATACCAGCACTTGGGTTAGTAGTTCCAGGTTTACACTTCCTATGGGAAAATGCATGGACGTTCGGTTTATTTATTGCGATATTTGCTTATACGTATTTAATGAAGGGGGACAGCAGCATCCTTACCAAAGCTGAATACGAGAAGATAACCATTATTGAAAATATTACTGTTCAAGATAGAAAAACAGTATAAGTTTAATTTCAAGATATTAAAAGGGACCTAGATTAAAATTATAATTTGATCTAGGTCCCGATCTGTTTAGGAATCACTTTCAGATATTTTATCCAGCATGGTTATGGTATCAACTAGATGGTTATTAAATATTTGTTTTGCCACAATGAGTAATTCTACGATCATCGGATCTCTTAGTGCATAGATGACACGGTTTCCATCTTTTGTTCCAGTTACAATATTTTTTGCACGTAAAACGGTAAGCTGCTGAGAAACAGCAGAACCTTCACTACCTATAAGGCTCTGTATTTCGTTTACACTCTTATTTCCTTCTGCTAAAATTTCTAGAATTTTTATCCTTAAAGGATGAGCTAGAGCTTTAAAAAAGTCTGCTTTAAATTGTTGCATTTCAAGATTCAAAACGTGATATCCTCCCTCTTTGGAGTTAAGTGATTAAGATAGCTCTTTTATTAGCATTTGGCTCTTTATCTACAGTAAATGAGGAACACTCATGAAAAGCCAAATGTTTACATCCTAAGCATTTCTCTACATTTCTATGCTGTAAAGCATATTGAATCGCTTCTCCAGTATGTTTAAAGAAGTGTTCTTCTCCAATAGAATGATATAAGCCAGTTTTCATTAATACTTTTTTTGGTTGTGGGTTTATGCCAGCTACTAAGACCATCCCGTTTTTCGTGAAATCCTTTACAATACTTGAAAAACATGCTTCTCCTGTGATGTCCATAAACGGGACTTTTCCCATTCTTAATAGCAAAATCTGTGGCTTATAGTTGATGGTTGACATAATACTTTGTTGAAAAGTTTGTGCTGCTCCAAAAAACAACGGTCCCTCTACATTATAAATGCTTATTTGAGGACAATCATGAGTTGCAGTTACAAATTGGCTTTCAATCTTTGATTGTTTATGATCTGGATTAGGCAATGCTTTTGCTGTTACCATTATATCACTCATTCGTTTTGTGAATATAAGAACAGCTAAAATGAGACCTACTTCTACAGCTACTGTTAGATTTACAAATACCGTTAATAAAAATGTCACAATGAGTACAAAAGTATCACCTGTTTTTGTTTTTAATACATGAAAAAAAACGTTGCGCTCACTCATATTCCAGGCTACTACCATTAAGATGGGTGCCATGCTTGCCAACGGAATTTTAGAAGCATAAGGTGCAAATAGGATTAAAATTGCAAGAACAATCACTCCGTGAATAATACCAGATAAGGGAGAAGCTGCTCCATTTTTTATATTCGTTGCGGTTCTTGCAATCGCACCTGTGGCAGGAATTCCCCCAAATAAAGGCGTGACCATATTCGCTATCCCTTGACCAATTAATTCTCGATTGCTGTTGTGCTTACTATTTGTCATCCCATCTGCTACAACAGCAGATAAAAGAGATTCAATCGCTCCTAGTACCGCAATAACAAATGCCGGTCGAATAAGCTGCTGAATTCGTTCAAGTGAAAGGGTAGGCAGTTCGAATTCTGGAAGAGTATTTGGAATCTCACCAAATGTTGAGCCAATTGTATCTACTTGGTTAGGAAAAATAAATGTTGCCACCAAAGTTGAAAAAACAAGACCAATAAGTGGACCTGGTATTTTAGGAAAAAGTTTTGGTGTATAGATAAGTGTGATCAGGCAGATCCCGGCAGTTATAACACTGTAAAGGTTAAAGCTATTAAGATGAATCATTATTTCATGAAAATTAAGAACAAAGGATTCATGCTTTTTTATCTCTGTGAGTCCTAAAAAATTAGGAATTTGTCCTACAAAAATAATAACAGCGATTCCGGTTGTAAAGCCGATAGTTACCGGTCTGGGAATAAATTTTATTAAAGCGCCTAATTTAAAAATCCCCATTAAACAGAGCATCATCCCTGCCAAAAAACCTGCAATTAATAAATTTTCAAATCCATAGGTCATGACGATACCAAATAATATTGGAATAAAAGCCCCTGTTGGACCTCCTATTTGGTATTTTGAACCACCGAGAAGGGAGATAAGAATCCCTGCAATAATGGTCGTATAGATACCATATTCTGGTTTAACTCCGGATGCAATAGCAAATGCCATACCTAAGGGAATCGCAATGATTCCAACTACAATTCCCGATAGTAGATCTTTTTGAAATGATTGAACAGAATATTGTTTATATCTACTACTAGAAAACAACTTTTTTAACATAAAAACCTTCCTTATTTTTATTTATTGTATATCTGATTATTTGAATATTATATAGTTTGAATGTACATTTCATGACTTATGAAGTCAAAGCCTTTTTTGTGTAGATTTTATGAAGATTGAGCTATTAAAAGGGGACGATTAGATTTTTAGAATAAAAAAAGAAACGATAAGGATCTACATGGAGGGATAAAACTTGTAATTAAAAAGCCTTAAAGTATGATGAACTGAGATATTAAAAAAATTTTAAAAAATGTCGAAAAAGGGTTGCAAATTGTTGTAGGAATGAATATAATAAAAAACGTTCTGAAAATAATGCGGGTGTAGTTTAATGGTAAAACTTCAGCCTTCCAAGCTGATATCGTGGGTTCGATTCCCATCACCCGCTCCATACATATTGATATCAACGCAGTGTTTCGTTTAAAAAAACGAAGTATTGCGTTTTTTATTCTTCCAAATGTTTGATTTTTTTATCATATCAGAATTTTATATTTGAAGTTAGATTACTGTCTAGCTCCGACGTACAGGATGTACTAGTGCCGATGAAGACATAAGGCCGTGGCGCTTTTAATCGGCCAGCGTCTATCGACTATCAAACTTCAGGACTTCTCCCTACGATAAGTCAACATCGATTCGCTAACGCTTATCGTGTTTCCTTTATCTCAGTCAAAGTCCCTCCAGTTTGTACGTCGATGATCAAGACGCTTCCGCTTTTCTTATAAAAAATGTCGAAAAAGGGTTGCAATTTGTTGTAGGAATGAATATAATAAAAAACGTGCTAAAAATAACGCGGGTGTAGTTTAATGGTAAAACTTCAGCCTTCCAAGCTGATATCGTGGGTTCGATTCCCATCACCCGCTCCATACATATTGCTATCAACGCAGTATTTCGTTTGAAAAAAAACGAAGTATTGCGTTTTTTAATTCCAAAGAATTTTACATTAAGGTTGGAAAAACAATGGAGCTGAAGACACGTAAAGTGTCTTCAGCTCACTTTAAAGTTTCCCTAGCATGTTAATAGTTTATATGTACCCTCGCCGCCATGTATTTGAATAAACATGTTCATTATGGATTCAAGCAATTCTTTTGATTCCTCTTCGTTTATGGAAGGTCTTAAATAAACAATATGGACAGCATTTTTCGTTTCCATACTAACAGGTGCTTTATTAGAATCGACAAATGGACTTCCAAAAGCACCGATTTGACGATCCTCTGTCACAATTAGATTTTGTATGGAATTACTACGTCCATTTAATCCTTCATACTCTTCACCTTTTGCTCCAATTCTCATGATTAGTTCATTAGAGAGCTTATCCCTATCATAAATCCCTAATGGAATTTGATACTGTAATGAGAAAAAGCTATTTAGATCAATGGCGCTATTGATAGGTTGAAGGTAATTTTGCTTTTTTACTCGACGATACAGTGCCTCTGCTGAATGGCGGTAGCGATTAGGATCTTTTCCGGTTCGTTTAAACATCTCTCTCCATTCTTTAATGCCCTCTAGCTCCGTTACGTTTTTTCCCTCTAAATCAATGTAGATCGATTCTTGAAAAAGCTGGAGTCTACCTTGTAGCATTTGCGGTGAATCTTGCACTTGGATATGATCATAGACAATCACACCAATTTTAAAATGAGGAATTAAGGAACAAAGCTCTTGAGAAAGCTGAATTTCCAACGATTCCACCTCCTATATTATATAAAAATCGTTTATGATAATAAGCGATGCTACTTTTACAAAAAATGATTGGGGTAAACGTATTACATTGCCTATATATAAACACTATTTTAAGTATCAATATAAATGAAAGACTTGTCAAAATATTTCTCGTTGTGAAGGTAATTATAAATTAGTTGGTCGTGAATAATTTTAAAGGTTATGTATCGCCGTCCAGCTCCAGCGCCTATCGACTATCAAACTTCAGGCCTTCTCCCTACGATAAGTCAACATCGATTCGCTATCGCTCATCGTGTATCCTTTATCTCAGTCGAAGTCCCTCCGGTTTGTACGTCGATGATCAAGACGCTTGCGCTTTTGGTTCAAAAGAAGGGAGGATAAAAATGAATGTCACACAGTTAAAAAAAGAGGTTATTGAATATAGCAAACAAATTGGCATTGATAAAATTGGTTTTACAACGGCAGATCCTTTTGATGAATTGAAAAATCGTTTATTAAGACAACAGGAATTAAATTATCAATCTGGATTTGAAGAAAAAGATATTGAAAAACGAACGACTCCTTCTCTCCTTCTAGATCAGCCTATGTCCATCATTTCTATAGCACTTGCCTATCCAACGAAAATGAAGGAGCGGGTCGCCAGTAAGAAAGGAGCAAGAAGAGGGATTTTTTGCAGAGCGTCTTGGGGAACGGATTATCACGTCGTTTTAAAAGATCGTCTTCAAAAGCTTGAACAATTTTTAATGGCAAAAATTCCTGATGCTATCTGTAAATCAATGGTGGATACAGGAGAATTAGTCGATCGTGCGGTAGCAGAAAGAGCAGGGATCGGATGGTCAGGTAAAAATTGTGCCATCATTACCCCGGAATTTGGATCTTATGTTTATTTAGGAGAAATGATCACGAATATTCCATTCGAGCCTGATCAACCAATCGAAGATCAATGCGGATCGTGCAACAAATGTGTGGATGCATGCCCAACAGGAGCACTTGTTCAAGGAGGACAATTAAATGCTCAAAGCTGTATTGCTTTTATCACTCAAACAAAAGGCTTTGTTGCAGAGGAGTTTCGTGAGAAAATAGGCAATCGCTTATATGGATGTGATACATGTCAGACGGTCTGCCCTAAGAATAAAGGCAAGGATTTTCATTTGCATGTTGAGATGGAGCCTGATCCTGAAATTGCAAAGCCCCTATTAAAGCCGCTGCTTCAAATGAGTAATCGAGAATTTAAAGAAAAATACGGTCACGTTTCCGGGGCTTGGCGTGGTAAAAAACCGATTCAAAGAAATGCAGTAATGGCTCTCGCTCATTTTAAGGATGAAACAGCAGTAGAGGAACTCATTCAAGTGATGCTTTATGATCCAAGACCTGTTTTAAGAGGAACAGCAGCGTGGGCATTAGGGAAAATTGGGGGAGAAAAGGCAAAGAATGCTTTATTCAAGAGCTTAGATCATGAGGTTGATGAAGAAGCTCGAATGGAAGTAGAAAAGGCGATCAAAATCCTTTTAGAAAAATAAGAAGGAATTTCTTTATTTTTTGATTGTTCAAGCACTCCTTTTCATATGAATGATATTGAAAGGAGTGCTTTTATTATGAAAAAGCAACTGCACAATCTTCTTCAATCAAGAGTTCAGCAGCTTGTTTCCAACAGCGGTAAACGAGAATTGGCCAATGATAAAATGATAAAGAAAAATGAGCTATTGCAAAAGCGATCAGGCCAAATCGTAAAGGCAAAGGCTTGTGGAAGGATTGATCAAATCTCGTCTGAAAATGAAGTATGGTATCATGTGCATTTTCAATATTTAATTAAGCAGAAAAATTTTCTTTATATTGAAGAAGAAATTGAATATCGAAAAGGGATGTTTAAGGATCATCTATTAATAGAAGACAAGGAAGTTTATCCTTTTGACGTAGATGAAAAAGTAGAGGAAGAAGACAATCATTTTGAGGAGATCAGTGAGGAAAGAAAATCCTATTATTACAATCGATTAAAGGCTGTTCAATATGCAGAGAAATGGTGGAATAGTTACAATCCAGCTTATAAAAAATTTGATGTCGATTGTACGAATTTTATTTCACAATGCTTACATGCCGGGGGAGCGCCAATGCGAGGATATCCCAATCAAGGAACAGGTTGGTGGATGAGGAGCAATCAATGGAGCTATAGCTGGACTGTGGCGAATTCATTGAAGAGGTATTTAATGAATTCAAAAATTGGACTTCAAGCCAAAACAGTGAAATCGCCAATGGATTTAAAGCTGGGTGATGTGATTTGTTACGACTTTCAGGGTGATGGCCGATTTGATCATTCGACCATCGTTACAGGAAAAGATGCAAATGGAGAGCCTCTTGTGAATGCTCATACGACGAATAGCCGCTTGAGGTATTGGTCCTATGAAGATTCAACAGCTTATACTCCAAATATTCGTTATATGTTTTTTACGATTCTTGATAATGAAACTACATGATTGTTTGATTGATAATGAATGGTATAATAATATAGAGAGAATATTTTTAGAGGTGAAAGTCGTGGCAATACATGTTGTTCTATATCAGCCAGAAATACCGGCTAATACAGGGAATATTGCTCGCACATGCGCAGCAACCGATACGGTCTTACATTTAATCCGTCCGCTTGGATTTTCTACAGAAGATAAAATGCTAAAAAGAGCGGGATTAGATTATTGGGAATTTGTTCAAATTGTTTATTACGACTCCATTGATGAGTTTTTTGAAAAAAATGCAGGCGGAGAGTTTTTCTATTTAACTAAATTTGGAACGAAGCCTCATTCAGCCTTTGACTATAGTGATCAAGCAAAGGATTATTATTTTATTTTTGGCAAAGAAACAACTGGGCTTCCAAAAGATGTGATTGAACAAAATAAAGATCGGAGCCTGAGAATTCCGATGAATGATCATGTAAGATCTTTAAATTTATCTAATACAGCGGCCATTTTAGTCTATGAAGCATTAAGGCAGCAAGAATATCCTCATTTATCATAAGAATTATCATTTTTGGAGCCAAAAGTTAAGGCTCTTTTATGATTGGGGACAAGCTTCTATCCTACATAGTCATTATAAAATTAAAGGCAGGTTGGGTATATGAATACGGTTATTGAAACCATTTTGAATCATCGATCTGTAAGAAAATTTGAGGATAAATCATTAACACAGGAGCAAATAGAAGCAATTGTGGCTTCTGCTCAGGCAGCCTCCACTTCAAGCTTTATTCAAGCTTACTCTATTATTGGTGTAACGGATAAAGAGAAGAAACAGAGGCTTGCTGAGCTTGCAGGAAATCAATCATATGTAGCAGAGAACGGTCATTTCTTTGTTTTTTGTGCGGACTTACATCGATTTGACATAATAGGTGAGATGGAACAAAAGAATGTTTCAACTTCCCTTGAAAGCACAGAAAAGTTCATGGTCGCACTTATAGACACAGCACTAGCAGCACAAAATGCAGCATTGGCAGCAGAATCGATGTCTCTTGGCGTTTGTTATATTGGAGGCATTCGAAACCATTTAGCTGATGTATGTAAACTACTTAAGACACCAGAAAAGGTAATTCCATTATTTGGCTTAGCGGTTGGCTATCCAGATCAAACAGCAGATAAAAAACCGAGGCTCTCTTTTCAGCATATTTATCATGAAAATAAATATGAGCAGGATATTGAACAGTATAAGGGTCAGCTTGAAAACTATAATCAAATTGTTTCTGCCTACTATAATGAACGTACTAATGGAAAAAGAGCTGATACTTGGACATCTCAAATGGCAAGCATGCTTGAAAAATCATCTAGATTGTATATGAAGGAATTTATTCAACAACATAAGTTAAATGTTAAATAGAAGAAAAGAGCTGCTATTAGCGGCTCTTTTCTTCTATTTGCGTTTATCTTTTCCAAGTAAAAATGGTTTATCGTTATACCCTGAAACAAAAATAGCAGTTAAGAAAGTGATCATGACTCCGATAATAATTACCGTTCCCACATTGTCATCCCCCTTATAAGAAAAGCGTAAGCACCTTGATCAGCCGCGACAGACATAAGACGCAATCCGCAGGAAATCCTGAGTGACTTTCGGATTGTGGCTTATGCTCCGAGCGGCTAGGCGCTGGCCGGTTAAAAACGCCACATCCTGTGGCAACATCGGCACTAGTACGTCCTGTACGTCGAAGCTAGACACTCGGCGAAGTTTAAAAAATTTATACTTCTTATCCCTTAATAGATAGATGCATCAGTAAACCTTCTGCTGTTATTATATATTAAATATTATGACAAGAGAAATAGAAAAAGAAATAAAGAAAACCATTCTACCTTGATAACACAGGGAATTGACACTTATATATGAAAAAGTTTTCTCTAAACATATATTCGATAAGCATGTTCACCTCCAAAGAAGCATAGAGTATATTAATCGTCTCTGAAAACGTGACAGGGGGAGGTCCTTATGAATATTTTAAAAAAAATTGAAATGTACCGACATGAAGAAGAAAAGTTGAAGTGGGAAGGGACGTTTGGAGAGTACTTAGAAATTATAAAAGAAAAGCCATGGGTTGCTCAATCAGCGCATTCGCGGGTATATAGTATGATCAAAGATGCAGGGATAGAAGTCGTTCAAGGGAAAAAGAAATACAATTTCTTTAGCAATCAGCTTTTTGGATTAGAGGAGCCGTTAGAAAGGCTTATTGAAGAATATTTTCATCCGTCAGCTAAGCGTTTAGATGTAAGGAAAAGAATTTTGCTTCTTATGGGCCCAGTAAGTGGAGGAAAATCAACGTTAGTTACGATGTTAAAAAGAGGCTTAGAGACATATTCACGATCCGATAAAGGAGCAGTATTTGCGATCAAGGGATGCCCTATGCATGAAGATCCTCTTCATTTAATTCCACATCATTTACGTAGCGATTTTTACGAAGAGTCTGGGATTCGAATAGAAGGAAATTTGTCTCCGCTTAATATGATGAGGCTGGAGCAGGAATATGGTGGAAGAATTGAGGATGTTTTAGTTGAGAGAATCTTTTTCTCAGAGGATCGCAGAACAGGAATAGGAACCTTTAGCCCTTCTGATCCTAAATCACAGGACATTGCTGATTTAACAGGAAGTATTGATTTCTCGACAATTGCTGAATATGGATCCGAATCAGATCCAAGAGCTTATCGATTTGATGGGGAGCTCAATAAAGCGAATCGTGGGATGATGGAATTTCAGGAAATGTTAAAGTGTGATGAGAAATTCCTCTGGCACTTGCTTTCTTTAACTCAGGAAGGAAATTTTAAAGCAGGTCGTTTCGCTTTGATATCTGCAGACGAATTAATTGTAGCCCATACGAATGAAACAGAGTACCGTTCCTTTATTTCGAATAAAAAGAATGAGGCCCTGCACTCACGGATCATTGTCATGCCTGTTCCATATAATCTCAAGGTTTCTGAAGAAGAAAGAATTTATGAGAAGATGATTAGTGAAAGTGATGTGGCCAATGTTCATATTGCTCCACATACCTTGAAGGTAGCTGCCATGTTTACTATTTTAACACGGCTAAAGGAACCGAAAAAAGGCGATATTGACTTAGTGAAAAAAATGAGACTTTATGATGGGGAAAGTGTTGAAGGCTATAACACTGCTGATGTGGATGAATTGAAAAAAGAATATACAGATGAAGGAATGAGTGGAATTGATCCACGGTATGTGATTAATCGAATCTCCTCTACTATCATCCGAAAAGAAATTATGAGCATAAATGCGCTAGATGTGCTTCGCTCATTAAAAGAAGGTTTAGACCAGCACCCGTCCATTTCAAATGAACTAAGGGAAAAGTATTTAAACTTTATTTCAGTAGCTCGTAAGGAATATGATGAAATAGCTAAAAAAGAAGTACAGAAAGCATTTGTGTATTCATATGAAGAGTCGGCAAAAACATTAATGGATAATTATTTAGATAATGTTGAAGCTTACTGCAATAAAGCAAAGCTGCATGATCCATTAACGGGTGAAGAGATTAATCCTGATGAAAAGCTAATGAGATCGATTGAAGAGCAAATTGGGATTTCTGAAAATGCAAAGAAAGCGTTTAGAGAGGAAATTTTGATTCGAATATCTGCATATGCAAGAAAAGGAAAGAGATTTGATTACAATTCTCATGACCGCTTGCGTGAAGCCATTCAAAAGAAACTCTTTGCTGATTTAAAGGACGTGGTTAAAATTACAACTTCCACGAAAACACCAGATGAACAGCAATTAAAGAAAGTAAATGAAGTAGTTGCTCGATTAATTGATGAGCATGGATACAACTCTGCTTCTGCAAACGAATTACTTCGATATGTTGGCAGCTTATTAAATAGATAATATTAGCAAGTTAGAATGTTTCTACATCATATAGATAGAAATAGCTACTGAGGGTGACCCTTACATGGTGACAAGCACCTCTAAGAGTATATCGTTTTTATTGATATCTTAGAGGAGGTAAATCACTTTAGGGACACCCTCTTCCATTCTAATATTTTAATCGTCAGTGTGATCATGCAAAGGAAATGAAATATGTACGTTTTTTATAGACAAAGGCCCAATTGTCGAAATAATTAGTAAATTATCTGAATCTCTTGCATAGTATAAAGTAGTCATCATCTTTTTAAATAAAAAAAATAAATCATTTTTAAGCTTAACTGACGTCAAACTCTGCACCCAGTCGCACGGATGAAAAACTGTAACGTTTCAAACATACTGTTTTGATTTATGATAGCCGACAATAAAGGATGCCTTCTGGTTTTACAAGAATAGGTTTTTAGAAATAGTTATATTTTTTCGCAAAAAACATCCAAAATAGTATATGTTCCATTGATGAAATGTGTGAAACAAAAATTTAGGAGGGGTAGGAAATGGAAAATACGGATAATCATCAATTTGTTATTTCAAAAGAAGATTGGTCCCTCCATCGAAAAGGGCATGATGACCAACAAAGACATCAGGAAAAGGTTCAAGAAGCGATTCGAAATAATTTACCGGATCTTATTACGGAAGAAAGTATTGTGATGTCTAATGGTCGTGAAGTGGTAAAAATTCCGATTCGTTCTCTGGACGAATATAAAATTCGTTACAATTACGATAAGAATAAGCATGTGGGCCAAGGGGACGGAGATAGTAAAATTGGTGATGTTGTTGCCCGTGATGGTTCAGAATCATTAAGAGGGGTAGGAAAAGGTCAAGGAGCAGGAGACCAGCCAGGCGAAGATTACTTTGAAGCAGAAGTTTCACTTATGGAAATACAGGAAGCCCTGTTTAGCCAACTAGAGCTTCCGAATTTAAAGAAAAAAGAGCAAGACGAAATATTAATTGAGGACATTGAATTTAATGATATTCGTAAGACGGGTTTGATGGGGAATATCGATAAGAAGCGAACAATGATGACGGCCTTCAAGCGTAACGCCATCAGTGGAAAACCTAGCTTCCACCCGATTTATACAGAGGATTTAAAATTTAAAACATGGAATGAAATCATAAAACCAGAGTCAAAAGCGGTTGTTTTAGCTATGATGGATACAAGCGGTTCGATGGGAATTTGGGAAAAATATATGGCAAGAAGCTTTTTCTTCTGGATGACGCGATTTTTGAGAACAAAATATGAAACTGTTCATATTGAATTTATTGCTCATCATACAGAAGCAAAGGTTGTCTCTGAAGAAGATTTCTTTTCTAAAGGTGAAAGTGGAGGAACGATTTGTTCATCTGCTTATCGAAAAGCACTCGAATTAATTGAAGAAAAATATAATCCTGAACGATTTAACATTTATCCATTTCATTTTTCAGACGGCGATAACTTAACTTCTGATAATGCACGTTGTGTTAAGCTCGTAGAACAGCTTATGAAAATATCGAATATGTTTGGATATGGAGAAGTCAACCAGTACAATCGCCATAGCACGCTAATGTCAGCTTATAAAAATATTCAAAACGAGCAATTTCGCTATTATTTATTAAAACAAAAATCGGATGTTTTTAGTGCAATGAAAAGCTTTTTTAGAAAAGAAGAAGATAAAATGTATGCATGATAACCTAAAACCAACTAGCAAGTAATGATGTGGCTAGTTGGTTTTTATATCTTTTTGATTAATAATAATGAAATCGGTTTTTAGTTTGCTAGTTTTGCTTTTTGCTTTTGCTCTAAATCGATTTTAATAACCTTCTTAATAAATAAAGTTAATAGTTTAGAGTCTAATTTCGTTCCAGCCATATTTAGCATGATCGCAGCGGCTTCTTTATGACTAAGTCCTTTTCGATAGGGGCGATCAGATGTTAGAGCATCCCATACGTCTGCAATTGCGATGATTCTTGCCTGCAAAGGAATTTGCTCATAGACTAAGCCTTCTGGATAGCCGGTTCCATCCATTGCTTCGTGATGATATTTTACACCAGGGACGATAACGGACAAATTTTTCAGTGGTTGAATAATTTCGGCACCAATGATCGGATGCTGTTTTATTATCGAGTACTCTTCATCAGTAAGTTGACCAGGTTTATTAAGTATTTCCTCTGGAATCCCTATTTTTCCTATATCATGGATTAAGCTTGACCACTTGATTTCTAATAGTTCTTTTTCCGACATATGCAGCTGCTTGGCGAGAGCAACGGACATTTTTTCTACATTGTGACAATGTCCCAATGTGTAGGGATCACGAGCTTCAATGGCATTTGCAAGTGACGAGATAATGCTTGTTCCTATCTCTTCATAGTATTTTTTTAACGTACGCAGTTTGTAAAAAAGTATTCCTGATATGTATCCAAAAAAAGCAAAGAAAATACAACGAAAGGTCCATGATAAAAAGGATTGGCTAATATCTTTCTCGACATCAAAAGGCATAAAGGGACCGACCAGTAAACCAGCGATTATTCCTGTTATAAACCCTCCACTAGCGCCATATCCATAGGAAGCTAAAATGATAGGTATGTAAAATAAATGAGTGAAAACCTGGCTTGATCCATTTGTTAAAAAAACGACCATCGTATCAAGAGTGAGCAAAATCGATATGACAATCGAAAATCTCAAAGGATGTCTTCTAAAATAAAGAATATAGTTAAATAGTTGTTCAATCACATTTTCTTGGGAAATTTTTTTCATTTTTTCACCCTGTTTGCTTCTCTTTTGATCCATATTATCACATTTACAACTTATATAGCAGAATAAACCTTTTTTATAATATATTTCATATAAAAGTGAAGGGATTTTTTAATCATATACGTTTATTATATAAGTAGGAAAAAAGAAGGGTGTATTTATATGAAAGTGTTTAAAGTAATTTGGTTTGGAACTATTTTTATTTTTACGTTATTATCTTTTAAATTGGGGATGCTAGATCGAAAGGGTTAAAAAAGAAGTGCCAGGCTCCCTAAAAAGAGGAGCCTGACACTTCCGTACGACAAAGGATAAAAATGTTTAATTCATCATAGTTCTGTTTGCCCCAGGTGCATACCCATTTAGTAATTGTTGCATGTCTTGTGGAGCTAATTGAGGTACTTGATAGTATTGGTGTTTATTTTGATACAAGAAAACTTCATATGCCATTTCTACAAAATTTGGTATGCTATCCGCCAGAATTCTTCGTAAAACTGGGTTCGTACATTCAAGTGAAGCCATTGTTAATGAACCAGCACCTTGCTTTAATAAGCCAAGCATATGCCCTGAAATGCCCTGTTCATTTAATTCAGATACATTTTGAATTGGCTTTCTAGGCTGTGATGGATTTAATCCATAGACGACTTCATTGCTCTGTGTCATTTTATAGCTTGAAGTAGGACGAGATGGGTCCTGCCCAGATTTGAATGATTCAACCATGATGTTATATTGGTCAAGGATAAATTGGTGCTGACGATTAATGATATCAACAAGCTCAGGATCTTTAGTGTGCTGTTGCAACAATAGATATTGATCCAATGTGTCAATGATACCTGAAAGAACTTCATGAACATCAAAGACAGAGTGGCCTCCTTGATTAACTTGTGGAGTCATTGTTGCTGTTTTGCTTGTGTTATTATTCATTGTCAGTTGCATTCTCTTACCCCCGTTATCCATTTTGTACGACTAAACCGTACAAAAGATATTTTGGGTATTTAACAATAGATACATACAATGAATATTAAGCTAACTCGAGTAAATATTAGAAAAAACGTTTAGCGCGTTGTTCCTTTTTCTAGATACAAACTCATTATTAGTAATCCAAAATCTCCATGGATAATCCTTGGCATCTCCAGAATTTTCGATGCCAATTCTTTTTCCAGATGAAATGCTGTGTGGACGGAAGCCTTCGGTAATATACAATGGAGGTTTTGTAAAGGTATGACCATAATCTTCCATTGTAATATTAAGAGCTTTCGTTAATTTTCCGGGACCATTTGTAAGATTTTTTATCTCATTCATGTTTCTGCGTTTTTTCATTAATTCGATGCCGCTAAATGGCTGCAATGCACGAATTAACACCGCTTCTGGACTATTTTTTAAACCGCTTACAACGTTGACGAGGCAGTGGGTATGCATAGTATATGTATAGACATGACTAGGCTCATAAAACATTATTTCAGTTCGCTTTGTTCTTTTATTTTGAAAGCTATGAGCGGCTTGATCAAAGGGGCCGATGTATGCTTCTGTTTCAACTATATAACCAGTTGCTATTCCCTCAGGAGTTTCCTTCACTAACAAACATCCTAATAGGGAAATGGCAAGCTCCAATGTCTGTTTTTGATAAAAGTCTTTTAATAAAGGTTTTCGCTTCTCTTTGGCATCATCTTTCTTCTCCATCATACACCTCTATTCAAACGAACCATTTTTTAAAATTCTAATTAGCTGAAAATATTATTTGTATCAGTGAAAAAATTATATCTGATTTTCGATGTGGAAATAAAGTTTCTTTTAGAAACAATGTAAATTCATCTTGCATAGAAATTAACTAAATAATACAATTTTTATATTGGAATTAATTTAAATAGCATTTGGATTGATATTTCTTGTAAATTTATTTGAAGAAAGAGCTTTGCACCCTATTTGGGTTATATTTTTAATGCTAATGTTAATTTAATAAAGATCATTACCTGATGGGGTGTAACAAAAGTGAAGGTCGATAAAGATAAAACTCTCCTTTTTCAATATATGAAGGAACAGTTTGCTAAATGGTTTAAATTAGAAGAAATAGAGCATATTGATGGTGCCGAAGTATATCAATTTCTTCAATCAATACAACATGAAGCAATCATTCTAGAAATGGGAGGATTGTTTCAAACCATAGCTGGATTAATGGAAGATGCAGAGAACATGAATAATAGCAGCTGGTTAAAGAGTGATTTAAAAAGCTTTCTACATGGATTGATAGAGCTTAGTCATGAATGTGAGTTTTTCTTCGATCATGATGAATTTAAAAAGCTCCCCATTAGAAATGAAGATGTACCTCTCATACAATTGATTGATGAAGATGTGTCCATGTTAATTGTTTTAAAGGAGATACTGGAAAATAAAGGGTGGATGGTGATTGCTAGTACGGATACTGAAAAAGCAATCGAACAATTTTATGATATGCACCCTGATTGCTTAATTATTGATCTAAATTTACCAGAAAAAAAAGGCTTTAAGATACTAGAAGATGTTCAAAAGCATACGAATCAAAAGTTTATCCCAAAAATTATGGTTAGCGTTCTAAGTGATCGACAAACTAGAATAATGGCATATAAAATGGGTGTTGATGATTTTATTAAAAAACCGATTGATATCGAAGAATTTTTGGTACGGGTTGAACGTCATTTAGAACGGAAAAAATATTTTGATCAATCAGTTCTTATAGATGAGTTAACGAAGGTATACAATCGAAAGTATTTAAAGTATGCCTATGAACGGAACATGAACGACCTGATAAGGTCTAATAATTACTTTACAATTGCTGTTATTGATTTAGATCGCTTTTAAAGAGTGAATGATTTATTTGGCCACATTATTGGAGATAAAGTACTTTTAGGATTTGCTCAATTTTTAAAAGAAAATGTCCGTGGAACAGACACTGTTTTCCGCTACGGTGGTGAAGAGTTTATTATTCTCTTTTCTCGTTTAACAGACGTCGAAGCAAAGGTAACCTTGGATCGTTTATTAGACCAGTTTGCCCAAAGAAAATTTAATGCGAGTTCAGAAACGTTTTCATTGACCTATTCTGCAGGTGTTTATATGATCAATGATCAGGATATTTCCATTCAATCAGCGATTAAAAAAGCAGATGAGGCGTTATACTTTTCTAAAAGGAATGGGAGATCAAGAGTTGAATTAGCAAGTAAATTAAAGATTTTGCAGTTAAAAAAGCCGCTATATGTTTCAATCATTGATGATGATGTCGCTATGAGAAGAATGCTTCTGAGAATTATCCAATCAATGGAATTTGATCATGTAGAGCTAAAGGTACAAGTGTTTGAGGATGCGATAGAATTTATTAAATCTAATCTTGTTGAGGAATATGGAGAACATTTATTAATTCTTGATAAAATTTTACCAGGAATGAATGGAATGGAACTTCTTCATAAGATTAAGAAGTTAAAAAATGCACAACATATCCATGTCCTCATATTAACAGGGAAGAAAATAGAACAAGATGTTGCACTTGCTTTGAGTCTTGGAGCAGATGATTATGTGACAAAACCTTTCACCATATCAAATTTTAAAGCAAGAGTTCAAAAGCTAATTTTAAAAATATCTGTTAAATGAAAAAGCGTGGGAGTATTGATCCCACGCTTTTCTATTTCATAATTTGAATGTAGACTAGTGTCTAGCTTCAGCGCCTAGCCGCTCGGATCATAAGCCACAATACGCAAGTCAATCAGGATTTCCTGCGTATTGCGTCTTATGTCTGTCGCGGCTGATCAAGGCGCTTACGCATTTCTTATGATGCTTTTTGTTGATTTAGACGTTGTTTTTTTGATTTTTTAAAGTGCAGCAATTCGTATAAAACTGGAATGACTACTAATGTTAATAGTGTGGCGACACTTAACCCACCAATAACAACAATTGCAAGACTTTGTGATACCATGCTGCCCGTTTCAGCTTTTTTGAATAAAAGTGGAAGCATGGCAGATACAGTAGCAACTGCTGTCATGATAATTGGGCGCATTCTCGTAGTTGATGCTTCTACAATTGCGTCTCTCATAATCATTGTACGTTCATTTTGTTTTACTCTGTCTAACAATACAATAGCATTTGTCACGACAATACCGATTAACATTAATGCACCTAACAAAGCTGTCGTATCAACTGGAATACGGCTGATTAATAGACCAAGGATCGCACCAATTGCAGCAAGTGGAAGCGAAAACATGATGGTTAATGGTGTTCTAATGGATTTGAAGGTAATAACCATGATTAAAAATACGATTCCAATTGAAACGAACATAGTGATAAATAGATCGGAGAAATCATCCCCTTGCTGTGCACTTGCACCGCCAATAACAACATTCACTCCGTCTGCGATCTTAATTCCTTTATTTTTTTGATCTCCAAAAATCTTAAGTTTAATTTCTTTATCAATGGTAGATAGTTCTTTCGGATTAACCTCTGCAGTCACGCGAATGTAAGGATCTCCATCCTTATGGAATTGATTCGTCGGTTTTTCATCATTCACAAGAGAAGCAATATTTGACACAGGTGTCATTCCAGATTGAGTCATAATCGGAATATTTTTCAACTCATTTGGAGAAGTTGGGTTGAGCAATGCTTCTAGCCAAACACCTGTTTGTTTGTTTTCAATATCAACTGTTCCAATAGGAGTTTTATTTAACATAGCTCCAAGCTGTTGTGCGACTTGCTGTGTATTCGCTTTAGATGGGTCTACTGTTAAAGAGTAAACGGTTTTCTTTTCATCCTGATTTGTAAATACTTTTTCAACCCCATCAATGTTATTAATTTTTGATTTAACTTCATCAGCTGTATTTTCAAGTTCTGTTAAATCATTTCCAATGATATCAATAGTAATAGATGTTGCAGCTGCACCAAATAGCGAGGATGCTTGAACGCTGAAATCAGCACCTGAATAATCCTCTTTTTGTTTTTCAATTCGATTGATAACAGCATTCATATCTTTTTTATCTTTTAAAACCATCATAAAGGATGTGGAGGTAGGGGACCCGATATTACCCCATTTAGCACCTTCAGATGTATTTCCCATTTGAGTGTATAAATATTTTACTTCTTTTTGATCAAGTAGATAATTTTCTAGCTTAAGGGTATTTTCTTTTACTTTGTCGATTGGTGTTTCGTTTGGATAGCTTAAAGTTGTTTGGACAAAATCAGAAGAAGAATTATCTACTGCTGCTTTTGGCATTGCAAAATAAGCACCGATAGAACCAATGAATAACAGTAATGAAAATAATAAAACAATCCATTTATGGTTTAAAGACCATGTTACAAATTTAGCAAAGCGAACAGAAGGCTTATGCTCCGGCAGCTTTGTTTTCTTTAATAAACCAGAACTCATTAATGGAACAACTGTTAAAGCTACTACCAAGGAAGATAGTAATGAATAGGTAACGGTTAAGGCAAATGGCAGCATGAAATCCTGTAGTCCGCCATTTACTAATCCAATTGGTAAAAATACAGCAACTGTTGTTAAAGTCGAAGCAGTAATTGCAGGACCGACTTCTTTTGTTGCTTCCATAATTAATTGAATAGAAAATTTCTCTTTTTGCATTTTACGATATATATTTTCAATGACAACAATGCTATCATCCACTAATCGACCGACGGCAACTGCTACACCGCCAAGTGTTAAAATATTTAACGTAACACCTGATCTTGATAATAAGAAAAGCGTAAAGCATAAAGATAACGGAATCGAAACGATTGTGATAATGGTAGAGCGAATACTGCGAAGAAAAAGCATAATGACGACAGTAGCGAAAAATGCTCCGAGTAATACTTCTCTCATCATTGACTCAACAGAATGTTCAACACTATCAGCTGTTGAAAAGAAAACAGCAGCATCGACGTTATCATAATCTTTGTTGATTTGTTTTGAAAGTTCTTTTACTTCATCCGAGATCGTAACAGCGTTGGATTGACTATCCTTTGTAACGACAAGAAGAAGTGCATCTTTTCCATTTATATGGGTCATGGATTCTTCTGGTTTTTTCATTTCAACCTTCGCAATATCATTAAGTGTTACATTTGGAGCAACATTCAATGCTTTTACTTTATCTAAGCTATCGACTACCCCAGTAACATTAATATTGCTTGTTTTATCATCAATGACTTTTTCTCCAATAGAGACAGAGGAATTTTTCCCTTGTAGTACACCCATTACATCTTGAAGGGATACTTTCTTTTCAGCCATTTGTTGATTATTAGCCGTAATGGATACATAAGAATTTGCTGCTCCATACGTTTGAACACTAGCAATTCCTTCTATATCCTTAAATTTTGGAATAAGCTTCTTTTCTGCTAGTTCAATGTTTTCTTGAGTAAGTCCTTCATCAAAGTTGATTGAGATATCGGCAATCGGAATCATTGAAGTATTTAACTGTACAATATTTGGTTTTGAAACATTTTGTGGAAGTTGAACGGTAGATAAGGCATCCTGTACTTCTGTTTTTGCTTCCTTCATATCTGTTTTTGAATCAAAACTAATCGTTATGTTCGTGTAGCCATCACCAGTTGTAGAAAAAATATTCTTTTTCCCTTTTACTCCAGCTACCGCTTCTTCAATAGGAGTAGTAACTTGTTTCTCCATTGTGTTTGAATCAGTTCCCTGTCCCATTACAACAACGTTTACCTGTGGCTGATCGGCAGTTGGCAAAAATTCCATTGGAAGGGTGAAATAACTCACAACCCCTAAAATTAAAATAAGCAGGGTCATGATTGAAATGGCGGCCTTATTAGTAAAGGACCATTTTGTAAGCCAAGACATAAAAGAATTCTCCTTTCGTGTGAAAAATAATCAATCCTTCTATGATTCATTCAATCAGTTTAGATATTGACTATTTTTCCTGTGTGTATTTATACAGAAATATCCTACAAAGAGAATTCTAATTTAATTTTAGTAAAACAATAAGTGACCTAAGTCATTAAAAAAGTCATATTTACCAAAATGACAAAAAAAGAACGAATTCTTTACAAAAATGATGCATTTACTTTTTTCTTGTAACTGTTAACGAAGTCATAATGGCCCCGCAAAAGATCGTGATAAAGGAGTAAAGAAATTTATCGAAACCAATTACATCTAGTCCGCTGAAAATAATAAGAGCGTCAATGAAAAAAATAATGATTCCAACATGAATATGAATTCGTTTTGTTAGCAGCTGGGCCAACAAATCAGTTCCTCCTGTGCTTGTTTCGTATCGAAGCATGACGCCAATTCCAATGCCTACAAGCATTCCACCGATCATGGAGCTAGGTAATACGGAGAGTAATAGCTGGTCTTGGATAAAAGAAACCATATCTATAAGAAAAGAAGAGATTAATAATCCATGTAAACTATAAAAAAAATAGCTCTTCTCGTAAAACCAAGCAAGGATAAAAAGAGGTGTACTTAATAAGACCATACAAAGTCCTGTAGGTAGTTGAAAATAATAGTGCAAGATTAGACCTAATCCTATGATTCCACCGTCTAGTAAGTGATGAGGGATTAGAAAGCCGTTTATTCCGATACCCATTAGAAAGCTTCCTATAATTGTAGCAGCAAGTTTTTCAAACATAGCGCATCATCCTTACTTGTCCTCTTCTAATAAAAGATATGAGATAAAGGATAAATTAGACTAAAATAATCCTTAGGGGAAGTATTTTAACAGATTATGGATGAATCTGTTTTTGTTTCAATGAACGGATTCATATTGGGAAGGCTTCATGATATGCTAAATAGAGCAGCGAACCTTCGCCGAAATATAAAAAGACATAAAAGGATGAGGGATCCTTTTTGAAAGCAGACAGCTAATAAACATAAGAAAAGGGATGGAGAATATGTACACGAAGCTTCAACCGCTATCAATGGGTGAACAAGTTGAGTTTTTAACAAAAGCACTCGTCAAAAAGAAAAGCTATAACCATACAGAGGGAGAAAGAGAGAAAGCAGATTTTATCCTTTCTATTATCCGTTCTTTTCCATACTTTAAAGCACATCCAGAGTTAGCATGGTTTCAAGAAATCGAAAATGATAAACTGCAGCGGCGTAATGTTTTTGCTTTTATTAAAGGGAAAAAGCAGACGAATAAAACCATCATTTATCATGCCCATTACGATACTGTAGGAACGGAGGATTATGGAGCTTTACAAAATATATCAAATGACTCAGATGCACTGCTGACTTACTTTTCTCAATACGATGGAGATGCTGAACTTCGTCGGGAAGCATTGTCTGGAGAATGGCTTTTCGGTCGAGGCTCTCTTGATATGCAGAGCGGGATTGCGATCCATTTAGTTAATCTTCTTTATTTTTCCAATCATTTGGATGAGCTTGAAGGGAATTTACTAGTGTTATTTAATCCTGATGAAGAAAATCAGCATGTAGGTATCAGAGGTGCGTTATCTGAGTTCGTTCGTTTAAAAGAAAAAAAATCACTTGAATATGTTGCTGCGATCAATAATGATTTTATTTCTCCTTTATATGATGGTGACGTAAATAAATATATTTATACTGGAGGTGCTGGAAAATTATTAGCTTGTTTTTATATTGCAGGCAGGGAAGCCCATGTTGGAGAAAGTCTGCTTGGCATTGATCCAACACTTATAGCTGGGGAACTCAATCAAAGAATAAATCAAAATTTTCAGCTTGTAGAAAAGCTTCCAGATGATCTAGTCCTTCCTCCAAGCTGTTTGTATTTAAAGGAAGATAAAAAAAGCTACGATGTACAAACACCTGTAAGCTGTCGTACGTATTTTAATTATTTTATTTACAATAAAACACCAAAAAATGTGTTAGAAGATCTAACTGAAATTGCTAAAAAGGCTTGCCAGTCTGTTGAGCATAAATTAAAAGAGAACTTTGATGCTTATCGAGAAGCGAATGGATTGCCTGAAAGACAGATCCATTGGAAAGTCGGAGTAACCACACTAGAAAGCTATTTGCAATATCTTCAAGAAAAAAATATAGATCCTAAAAACACGATAGAAAAAATAGTAAAGAATTGTTTAAGAAGTGAACTTGATGATCGAATGATTGCATTTCAAATTGTGGAGGCTTTACATAATTTAGATCCAGAAAAAAATCCAAAGGTCATTTTATTCTTTGCTCCTCCATTTTTGCCTTCTAACACGTTAACAGAGGATGAGAGAGATTTATCCATTAAAGCATGTATTCAAGCCGTTTTAGACGAGGAAGGTGAAAATCTAGGAGAGCCATTTAAATTAAGAAAATATTTTCCGTATTTATGTGATGGAAGCTTCTTATCCTTTAATGGTTCAATAGACGACATTCATTCTGTGATAAATAATTTTCCTGCTATGAATGAATTATTTCCAATTCCGCTTAAGGAAATGAAATCGTTAAATATTCCTGCTTTAAACTTTGGTGTCTATGGAAAAGGCGGTCATAAATGGACGGAAAGAGTTTATAAGCCATATTCATTTCACGTATTGCCTACATTAATTAGGAAAGTAACCAATCGTTTGTTATCTTTATAAGAATGGAATGAAAAACCCCGCTATAGATAAATGCAAAAGCGGGGTTTTTCATTCTAATTAAAAAATAAAATTTAATAAATAATATACAATGCCTGCGATGGTTGCAGTGATTGGTAAGGTGATCACCCATGTAATAAGCATTCTTTGTGCTGTTCCCCATTTAACTCCCTTTAAGCGATGAGAAGCTCCTACGCCTAATATAGAAGAGGAGATGACATGAGTAGTACTAACAGGTAAATGAATGAAAGTTGCGCCAAAAATGATCATACCACCCGTTAAATCAGCAGCTACTCCATTTACAGGACGAATCTTCATAATATTCCCACCAACAGTTTTAATAATTTTCCAACCCCCTACAGAGGTTCCTAAGCCCATAGCTAATGCACATGAAAGCTGAACCCAAAAAGGGATATCATCTGTTGATAAATAGTTATTTGCGATTAGTGCCATTGTAATAATACCCATAGCCTTTTGAGCATCATTTGTGCCGTGAGTATAGGCTTGTAGTGCTGCTGTAAAAATCTGGAAATATCTAAAATTACGATTTGTTTTTGTTAAATTAAGATCTTTAAATAGAAATTTAAAGATGCTGTACACAATAAACCCTATTGTAAAAGCAATAATAGGAGAAATGATTAAGGCTTGTAATATTTTGATAAATCCTTCGTAATGCAAGGCTTGAAAGCCTGCTGCGGCAATGGCTGCCCCAGCAATAGAGCCAATAATAGCATGTGAAGAACTACTTGGAATTCCGTAATACCAAGTCAATAAATTCCAAAAAATAGCTGAAATAAGTGCAGCAAGAATTACAACAGACCCATTTTCTAACGTAAAAGGATTCACTATATCTTTTGTTATGGTTTTAGCAACCCCTGTAAAAGTCATTGCACCTACAAAATTCATTACAGCAGCTAAAATAATGGCGTGTCTAGGCTTCAATGCTTTTGTAGAAACGGCAGTTGCGATTGCGTTAGCTGTGTCATGAAATCCATTAATAAAATCAAAAGCTAAGGCACCAATTACAATTAATAGGGTTAATATTAACATTTCATCCATATGTAAGGCTCCTTATGCATTTTTCATTATGATGGTTTCCAAGGCATTGGCAACACTTTGGCAGTAATCTGCTATTTCTTCCATGTTTTCATAGATTTCTTTATATTGAATAATCCGAATCGGGTCTTTTTCAACTGAAAATAAGTGTTTGATGGATTGACGTAAAATCCCATCACATTTTGATTCATAATCCTTGATTTTAATGGCATGCTCTCTAATTTCTTGAAGCTTTTTCGTTGTTAAAAGCTCTACTGATTTTTCTATTTCACCTGCACAGCTTTTAATGGCTTTGACAAATTTAAGCATAAAATCGTCTGCAGAAGTGATCGAGTACATTTCTAAAAGAGCCGAACAGTGCTCGAGTCCGTCTAGTACATCATCCATACTCATCGTAAGAAGAAGGATATCTTCTCTTTCAATAGGCGTAATAAATGCTTTGTTTAATTCTTTTATTACCTCGTGCACATAAGCATCGCCTTTTGTTTCATATTCTTTCATAGTTTCAGAAAATATTTTTAAATCACTGACGTTTTTTAGCTTATAATCAGTGAAATAATTGGCACCCTCTTTTAAGTTTGTTGCTATATTGCTTAGTAAAATAGCAAACTTGTCCTTCTTTTTAAATACCATACATGCAACCCCCAAATGATTTTCAAAAAACCCTTCACCCTTTTTAAATCTTAACAAAAGAGTGACTCAAACGTTTTATATTTTATCTGAAAGCCTGTAAATTTAATAGTAAAAACAAATAATCTTTACAAAAACTTTACAAAGTCTTAACATTTCTCGGAAATAGACTTTACAAAAATTTGCTTGTGAAAATACCTGTAAGGAAATAAAGAGTATTTTTCATTTCTTTAGAAAACGATCAAATGGTAAAATAATATTGACATTATATTTCGGAGGTGTATTTATTTTGGTCAATAGCATTGAGCAAACGGTAAAACTACATAATGGTGTTTTAATGCCTCAGCTTGGACTTGGTGTTTATAAAGTAGAAGAGGGGAGTCAAGCGGTTGAAACGGTTAAAACAGCCCTTCAATTAGGCTACCGTTCTATTGATACAGCCGCATTCTATGAAAACGAAGAGGGCGTGGGTCAGGGTATACGGGAGAGCGGTATACCAAGAGATGAGATCTTTGTGACAACAAAACTTTGGAATGATGATCATGGATATGAATCTACTTTAAAGGCATTCGATGAAAGCATGGAAAAGCTAGGGCTAGATTATCTGGATCTTTATCTGATTCATTGGCCTGGCAAGGATAAATATCTAGACACATGGCGTGCATTTGAAAAGCTTTATAAGGATGGAAGAGTAAGAGCGATCGGTGTAAGCAATTTTAAAATTCATCATCTGAACACCTTATTAGAAAATTCAATAGAAAAACCAGTTGTTAACCAAGTTGAATTACATCCTCATTTTTCTCAACCGGAATTAAGAGCTTTTTGTGCAGAGCAGGATATAAAAGTCGAAGCTTGGTCACCTTTGGCTAGGGGTCTCTCATTAGAGGTGCCAATTATTAAAGAAATTGCTCAAAAGCATGAGAAAAGTCCAGCCCAAGTCGTCCTAAGATGGCATTTGCAAAACGATACAATTATTATACCAAAATCTGTTTCACCAATTAGATTGGCAGAAAATGCGAATATTTTTGACTTTGAACTTAGCAGTGAGGAAATGAATCTTATTCATTCTGTAAATGTAAATGAACGCACTGGTAAGGATCCAGACGAGCTTTTATTTTAAGTAGGGTAAATTGTAAATGGAGTCTGAGATATCTCTTTGGCTCCTACTACATTTTTTGTTTGACGATTAAAGATTTCTGATTTATAATTACTTTGAATTCAAGATTACTTAATTAAATATAAATGCTGTTTAATGTAAATAGCCAAAAGAAACATGTATTTTTTTATTAAATACCTTGAATTCAAAATAACTGACATCGAAATAAAATTTGTTTTTTCAATTCGCAGTAAGAAGAAATACCAAAATGTTAGTATCTAGAAATCTTTCACAGCAACAACTGATACGTATCATTTTGTTATAAATAAAAAATTTCAATAGAAAAAGGAGACAAAGAAATGTCAAACGTGAAGCTTGCGATTATTTACTATAGTTCAACAGGTACAAACTACACACTTGCAAAATGGGCTGAGGAAGCAGCAAAAGAGATTGGAGCGGAGGTAAAGGTTTTAAAAATTCCAGAGCTAGCACCACAAGCAGCAATCGATTCTAATCCAGCTTGGAAGCAGCATGTTGAAGAGACAAATGATGTTCCAAATGTTGAATTAACTGATTTAGAATGGGCAGACGCATATATTTTTAGCGTTCCAACTCGTTTTGGAAATGTACCAGCTCAGTTTAAACAATTTATCGATACGACAGGTGGATTATGGTTTAATGGAAAGCTAGCAAATAAGGTTGTTAGCGCGATGGCATCAGCTAGTAATGCACATGGAGGCCAAGAACAAACGATTACACATTTATATACAACGATGATGCATTGGGGAGCGATTATCGCTGCACCTGGCTATACAGATCCTTCGGCTTTCACTAGTGGAGGAAATCCGTACGGAACATCTGTAACTGTTGGTCAAGATGGAAAAATTGTTGAGGATGCCTCCGAAGCAGTCAAGCATCAAGCAAGAAGAACAGTACAAGTGGCTCAATGGGTGAAAAAAGGGCTAAATGAATAAGCATTAATTCAGTTAAATCCCGAATGATCATCATTCGGGATTTTTTAAAACTTATATGAGTCAACCCTTTTAAAAATGGCAGGCTCGTCTAAAAATGGAGCGTGGCAAGTGATTAATTCTTCTGTAAAAGGATGCTGAAATTCCATTTTGACAGCATGAAGTGCCTGTCTAGAGAATATGGCATTTCCACCATATAGTTGATCACCTGCAAGAGGGTGACCAATATAACTAAAGTGAACTCTAATTTGGTGAGTTCTTCCTGTATCTAATTCACATTTTACTAATGTAAGCTGTTGATTCGTATCTTTTTGAACAACTTCATAATGTGTAATTGCTTGTTGTCCCCCTTTAGATACTCTTCTTCTCGTAGCATGATGCCGATCCCGACCGATTGGCTCCTTGATCGTTCCTTTTTCCTTCTTCATGATTCCATGAACGAGTGCAACGTATGTTCTTTTAATCAATCTTTCCTCAAGCATTCTATCTAGTATACTCCCTGCCAGAGCATGTTTAGCAAATAAGACAGCACCTGTCGTGTCTCGATCTAATCGATGGATATGCTTTAATTGACATCGCTCGCCTTTTTTTTGTAAGTAATAAGTAGCGCCATTGATTAATGTATTCATTTGTTGTGGTTCGTTTGGATGTGTATCCATATGAGAAGGCTTATTTAATATGAGCATGTGATCATCCTCGTAAATCACATTTATATCAAAATGTCCTGTTCTTACATTTTGTGGTGTATCTGAAAACATTTTGATGTTAAGTAAATCTTTTTCTAATAATGGCGTAACCCAATTAGCGGGAACGTTATTGACCAGTACCTCTTTGTTCATACGTAATGTATGAATGTGTTTTTTTGGAGCCTTCCATATTTGTCGTAAGATATAATCGACAGAATGACCTGCCCAGTTAGGTGGTACGTTCATTTTTAGCCAATGTCCTTCTCTTGTTGTTGTGATCATTTTGTCACCTCATCTTATTTTTATTCATGTTTAAATATTCATTTAGATTGTGTCATATAATGATTCAAATTAGACATATATGATTGTGATGGATGTAACTTCTTCGAAATCTGTGGGTATAATTACCACGGTGTGTTTGTGAGCGAATATGCTATTCTATTGTTATCGTGTAATATGTTAAAAAAAGCTATACAAAGGTGGGTTTTTCGTGAAGATAGTTTATGCATCAACTCCAATTCAAGAAAAAAAGATAAATGATCTCATCCACTACTTTTATTCTACTATTTTTCCAAAGTATTTTTTAGATGCTGAAATCATGAATTTTAAACAATCCAAAGTACTCGATGTATCACAGGCTCCTTCAGAATCGTTTGGAACATTAAAGGAAGCTTATCAAGTAATCACATGCTTACAAACAATTATCTCAATTTTAGAGTGTAATCATTCTCTGCTTGAGTATAAAGCGACTTTCTATAAAAATGTTCAAATGTTAAATGAATATGGGCTTCATTTTCCAATTCAATTTGATCATTTTACTAAGATGAACGTACCTGAAGAGAATGTTATCAGCGTGTTTTCAAAACCAGATAATGAGTTCTTAATTTAAAAAATCAGCCTTGCTCATTTCTGGCAAGGCTGATTTTTTACTGGCATCAGTGCTGAATAAAGTCCTCGCGACGTACAGGATGTACTAGTGTAGGTGAAGACTTGAGGCGTGGCGTATTTAATCGCCCCTTTTCTTACAAGCTATTTTCCTTCAACCATTTATCAAAGACTTCTTTTTCATTAAAGCCAGAGATGCGATTCGTTTCTTTTCCGTTCTTGAATTGGATAAGTGTAGGAGTCCCTGTAATTTGATACTGATCCCAGCCATCTTCAAATTCTAATAAATTAAATTTATACATATTAACACCCAAATCCTTTGCTAAAGGGGCAAGGATGGGAGTCGTTTTTTGACAATGAATACATGTTGGACTATAAAAATAAACAGTTGCATCCTCCTGATCAGCTAATTTTTTTTCTAATTCATTGGGAAGAATAATGTTTTGATAGTTTGGATCATCTAATTGAGCAACTGTTTCAGCATGCAGCTCCTTTTTTCCATACGGATTTTTTTCAGATACTTTATCTTCCGTTTGCATTTTGGTTAACACAGCTACTGCAACAAAAAGTACAATAATTATAGAAAGAAAAATGATGATTTTTTTCATAGGTATAATTTCTCCTTTGATTTCTTCAATATAATAACACTACAAATAAAGATAATGACAAATCCATTTAAAGCTAAAAACGGAATCGTGATGAACCCAAACCAATTTATGTATTGACCTGTACAAGGAATTCTTCCGCACACAGGTGCATGCTCGGAAAGAAAGCTAAATTTTTGAAGCGAGTAATGGTATAAAGAAATACACCCTCCGATAAAAGAAAGGATCATCGAATATAAGGCTATTTTGTAATCCTTTTTGATTACTGCTATCCCTAATATTAGAACAAAAGGATACATAAGAATTCGTTGGTACCAACATAGCTCACAAGGTTCAAAATGACGTATTTCTGAAAAATAAAGGCTTCCAAACATGGCTATTACCGAAGCTGCCCAAGCCGTAAATAAAAAATGCTCTCTATTGTCTTTTCTCATGATTTAACTCCCGTAGTTTGATATTAGTACAAAACATTATTCTTTTATTATTAATCTTAAGGAAAAAATAAAAATTGTTCAATTTTCTTTACTTAATATTGAAGAAAAATTAATAAAACTGTGTTTTATTTAACATAGAAAGGGAAAGTAGTAACAATTGAACTCTTTATTCATCGATGACTAAAAACGAAGCATCGTGAAAAAATAAAGCTAATTCCTTTTACAATTCGTTCAATGAAACAGAGAAAATAGGAGCTGACAAAATGACCAAGCTAGATTTATCGAAATTTGAGAAGAGAATGATCATCCGCAATACGAAGAAGGAGGATATTGAAAAAATCATTCAACTTCAAGAATTATGCTTTCCTGGCATGGACCCATGGAAAAAGGCACAGCTTGAAAGTCATCTTGATATCTTTAATGAAGGACAATTCGTTGCAGAGTATAAAGGTGAAATTATTGCTTCTTGTTCAAGCTTAATTTTGAATTTCGATGAGTATGATGATCGTCATTCATGGGTTGATATAAGTGATAATGGTTATATTAAAAACCATAATCCAGAAGGATATAATTTATATGGGATTGAAGTGATGGTACATCCTGATTATAGAAGAATGAAAATTGGCCATCGATTATATGAGGCAAGAAAAGAACTTGTAAGACAGTTGAATTTGAAAAGTATTATTATTGGGGGCAGAATCCCAAATTATCATAAGTATGCAGAGAAAATGACACCTAGAGAATATGTAAATGAAGTTTCCTTACATAAAATATACGATCCAGTTCTTTCCTTCCAGTTGTTAAACGGCTTTACATTAATGAGGATCAACCCAAATTACTTGCTTGATGATGTTCAATCGGATAAATATGCAACATTGATGGAATGGAATAATGTTGATTACCATCCAACGACTAAACGATTTTACCAAACAAGTAATCCTGTTCGCATTTGCGTTGTACAATATATGATGAGACAAATCGAATCTTTTGAGGATTTCAGCAATCAAGTTGAATACTTTACTGATGTAGCTTCTGATGCTGAAGCAGATTTTGCGGTATTTCCGGAAATTTTTACGACACAGCTAATGTCATTTATCGATGAAAAATCACCAAGCTTGGCTATCAGAAAAGTAACAGAATATACCGAGCAATATATTGAATTGTTTACAAATCTTGCGATAAGGTACAATATCAATATCATTGGCGGATCACATTTAGTAAAAGAAGATGATGATGAAATCTATAACATTGCGTATCTTTTTCGACGAGACGGAACGATTGAAAAGCAATATAAGCTGCATATTACACCAAATGAACGTAAATGGTGGGGGATCAGTCGAGGCAATGAGTTGAAGGTTTTTGATACCGATTGTGGAAAAATTGCTATACAAATTTGCTATGACATTGAGTTCCCAGAGCTAGCTCGAATTGCAACGGATAAAGGGGCAAGAATTATTTTTACCCCTTTTTGTACGGAGGATCGACAAGGGTATTTACGTGTCCGATATTGTGCTCAAGCAAGAGCAGTAGAGAATCAAATTTATACGGTTATCTCAGGAACTGTAGGGAATCTTCCACAAACGGAAAATATGGACATTCAGTATGCACAGTCTGCGATTTTTTCTCCTTCTGATTTTGAATTTGCACGCGATGGGATTGTTGGTGAAACGAATCCAAATATAGAAATGGTCCTTATTGGAGATGTAGATTTAGAAACATTGAGACGGCAGCGACAAGATGGCACCGTTCGCCAGCTGAAAGATCGCCGTCATGATCTTTATAGAATTAACTATCGAGGGTATTAAAAGTTGGGAAAAAGATCTTTTTGAGGATGCTGGTGAATGGGCATCCTCTTTTTATGTTTTCTTATCTACTCCTTTAGTCGTAGAAAATATTCATTCTTATTGCTATCGAAGGATGTTTATTAAGCGTTATAATAAATAAGAAGATTAACTAGGGGGAAGTAGATTGGAAGAAGAGAAAAAGCTGGAAAAAAATCTTATCCTAAAAGAGATTGCTGAATTGTTGAATGAAGGGATAGAGATTAATCATGTTCTTTCAGAGGTATTGAATAAATTGCTCCATCTTACTGGTTTAAATATCGGCTGGATCTATTTAATCAATGAAGATGGAAGCTATGTATTAGCGGCTCATAAATCTCTTCCGCCAGCTCTTTCTTATCATCAGCTAGCACCTATGTGTGATGGTCAATGCTGGTGCTTGAATCGTTATAATGATGGAAGACTTGATAAAGCGACGAATATTATTGAATGCAAACGGATAGAAGATGCATTAAAAGAGAGAAGAGAAGATACAAATGGTTTGACGCATCATGCTACTGTACCTCTGCGTGCAGGGAAAGAGAAATTCGGATTATTAAATATAGGCTCTCCTCAAAAAACACATTTTCAAGATAAGGAGCTTGCTTTGCTAGAGGCGATTGCATTTCAGGTTGGAACAGCCATAAAGCGGATGACTTTAACGCAAAAAGAGCAAGAGCTAGTATTAACTGCAGAAAGGAATAGGCTTGCAAGAGATCTGCATGATTCTGTTAATCAACTATTATTTTCCTTAAGCTTAACGGCACGAGGCGGAAAGGAAATGACGAAAGATGAAAATATAAGAGAAACCTTCTCATGTATACAAGATATTGCTCAAGAAGCTTTATCCGAAATGCGATCACTCATTTGGCAGCTACGGCCGAGAGGTTTAGAAAATGGTTTAGTTAGTGCTTTCCAACAATATGCGAGCCTGCTTGGATTAACCATTCACACAACGGTAAAAGGAGTAGTCTGTTTGCCAAATAGTATTGAAGAAGCACTTTGGAGGATTGGGCAGGAGGCTCTAAGCAACTGTAAAAAACATTCTGGCAAGAATGAAGCATGGCTTGAAATCATCGTGAAAGAAGCAAATATTTCAATCATCTTTACAGATCATGGACATGGATTCCATTATGATAAAGAAAAAGAAATCCCTTCACTTGGACTTAAAAGCATGAAGGGGAGAACGGAATCATTAAATGGAGAATTTACTGTTAGAAGTGTTCCAAAAAAAGGAACGACAATAAAAATTATGATTCCTATAAAGGAGTGAAAAGGTTGGCTATTCGTATTTTAATTGCGGATGATCATCATGTGGTGAGAAGAGGTTTAGCTTTTTTTTTGAAAACACAACCAAATATAGATGTAATTGGGGAAGCTAAAAACGGACAAGAGGCTGTTTCTTTAATAGAATCGATCAAACCGGATATCATCCTAATGGATTTAATGATGCCTGTCATGAATGGCATTGAGGCAACCAGAGTAATAAAGGGAAAATATCCTAATATCAAAATCATGATGCTTACGAGTTTTTCTGATCAAGAGCATGTAATTCCTGCTCTTGAAGCAGGAGCTTCTGGGTATCAACTAAAGGATATAGAACCTGATGAATTAGTGGAATCGATCTTTCAATTAATGAATGGTGAAAATCAGCTTCATCCAATTGCTACCTCTCACCTCCTTTCTCATTTAACAAATCAAACAAAAGAGCATGATCCTGTAAAAGAATTAACAAAGCGTGAACTAGAGGTATTAAAGGAAATTGCTAAAGGAAAAAGCAATAAAGAAATTGCCGCGGATCTTTTTATAACAGAAAAAACAGTTAAAACACATGTGTCCAATCTTTTATCTAAACTAGAGGTAGCTGATCGTACACAAGCGGCTTTATTTGCGGTGAAAAAGGGGATTGTGGATTAATGACAGTCTCAAAGGAGAGCAAAAAAATGTTATCTTTTAAAAACTAAATGTATAATAATACGAGCTACAATTCATCCAAAAGATGTAGAAAATATTCAGAAGAAAGCATGATGGATGAAATTAGTGCTTTTCCTATAATGAAATTAGGAAATAAACTTGAGGAGTGAAAATAGATGAAGATAATTGTTATTAATGGAAGCCCAAGAAAAAAAGGAAGAACTGGAGTAGCAGCTAAGTATATCGCTGATAAATATAGCTTTGAATTCATTGACTTAAGTACTGGAGATCTTCCGTTATTTAATGGCGAGGAACATCAATCTGAACTGCAAGCAGTTAAACAATTGCGTCAACAAGTATTAGAAGCAGATGGTGTTATACTAACTTCCCCTGAATATCACAGTGCAATGAGTGGAGCGTTAAAGAATGCATTGGATTTTCTAGGAAGTGGCCAATTTACTCATAAACCTGTCGCGCTTCTTGCTGTAGCAGGTGGAGGAAAAGGTGGGATCAATGCCTTAAATAATATGAGAACAGTTGGAAGAGGCGTATACGCCAATGTAATTCCTAAGCAGCTAGTACTTGATCCACAATCCTTTGATTTAGAGAAAGGGATTATTCAAGCGGCTCCGGCTCAATTAGTTGATCAATTGATTGATGAGTTAAAAATGTATGTTCAATTTTACTTGAATTACAAAGCTGAAAATAAAGTAATAAACTAAAGGGAAACACACGATTATAAAAAATCGTGTGTTTTTTTAATAGGGTTTGTTATCCATTTGATAGCTGATCGTTCGTTTATACGAGTTCCAATTTAAGTGAATTGATAAAAATTTACGTCATTATCAGAAATTTCATTTGCATGGTCAATGTATCTTAGTAAAGAATACAAATGCTTTTCAATGACAGTATAATCTTTTTCAAAATTATAAGCATGGAGGAAATGCTCAATTTTTTTGGATAACAGATGGTCCTTTGTTCTTACCATTAATATTAATAAATTATCCCACTCTGATTGGTGTGTATAGTACAGAGCACGATCATAATCTGCTTTTTGCATTTTTTTTTCCTCCTTATAAGGAGTTAGTTCTATTTTATGACGAATATAAAAAAACGTTCACGCTAAATGTTGGACATGCTGATTCAGAGCCTTTTTCATTATTTACCTGAATAATTATCATGATGAAAATTGAAAAATATAGGTAAATCAATATTTTGTACAAGCAAGTTCTCCTTGATAGGAATTCATTTTTTTTATTTCTCTTACATACATTGTCTATAAGAGTAAATAAGAGGGGGAGAACTGATGAGAGAAGAGGAGAAAAAGGAGCTTAATCATGCAATTCAAGAAATCACTGAAATTGCTTCTGGCTTTGGTTTAGATTTTTATCCAATGCGTTATGAAATTTGCCCAGCTGATATAATCTATACTTTTGGCGCATACGGAATGCCCACACGTTTTTCACATTGGAGCTTTGGCAAACAGTTCAATAAAATGAAGCTGCATTATGATTTAGGGCTTTCTAAAATTTATGAGCTTGTAATCAATTCAAATCCTTGCTATGCTTTCTTGCTTGATTCTAATTCACTCATCCAAAATAAACTGATCGTTGCTCACGTACTAGCACATTGCGATTTTTTTAAAAATAATGTTCGCTTTCAAAATACAAAAAGAGAAATGGTTGAAAGTATGGCTGCTACAGCTGAACGGATTCGGCAATATGAAATAGTACATGGTAAACATGAAGTAGAAACGTTCCTTGACGCTGTCTTAGCTATTGAAGAACATATTGATCCTTCATTGATGAGGCCGAAGCTTGCTTGGAACCTAACGGATGTTGAGTATGAGGACGACCCAGTGTCAGCTTCACCATATGATGATTTGTGGAATCTGGATGACCGGAATAAGCCGAAACCGGAGAGAAAAAGAAAGCCTAAAAAAATTCCTCCACAGCCGGAAAAGGACTTACTTTTATTTATTGAAAGCTACAGTCGCGAATTAGCAGATTGGCAGAGGGATATTTTAACCATGATGCGTGAAGAAATGCTTTATTTTTGGCCGCAGCTAGAAACGAAAATAATGAATGAAGGCTGGGCATCTTACTGGCATCAGCGCATTCTAAGAGAAATGGATTTAACAAGCTCTGAGGCATTAGAATTTGCGAAGCTTAATGCAGGGGTTGTACAGCCGTCTCGAACGGGGATTAATCCTTATTATTTGGGTTTGAAAATATTTGAGGATATTGAAGAACGCTACAATGATCCAACCGACGAAATGAAGCGTAGAGGAGTAAAGCATGGTTCAGGTAGAGAAAAGATGTTTGAGGTTCGTGAAATTGAATCAGATATTTCCTTCATGAGAAATTATTTAACAAAAGAGCTGATTATGAGAGAGGATATGTATTTGTTCCAAAAGCAGGGGAAGGACTATAAAATTGTTGATAAATCTTGGGTAAAAGTACGCGATCAATTAGTCAATATGAGAGTCAACGGAGGGTTCCCATATATTACCGTGAATGATGGAGATTATATGAAAAATGGAGAAATTTACTTAAAGCATTGGTATGAAGGGATTGAGCTTGATATAAAGTATTTAGAAAAAGTGCTTCCATATGTTCACCAGCTTTGGGGAAGAGGTGTTCATTTAGAGACAGTAGTGGAGGATAAAAGAATTCTATTTACGCATGATGGGAAAAATCTTCATAGAAAGTATTTATAGAGATTACAGTAAAAAGGAGCGTGCATTAAAATTGCTCGCTCCTTTTTACCTATTTCATATCGCCAACATGCAGGTGCCTTCCGACGTACAGGACGTGGCGTCTTTAATCGGCCGCATTTCTAGTTGTCCAGCTCCAGCGCCTATCGCCTATCAAACTTCAGGCCTTCTCCCTACGATAAGTCAACATCGATTCGCTATCGCTTATCGTGTATCCTTTATCACGTTTTAACGGGCAGTAAGATATAACCTGAAAAAATGTACTACAGTGGATAAAAAACTGCCCATAAAAACCTGATCGGCTCAGGCTAACCATCAGGGAAAAAACACCCTGATGGAAGGTTCGCCTTATCTCAGTCGAAGTCCCTCCAGTTTGTACGTCGATGAACAAGGCGCCTCCGCATTTCTAATGAATGCTCATTTTTTTGAATCTTCCTCCGCGAACTTCTGATATGTTAGCTACAGCTAAAAAGGCTGAACCGTCTAATTCTTCAACAATGGATTTTAATTTTGCTTCCTCAAGGCGCGTAATGACACAGAATATAACTTTTTTATCATCCCCTGTATACGCTCCCTCTCCTTTTAAATAGGTTACACCTCTCCCAAGCCTTGCAAGTATTGCATCTCCGATGATTTCATGCTTTTCGCTAATAATCCATGCAGACTTTGACTCATTAAGGCCAGTTATAACAATGTCAATCGTCTTATAGGCAATAAAATAAGCCATTAGAGAATACATCGCACGGTCAAAACCAAATACAAAACCTGCCGTTCCGAAAATAAAAATATTAAAAAACATGATGATTTCTCCAACCGAGAAAGGCATTCTTTTGTTAAGAAGAATAGACATGATTTCTGTTCCATCTAATGATCCACCATAACGAATGACAATCCCAACACCTACTCCAAGAGTGATCCCTCCAAAAACTGTAGCTAAAAGCAGATCATCTGTTATGACAGGAACATTATGTAAAAGGGAAGTAGTAACAGATAAAACAGTAATTCCTAATAGAGTAGATAGCGCAAACGTTTTTCCAATTTGTTTATAGCCGATATAAAGGAATGGAATGTTTAATAAGAAGATAAAAATACCAAGACTCATGCCAGTTAAATGGGAAAGAATAATGGAAATTCCAACGATCCCTCCATCTAATACTTTGTTAGGAACAAGAAATTCTTCAAGCCCAACGCCCATTAAAATAGAGCCAAGAATAATGAATAAAACTTGTTTAATAAGCTTTGCCGCCGTTATTCTCCTATGCTTTTGCTGTTGTTGCTGTGCTGTTAATATCATTTCTTTTGGAACTTGATTCATTCATTTTCCTCCATAGTTAAAATAATAATATATGATTCTTAAACGGATGGATAGTTACCTGCTAATAAAGGTTTAGGAGAGAGAAGAGGTAAGAGATGTTAAGATCATGTGAATAATTTAATTTTACCATAATGCATGAATATATACTGAAATAGTGCTTACAAACTTTATATAGAAATCAATATGAAAAGAATTAATGATATATTTGATAAAAAAAAATATTCCCCACGGATTTAATGGGGAATATTTATTTTATCTTTTTATAGCACCTTCGACGTACAGGACGTACTAGTGCCGGTGAAGACATAAGGCCGTGGCGTTCTTAATCGGCCGCTTTTCCTATTGTCTAGCTCCAGCGCCTAGCCCTTGTGAAAAATAACCTTTTGCCTCTAAAAGTAAAGAACACTTTTTGAGTCAAATGAACATTTTTCTTCAGGGCTGTTCAAGGCGCCTCCGACGTACAGGACGTACTAGTGCCGATGTTGCCACAGGATGTGGCGCCTTTAATCGGCCGCTTTTGTTATTGTCTAGCTCCAGCGCCTAGCCCTTGTGAAAAATAACCTTTTGCCTCTAAAAGTAAAGAACACTTTTTGAGTCAAATGAACATTTTTCTTCAGGGCTGTTCAAGGCGCCTCCGCTTTTCTTATTTAAACCAGCCTTTGTTTCTAAACCATATGTACATACCGATACCAAGACAAGACATAAAAAGAAGCGCGAATAAATAGCCGTATTTCCAAGTGAGCTCAGGCATGTATTCGAAATTCATTCCATAAATACCTGCTAGGAAGGTTAAGGGCATGAAAATGGATGTAAAAACAGTAAGGATTTTCATAATCCGGTTTGCTTGATGTGCGTTATAAGATAGATAGCTATCGCGAATATCTGCTGTAATTTCACGGTTCGCTTCTATCATTTCTGAAAGCTTTAGTAAGTGATCATAAATATCAGAAAAATATTCAATTTTATTTTGAATACTCACTAATCTTCGAGAGCTAAGCATTCGATATACTAAATCTCTCATAGGAGTTACTGTATGTCTTAAATATAAAAGATTATGCCTGGCATCAAACAGTTCTACTAACAATTTCTCGGTGGATTTATTCATGGAATTATCGTCAATATCATTTAAGGTATCCTCAAGCTGATAAACAATGGGGAAGTAATTATCAACAAGTTGATCTAATATTTGATAAAATACCAAGTGCTGATCCCATTTCTCCAAATCATTTGACTCAATAAGTTTGTTCCATACTTCATCTACTTCTATACATTTTAAGTGATGGAAAGTAACAATATAATGTTCACCAACGAATAAATTAAGTTCTTCTCTTTTCAAAGTTTGTGGATTTAAGCTATGTGTGACAAAAAAGGAATGATCCTCATAATAATCTAATTTTGGCCTTTGCAAATTGTGAATGCAATCTTCAATGGCTAAGGGATGAAAACGCAGAGGCTCTCTCAGCTTTAATGTTTCTTCTTTTGTTGGCTGATTAAAATCAATCCAATACCACTTATAATCTCCAGCCTTAAGTTCCTTAATAGGAATATTTCTTATGATCTGGTATTCCTGATCGATCGCAAGAGTTCTGATCATCTTTTTCTCCTTACGTGTACAATTTCCAATTTATTGAACATCTACTGAATTAATTTTAAACTAGCTAAAAATATTTTACAAACGATTGAAAAATCGCTAACATCAAAAGTAAATATATTAATGTACAAAACGGGCTTATATAAACTTTGTTTTGCGGGGTAAAATAATATGAAAATACTTGTAGTTGAAGATAACGAAAGTGTTTGTTCAATGTTAGAGATGTTTTTTCTAAAAGAGAAGTATATTGGTACATTTGTTCATAATGGGCAAGAGGGATTTGAGATATTTAAAAAAGAAAAATGGAATTTAATTATTGTTGATTGGATGCTGCCTGGAATGGATGGTGTGACTCTTTGCAGAAAAATAAGAGAGATAAGTACTACACCCATTATTATGCTAACAGCAAAAGATAGTGAATCAGATCAGGTTTTAGGGCTTGAAATGGGGGCGGATGATTATGTCACAAAGCCTTTTAGCCCTCTAACATTAATGGCAAGAATAAAGGCCGTTACAAGAAGATATCAACAAGAGACTGAGCATATTGAAGAAACACATTTTCTAACAAGTGAGTATTTTAAAATAAGTAAAGATACAAGAGAAGTGTTTTTTAAAGGGCATTTGATGGCGAATTTAACACCGAAAGAATTTGATTTACTTTATTATTTAGTAAAAAATCCACGTCAGGTATTCACAAGAGAGCAGCTGTTAGATCGAGTATGGGGATATCAATTTTATGGAGATGAACGTACAGTTGATGTCCATATCAAACGTTTAAGACATAAAATTGGGACATCCTCAATGCCATTCATTCATACTGTTTGGGGAGTAGGTTATAAATTCGACGAAACTGCGGTAGAAAGTGAATAGAATAGATAAACTCATACTAAGAAATGACGGATGTCTTTTTAAAAGATGTCTGTCATTTTTTGTTGGTTAAAAAAAGTACATAGACTATTATGCTAACATAACCAGCTGTTACGATTCCACAAACCCTCAGTTTTGAGCTTTTTCAATAGGCTCTTTTCGTATAGATTGTTGTTATTTAGCCCGCAGCCTGAATACACTTCGCTTTCCGCGGGTGACCTGTGAGCCTCCTCGCTCGTACCTCGCTGTGGGGTCTCACATTGCTCACTTTCCCCGCAGGAGTCTACGTGTATCCAGGCAGCTCAGTACTACTAAAGTGGTTCTCATCTTATTTCAAAAACAACAAACTTTTAGAAAACAACCTTTCAATATAACCCATGATTTAGCAGGCAGGTATTCTCTCTGTCTTCTATTTCTATTTGTAATTTTCGCATTTTTTATATACTTTATCTAATTTCATCATTTTTTTTTGGTTAGATGAGATAATGACAAGCATTTTTAAATTCATTATTATTCTTATTATGCTGTTACAAAATCATACATGCTTTGTTAAGAAACATCTCATAACTAAAGGAAGGTGTAAGGTATGTAAAAAGTACCAGAGTATGAAAGACTTCTATTTTGATAGAATGATGCTGGAGTGGAAATTAACATCTTTTTGTTGAGATTTTTTATATAGAATAAAAAAATATATAGGAGAAGGAGAAACATATATGAAACAAGAAGCTTTAAAGGTGAAAAAGCCATTTTATAAGGGGCTTTTCTTTCAAATTATAGTCTCGATTGTAGCGGGGATATTAATCGGATACCTGTGGCCTACAATTGGTATTGCATTAAAGCCACTTGGTGATGGATTCATCAAATTGATCAAAATGATTATTTCTCCTCTTGTTTTTGGTGTTGTTGTTGTTGGGATTGCGAAGGTTGGTAATATTAAAACGGTAGGCAGAATAGGTGGAAAAACACTGCTTTATTTTGAAATCATTACTACCATTGCATTGATCATTGGTTTGGTTGTAGCAAATTTAACCGATCCTGGTAAAGGAATGAATATAGATCCAGCTACATTAAAAATGGCTGATGTTGAGGCAAAAACGAATGGGTCACAACTTCCTAGCGAAGCTGAATTCATCCTGAATATTATTCCAGAAAGTGCTGTTGGGGCTTTTGTCAATAACACGATGCTACAAGTATTACTTGTTTCTTGTTTGTTTGGATTTGCCCTTGTGCATGTAGGGGGACGTACATCCGAAAACATTCTTAACCTTCTAGAGCAAGTGAACGAAGTAATGTTTAAAATCATGGGTTATATTATGAAGCTTACAGCTTTAGCTACGTTTGGAGCAATGGCTTTTGCAGTTAGTCAGTATGGAATTAACACGCTTATTTCGTTCGGTAAATTATTCTTTGCAATGACGATCGCATGTCTTGCCTTCATTATTATTTTAGCTATCATTACACGAGTATTTCTGGGCATTAGTCTCTGGAAAATCATTCTTTATATTCGGGAAGAAATTATGCTTACTTTCGCAACAGGTTCTACTGAGGCTGTTATGCCACAATTAATGGACAAGTTTGAAAAAGCTGGCTGCAACCGAGCTGTTGTAGGTTTAGTTGTACCGACTGGATATTCTTTTAACTTAGATGGAGCATCCATTTATTTATCGCTTGCATTAGTCTTTCTTGCACAGGCAACGGGCATTGATTTAAGTTTAGCTGATCAACTTTTGATGTTAGGTATTCTTCTGTTAACATCTAAAGGAATGGCTGGTATTCCAGGTTCAGCATTCGTAGCATTAGCAGCAACAGCAGCAGCAACTGGTTCAATTCCTGTAGCTGCAGTAGCATTAATGCTCGCTCCTGATCGTTTTATGGGAAATTATCGTACAACAGTTAACGTAATCGGTTACGCTGTTGCAACTTTTATCATTGCTCGCTGGGAGCGTATGCTTGACATCGATCAAGCAAAAAAAGCACTTGATGGTCAAAATAACGGTAAAAATAAGTTGGCTAAAACTTCTTAGTTTAACAATGAATTATAGATGTATGGTTCTTGAAGCAAAAGAAGCTCAATAGAATGGCTATATTCAATTTCTAATGAGGTTGACTCAAAAAATGAGTCAGCCTTTTTAGCTACAATAAAAAATAATTACTCTGAATCAATAAATACACGAAAAAATACAAGAACATCTTTTTGTTTATTCCTAACTAAAAAGATGTGTTTTTTATAGAGAAAATTAAAAAGTAGGAATATTTACTCCGTATATCTTTTACATGTCTTGCTTAGTTTTTTATTTATTTGAAATCTTCTTAATTTTTTATATATAATATCCAATTTTACCCTATGTTTTTAGTTAGTAGAGACAATGACTTTCATTTTTGATTTCCTTATTATACATATAAAGATGTTAAAGGCTCATACATCTTTTGTTAGTAAATATATCATAACTGGGTGGAAGGGGTTGAGCTATGAAAAATAAAAATTACCAAAGCAAAAATGATATTTCATTAGTTGTTTGGTGTCGCGGATAAATAGATAGAGATTAAAACCTTAAATAAAATCAGAGAGGAAGAATTGATTATGAAACAAGAAGCTATAAAGGTGAAAAAACCATTTTATAAGGGACTTTTCTTTCAAATAATGATCTCGATTGTTGCGGGGATATTAATCGGATACCTCTGGCCAACAATTGGTAATGCATTAAAGCCACTTGGTGATGGATTCATCAAATTAATCAAAATGATTATTTCTCCTCTTGTTTTTGGTGTGGTTGTTGTCGGGATTGCGAAGGTAGGTAACATAAAAACGGTTGGTAGAATAGGTGGAAAAACGATTCTTTATTTTGAAATCATTACTACCATTGCATTGATCATTGGATTAGTCGTAGCGAATTTAACTGATCCTGGTAAAGGAATGAATATAGATCCAGCTACATTAAAAATGGCTGATGTTGAGGCAAAAACGAATGGGTCACAACTTCCTAGCGAAGCTGAATTCATTCTGAATATTATTCCAGAAAGTGCTGTTGGAGCTTTTGTCAGCAACACAATGCTTCAAGTATTACTTGTTTCTTGTTTGTTCGGATTTGCCCTTGTACATGTAGGGGGGCGTACATCAGAAAACATTCTTAACCTATTAGAACAAGTGAACGAAGTAATGTTTAAAATCATGGGTTATATTATGAAGCTTACAGCTTTAGCTACTTTTGGAGCTATGGCGTTCGCAGTTAGTCAATATGGAATTAACACGCTTATTTCATTCGGTAAATTATTTGTAGCTATGACCATTGCTTGTCTTGCTTTCGTAAGTATTTTAGGAATAATCACACGCGTAATTCTTGGACTTAGTCTCTGGAAAATGATCCTTTATATTCGAGAAGAAATTATGCTTACATTCGCAACTGGTTCTACTGAGGCTGTAATGCCTCAATTAATGGACAAGTTAGAAAAAGCTGGTTGTAATCGAGCTGTTGTAGGTTTAGTTGTACCGACTGGATATTCTTTTAACTTAGATGGAGCATCTATTTATTTATCCCTTGCACTAGTTTTTCTTGCACAGGCAACGGGCATTGATTTAAGTTTAGCTGATCAACTTTTGATGTTAGGTATTCTACTGTTAACATCTAAAGGAATGGCTGGTATTCCAGGTTCTGCATTCGTAGCATTAGCAGCAACAGCCGCAGCAACTGGTTCAATTCCTGTAGCTGCAGTAGCATTAATGCTCGCTCCTGATCGTTTTATGGGAAATTATCGTACAACTGTTAATGTTATTGGTTACGTTGTGGCAACATTTATCATTGCGCGCTGGGAAAAAATGCTTGATGTCGCTCGTGCTAAAAAAGTACTTAATGGTCAAATATCTTATGAAAATAAAAGTAAAGTAGATAAAACTGCTGGACTGAACTGGTAATTTTTATTTAAAGCCATATATTTTAGAACTAATCTGTAAAAAAATGCTCTTAACGATCGTTAAAATTGAATTTATTATGAAAAAAATGAATAATTAGCTAGTCTTTTATTAGAAAAATTTATGATAAATTGCTGTAGAATTTGCAGTTGTTAAAAGATTAATATTTTGGTGATAGATGACAAGTATAGAAAGAGTATTCATACAAGATTTTATTAATTGTAGAATGTTTAGAACGCATATTAAACTGTACCTCCAATAGATCTAACTTACATACTATCCTCATCGATGGTACTGTCGCAAATAAATATGCTTTCTTGATAAGACATTTGAATTGGTGTTAGGGGGAAATAGGATGAATAAATTAACCATAAGCCAAGTGGCAAAGGCTTCTAACGTTAATATTGAAACCATTAGATATTACGAAAGAAAGGGACTTATTCCCCATCCCCAGCGAACTGAGTCTAGATATAGGATGTTTCCGTTGCATGTTATTCAGGAAGTAAAATTTATCAAACGCGCGCAGGTATTAGGTTTTTCTCTAAAAGATATAAAAAAGCTTTTAACTATTGTGAAAAAAGATGAAATCCTGTCTAGAGATGAACGTTTTAAGTTTGCTCTAACAAAAGTAAAAGAAATTGATGAAAAGATCAAAGGATTAATCGAAATAAAATCAATGTTGGAATTGATCATAAAAGAACCTAATTTAGAAGAACCGGAGAAATAGAAATGATTAAAAGACAAGGATTATCCCCTTGTCTTTTTAAAAGTGAAGAAGACTGATGTCAAGGCGCTTCCGCTTTTCTTATAAAATATTAGAATTTATATCTGAAGTTAGATTACTGTCTAGCTCCAACGCCTATCGACTATCAAACTTCAGGTCTTCTCCCTACGATAAGTCAACATCGATTCGCTAACACTCATCGTGTTTCCTTTATCTCAGTCGAAGCCCCTCCAGTTTGTACGTCGATGATCAAGGCGCTTCCGCTTTTCTTATTAAGATAACAATTGAGACTCAGGCACTGGGAGATGCAGTACGCTTTGCTTTTTTTCTTTAATCTTTGTAACTTCAATGTATTTAATATGATGATCTTCCATGTCTAGAATTTTGAATGAATAAGGTTCTAATGTAATGATATCTCCTTGAACCACATCATAATTTTCTGTTAAAATCCATCCACCAATTGTATCTATGTCTTCATCATCAATTTCAATGTTAAGTAATTCGTTTACTTCACTAATTAATACCTTTGCATCTATAATATAATGTTGATCGTTAACTTTTCGAACCATTGGGATCTCATCCATATCAAGCTCATCTCTAATTTCCCCGACAATTTCCTCGATAATATCTTCTACTGTGACTAAGCCAGATGTCCCGCCATACTCATCCATTAAAATGGCCATGTGAATTCTTTCTTTTTGCATTTTAACGAGAAGATCATGAATAGGGATTGTATCAATGACTCGAATAATAGGACGGATGTAGGTGACCAATGTTTTCGAGGATAATTCATTTGCTTTAATTAAATCCGTCATGATTTCTTTAATGTTTACCATCCCGATAATATGGTCTTTATCACCATCAATAATGGGATAACGAGTGAATTTTTCTTCATGCACGATCTTTAAGAAGTTTTCCAAGCTTGTATCAATAGACATTGATGCAATTTCTGTTCTTGGAACCATGATTTCTTTCGCAATTCGATTATCAAATTCAAATATTTTATTTACATACTTAAACTCAGATTGGTTAATCTCACCACTTTTATAGCTTTCAGATAAAATAATACGTAATTCTTCCTCTGAATGGGCTAATTCATGCTCAGAAACAGGCTTTAATCCAAATAAACCAGTAGTTAAACGTGCAGCTCCATTTAGAACCCAAATGAAAGGGTACATAATCCGATAAAATAAGATTAAAGGACGAGCTGTTAATAGACTGATGGTTTCAGCCTTCTGAATCGCTAAAGTCTTTGGAGCAAGTTCCCCAACGACAACATGTAGAAAAGTAATAAGTGCGAATGCTAAGGTAAAAGACAATATGGTTGTAACTGAAGCTGGAATGTTCAACGATAGGAACATCGGTCTTAATAGATGTTCAATCGTAGACTCTCCAACCACCCCTATGCCTAGTGCTGTAATCGTTATGCCTAATTGACATGCAGATAAATATTCATCTAAATTACTGATGACTTTTTTGGCAGCTAAAGCATTTCGATTACCTTCCTCAATTAATTGATCAATTTTTGAGCTTCTTACTTTTACAATAGCAAATTCAGAAGTTACAAAAAAAGCTGTTAAAGCAATCAAAATGGCAATAATAACCAAGTTAAATATGTCCAATAAGTTTCCTTATCTCGCAAATTACGAGTAAGGAGTCACCTCCTGATAATAAAAAAATTATTTAGTTGTTAAGTCTTTCTAATAATTGTATTAATATAGAGCCTTCACATGAAAGTTTTTTTGAAAGCTCAAGCTGATGATCTTCACCTAATCGGTTTAAGAACGGAGAGAGTACGTCAAGTTCATGGTGCAGTTGTTTCATTAGCTGAGTAATGGATTCAATTTGAGCATCCATTACTTCCTTCTCAACAGGATTAATACTTTTCCATTCTAGTTTTCTCTTAATTTCTTCAAGAGGAAGATGCATTCTTTTGTAATCCTCAATCACCCTTAAGTCATCAAGAGTATCTTCCGAATAGATTCTATAGTTTGCTTCTGAGCGATTTGCCTTTATTAAACCAAGACTTGTATAATAATCAATGGTTCGTTTTGAGACATTTGCCAGGTTTGCTAGTTCACCAATGCGATAGACTGCCCCATCATACCACCTCATCTTTAATTAAAATTAAAACTATTATACTTTAAACTGAACTGTACAGTCAAACGTTCTAGTTTAGATTTTCCTGTAGGGAGATGATTATTCACTTTATATGTTTAAAATACAAGAAATATGAATAGAAAATGAACATAATAAAAAGGGAACTAAAAGCTTAACAGGAATCCTCAAGGTATACATCTCCTGAGGATTCCAGTCATTATTGGATTTTTTCTTTTTGTACTTCAATAAAAGAGATATGGTGACCTTCAATTTCTTTTATAATAAAATGAAATCCTTCAGCTTCAATTTTATCTCCCTTTTGAAGATCAAACTTTTGCGTTAAGATCCATCCGCCAATCGTATCTACTTCTTCTTCGCTTAATGAAGTCCCAAGTAAATCATTGACTTCTGAAATGAGCAGCTTCGCATCAAAAATATAATGATTCTCGTTTAGCTTTTGAATAAGTGGAAGCTCATCTATATCAAATTCGTCTCTAATCTCACCAACAATTTCCTCAAGAATATCTTCAACCGTTACAATTCCTGCTGTTCCACCATATTCATCAATAAGAATCGCCATATGGGAACGTTCTTTTTGCATTTTTAAAAGCAGCTCTTGTATAGGGATCGTCTCAATCACTCTTATGACATCTTTCGTATATTTTAGAATGGGTTTTTCTTCTTCCTTCTGTTTTTTGTACAGACTATCAATTAAAATTTCCTTTATATTTACTATTCCTACTATATGATCCTTGTCTCCGTCAATGGTCACTGGATATCGTGTATATTTTTCCTCTTTAATGATTTCTAATATTTCTTTTAAACAAGCTCCCTCCTGCAATGTAGCAATTTCCGTTCTTGGCACCATAATTTCCTTGGCAATTCGGTTATCAAATTCGAATATTCTATTTACATATTTGTATTCTGACTGGTTAATTTCCCCCATTTTAAGGCTTTCTGATAAGATAATTCGAAGCTCTTCCTCTGAGTGAGCAATTTCATGTTCCTTCGCAGGCTTTAATCCGAAAAAACCTGCGACCACTCTTGCAGAATGGTTTAAAGCCCAAATGATGGGATAAAGGATTTTATAAAACCAAATAAGAGCAGGTGAAAATTGTAAGGTAATATATTCCGCTTTTTGAATCGCAAATGTTTTTGGTGCTAATTCTCCAATGACAACATGAAGAAAGGTAATCACGGAAAAAGCAATGGCAAAAGATAAAATATGGCTTAAAGGAGGCTGAAGATCGTAATGTTCAAAAATAGGCATGAGCAATCTTTCAACGGTGGGTTCGCCAAGCCATCCTAGACCAAGAGCTGTTATCGTGATTCCAAGCTGACATGCGGACAAATAGCCATCTAAATTAGATATTACTTTTTTAGCCGAACGAGCCTTTAAGTTCCCCTCCTCTAGTAGCTGGTCAATTCTTGAAGGTCTTATTTTCACAATGGCAAATTCAGATGCAACAAAAAAAGCTGTTAAGGCAATTAGACATAAAATGAGAATTAATTGAATGAATAACATAGACGAATCCTTACATTAGTAAGGGAGTACACCTCCTCTAACATCTATTATGACCCGAATAGGATGTTAATACTTATTGTTTAAGAAATTTGATAATGTGATGCATTATCAAAAATATAATAATAAGTTAGGGTGAACATATAAATATGTAAATTTGTTTCCAGAAGTCATATGACTCTTTGTTTGACTACAAAATGAAAAAAGTTGTATGGTTATAGTAGGGAAGAAAAGTTTTCTATGGTTACATTTAGCATTTTACATATAGGAGATTAATATGAAAAAGAAAAAACACCTTTTTCTTAATGTATCCCTTTTCTGTGTATTATTTTTTTCTGCTATACTAACTTTTGAAAAAAATAGTGATTTTCAAAATAAAGAGAAGAGTATTGAAGCTACTCCTCTTTCAACTAGGCAATCCAGTATTACCTCAAAAACACTTGAGGTAAAAGTAACATTAGGTGCAATAGGAGACATATTAATTCATGATAGAGTCTACAATATGGTAAAAACTTCGAATGGTTTTGATTTCAAACCCTTATTTAATGAAGTAAAGCCATATCTTCTAAAGCCTGATATTCTTTTGGCGAATCAAGAAACTATTTTAGGTGGAGAAGAGCTTGGTTTGTCAAGCTATCCGATGTTCAATAGTCCTCAGGAAGTTGGGGATGCATTAAAAGATGCCGGTGTTGATATTTGTTCTACAGCCAATAATCACGCATTGGATAAAGGAGAAAAAGGACTTCTTACATCCATACAATATTTAAATAAAATTGGGTTAGAACATGTAGGTACTTTTGAAAGCAGTGCGGATGAAAAGCAAATAAGAATACTCAACCAGAATGGAATAAAGATTGCCTATCTTGCCTATACATATGGTACAAACGGGATTCCTGTCCCAAAAGATAAAGATTATTTAATCCATTTAATTGATAAAAATAAAATGAGTAATGAAATTAAACTGGCTAAAAGCAGAGCAGATATAGTTGTTATGAGTTTGCATTGGGGAGTTGAGTATCAAAGATTTCCTAATGATGAGCAAAAGGAATTAGCCCAATTTCTCGTGAACGAAGGGGTAGATATCATCTTTGGATCTCATCCCCATGTATTGCAGCCTATGGAATGGATAACAACTGTGGATGGACGAAAAGGGCTCGTTGTCTATTCTTTAGGGAATTTTTTATCCGGTCAAAAAGATGATTACAAAGATATCGGTGGGATAGCAACGGTTGAAGTCAAGAAAACAACAAAAGATGGCATTGCTTCTATAAGTCTTTCGAATCCAGCGTTCTTTCCTACCTATGTTGCTAAAACAGCTGATGGGGTTTACAAAACTGTCCCACTTGAAAAAGCAGAGGCTAATGGTCTAATTAATACTAAACAAATATATAATGATATCTTGATCCATATGACTGAGGATCTTAAAAAGGGCGACTAGAAACTATGTTTTAGTCGCCCTTTTCTAATAAAATTTAGTTAAAGATAGTTGTATTTTTTAGCAGTGGCAACGAGATGGTAAATAATGTTCGATCAGATTCGGAATGGCAGGTTAGGGAGCCTTTATGCTTTTCAATGATTTCTCTACATACAAATAAGCCAAGTCCCGTTCCTAACTTTTTCGTTGTCACAAAAGGTTCAAAAATAGAATCTATTAAATGAGGAGGAATCATCGGTCCATTATTGGCAATTTCAACCTTTATGTTCTCTGTATTTATTATAGAAATATTAATTTCAATCATCGGGTTCGTCCGATATTGAACTAACACATCTATAGCATTAAAAATAATATTGATTAAGACTTGGCGAATTTCATCCGGATAACCAAAAATCGTAATTGGTGCTTCATAATTTTTTGTGATTTCTACATTTCCATCTAAAATGCTTGGATAAAGAAATGTTAATACTTCATCAATTAGCTCATTTAAGGAGAAGAATTTCTTTTCCTTGCCGATTAGCTCTTTTTTAGACAGAAGGAGAAACTGTGAGATTCGATAATTTAATTGCTCTAATTCATTTGAAATGATATCCCAATACTTTAATGACGGATGATCCGCTTTTAATAGTTGAATAAATCCCTGGATTGAGGTAAGCGGATTTCGAAATTCGTGGATAAAGCTTGAGGTCATTTGTCCTAATAGTGTTAGGCGATCCTTGTGGCTTAAATCAATGAATTTGGTTTTTTCTTCGATTATTCTATTTTTCGCTTCTGTATATAAAGTGACAGTTAAATAAAGCAGCCTATCAAGAAAATGATCAATTTGGTTTGTTATGAATTGAATATCTTTCCATTCCTGTTGAAATTGATAAATATGCTTATTTAGAGTCATACGAATAGCATTAATATTATAAACAAAGTTGCCAATATTCATATTTTCATTGACTCTTTCTTTTGCAATAGTTGAAGAAAAAGCTTTAATAAAAAGATCAAGAATCGTTTGATCGTTTTTGGGCATGTCATAAATAATCACATATAGGATTATTTCTCCATTTTTCTTCACTTGCTCCCGAAGAATATCCTCATCATTCGTAAGGATTATTTTCTTTTCCCACTCAGTCAATATAGCTTCTTTTTTTTCTTCCAATAAAACAAACAGCTTTTTATTTGGTAAAGAAACCATTATAGCCTCCACATTGATTAGTTTATTTTATTAGCTATGCTAAATAATTCTGTTGATTTTTGACTCATTTAGCACGATTTTTATGAAACGCTAGCGAATGCGAGCTTTCGCTAGCGTTTCACACGAATGATTCAAAAATCGCTTTTATCAACAGTACTCTTTAACAAAGCCTTTTATTAAAAATTCAATACTCTATTTGCTTAGGTAACTTACTTATTCGCTATGAAAAGATAAATTCCTTTTTGGAAAAATATATAAAGTGAAACTTCCATCAGTAGGGGTTTTAGTTCATCCCCCACTGATGGTTAGTTGAACCAATCACGCTCATACATGCCACATCCTGTGGCACTCGCCTGACTAGGACGTCCTGTCCGTTGTCGGGTTTTTACGGGCAGTTATCCTCCACCTAGGATTTTTCGTTTACTCTCATAACCTTGAGGTGGAGGTCTTACTGCCCGTTAATGCGGGATAAAATATTTGTTTTAGAAAAAGCATGATCGCATGGATCAATATAGAAGTAAAAGAGGAGCAAAGAAATTTTACTTTCTTTACAAAATAGTTAATTTTCGAATATTCATTGATCCTTAAATTCATAGTATTTTATAATAGAAGATATTGGTGTAATTTTACAAAGGAAATTATAAAGGGATGACTTAATTTGACACGGGAAGAAATCATTTTTGATGTTTCAGAAAAAATGAGATTAATAAGAGCCGAAGCGGGCTATACACAGGATAAAATGGCTGAGATTATAGGGATTTCAAAAAAAACACTTGTCCAAATTGAAAAAGGAAGGGCTTATGCAGGTTGGACAACTGTAGTCGCTGTTTGTGCTTTGTTTCGTGAAGCAGAGACTGTAAGGTTTTTATTTGGAAATGAACCTTTAGAAGTATTAGAGACAATTGCTAGGGAAGGAGCCGATTATCGGAAGGAAAAAACAATGGGTGGAAAAGTGTGGTGGAGAGAAATAGCCAGAGAGCATGACTATATTCTTCAGCAAAATATCATTAGTCAGCACTTTCGTATTATTGATGTTGACTTATTTCGTATTTTTAGCAGCTTTGATGAGAAGGAAGCGCTAGACCGGTTTAAGGAATTAGCTATCGAGTACAAGGAAATATAAATCTGGAGGGATAAGGTGTATAAATAAATAGTACCAATATATTATCATACATCTTTTTCCTGTTTATTGCATGCATAAGTGAAAAAACTTTAATAATCCATTCATATAATTGATAATAAAAGTAGAAAGAAATAGTATTTAATCTTTTATCCTCTTCCACCTTGAAATGCTGGAAATTTTGTCATTCCCCCATCGGCAAATAATGTAATGCCTGTCACATAGCTTGCTTCTGAAGAAGCTAGCCATGCCGCAACAGCTGCAATTTCTTCCGGTTTTCCAATATACCCCATAGGAATAAGCGATTCGACATCTGCTTTTGCAGCTGGGTCAGAGAATTTTTCAGCATTAATAGGAGTATTAATAGCTCCCGGTCCGATGTTATTTACACGAATTCCTTTTGGAGCAAATTCAAGAGCAAGGGTTTCAGTCATCAATTTCATCCCACCTTTGCTAGCAGCATAGTGAACAAAGTTAGGCCATGGAATCATTTCATGAACACTCGACATATTTATAATATTCCCTTTGATATTATGCTTAAGCATATACGCAATAGCTTCACGGCTTCCAAGGAATGCCCCGGTTAGATTTGTGTTAATCACTCGATTCCAATCTTTAAGCGGCATTTTTTCGGAGGGTACAGGATTTTCGATTCCAGCGTTATTAATCATGACATCAAGTCGGCCAAACGTTTCATGAGCGGCAAGAATTAAATTTTTCACATCTTGCTCTATTGTAACATCACCTTGTTTAGCAATAGCATGTCCACCCGCAGCTTTAATTTCCTGAATTAAGTTTTCAATTTCATCGTTATCGTGATAATTAATCACTACTTTTGCTTTTTCTTGTCCAAATCGAAGGGCCATCGCTCTTCCAATCCCTGTACTTGCTCCTGTAATAACGACTACTTTTCCTTCTAAATCTTTATACATATTTGATATCACCTCATACTATTTTTTTGTAAAACCAAGTAATACCCCTCCGATAATAATCAAAATACACCCGACTATGACAAATATAACCTGTTTTTTCGATTTTTTTTCACCAAGAAAGAACACTCCGCCTAATGTTGAAATAATAATTCCTGTCTGTGAAAGAGAATAGCTTGTAGCAACACCGATTTTTGGAAGGGAAAGAAGTAACCCCAAATTTCCAATCCCCCACCAAATCCCTGCAATTATATTTCTCGCTGCATATTTATTAAAAGGCTTATGTTGATATGTAAGAACAATTGAACTAATAACGATTCCAATAGATTGAGGCATAATTGCAGACCACCCGTCGATTTTATACCAACGAATAATGATCACATATATAAGATAGCCAAGAGTTGACAAAAGAAGGGTGAGAAAACCTTTTTTATTATTTTTTCCATTTTTTTCACTGCTCTTATTCTTATCCTCTAGTACTGTAAAAACAACCCCTATAATAATGAAGAGAATAGAAACTGTTCCTATTAAAATAGTGGTCCATTGTGACCATTCCTTAAAGATTATTACACCAACTAATGCGGTTGAAATTAGCTGCATCCCGGTAGAGAGGGGGACCGTTCTTGAAACCCCTAGGTACTTAACACTAGCCAGTTGATTGCGTTGCCCAATAGCCCAAAACATCCCTGAAATAATCCCTACCATCCAAATGGTGGGAGTGAGGGAAGGTGAAGTAACAAAAAATACTCCAATTGAAAAGATTATAGCGCCAAAGGCAGTACCGAGTAATTGACTAAACGCATCCCCTCCAAGTTTTACATTTAGAAAAATGATACTTCCCCAACATATTGCTGGAATAAGTGCTAATAAAAGTTCCATTACTGTCCTACTTTCTTGAAATAATTTACTATTTAAGCAAGTGGGTATTCAACGTATATTGAAAATATCTTACATGATTCATTAAGTTGATAAAACTTTAAATAAATAATGGGAAAAAAAGTTATATGATTTAGTTTTATATAAAAAAGAATTTTTTATCCATATAGCTAAGATTGAAAGGGAAAGTTTAGATAAAAAACTCATGTTTTGCTAAATTTTTTTGAACGATTTCTTTTTCCTATACGTCTTATTACTGAAATGCAGATAGAAAGCAGGTGCATCCTTTTGAATGTGGAAGATGAGAAAACGCTGATTACAAAAGCTAAAAACGGGGATGATGCCGCGTTTACACAGTTGTTTCAACAGCATTATTCTTTTTTATATAAATATTTGATTAAACTAACGATGAATAATGATCTTGCAGAAGATTTGATTCAGGAAACAATGTTAAAAGGATATGTAAATATTCAGCAATTTAATGGAAGTTCTAAATTTTCAACTTGGTTGATCTCTATCGCCTCTCGCCTATTTATTGATCATCAACGAAAAAGGAATAGAGAAAAAAAGTGGTTCCAAGAAGCAATAGAAACGTTTTCAAGAAAGCTAGAATGGGATTTAGCAATAAAGGGGTATGAGTGGAATGAGATTTTACATTTGTTCAATCACTTAAATGCTGAGACGCGTTCCTCGATACTGTTAAGACATTATTATGGGTTTACATATGCTGAAATTGCTCAAATCCTTCAGATTAAGGAAGGAACAGTTAAATCACGTGTCCACCATGGACTAAAAGAAATTCGAAAGGAGTGGGCTAAATGATCGATGAGAATGAAAAGGAGATTGCTTCGATCTTAAATATTGAATTATCAAAAGTAGACGAAAAGCTTGAGCCTCAAATACCGACTACAAATGAGCTGCATCAATTATTGATGCAATTGAAAGAAACTCGGAAAAAGGCATTTCGAAAAGAACTTGGATGGTTTTTATTCTCCGCTATCTTTATTCTTTCCTTCTATGTGATGATGGCTGCTAAGAACCCAATTATATTTATTACCGTTCAAGTGCTTGCGGTAATCGTTATTCCTATTGGTATCTTTATAGAAAAAAGACGGCAAAACCGAAAAGAAGGAGTTGTACGTCTACCATGAACCAAGAAAAACTTGTTGCGCTAGTATTGTTATCACCTATTCTTTTAACACAAAGCATCTGGCTATTCATTGATGCCAAGAAAAAAGGAACTTATGCCTGGTTCTGGGGAATATGGGGATTAATTCAATTTCCATGTCCAAGTCTTTTTTATTGGCTATTTGTTATTCGTCCTTATAAGAAAAAACAAAAAATGTAAAAGGAGTAATGAAGCATGAATGTAAATTGGGAAATAGTAGCGCCAATTATTGTATTACAGTTAATACTAATGATCAGTGCCTTACTCAGTTTGGTTAAGCAAAGAGAGACGAATGGTCCGAAGTGGCTCTGGACGATTGTCATCGTATTTCTTACAACCTTTGGACCAATTTTATATTTTATTATTGGAAGAAAAAAAGATTAGTGGAGGAAAGATATGCTTATAGAAGTAGAGCAGTTAACTAAAACCTATCATCAACAACATGCTGTGGATCATATAAATCTAAACATACATGAAAACCAATGTGTAGCTTTACTTGGACCGAATGGTGCAGGTAAAACAACCACCTTAAAGATGCTGTCTGGTCTTCTATCACCTACGTCAGGCAGGATTCAATTTCTTGGGAAATCTAGCATAGATAAGCAATTTATCGGCTATTTGCCACAGCATCCATCCTTTTGTTCTTGGATGACGGCAGAAGAATATTTATTATTTTCGGGAACACTTTCAAAGCTTACAAAAAAACAAGTAAAAGAAAAAATGAAGGAAGTTCTACAAATTGTTGGATTGGAGCATGCAAAAAATAAAAAAATCAGTGGTTTTTCTGGGGGCATGAAGCAGCGCTTAGGACTTGCACAAGCAGTCATTCATGAACCTAAATTTCTAATATTGGATGAGCCCGTTTCAGCACTTGATCCTTCTGGACGCCGAGATGTGTTAAACATAATGGATGAACTTAAGAAAAAGATGACCATTCTATTTTCAACCCATGTGCTTCATGATGCTGAGCAGGTGTGTGATGATATTATCATGCTAAAGGATGGCAAGGTAAAATGGTTTGGGTCACTGCAAAAATTAAAAGAGGCGCATCAGGAAGAAACTTTTCTGTTATCTACTTTTGAGTCTCTTAAACAATGGCTTGATAATCTCGAATATGTTCAGAATATCACATATTTTCAAACGTCAAAAGCTGAATTTAAGCTTATTGAATCAAAATATCGCAATAGATTGATTGAAGACTGTATAAAAGCGGGATTGACGATTTTGCATTTTGAACAAAGATCTCAATCTCTAGAGGACGTATATATGGAGGTGATGGGGCAATGAGTCAATTTTTAACTTTGTTTCAAAAAGAAATAAAGGAGAGCTTTAAAGACGGAAAATTGATCTGGTTACCGATCGTTTTTATGATTCTTGGTATTTCCCAGCCTATTAGTTCCTATTATATGCAAGATATTTTAGAAATGTCAGGGAGTCTGCCAAAAGGTACAATCCTTAAATTTCCTAAACCATCAGGAGAAGAAGTTTTAGCACAGGTTTTGTCTCAATTTGGTTTGATAGGAACAGCTATAATTGTTTTAAGTGCAATGGGATGTGTTGCTTCGGAACGAAATAATGGTTCTCTTTCGCTCATAATGGCTAGACCAATTAGTTCAACACAATACATAACTAGCAAATGGGCATCACAAGCAGCGATTCTGCTAGTTTCCTTCACTCTCAGCTATGGACTGTCCTATTATTACACAAGCCTATTATTTCATTCTGTCAGCATAGCTCGGTTCTTTTCAAGTCTATTTATTTATAGTTTATGGATTATATTTGTCTTAACGATCACATTATTTTTTGGTGTTATTTTGAGAAAAGCAGGAGGAATAGCAGGTGCTAGTATTTTGCTAGTATCCGTTCTATCATTAGGAAGTTCACTTTTTTCAAGATACTCAAAGTGGAGTCCATCACAGGCAAAAAATCAGGCAGTCAGTGTGTTATTGGAGGGAGTATGGGGGGATTCCTTTTTACTTATGCTTATTTCTACAGTTTGTTTTATCTTTATCCTTCTAATGGGGTCCGTTCTGTTATTTAAACGCTACGAGAGTTATTAATGAGAACGAGAATGGTAATAAATAGAGGGACTAAAAAGGCGAGATTTGTCTCTTTAGTCTCCCTATATTAATAATATTAAGATGCTTTTATATGCTTTTGTCTTTGCCCAACCGCTTCTTTTGTTTTTAAAATAAGAATTGAGCTAACGAACCAAACGATGGCTCCAAGTATAATGCTCATCCACCAGTTATGAGTCCACTGGAGTAACAATAATACGGCAATCACACAAACACCACAGCCAATCATCCCATATACAGAGCCTTGTGCAATTTGTGCTGCCATATTTGATCCGTGTCGAATGCCTACCATCAAGACAGCTACGATCATGACCGCTGGGAAAGCAGCGAAAATCCCACCAAGCATTTTCCAAGGAATTAAATTAGAAACGACATAGCTTATCATGACGGCAGACCCACCAAATAAAAAGCGTAAAAATAATTCTCGTTTATCCATGTTAACCCCCTCCTTATGCTGATAATAAAGCAATCATCATTGATACAATAAACCAGCAGCTTAATGAGTATACTAGGCCAAGCTTCCAGCCTTTTCTCGTACATAAATAACCGACTGCAACTGCGCATAAAATATTAATGGCCATTCCTATAAGAGCTCCTTTAGAAAGGGAGATTGATTTTTCTATTAATTGATAGCCAGTTGCATCTAAGTGAATTGTGAGCAGAGCGGCGAGATAAACAGCGGGGAAAGCTGCGAAGATTCCACCAATCTTACTACCTGCTTTTTTGGCAATAATGGAACAGGCTAATACTGCCAAGCCTCCAAATAAAAATCGAATCAACATACCGAAAATAGAAATATCGGACAATTTCCTGGCCTCCTAAATGTGTACAAATGAGTGAGTGAAATATGGAAGCATTTTCATGTGTGAAAATACTCACATTTTGTTCTACTACATTCTACTCCTCCTGCCATCATCTTGCCAGTGAATAAATTGTTAAATTTTACGAATTCTTCATTATATAAAAATTCGTAATTGACAATTGTTGGAGGTGATGATAGTCTAAAAAAAGATGGAAAATTAATGAAAAAGAAAGGGAGGTTACGAAAATGAGAAGCTTTCAATATGTTCTTTTTACTCAAATGAATAATAACGTAACCTATCTGCAAACCTTTCAAATCTAACATAGTGCAATCCAACAGCACAGGTTACGACTATTTCGTGACGTGTGCTTTTTTGTCTTATTTACATAGAGGCATATCGCATGTAGCGGTATGCCTTTTTGTATATAAATAATCATTATATGGAGGTAGAAAATGTGATTGTAATCAGACGGGAAAGACGAGGCAAATCATTAGTGGAGCTAGAAGGTGGCTAGTTTGTTTAGATTAGAGGGGAGAGATACGTATTGTTCTCTGTTTTATGGAAATTACGAGAGTTCTTTACAGAACATTGGAAAAGGTATACAATTGCGATTTCTTTACTCACCATTGTAGGGATCATCGAAATCATTCCTCCAAAGCTAGTTGGAATGGCAATTGATGATATTCATCTAAGTACAATGAATGTAGAGCTTTTAATGAAATATTTGGGTGCATTGACCATGATCATGGTTGTATCATACGGGATCACATATATTTGGATGTACCAATTGTTTGGAGGAGCCTTTATTGTTGAGAGAAAATTACGCAGTCGTTTTATGAAGCATTTATTAAAGATGACTCCTACGTTTTTTGAACGCAACAGAACAGGGGATCTTATGGCTCGTGTTACAAATGATCTCCAATCCGTTTCTAATACGGCTGGCTTTGGTGTCCTTACCTTAATTGATTCAAGTATATTTATGTTGACCATCCTTTTCACAATGAGTTTTTTCATTAGCTGGAAGTTAACTATTGCTGCGATTATTCCATTGCCAATCATGGCTTGGTTTTTTAAAATTTTAGGTAATCAGCTTCATGTGAGATTTACGAAAGCACAGGATTCCTTCGGTGAATTAAATGATAAAGTGCTTGAATCAATTTCAGGAGTAAGGGTGATTCGTGCATTTGTTCAGGAGAAGGCTGATCAAAGACGCTTTCATCAAATGACTGAAGATGTTTATGAGAAGAATATTTTAGTCGCAAAAATCGATTCTTTATTTGATCCAATGATCAAAATATTAGTTGGTCTCAGTTATCTAATAGGGATTGGCTACGGAGCTTATTTGGTGTTTAACCAAGAAATAACGATTGGAAATCTTGTTTCATTTAATGTTTACTTAGGGATGCTTATTTGGCCAATGTTTGCGATAGGTGAATTAATAAACATTATGCAAAGAGGCAATGCATCCCTTGATCGAGTACAAGAAACATTAGCTTATGAAGAGGATGTAAAGGAAGCTGTTCAACCCATAAGCATCGATACGCCAAAAGATATATCTTTTCAAACGGTATCCTTCCGCTATCCGTTATCAAAAAATGACAATTTAAAAAATGTTTCCTTACACATAAAGAGAGGAGAGACATTGGGACTCGTTGGAAAAACAGGGAGCGGGAAAACGACCTTCATTAAACAGCTTTTGAGAGAATATCCATTTGGTGAGGGGAGATTAGAGATTAGTCAAGCTCTACTAACTGAACAGCCCATGAAACAAACGAGAAGCTGGATAGGCTACGTTCCACAAGACCATGTCCTATTCTCAAAAACCGTTCGAGAAAATATTTTGTTTGGAAAGGATAATGCTAGTCAGGAAGAACTGGAAAAAGCGATTGAATTAGCTGACTTTCAAAAGGATATTGAACGGCTTCCGGAAGGGCTTGAAACACTGGTAGGTGAGAAGGGTATTGCATTATCAGGAGGACAAAAGCAAAGAATATCCATTGCTCGTGCACTTATCCGTCAACCTGAAATATTAATTCTCGATGATTCACTTTCTGCTGTAGATGCGAAAACTGAACAAAGGATTATCGCAAACATTCGAAAAGAACGATTTGGAAAAACGACCATTATTTCAACTCATCGAATGACTGCTGTACAGCATGCAGAGCATATTCTTGTCTTTGATGATGGGAAAATAGTGGAGCAGGGGAATCATAAAGATTTAATGTCGCAAAATGGCTGGTATAAAGAACAATTCGTAAGACAACAGGCAAAGTCAGATGTAGAGGGGGTGTTGTCTTGAGTACTGGAAAAAGATTGGTGCAATATGCACTGCTGTATAAAAAAATCATCCTTCTCGCTTTATTGATGCTTTCTATCACCGTCACTGCAGACCTATCTGGACCTTTTATTGCGAAAAAAGTCATTGATGAGCATATATTAGGGATTGAGAAAGTTTGGTATCAGACGGAAGCAGGAAAAAATACCGTTTCCTTTCAAGGAAATTACTATAAAAAAGAATCCTATGTAAATAAACAAGATAAGATTATTGAGCGCGCAAGAATCTTACAAGTTCATAAAGATTATCTTTTTATACAAGACGAACTTTCTTTTGAAGGAATTAAATCTTATAAAGATGGGATTCTGACGGTTAAAAAAGGAGATAAAATTAAGACGTACGATGCGATTAAATTGAATAAAGGAGATTTGCTGGCATTTTATAAACCAGAAATTCCGAAAATCATCCAATTGCTGTTTTTTTATTTTGGTTTAGTCATCGTTGCCGCTTTGTTCCATTATGGGCAGCAATTTTATCTTCAAAAATCAGCGAATCGAATTATCCAAAAAATGAGAGAAGATGTATTTGCACAAATTCAGCGACTTCCTATTCGCTATTTTGATCATCTGCCTGCAGGTAAGATTGTAGCAAGAGTAACCAATGATACGGAGGCTATTCGAGAATTATATGTAACGGTCCTGTCCTCCTTTGTTATAAGTGGAATATATATTACAGGTATTTACATTGGATTATTCATTCTAAATGCCAAGCTTGCAGCAATTTGTTTATTGCTTGTCCCAATTTTATTTATTTGGATGCTTTTTTATCGAAAATACGCTTCTAAATATAATCATATTATTCGTTCAAGAGTTAGTGATATTAATGGAATGGTCAATGAATCGATTCAAGGGATGAATATTATTCAGGCATACAGTCGAGAAAAAGCAACTGAAAAAGAATTCGAAAAGATGAATGAAGAGCACTTTACCTTTCAAAATAAACTGCTTAGTTTAAATGCGATGACTTCACATAATCTAGTGAATGTATTGCGAAATATCGTTTTTATTTCTTTTATTTGGTACTTTGGCGGCGCATCTCTTCAAGCATCCTCCATTTTATCGCTTGGAATGCTTTACGCCTTTGTTGACTACATCAATCGTTTGTTTCATCCGATTCAAGGGATCGTTAATCAATTAGCTAATTTAGAAAAAGCACTCGTTGCAGGAGAGCGTGTCTTTCGATTATTAGATGAAGAAGGAATCGATGTAAGTGAAGAAGAACAACCGCGATATAATGGAAATGTGACCTTTAACCATGTTTATTTTGGCTATAAGGATGATGAGTATGTATTGAAGGATATTACCTTTGAAGCCAAACAAGGAGAGACGATTGCCCTCGTTGGACATACTGGTTCAGGTAAAAGCTCCATATTGAATTTATTATTCCGCTTTTATGATTGTCAGCAAGGAAAAATCATGATTAATGGCGTAGATATTCAAACGATGTCTAGGCAAATGCTGCGCAAGCATATGGGGATTGTGATGCAGGACCCATTCTTATTTATAGGAACGATTGCTTCAAACGTTACGCTAGAGGATGAAAAGGTATCAAAAGAAAAAATGGTGCAAGCATTAAAGGATGTGGGAGCAGAAATAGCATTTCAAACATTGGAGAAAGGCTTTGATGAACCTGTACTAGAAAAAGGCAGTACACTATCAAGCGGACAAAGGCAGCTCATTTCCTTTGCAAGAGCTCTTGCTTTTGATCCTGCGATTCTTATTCTTGATGAAGCAACCTCAAGTATTGATACAGAGACAGAATTATTGATTCAAAAAGCAATGGATGTGCTGAAAGAAGGGAGAACGACCTTTATTATTGCACACCGATTATCCACTATTCGTCATGCAGATCAGATCATTGTTTTAGATCGTGGTGAAATTGTAGAAAAAGGAAATCACGATGAACTAATGGAGCTGAAAGGAAAATATTATCAAATGTACCAGCTTCAGCAAGGCTCTTCCATAGCCGGGTAAAAAGAAAAGGAACAACCCTTAAGATTTGGTTGATCTTGGAAGGGATTGTTCCTTTCTTTATTGATTATGCTAATAATAAAAAAGAGGGATTCACTTAACATGAGCATTTGTCCCATCTGTAATGGATTACAAGAAATTCATGCCGTATGTCCATCCTGCGGAAAAATCGTCCATGATGCAGGAAGGATAATGGATTATTATGATGACTACAGCGCCTATATGCCAATTGACCAACTTAAACTAGAGGATGGATATCCAGACGATCTTATAAACCAAAAATGTCCCCATCTTTTCTACTGTATAAGCTGCGGTCATGATCAAGTGATTATGGTAAAACAATGGGTAAAAGGCGCATCTCATCAATGAGTGCGCCATCCACTTTTCTATGTCCAGCTTCAGGCGCCATCGGCTCGAGGTCATAAACCACTTCTGAATGAGAGGAAAAAACATCTTCAATTCAGAAGCGTTTTTTGTTTGTCGGGGCTGATCAAAGCGCTTCCGACGTACAGGATGTACTAGTGCCGATGAAGACATGCGGACGTGGCGCCTTTAATCGGCCGCATTTCTATTCATTAGAAGAGCGGATTCTTATCTCTGTTTCTTTATCAAAAAAGTGAGCTTTATTCATATCAAAGCCAAGTTTAATGACTTGACCTGGTATTGTTTCCGTACGTGAATCAAGTCTGGCAACAAAATCTTGACCATTAACGCTTGAATAGATCATCGTTTCCGCTCCAGTCAGTTCTGAAACATCAACTGTAGCCGAGATAGCAGCTCCAGCAGAAACTTCAAGGAAGATAGGTTCATCGTGGATGTCTTCTGGTCGAATGCCAAATTTAATTTCTTTCCCTACATAGCCTTGGTCACGAAGAACTTTCATTTTTCCTTCTGGGATTTTAAGTGAAACGCTTCCAATTTTTAAAACGCCTTCATCTATTTTTCCATCAAAAAAGTTCATAGCAGGGGATCCGATAAAGCCAGCAACAAATACATTTTCAGGTTTTTCATAGACCTCTTTAGGTGCACCAACCTGCTGCACAATTCCATCCTTCATAACTACAAGACGAGTAGCCATTGTCATTGCTTCCGTTTGATCATGGGTTACATAAATCGTTGTTGTTTGAAGACGTTTATGAAGCTTGGCAATTTCAGCACGCATTTGGACTCTCAGCTTTGCATCAAGGTTTGAAAGAGGTTCGTCCATTAAAAACACCTTAGCATCACGGACAATTGCTCGTCCTAAAGCAACACGTTGTCTTTGGCCTCCTGAAAGCGCTTTAGGTTTTCTGTTTAAATAAGGTTCAAGTCCAAGAATCTTAGCTGCATTTTCAACACGTTCTTTAATTTCCTTTTTAGGGAATTTTCTTAGCTTTAAACCAAATGCCATATTATCGAATACAGTCATATGAGGGTAAAGAGCATAGTTTTGGAAAACCATCGCAATGTCTCTGTCCTTTGGTGCTACATCATTTACTCTTTGCTCGTCAATAAAAAAATCACCTTTAGATATTTCTTCAAGACCTGCAATCATTCGAAGAGTCGTTGATTTTCCACAACCTGATGGGCCAACAAAAACGATAAATTCCTTATCTTCAATCTCAAGATTAAAATCCTTTACCGCGGTTACATTATTATCATAAATTTTGTAAATATGGTTTAATTTTAATTCAGCCATTGAAAGTACCCTCCCAAGATCTTATTTATTTCATAGTTTCATTGTATTGAAAAAGAATGCGCTTTCATATAGAAGGATTGCACAAAAAATAGTTTTAATCTTTGAGCAAATTGTACATTTATCCTTCATTCATTTATCAAAAAGTAAGCAGGATATGTAAATGGTAATTGCACTGTTAAAGTCTTTTAAATTCACACCTGTTTTTTCCGAAAATTTATCTAATCGATATTGTAAAGTATTCCGATGAATATATAATTTCTTTGCGGTTAAGGATGCATTTGAATTGTTTTCTAAAAAGACCTTAATGGTAGAATGGAGCTCGGGATCCTCTTTGAAAATTGTAAACCAGTTTGAAACGATATAATGAAAGTTTTCTTGATCCAAATAGGAAATAAGCAAAGAAGGAAATATTTTCTCAAAAGTGAAAACTCGTTCAGACGGCTGATAGTTTATTCCTTTCTCAAATAAAGATTTTTCTTGATTTAGCTGTTTAGGAAATTCATGATCTAGAAAAGCGAAAGCTCCTAAATAAAAATAAATTTTAATAAAAAATTCACTTTCAAATATTTGAGATACAGATAATAAATCATCATATGTAACGGTATCTGTTTTATATTCTTCAATAAGAATCCCCTTTTGAGCTGATTCCCAAATAATTAGAATATTTTCTCTGAAATACTCTTTTAAAGCTATTTCAATATCCTGTTTCTCCCAATCTGTTCCTTCTATATAGAAATAGACTCCTCTAAACAATTTAGAATGATCTGTAGGAGGGAGTTGACCATGAAGGAATAAAAAATGATACCAAGCAGTTGATAAAGAATAAGCGTTAGTATTTGTTTCATAATAGACAAAAAGTGTCTTTAATAAATCAAGTTCATGCTGATTTATTTTTTCGATAGGAATCCCTATCCATTCATCAGTAGGAGGATGATGAAACCAGTAATATTGTAAATACTTTGAGAAATCTGGATGAGCTTTCATATACAATGCATCTGGATAATTTTCTATGAGTTTATTTAACATTGCTTCGTCCCCAATAACAAAATAGTGATTAATCTTGTCCTCATTATAACAGGTATAATAGGTTAACACCGATTCAAAAGCAATGATTAATGATTGAAAAAGATGTGTTCGTTTGAAAATGAAGGGTGCCCTGTAACTCAACATGAAATCGTTCTTGAAGTATGCAGGGCACTTATTGTTAAGTACTAGAAGTTAATCAATTTCGTTTGAAGGAGTTTCTTCGATTAGATCGACATATTCTTCAAGATTTGTTTTTCCTTCTCGTGAATATACATAGCCGCCACACATGCCTTCATTAATCATTCGATCGACGTCCATAAATGCTTTGTCACGTCCTTCGTTTTTTGAATCATTTCTTTTATTATTCATCGTGAATGCCTCCTTTCATATTGTCTTTATTTTTACTTGAATAAGATCATTCCATTCTATCTGGCTAATTCTTACATAATTTGTTATAGTGTAATGGATTGCTCATTAGGAGAGGAGAGGGACAAAAATGGCCGTAAACATACATGATTCTGCATATGCCCTGGAAAAAGCAATACGAAAAAGCAATGAATATTTGGATTTGAAAAAAATATACGATGAAGTAAATGCAGATAAATCTGCAAAGAAAATGTTTGATCAATTTAGAGATATGCAACTGAATTTACAGCAAAAACAAATGTCAGGACAAGAAATTACTCAAGATGAAATGGAAAAAGCACAAAAGGTAGTAGCTTTAGTACAACAGCATGCAAAAATATCAAAGCTGATGGATGCTGAGCAGCGAATGAGCTTAGTCATTGGCGAGCTCAATCAAATTATAATGAAGCCCCTTGAAGAATTATATGGAAGATTAGACGATTAAAAAGGACCCCACTTCACACAGTTGAAGTGGGGTTTGTTACTTTTAAGTAAATGATCCGCCTCCTCCTTCATAGTTCTAAGATCCTTTTTCGAATCATACAAGTTATAAAAGGAAACAAACATCTAGAGTAGGGGGCCTCATATATGATTTACCGATTATTAGCTTTGAATATTGATGGGACGCTTCTTCAAACGAATGGGAAACTTAATAAATCAACAAAAGAAGTCGTCGAGTATGTTCAAAAAAAGGGGATTTACGTTACGTTAGTCACCTCAAGAAACTTTCCCTCTGCAAAAAAAGTAGCAAAAGCATTAAAGTTAAATTCTATTCTTATTACTCATCAAGGCGGATATATAGCAAATTTCTTTGATCAACCCATTCACATGAAGCGAATATCAGAGGATACCACGGCGGACATCGTTCGGCTGCTTGAAGGATTTGATTGTCAAATAAGGCTAGTACATGAAAACTTTTCACTTGCAAATAAAGCATCACAGACGAGTTCCATGATGGCAAAGACCGTTTTTACATCTACAGATCCTGTGTTCTATTCACAGCAGTTTGTTGATTCGTTAAGTGATACTATTTTAGAGGACCCTGTAAGTCCTCCAAAAATAGAGGTGTATTTTGAAGATAAGGAAGAAAATCATGACGCCAATAAAGCGATTATTCAGATGTTCTCTGAAGTAAATACAATCCGAATTAATGAATATCGAATAGATATTGTTCCTACAGGCGTTTCTAAGTTAAGTGGTTTGCTTTATCTTGGAGAGCATTTAGGTATTTCCATTGATGAGATGGTCGTAATTGGAGATGGAATAGATGATTTAGAAATGATTGAAGCTGTAGGACTTGGAGTAGCGATGGGAAATGCTCCAGTAGAACTTAAGCAAGCGGCAGATTGGGTGACACGATCACAGGATCAGCACGGAGTAGCATATATGATCAAAGAACATTTCAGAAAGCAGCATCCTATTGAGTTTTTACGAAAAATGAATATTATTAAGTAACTTGTTATCGAGAGTTTAGCGAATTATTTATATAGCTATAGAGATTATTTTCTACCTAGAAATTATATAATAGTTGGTTGTTAATAACTTTGAAAAGGTATTTATCGACGTCCAGCTCCGACGTACAGGACGTACTAGTACCGATGTTGCCACAGGATGTGGCGTTCTTAATCGGCCGCTTTTGTTATATATTGACCATATTTATCCCTTTTTGTACACTTAAGCGAGAAATGTTTATAAGAAAATAAAAGGTGATTGATATGATTATATTAATAAATGGGCTAAAGGACGAAAGATTTCTTCGCCCCTTACAGCTAATAGGAAATTTATTTTTTGAAGAAACGAAAGTTATGCTCGAAAAGGATCATGAAGAAAGTCAAATGCAGGTCGTTTTCTCTGTTAAAGTGGAGAGAGATAAGTTACTTGTAGCAGGTGAATTATCTACAAATGGAGAGTCCTTTTTTGCAGAATATACAAATGTACTTTCCACTTCTATGTCAGAGAAGGAGAGATTTAAAGAGATAAAAAATGTAGTTTTACGAGTGTTTTTAGAAGTGCTCCAGAATTGTACTGGTATGAAGCAAAAATGGGGGATATTAACGGGTGTTCGTCCAACAAAGCTTCTGCATCGTAAAATGCAAGAGAATATAAATAAATCACAAGCTCATCAAGAATTGAAGGAAACGTATTTAATTTCGGATGAAAAGATCAATTTGATGCAGGATATTGTGGATCGTCAGCGTGCTGTCGTCCCTGATTTATATGATTTGAAAAAAGAAGTAAGTATTTATATTGGAATTCCATTTTGCCCAACGAAGTGTGCCTATTGCACTTTCCCTGCCTATGCAATCAATGGAAGGCAAGGGTCTGTTAATTCTTTTTTAGGCGGTCTTCATTATGAAATGAAAAAAATGGGTGAGTGGCTTAAAGAGATGGGGATTGCAATTACAACCGTCTATTACGGAGGAGGGACTCCAACCAGCATTACGGCCGAAGAAATGGACCTTTTATATGAAGAAATGTATCAATCTTTTCCTAATGTAAATAAGATTAGAGAAATTACCGTTGAGGCTGGAAGACCAGATACAATTTCAATAGAAAAGCTCGAGGTTCTGAAAAAATGGAATATTGATCGTATCAGTATTAATCCACAATCGTATATTCAAGAAACATTAAAAGCGATAGGAAGACATCATACCGTTGAGGAAACAATAGAAAAATATCATCTCGCACGCCAAATGGGGATGGATAACATTAATATGGATCTTATTATCGGTCTTCCTGGTGAAGGGGTAAAAGAATTTTCTTATACATTAAATGAAACAAAAAAGCTACTGCCTGAATCTTTAACGGTGCACACCCTTTCCTTTAAAAGAGCGTCTGAAATGACAAAGAATAAAGAAAAATATAAAGTAGCTGAAAGAGAAGAAGTGGAAGAAATGATGGAGATGGCAGAGAAGTGGGCAAGAGAACATCAATATGTCCCATATTATTTGTATCGACAAAAAAATATTCTCGGCAATTTAGAAAATGTTGGCTATTCGATGCCAGGAAAAGAAAGCATTTATAATATTATTATGATGGAAGAGCTGCAAACAGTGATCGGGCTTGGATGCGGAGCTTCGAGTAAATTTATCCATCCTGAAACTGGCTCAATCCTTCAATTTTCCAATCCAAAAGACCCAAAATCGTATAATGAAAGCTTTCAAGAATACACTGAGAAAAAATTAGCCATTTTAAATGATCTTTACAAAAAAACGGATGCATTTGTTTAAAAGCAAATATAAAGGGTAACCCAAAATAATGGGTTACCCTCTTTTTTGTTACTGTTATACTTTAAAATTCGATACAAGCTCTTGAAGTTTTTCTGCTAAGTTAGAAAGGCTTTGTGCACTTGATGATACTTCTTCTAAGGTAGCCAAATTCTCTTCTGTTCCAGCACTTATTTCTTGACTTGCCCCAACGTTCTTTTCGGCAACCTCTTTTACATGAGTGATCGCTTCGACAATTTGTTTGCTTAATGAATCAAGTTCCTCTAAGGAACCTGTTACTTCTTTTACTCTAGTTGTCACAATATCTATAGAAGATTGAATTTCATTGAAGGCAGAATCTGCTTCTTTCGTATAAGCTAATCCTTCGCCAACTTCTTTATTTTGTTTTTCCATAACTGAAATAGCGTCGCCAGTTTGTTCTTGAATTTGAGATATCATATCAGTAATGCGGTCTGCAGATTTTCTTGATTCTTCTGCAAGCTTTCTAACCTCATCTGCTACCACAGCAAATCCTTGGCCATGCTCACCGGCTCTTGCTGCCTCAATTGCAGCGTTTAAAGCAAGTAAATTTGTTTGGTTTGATATATCTGTTATAAGGCCGACTATATTATTTATTTCTAGTGAACGGTCCCCTAAAGAACGGATAACCGAGGTTGTTTTAGAAACGGATTCATTAATATTATTCATTTGTTGAACCACATTTTGAATAGACATTTCTCCTTTTTTCGTTAACTCAGTAGTCAAAACAGCAGAGTTTAACATATCTTCACTGTTGTTCGTTATTTCATTAATGCCAGATAGCATTTTTTTAGTCGAATTTTGGACTTCATTAAAGTAATTTAGCTGTGTTTCTGCACCTTCTGCATTTTCTTGAATTAAATGGGCAATCATTGTACTGGCTGATGTACTTTCTTGCGCACTTGCATTAAGCTGTTCACTGCTTGCTGCAACAGAGGTAGAAGACTCTCTAACTTCTAACACTACCCCTTTAATATCCGTGACCATTTGATTGAAAGCGTCTGCTAATTGGCCTAATTCATCTTTTGATCGAATTTTTATTTTTTCAATTCCTAAATTTCCTGTTGCTACCTCTTTCATAGAAACAACCATTTTATTCAATGGAGATGTAATTTGGTAGCTTAGCCAAAGCGCAAAACCAAGACTTATCACAATCGAAACAATTAAAATAATAAAAGTTAATAAACGAACGGAATGAACCTTATTCTCAGTTTGAATGCTTTCTTTTTTCATTTCATTCGTTTCATATTTCACTAAATCTTCAACATATTTATTGAACACAGGAAAAACATTTTTGGACATATGATTCATCACTTCAACATAGCCTTCTTGATTTCCATTTTGAATATAATCCATTGCACGTTTTGCATTATTGTTAATATCTTTGTAAATTGTTTCAATATTTGTTAGTAGTTCTTTTTCTTCTTTTAAGCTAGACATCTGTTGCAATTGATTTAATTTCTCGTTAAAAACAGTAACAGAAGCATCGTAGCTATCGATATATTTTGTATCCTTTGAAATAACAAAACCCCGCAGAGAGGCAGGCTGGCTAATCATTTCTTGTTTTAATTCTTCTGCAAGCACAAGTTTTTCAACTTGTGAATTCATTAATTGCTTATACATACTATTTACATTATTTAACTGAGTGGCTCCGATTCCTCCGATTAAAGCTAGCAATAGCAAAATAATCACAAATCCACCTATCAGTTTTTTACGAATCGTTATGTTCAATTTTTCTCCTCCAAAATAAAAAATAAAAATTTGCATATTTATTATAATAATACATATATTTACAAAATACGACATCTTTTTCTATGATATTTAAATCTTTTTGATTATTTTTTCCTCTTAACAAAATGTATATTGCATCTCTAGATGAACAATTTGATTAGTATAAATAAAAGTTTTTTGAATTTTCTTATGCTAATTGACTAAATAATAAAATTCATATAAAATTTAAATCGTAATAATTTCGATTTAAAAAGAGGTGGGAAAATATGCGAGTAAATGTTACATTACAATGCACAGAAACAGGTGACCGAAACTATATAACAACAAAAAATAAGCGGAATAATCCTGATCGGCTAGAATTAAAAAAATATTCACCTAGATTAAAACGTTACACTTTACATCGAGAAACGAAATAATTTAGACTGAAATGGATGAGTTATACAGGCTTAATAGGAAGCTGTATATACTCATCCATTAATTTTTTTATGGTACAAATACATAGTTTATTAAAGATGTAAGAGAGGCACTTCCATGAATCCTATTAGTCAAAAGGAATATTTAAAAATTGCATTCCCCCTGGCTGTATCAAATTTATCTACGCCAATCATAGGAGTAGTAGACACAGCAGTTGTTGGGAATCTTTCTTCTTCTGCTTATATTGGAGGAGTGGCAATAGGTACGCTTATTTTTAATACCTTATACTGGCTGCTTGGTTTTCTCCGTGTTGGAACTTCAGGTTTTGCTGCACAGGCTTTAGGTGCCAAGGATGATAAGCAGCTGCTTTTCACTTTTTACAGGCCTTTATTAATTTCTTTTGCAATCGGTCTGTTATTTATTTTATTTCAATGGCCGATCATTCAAAGCTTTCTTTTTCTGTTAAAACCAAGTGTTGAAGTGAAGACGCAAGCTGAAATCTATTATCATATTCGTATTTGGGGAGCTCCTTTTGCTTTAGCTAATTATGTGTTGATTGGTTGGATTTTGGGAAGATCCAAGGTTAAGCTCATGCTATATTTGCAGTTATATATGAATGTAATTAACGCAATCCTTTGTGTAGGCTTTGTATATGGCCTTGGAATGAAGGTAAATGGGGTTGCTTTTGCAAGTCTTTTTGCTGAAATCAGCAGCTTTATTATTGGATCATGGATGGTTCAGAAAGAAATGAAACAAATCAATGACAAAATTCGCTTTAAAGAATGTTTTAAAATGAAAGAAATGGTAAAGCTTATGCAAGTGAATCGAGATTTATTTTTAAGGACAATCTGTCTTTTAACTGTTTTTCAGGTGATCACTGCCATAAGTGCAAGAATGGGGAATGATATTCTAGCGGCTAACACCATCCTATTGCAGGTTCATTATATTATGGCCTATACATTAGAAGGATTTGCGAATGCAAGCAGCTTATTAGCTGGTAAAGCAGTAGGAGAAAAGAATCCGACTATGATGAAAAGAGTCATTCGTTTGTCTGCCATTTGGTCTTTTATATCTGCCATTGTACTTTCCACCATTTATTTTATTGGTAAAGAGTTTTTTATAAGTATATTTACAAAGCACGAAAAAGTAGTGGATTTAGCCATTGAGTTTTCATCCTGGATCGTATTATTTCCGTTAGCAGGTGCAGTAGGCTTGATTTTTTATGGAATATTCACTGGTGCAACAGATACTTCATATGTGAGAAACTCCACCTTTTTTGCCTGTGTTTTATTTATCATAACGATTTTATTAACAGTACCTTGGTTACAAAATCATGGAATATGGCTATCATTTATTATATTTACTTTATTTAGATCCATTGGACTGATATGGTACTTACCATCGCTTTCTAAAACTACTAAACAGGCGCAAGTGATTTAAAATGACAGGCATTTAATTGATGCCTGTCATTTAGCGATAATTAATTGGATACAGTGAATTTTGGAAGAGGGTCATTCATTTTTTTCCAATCGAAATGCATTTCTTCATCGGTTAATAAGCATTGATCTAAAGAATGTTCAATCTCTTCCGTATTCATATCGATCCCAATCATGACTAGCTCTGTCATGCGATCTCCAAAGGTAGAATCCCATTTTCTTTGCAGCTCTGGATCTTCTTTAAGCATTTGTTCTTGTTCTTTAAGAGGATATTCAGCTACCCATTCGCCAGCACCTTGAATCGTAATCGTTGAACCTGCTTGGGAGAGAAGGCCTGATATTTCATTTCGAGAAGCTAACCAAAAAAAGCCTTTCGCCCTTACAACATCAACAGGCCAATTTTCGAGCCACTCCATTAATCTTTCTGGGTGAAATGGTTTTCTTTTTCGATAGACAAACGATGATATGCCATACTCTTCAGTTTCAGGGATATGTTCTTCATATAATTCTTTTATCCAACCAGCAGACTCGCTTGCTTTTTCAAAATCAAACTTACCAGTGTTTAGAACCCAATTTACATCAACTTTAGAGAAAGAAGTTGGATAAATAGAAGCATCGCCATTTAGTTTTCTCAAAAATGATACTAACTCAAAGGTATCGTTTTCCTCTATTAAATCTGTTTTGTTTAGTACAATGACGTCAGCAAATTCGATTTGATCAATTAGCAGATCGACAACTTCTCTCACATCTGTATCATCCATTCCTTGCTTGCGATCAAGAAGAGAGTCTCCAGAAGCATAATCTTCCCAAAAACGGTTGGCGTCCACAACGGTTACCATCGTATCAAGTCTGCACTTTTGTGTTAAATCGATCCCAAATTCTTCATCTATATAAGTGAATGTTTGGGCAACAGGAATCGGTTCACTAATTCCAGTTGACTCGATTAAAATGTAGTCAATACCTCCTTGATCAACAATTTTTTCTACCTCTTTCATTAGATCTTCTCGAAGTGTACAGCAAATGCATCCATTTTGAAGCTCAACTAATTTCTCATCGGTTCTTGAAAACCCGCCGTTTTTTACAAGCAGGGCATCGATATTCACTTCACTCATGTCATTCACAATGACAGCAACTTTCAATCCTTCCTGATTTGTTAATATTTGATTTAATAAGGTTGTTTTTCCGGCACCTAAATATCCACTAAGTACGGTTACAGGTATTCTCATTAGTTTTTCTCCTATTAAACTGTATTTTAGTATTAAATAGTAATGATTACGATTTATAGTCTAACCTAATTTCAATCTACTGTAAATAAATTTACCTCTATTTTTTGCACGAAAAAATGAACAGCGTCCCAAAGAATATTAATATAGTTTTCCTTTTTCTTGAATCTTTTTTATAATGAGACTCGTAGTAAATATTGGTAAAGGAGGAGCGGAAATGACATTAGAAATTAGCGAGGTTACAAAACGCTTTGGAAAATTTAAAGCTGTAGATCAACTATCACTTTCAATTCCTGAACAAGAAATGTTTGGATTTTTAGGTGCAAACGGCGCAGGAAAAACAACGACCTTTCGAATGATTCTTGGATTATTAGAAGCAACAGACGGTCAAATTACTTGGGATAACAAGCCGATTGACTATTCTACCAGTTCATTAATTGGCTATTTACCTGAAGAAAGAGGCCTTTATCCAAAGCTGAAGGTGAAGGACCAAATTGTCTATTTAGCGAGACTAAGAGGGATGTCTAAGCAAGATAGTTTAAAAGAATTGGACTATTGGTTAAATCGATTTAAAGTTCCTGAATATAAGGAAAAGAAAGTAGAAGAGCTTTCAAAAGGGAACCAGCAAAAAATTCAATTCATTACTGCGGTAATACATAAACCTAAGCTGCTTATTCTAGATGAGCCTTTTAGTGGATTAGATCCTGTAAATGTTGAACAGTTGAAAGAAGCTGTTTTGGAGTTAAAGAAGAAAGGAACAACCATCGTTTTTTCAAGTCACCGGATGGAGCATGTGGAAGAGATGTGTGAGCATTTATGTATTATGCATAAAGGAAGCCCAGTCGTACATGGGTCATTAAAAGAAATTAAGAGATCATTCGGAAAGAAAAATTTGGTGATTCACTCTGATTTTGATCTTAGCTTTTTAAGTAAGTATCCTGGTGTGACGAAGGCAAAAGAAACACCAGAAGGAATTCAACTGCAAATTGAAAAAGAAGAAGTAGCAGAACAAATTTTAAAAGAAATTGTGGGGAAAGGGTTTATACGTAAATTTGTTCTAGAAGAACCTTCACTAAATGATATTTTTATAGAAAAGGTTGGTGCTTCTTATGAATAAGTTTTTTATTATCTTGTTTCATACTTATTTAAGCAAGCTTAAAACAAAATCATTTATCATTACCACACTTATAACGGTATTGATCGTCTCTGGCTTAACAAATTTAACGAACATTATCGATTTTTTTGATAAAGATCAAACAGACACGATTGCTGTAATTGATCAAACTGATCAATTATTTTCACCACTAATGAAACAGCTAACAGAGACCAATGACCAACTAAAGTTGGAGAAGTACAATGGAACAGAAAAAAGTGCAGAGAAAAAAGTGCGAGAAGAAGAATATGATGGTGTTTTAATCTTATCCAACGATCAAGAGGGGCTTCCGGTTGCTTCCTTTAAAGCAATGAGCATAGCGGATTCGTCGGTAGCCACTGACATTCAAAATGGTCTTCAACAAATAAAAACGAAGCTGGCTGCTTCACAAATTCATTTAACAAATGAACAGCTCGGAAAGCTTTATGAGCCAGTTGCTTTTAATAAAATCGCTTTAGAGAAAAATGCCAAATCAGAAGAAGAGCTTAATCAAGCAAGAGGACTTGTTTATGTGTTATTGTTTGTCATTTATTTTGCTGTCATGCTGTATGCGAATATGATTGCCATGGAAGTAGCGACTGAAAAATCTTCACGTGTCATGGAAATCTTAATATCTAGCGTTTCTCCTATTAAACAAATGTTTGCAAAAATCCTTGGAATTGGTCTTCTTAGCTTAACACAGCTAGCAGCTTTATTACTTGTTGGTTATACCTTTATTAAACGAAATTTAGAATCCATGAGTGGAGGATTTTTTGATGTTTTTGGCTTTCAGGACATTCCGATAATAACTATCATCTATGCTGTTATCTTTTTTATCCTTGGCTATTTCCTTTATGCAACACTAGCAGCATTTTTAGGATCACTTGTCAGTCGAATTGAGGATGTTCAGCAAATGATTACACCAATGACCTTTATCATTGTAGGTGGATTTATGATTGCGATGTTTGGACTTAATCAGCCAGACACTCCATTTATTACGGTTACGTCATTCATTCCGTTTTTTACACCAATGCTTATGTTTATGAGAGTTGGCATGCTAACATTGCCTGTTTGGGAGCCGATCTTAGGCATTGTGATCTTACTTCTTTCAGTGATCCTGATGGCCATATTTGGAGCGCGAGTGTATAAAGGCGGAGTCTTAATGTACGGAAAATCGAATTCCTATAAAGACATTAAGAAAGCTTTACAGATCACGAAAAATGAGTAATAAGATCATGATGAAAAGAAGAATTAGAAGACTACTAAAAATAGAATCACGATTAAGTTACTTTTTTGTGTCAAAAGAATAGAAAGTGTGTTATATTGAACTTGTACAATTGAATAAAATTTCCACTGGGGGGGCCGAATAGGTCGGCTGAGATTAAGACCCATATGTCTTTGACCCTTTTTCACCTGATCTGGTTCGTACCAGCGTAGGGAAGTGCATACTAGAGTGATTATCATGCAGATTCCAAGGGTGGAGTCTGCATTTTTTTGACTTCATCTAAGGATTTTTATCTGTATATACTTATTCGTCCCCCAGTGATTGTTACATGGGGGTTTTTGTTGTCTTGTTGCAGATCCTCCATGAAAAAAATGTTGGAGGTATGAAAAATGAAGAATGAAGAGACAAAGCAATACGCATGTTTACCTGGAAGTAAAAAGGTTTATATTCAAGGCTCAAGAAGTGATATTCAAGTGCCAATGAGAGAAATTGGACAAGGGCCTACAGAAGGCATTTTTGGAACAGAAGAAAATCTACCATTACGTGTATATGATACGAGTGGACTTTACACAGATTCTAACTATGAAGTTGATATTCATAGTGGCCTGCCAAAGCTTCGAGATAAGTGGATCAGAGAGCGAAATGATGTAGAAGAATACGAAGGAAGGACCGTAAAGCCTGAAGATAATGGTTATAGAAAAGAGTCTGATGGGAACGAAGTGAAAAAATTCCCACTACAAAACTATCTCCCTTTAAAAGCGAAAAAAGGACAAAATGTCACACAAATGCATTACGCCAAAAAAGGAATCATTACTCCTGAAATGGAGTATATCGCGATTAGAGAAGGACTTGATCCAGAGCTTGTGAGAAGTGAAGTTGCGAAAGGGAGAGCGATTATTCCTGCCAATGTGAATCATCCCGAAAGTGAACCGATGATTATCGGGCGCCAGTTTCACGTTAAAATCAATGCCAATATCGGAAATTCAGCTGTTTCTTCATCAATAGAAGAAGAGGTTGAAAAAATGACCTGGGCAACTCGCTGGGGTGCAGATACGATCATGGACTTATCAACTGGGAGAGACATTCACACAACGAGAGAATGGATCATTCGTAATTCTCCAGTTCCAGTGGGTACCGTTCCTATTTACCAGGCATTAGAAAAAGTAAAGGGAGTAGCAGAAGATCTTACTTGGGAGGTATATCGTGACACCCTTATTGAACAAGCTGAACAAGGAGTAGATTACTTTACAATTCATGCTGGCGTGCTATTAAGATATATTCCATTAACAGCGAAAAGAACGACAGGAATAGTCTCTCGTGGAGGATCTATATTAGCTCAGTGGTGTCTAGCTCATCATGAGGAAAACTTCCTGTACACTCATTTTGAAGAAATTTGTGAAATATTAAAAGCGTATGATATTTCCGTATCCCTTGGCGACGGTTTACGTCCAGGCTCCATTGCGGATGCGAACGATGAAGCGCAATTTGCAGAGCTTGAAACACTTGGTGAGCTTACGGAGATCGCCTGGAAGCATGACGTTCAAGTCATGATTGAAGGACCAGGTCATGTACCAATGCATATGATTAAAGAAAATATGGACAAGCAATTAGAAATTTGTAAGGAAGCTCCTTTTTATACATTAGGCCCATTAACAACAGATATTGCACCAGGATATGATCATATTACCTCGGCGATCGGAGCAGCGATGATTGGATGGTTTGGTACAGCCATGCTTTGCTATGTTACTCCAAAAGAACATTTAGGCTTGCCGAACAAAAACGATGTTCGCGAAGGCGTTATTGCTTATAAAATAGCCGCTCATGCTGCTGATTTGGCTAAAGGACATCCATCTGCTCAAAAAAGAGATAATGCTCTATCAAAAGCACGTTTCGAATTTCGCTGGAAGGATCAATTCAACCTTTCTCTTGATCCTGAAAGGGCTCTTGAATACCATGATGAAACATTGCCAGCGGAGGGTGCCAAAACCGCTCATTTCTGTTCAATGTGCGGTCCGAAATTTTGCTCTATGCGAATTTCCCAGGACATAAGAAATATGGCGATAACAAAAGAAAAAAGTGAACAAGAGATCATTGATGAAGGATTAAAGGAAAAAGCGAAGGAGTTTGTTGATCATGGGTCTGTCATTTACAAATGATCCGTTCATGATTGCAGATATGGAAGCTCAAATTCAGGAACTTGAGAAAAAAATAAAAGCTTTGCAAAATGAAATTCTTTTCATTCAATCGAATTGCCGACATGTATATTTAGAAAATAAAGGCTTTAGAAGATGTCAAAAATGCAATAAAATTGAAATCGTTTATTATTAATCTTACGAAAAAAGCTTGCCTAGAAAGGCAGGCTTTTTTCGTAAGATAAATAAGAACGTGCATTCGTTTTTTTGAGATGTTACAATGTAGGAAAAGATTGTGAAAGGACTATTTATGAAAAGGATTACATTTATTCATGCAGCAGATCTTCATTTAGATAGCCCAATGATCGGATTAAAGGAATTGCCTTCCTTTATACGTAAAAGAGTGCAGGAAAGTACGTTTGTTGCATTGAAAAAGGTTGTGGAAGCGGCGATCCTTCATAAGGTTGATTTTGTTATTATAGCTGGAGATCTATATGATGAAGAAGACCGAAGCATCCGTGCACAAACGAGATTTCGTCAAGAAATGACCAGATTAGCGAAGGAGAATATTTCTGTCTTTTTGGTACATGGAAATCATGATTATTTAACAGGAGATTGGGTTCATTTAAGCATGCCAGATAATGTTTATATTTTCCAAGGCCACGTAGAGAAAAAAAACTTTGCCAACCATCATACATCCGTTCATTTATACGGCTTTAGCTATGATCAGCGCCATGTAATAGAACGGAAAATTGATCAATATCAAAAAGTAGATGGGGCAGATTTTCATATTGGCATTTTACACGGTTATTTTGAAGGCGGCAGTGAGCATGGACGTTATGCTCCTTTTCAGCTTTCTGATTTAGTGGAGAAGAAATTTGATTATTGGGCTCTTGGTCATATACATAAACGTTCCATTCTTAGCAAAGAGCCTCCTATCATTTATCCAGGAAATATTCAAGGCCGCCATAAGAAAGAAGAAGGGATAAAAGGCTGCTACCTAGTTACGATCGATGAAGTAACAACGCATCTTCAGTTTATTGAAACCTCTGATATTGTATGGAGGAAGCTTGAGTTGGATGTTGAACAGGTTACAAGCTTTAATGAATTATATTCTTTCTGCAAAAAAGCAATAGAGAAAGAACGATCTAATAAGCAAGGAATTCTAATGTCACTTATCTTAAAGAATGTCAAATTAGAAGGACATGATTTAAAGGCCATCGTAACAGGAGAGCTAATGGAAACTTTACAAGATGAAGAAAAAGAAGAGGACTTATTCGTATGGATTTTTGAAATAGCCATACAAGAAAGCTTCATTTGGACAAAAGAGACATTAATAGAAAAGTCCGATTTTTACTCTGAGCTTTTTAATGTAATTGATGAATATGATGGATTTGATCAATCATTAGCCCCCTTATTGGAACATCATCAAGCTTCTCGTTTTATTGAAACAGTATCTGAAGAAGAGAAAAAAGAGCGATTAACAGATGCACAAAAGCTGCTAATACAGCTTCTTAATGAACATTAATCTTGATAATTCTTACACAATTAGGAAGGGAGTATGTGTATGAAAATCATTAGTATTCATATTTATGGCTATGGAAAATTTAAGAATTTAATTATACAAGATTTAAAGGATCGGCATGTTTTTTATGGAAGGAATGAGGCTGGAAAATCAACCATTATGTCATTTATTCACAGCATACTATTTGGTTTTCCTTCAAAACAGCAATCGGAATTAAAATATGAACCAAAGAAGCTTGTGAAATATGGAGGAATGCTTGAAGTGTGGTTTCCTGAAAAAGGAAGAGCTTTGATTGAAAGAGTGAAGGCGAAGGGGTTAAGTGAAGTTACGGTCACTTTAGAAAGCGGTGTAAGAGGCGGAGAGGAATTATTAAATGAACTCCTTCAAAATATGGATAAGCCCTTATATCAAGCTATTTTTTCTTTCAATTTGCAAGGCTTGCAAAATGTTCATCAATTAAAGGGGGAGGATTTAGGAAGATATTTATTTTCAACAGGTACAATTGGGTCTGATCGATTGTTTAAAATAGAAAATGATATACAAAAACAGCTAGATTTTCAATTTAAGCCTAGTGGAAGAAAACCAGTCATTAACGAAAAGCTTAAGGACCTTCGTCAGTTGTACAAGGATTTAAAAAAAGCTGAACAATTAAATGAACAGTATGTGATTTTCCTTGAGAATCGAAAAGCATGTCAAAACGAAATTGAAGAGCTTAATAGTGAGTTGAAAAAATCGCATCAATCGCTGAATAAACTAGAAGAATGGGGCAGGATGCAGCCTGTTTTTTTAGAACAGCAAGTTCTTTCCGAAAGAATAAAGGAGTTTGAGCAAGGGTCCTTTCCAACCGATGGCATATTAAGACTAGAACGCTTAATTGAAGCAATTCAACCATTAGAAAGCCAAATAAATCACTTAGCACATAAAAAGATGCAGATAGAGCAAGAAATGGAGTCTTTAAAACCAGATCAAAAACTTTTGGACCATGAATCTAGCATTTCTTTAACCATTGAAAAAATGTCTAATTATGATCAGCTCGTACAAGAAAATATTCAATTAGATATGAAAATAAAGAAGCAAAAAGAAGATCTGATTCTTTTAAAGGATAAGCTTCATCTTGATCTATCAGATAAGGCAATATTAGATAGTAACACAAGTATATTCATGAACGAACAAACAGCAAATGCACAGAAAAACCAAAGGCGTTTATTAGAAAAAAAAGACGGGTTAGAAGAGAGATTTAATGAAGAAAAAAGAGCGTTAGAAGAAATTGAAATGAAAATAAAATGGATAAAAAAAGGGCTTCTTTCAGAAACAGAGCGAGGAATCCTTTTAAATAAATTAAAAGATCAAACTGATAGACCGTTGCTTAGTACAAAACGAGATGATATTCAAAGTAAGATACGCATTCTGAAGCAAGCGAAGCAGACAGAATTAAAAAAACGCAAACAAGACAGGCTTCAGTTACTAATGTTTGGGGTAATCTTTTTCATTTTTACCATTTGGGGTTTTATTGAGAAACAGCTTATCATGAATGTGGTTGGGGCTGTTGGCATATTTATTTGCCTATTTTTCCTTTTCAGACTTCAGCACTCTAAACAACTAAAAATGGTTGAAATGGAACTCGAGGACTTACAAAAGCAGGGGAATCGTTTAAGTACTCAATTGGAAGATGCCCCCTTAGAAACAGAGAATCTTCAAGCTCTACAGCTTGAGAAGGATCAATTGCAAAGGCAGGAACTAAATCAATTAACGATGAAATGGGAGCAGCAAAATAAATATTATGAAAAAGTTATTGATGGTTTTGAAAGATGGGAGAAGGAATTTAATGAGCATAAAAAAAGGGTTATTGAGTTAGGAAGATATTTAAACTTACCAGATGAAATTTCTTTATTAAATATCCATGATGCTTATACGATAGTCGAGAAGATGAAATCAATCCTAAAGGAATTAGAATATTTTACAAAACAGCATCAGCAGATAAATTTGGAATTAGAACAGATTAATACAGATATTAATCATTACGCGCGTTCCTTTCTTGAAACACCACTTTCATCCTTATCGGAAACAGTCCTTTTGCTAAAAACTAAATTAAGATCAGAAATGGAGAAAAAAATACAATTTAAAGAGAAAAGTAATAAATATTCTGAACTACATGAAGAAATGAACAGGCTTGATCATAAAATGAAGCTTCTTCAAAATGATAAAGAGAAGCTTTTGCAGGCTGCTCATGTAGAAACAGAAGATGACTTTCGAGAAATGGGGAGAAAAGCGGCAAAAAAAATGGAGATCAAAGAGCGCATGGAGCAGCTGCAAATGCAATTAGCATTGTCATCATTATCGATGAACGAAATGCTTCATTATTCGAATACTACTTCATTGATAAAGGAAACAATGGAAGAAATACAAGTGCAAATAGAACAAACTCAGCAGAAAATGACAGACGTACAAAATCGTTTAGCAGAATTGAATTATCAAATTGGTTTAATAGAGGACGGAGGCATTTACACAGACTTATTGCATCAGTACAAGCAAAGGAAATTTGATTTTGAAGAAGAAGTAAAAAAATGGTCTCGTTTGGCATTAGCAAAAGATCTTTTAATGAAGACCATTGAACGATATAAACATATCCAGCTTCCTGCGATGCTTACAAAAGCTGAAGAATACCTCAGCTATTTAACAGAAGGGAGATATATTCATATTTTTCCGAAAGAAGAGGGAAGCGGCTTTTTAATTGAAAGTCACGAGCATGAAATATACAATGCAAACGAACTGAGCCAAGCGACGACAGAACAGCTATATGTTTCCTTGCGATTGTCATTGGCATTTACTATTTATCAAAAATATAAACTGCCTATTATTATCGATGATAGTTTTGTTAACTTTGATGAAAGAAGAACAGGAAGAGTCATGACATTATTAAAGACATTTCGTGATCATCAGTTATTGTTCTTTACTTGTCATCGGCCTTTATTATCATACTTTAAACAGAGTGAAATGACTGATATCGCTGAAAAAGTTAAGCTGCAATCTGTTTAATGTAGAATGTATGCAGTATGATATACTAATATCGTAAGAAATGTGGAAGCGGCTTGATCAGCCCTGAAGAAAAATGTTCTAATGGCTCAAAAAGTGTTTTTTACTTTTAGAGACATTAGGTTATTTTTCACAAGGGCTAGGCGCTGGCCGATTAAGAACGCCACATCCTGTGGCAACATCGGCACTAGTACGTCCTGTACGTCGGAGCTAGACACCGGTCGAAGTTCCGAAAACTTATACTTTCTTACCCTTGTAAATAAAATGAAAAATAACGATGTAAAAGAGACGAAGGATAAATTTTTATAGAGGAGCGACGGTTTAATATGTCAAAAGGTATACTTCATTTTGAAGTAGGGGAGCAAGTTGATTTATTTTTAATGATTAAAAGTTCAGTGAAAGCTACTGCAAGTAATGGGAAGCCTTTTTTAACCCTTTTTTTTCAAGATAAAAGCGGGGATATTGAAGCAAAGCTTTGGGATGCTTCTGATGACGATGAAAAAAATTATTGCCCCGAAACCATTGTAAGAGTGAATGGTGATATTCAGAATTATCGAGGGCGTAATCAACTAAGAATCAGGCAAATTCGTTTAGCTTCTCAGGATGATTCAGTTAAGCTTTCTGACTTTCTTGAAACAGCACCATTAACCCCAGACGATATGATGAGTAAGATTACTCAATATATCTTTGAAATGAAAAATCCAAACATTCAAAGAATCACGAGACATTTACTAAAAAAGCATCAACAAGCATTTTACCAGTATCCAGCTGCCACAAAAAATCATCATGAATTCATTTCTGGATTAGCTTTTCATGTGGTAAGTATGCTGGATTTAGCCAAAGCTATAGCGGGATTATATCCTAGCCTAGATAAGGATCTACTATATAGTGGGATTATTCTTCATGATTTAGGGAAGGTATTTGAATTGTCTGGACCTATTTCTACTGTTTATACTGTTGAAGGAAATTTACTTGGTCATATTTCCATCATGGTCAATGAAATTGGGAAAGCTAGTGATGAATTAGGGATAGCTGGTGAAGAGGTGATGATTCTTCAACATCTAGTTCTTTCCCACCACGGAAAAGCAGAATGGGGCAGTCCTAAGCCTCCTTTAATAAAAGAAGCAGAAATTTTGCACTATATTGATAACATTGATGCAAAAATGAATATGCTTGATCGAGCTTTAGAAAGAGTGAAACCTGGGGAATTTTCAGACCGCATTTTCCCATTAGATAATCGTGCGTTTTATAAGCCAACCTTTCATAAATAATTGATAGAAAAGGGCAAGTGCTTGATTTCTTTGAAAGAAGTCAAGTACTTGTCCTTTTCTGGAATCATATTTTAGACTTTGTTACATAAGAATGTATCAGAGAGAATCAGGAGATTATTTTTGAAATGAGGTGTAATTTTGATCATTCCAATTTGGGTATATTTTGTTGTAGTTGGAATTGTGATAAGTATGTACATGGCTATCCGTACAGGTAGAGCGGAAAGGAAGCAAGAGGAAGCACTGATTGAGAGAGATGGGGAAATATTTATGAAAAGAATAGAAGAAGAAAAGGAAAGAAAGCTATTAAAGAGTGAATAGTGCTAGGACTCCTTATATCTATTACATCAACAGATATAAGGAACCTAGCATTTTTTCTTCTCTTATGAAATAGAAAGCTCGCTCTCATGTAATCCTTCACAATCGAGATTAAGTGAGACTAATTTTATATTTTTTTTGAAAATAGGCGGGTGTCCAGCTGTGCGCCTAGCCGCTCGGATCATAAGCCACAATACTCCAAAAATCAGGATTTTCTGTGTATTGCGTCTTATGTCTGTCGCAGCTGATCAAGGCGCTTCCGCTTTTCTTATGATTGTTTAAGCTCTACAGCACCTTTAAGGTCTTTATCTGTAACATTTACATCAGCATCCTTAAGCTCACGTTCCATTGCTTTTTGGATACTTTCGCTTGTAATTTTAGATACCTTTAGATCATACGTCATTTGCTTTTTCATTTTTTCAAAAGTGTCTTTTTTCTTCTTGTCTGTTACTTGAATAATATGAAATCCATGCTCAGACTTAACAGGGCCACTGATTTCATTTACATTTAAGGCATAAGCCGCATCTTCAAATTCTTTGACCATCGCTCCTGCACCAAACCAGCCTAGGTCTCCTCCGTTTTGTGCTGAAGCAGTGTCAGTCGAATATTGTTTAGCTAGATCCTCAAATTTTTCCCCTTTATCAAGCTTTGCTTTCACTTCATTGGCTGTATTTTCATCAGCAACCAAAATATGGCGAGCCTTAATTTGTGGTTTGAAATCATCATAATATTTTTTGACTTCTGCATCTGTCACCTTAATATCTTTTACAGCTGCTTTTTCTTGAAGAATGCTTGTTTTTAAGCTTTCGCGTAAATCCTTCTCATCCTTTAAGCCATATTGAGATAAAGCCATTTGAAAGTTAGATCCTAGTTGATCTTTAATCGCCGCTACTTTTTCATCAAGCTCTTTATCAGTTACTTTATATTTATCAGATAATATTTTGTTAAAAAGCAACTCTTGAAGAGCCTGCTCCCCAACTTTCTCTTTCATCGCATCATATAACTCATCCTTCGTTATATTTCCTGCATCTGTTTTAACGATTGCTTGTGAGCCATTGCTTCCACAGGCAGTTAAGCTGCTGATTACACCTGCTGAAATAACAAGGGATAAAATCCTTTTTTTCAAATTAAACACTCCTAAAAAAATTTTTTGATCGTTTTAATCCACAAACATTACTATATCATAATTTTGAGAAAGAGCAAAAAATATTGAGAATGAATTTATTGATGGAAAAGGAAAATAGGCATTTTAATCTATGTCTTTTTATTGATGTACGCATAATATGAATCATAAGAGATTAAGGAGGTGCTAGTATGGGTCATGTACATGGTGGAGGATTTGCGTTAATTGTGGTGTTGTTTATTTTATTAATTATTGTTGGAGCTTCTTGGTTCTAAGTATGAGATTTATCTCCTGAGATCGTATGCTCAGGGGTTCAAAAGAAAGGAGGCAATGGATATGTCTGGTGCACCAGGATTTAGCGGAGGGTTTGCGCTAATTGTCGTACTGTTTATCCTTTTAATCATCATTGGAGCGTCTTGGTTATAAAATAACCAGATGTCTTTTTTCATACACGGAAAATGTAAAAGCGGTGAGAATATCTACTCACCGCTAAGTATTTTCCAATTAAGAAAATAAAATTTCAATATAGGAAGAAATCAATAAAATAGTAATAAGAATATTAATAGTATGAAATACTCTTGATTGCTTTTCTTCGGGAATTTCTTTTTGTAAACAAAGTAAATTTGTCATTTTATTAATATTAAACAATATAACAATAGCAAAAACAATGGTAAAAATGGAGATCATCATTGATTCCCTCCTTCTGGCAGACTTATATATGGTACATACATTATCAAATTTTGCAAAAAAAAGATAGCAAATTGTTTTTTATTTTGCTTTTGAGTTACTGACATGAGAATAGCTATCTCTTACATAATATATGTGACTTTAAAAAAAATATGAAACTTAATTGATCACTTATTAATCAGCAGTATAGACTAATATTTCAAATCCTTCCTCATTTTCTTCAATGTAAGCTTTTCTTGGAGCAAAAAGGACATTTTTTGTGCGAATAAAATCTGGTACACAAAGCCCTATGTGCATAGCTAGTAATATAGTCAAATAATGAACATAATGAGTAAAAAGAAAACAGCCAATAATTAACGTGACATTAATTAGAAAAAAAGGCAACATTGATGATAAAAGAAATAGATGTTTCGAAATAGGTTCAACTGCTCTAATTTCAATAATAGGAAAAAAGCGTAATTTAAAGTACACGATTCTCTTTACATTCTTACCTAAATGGGCAATAGGAATGTAGTGAAGTAATTTATGAATTGGGTACAAAAGCCAAAGGCATAATAAAAATAATAAAAAATATTGATTATATAAAGAAGTTGTAACAAATAAAAAGGTCGCCGGTACATAGAGAACAATAAATGCTATTAGCATCGTTAAGGAAGACAACATGACAAGTCTTTGTGACCCATATTGTTTATTGAAATTAATCGTCTTCCAGCAATTCATCGTATCAACCCTCCATTAGGAGTAAAATTTATGTTTAAAAACTCACTTAGATAATGTACGATGAAAGATAAAAAAAATCAATAGGGAAAAAAGCTACTTTTTGACTTTATTGTGTACACATAGCGAAAGAAGAATTAAGATATAGATGCTACAACTTTTCAAAATGAATTGAGGGAAAAGGCATGGATCTAGAATACCTTTTAGAAAAAATTAAACGTTTAGAATTTCATCAAGGCCTGCTATTAAAAATGCTACCGCATACGAAAGCAGCTTTTTATCAATTAGTCATTGAAAAAGGCTTAAGAGAAAGGGATCTCGAAGCCTTTAATAATATTTGTGAAAATTTGAACATTGAATTAGAGGAACAAAAAGCGGAGGGCTTTGTTCATTTTCACCCGCTTTTTGAAAAATTCACAATGAATTTACATCCGCACCTTCGACCAGAAGAGACGATTGAAGCTTGCCTTTTACAGGGAATTTATATTCCATTAATGATGGAGTTAAAAAAGTATACGAAAGAATAGCATTATAAGGTTTCATTGATGACTGTATCTTTTTTTCTAAGTTTTCTATTTTCTTCAACAAAGTCATTGTCAATATTCGTAAATGCTTTTTCAAATATTTTCATAAAATCATCGCCATAAATATTCCGAACGATCGTCATCATTTCTATAAACTCAGGAAATTTACCATATAAATTCCGTAATGGAAGAGCACCAGAAAATGTTGTATTATTGCTAGGCTCATAGGTCTCTAATAAACTTAGTAAAATATTTTCACCTTTTGTTGTTAATTTAATATACGTATTTCTTTTATCGCTTTCTTTTTTTGAAAACTCCAGAAAACCACGCTCTTCTAACTTTTTCGAAAAATTAAATGCAGTGGAGACATGCATAACCCCAAATTTTGCAACATCAGAAATCGAAGCACCATTTAAATGGTAGGCAATCCATAATATATGATGCTCATTAATATTTAAATCAAAGGGTTTAATCCACTGCTGCCAATCTTTTTCAATGGATTTCCATAACGCTTTGCTTAGCTGAGCAATTCTTTGACTAAAAACAATAGCTTCCTTCATTGAAAATTCTTTTTCATTCATCCCTAAACTCACCCACCTTTATATCTCTATCATCATTATGCCAATAAAACAAAAATTAATAAAGAAAAAAATTTACGAAATTTTTAGAAATTAGAGAAATAAAAGACATATGTAATGAATATTTAGATATAAAAGGATCTTTATAATGATAAAATTAGAAAAATAGGTAAATATTGTATGGGGTTGATGAAGGAAAATCATCTTAGAATATTAAGAACATTATTTTTCATTACAAAGGGATCGAACCTACACGTCTAATTCCGCGTAGGTGATTCCTTAATGATATTGAGAGTGGTCTACTTGATTCCCTTAGCTTTTAGATTGTGACATTCACATTCATTCAGTTTGTTTACTGATTGTTGACTCCAATTGTTTTAGGGCGGCTTCAATTTCTTCTAATTTTGTCTGCAGCTCTTGCTGGTGAGGAGTTATTTCGTTCCGCCATTGATCAATAGCGATTTTTACGTCTGAAATAAAATCGATTAATGAAGACTTTCCTTCAATTGTCACAGTTTTTAATGCTGTTAAAAGAGTGGAGATATGTGTGCTCAGTTCCGTTATCTCAAACTTAAGGGTGTCTTTATGATCCTTGATATATTTCCTTACTTCGCTCCCAGAAGAAGGAGTTAAAAATAGAGTGCTGATACCAGCGGTTAGACCGCCAACTAGTAAACCAAGTGCAAAAGTTTTCGTTTTCATTATTATCACTCCAGATATCAGAAAATTTAGTCTCTTAAATGATTTCTACGTAGTTTTAATATTTTCCTTCTGAAGAAAGGTATGAAAAAACCCGTTAGAAATTTAACGGGTTTTTAGAACTTAATATTGGTTTTGAAATTCTTTCATGAATTCGGCAAGCTGACGAACATGATCAAGAGGAACTGCGTTATAAATGGATGCACGGCAGCCGCCAACTGAGCGGTGTCCATTTAGACCGACAAAGCCTTTTTCTTTTGCTTTTGTAAGGAAGGCTTTTGTTATTTCATCATTTTGTAAAGTAAAGGTTACATTCATATTTGAACGGCTGTTTTTCTCAGCATGTCCTTTGTAAAATCCGTTGCTTTCATCGATCGCATCATATAATAATTTTGCTTTTTCGTCGTTCGTTTTGGAAATCGCTTCGATACCGCCTTCATTTTCTACCCACTTAAGAACAAGTGAAAGTAAGTATATAGCTAAAGTAGGTGGGGTATTGAATAATGAATTATTTTTGGCATGGGTTTGGTAATTTAGCATAGTTGGCAAAGAATCTTTTGAAAGCTCTAATAAATCTTTCTTAATAATAACAACAGTTACCCCTGAAGGACCAAGGTTTTTTTGTGCACCAGCGTAGATGACATCGAATTGTTCTACGTTGACTGGTCTGCTTAAAATATCACTAGACATATCAGCAACTAATGGAACAGAGAGATTCTCTGGAAAAGAGCTCCATTGCGTACCAAAAATAGTGTTATTGCTCGTTACATGTAAGTAAGCTGCATTGTCAGGTATTTTACTTGTATCTAATTCAGGAATATTGGTGTAATTTTCTTCTTTGCTAGTGGATAGAATGGCTGTTTCTCCAAATTTTTTCGCTTCTTTTAAAGCTTTTTCGGACCAAGCACCAGTTAGTGCGTAGCAGCCAACTTTCCCTTCAGTGAGAATGTTCATAGGAACCATCGTGAACTGAAGGCTAGCACCACCTTGTAAGAATAAAATTTCGTAGTTATCTGGTATCGACATAAGCTTTCTTAGTAAATCTTTTGCTTCGTTATGGACTTCCTCATACTCTTTGCTTCGGTGGCTGAGTTCCATAATTGACATACCAGTGTTATTAAAATTCATCCAAGATTTTTGTGCTTCTTTCAGCACCCATTCAGGCAGTGCTGCTGGTCCAGCATTGAAATTTAAAGCGCGACTCATTGTATTTCCTCCCGATAAAAGCATTGTTTCGCTTTAAAGCGATATATGAAAAACATTCATCCTTATCGTACCAAAAGTTAAGCATTTGTACAGATAAAAAATATAAAAATATTTTGTCGAAACAATAAAGAATAGTTCAATTTATGTTTTCCAAATTGGAGATAAATAAAACCATTGCAGCATTTTGCCGAATGGTTTTATGTTTGTAAGGTAAGAAATTAACATTTTTGAAGTCCGACTGGTATCTAGTATAGCGCCAAGCCTTTGTGAAAAATAACCCTTTGTCTCTAAAAGTAAAAAACTTTCCCGTGCCAAATGAACATTTTTCTTCAGAGCTGACCAAGGCGCTTCCGCTTTTCTTATTTAGATATTTTCCTTAATGGTTGACGAAATCGTTTGCAGATCCTCAGGAGTATATTCGCTCGTATGAGTTTTCCAAACAGCCCCAAATCCATCACTTTTTCCGTATCGAGGAATGATGTGCATATGGTAATGGAAAACAGACTGTCCCGCAAGTTCACCATTATTGTTTAATAGGTTTAACGCTTCCGGGTTAAAAGCTTTCTTAATACCATTTGCAATTGCAGGGACAACCTCAAATAAATTCTTCGCAATTTCTGGTGTTAATTCAAAAATATTTTCTTTATGTATTTTTGGTATAACGAGCGTATGTCCTTTTGTTACTTGACTTATATCTAAAAAAGCGACCACATGCTCATTTTCAAACACCTTGGCGGAAGGGATTTCTCCATTTGCAATTTTACAAAAAATACAATCACTCACGTTTTGATCCGTCCTTTCAATAAACCTGAATTTTACACTATATTGTATCATACTAGATCATTCGACAAAAGAATTAGAAAAAATGAAGAGGATGACCCAGAATCGTCTGCACGAATTTCTGTGTCATCCTCATTTGAAGGGAAAGCTTCTTATTTTATGCGTTCTTTTTCAGGTTATTTTCTGCGACAAACACCTCATTTATTTAATGAATTGTGTTTATATCGAGACTGATCTTTGTTCAAGCTAACCATCTCCAGATTCTTTATAGTTTTCATCAAACGTATAAAGCAAGGATGATTGTCTTTAATAAACACCTCATTTCAATTGTGAAAGGTTCATCACATGTTACCCATGTGATTAGGTGTAAATAGATCCTTTTTGTGGCTTATCAACACTAATGTGCAATAGAACCATCCCCTTAATTGAACGAATGAAGCTTCTTTTTGAACCCACTTTTCTGATGATTTCACATCAAATTTTTGTGGTGCTCCCCTTCAAAAATTAGAATATCCATCTATACAAAAGATATGCAAATCAAATTAATTTTTTTTGTACCGTTATATTTGTGCCTATTACGTCGATTATTGTTACAATGTTAGTAATTCAATCAGAGAGGACGTTGCAGCTTATGTCTTTGTTAGAAATTAAGAATCTAACAGGTGGTTATACGAGGAGCCCAGTTTTAAAAGATGTATCCTTTCATGTCAATGAAAATGAGCTAGTTGGGCTGATCGGATTAAATGGGGCAGGGAAAAGTACGACAATTAAGCATATTATCGGATTAATGGAGCCTCATCATGGTGAAATTACAATAGGTGGAACTGCTTTTCAAAAGGACAAAAAAGGTTATCGAAGCCAGTTTACTTATATTCCTGAAACGCCGATTCTTTATGATGAATTAACGCTTGAAGAGCATTTAAAAGTGACAGCTATGGCTTATGGATTAGAAGAGGGATTATTTCAAAAAAGAATGAATGATTTATTAAAGGAATTTCGGATGGAGAAAAGATTGAAATGGTTTCCAGCTCATTTTTCAAAGGGAATGAAGCAGAAGGTAATGATCATGTGTGCTTTTCTTGCTCGTCCATCACTTTACATTATTGATGAGCCATTTGTAGGGTTAGATCCGCTTGGGATACAATCTTTGCTAAATTTAATGAAAAATATGAAGGAAGACGGAGCAGGTATTCTTATGTCTACTCATATATTAACAACAGCTGAAAAATACTGTGACCGATTCATTATTTTGCATGAAGGGAAAACGAGAGCTCAAGGGACACTCGACGATTTAAGACAGCAATTTGAAATGCCGCATGCATCACTTGATGAGCTTTATATACAGCTAACAAAGGAAGAATCCAATGTTTAATGATAAAAATTTGTGGAAAGAAAGAGTAAATCGAACAAGAAAAGAGCTCGGAAGCTACCTGCGATACATATTGAATGGACATTTTGTGATTGTAGTTGTTTTTTTATTAGGTACAGCATCCTTTTATTACCAGGCGTGGATAAAAACCTTATCAGCGAATTTTCCAGCGGCTATCTTGCTTGCTTTCTTGCTAGCGTTTTTAATGACTTATAGCCCTGTTTATACTTTTTTTGTTGAAGCTGACTTGATTTTTCTGTTGCCATTAGAGCATAAACTTACGAGCTATATTCGAAGGTCATTATTCATAAGTTTTATCTTACAGGCTTATGTTGTCATGATTGGACTGGCAGTGATGATGCCTATCTACGCACAAGTAAATGAAGCGAAGTTTTCACCTTTTTTCTATTTTTTATTCATTCTTTTCCTCGTGAAATGGTTAAACCTATTTATTAGATGGCATATTCAATACTACGTAGATATACGAGTCCATCGCATCGATATAGCAGTAAGGTATTGCCTAAATTTTAGCCTGCTTTATTTGCTTTTTTCCAATGCCCATCTAGTTTTTATCATAGGATTAATAGGGCTATTAGCTGTGCTTTCCCTATATTTCAAAAATAAATCAATGCATAAAGGCCTTAAGTGGGAGTTTTTAATTGAAGCTGAATCAAGAAGATTAAATGCATTCTATCGTTTAGCGAATCTCTTTACAGATGTGCCGAAGCTGAGAGATCGAGTAAAAAGAAGGAAATGGTTAGATGGATTTATTCAATGGATAACATATCAACAGTATAATACCTATCTTCATCTGTATGTGCGATCCTTTTTTCGAGCAGGGGACTATTTTGGTTTATTTTTACGATTAACTGTAATCGGAATAGCTGCTCTCTATTTTATTTCGTTTGGAGCTGGACAAGTACTATTTGTTATTCTATTTATGTATTTAACTGGATTTCAGCTGTTGCCATTATGGCGGCATTATGATAACAAGGTTTGGATTGAGCTTTATCCTATTGAAAAAACGATCAAGGAAAAATCATTTAAAAAGCTTTTGTCTTTCTTGCTAGTCATCCAAGCTTTTGTACTGTCATGCGTTCTTCTTTTCAAAGGAGACGTGTTATTATCAGTTATATCTCTTCTTTCTGGAGCAGTCTTTACCTATGTATTTGTTTATGTATATCTGCCTAAAAAAATCCGCTCTTGATAAGCGGGTTTTTTTAGATTAGATCGAATGAAACAATTGCCTGCTTCTTTCGTATATACAAATTAAGAAGATTCGTAAAGGTGGTTTCATAATGAATGATTATAAAGTAAAAATACATCATGAAGTTTTAGATTGGAAACGAAAGCTACTAAGGAAATCAAGCTATTTCAATCGAATATCAAGAAGTGTACAAACTAAAGTGAATCAATATATCCCTGAGAAAGCTCATATGGTGATGACTAGTGCCATAAAAAATATGGTTGAAGCTATTTTAAAGGGATCAAATTATATAACCAAGAAGAATCAGGCAAATGAATTTCAAACTTTAGCTGAAAAGGATGCAAAGGTCGTTGAAAAATTAGCTATTTATCGAAAAACGGCAATGCTGGAGGGAGCAGGGACAGGAGCAGGAGGTTTTTTATTAGGATTAGCTGATTTTCCACTTTTGCTCTCGATTAAGATTAAATTTCTATTTGAGATGGCTTCTGTATATGGTTTTGATACGAACAAATATGAAGAGCGAATTTTTATTTTACAAATCTTTCATTTAGCCTTTTCAAGTGAGAAGAAAAGAAATGAAATAATTGATACTATTGAGAACTGGGAGAGCGAAAAGAAAAAGCTTGTACAAATGGATTGGAGAGAATTTCAACAAGAATATCGAGATTATATTGATTTGATCAAAATGTTTCAGCTTGTTCCGGGGGTAGGGGCAATGGTTGGTGCTTATGCCAATTATCGCTTCTTGGACCATTTAGGCGAAACAGCCATGAATTGCTACCGTTTAAGATTATTAACAGCAGCCCCATAGAATTGACGGATGCTGTTAATTATGGCCTTTCTTCTAATTTATAGGTTTAGTTAAAGAGTATTGTTGATAAAAGCGATTTTTGAATCATTCGTGTGAAACATCGTTTCACACGCCTTGAAGCATAGCTTCAAGGTAGCAGGATCTTTATGAACCGCTAGGAGCAAGCGAGCTTACTACTAGCGGTTCATAAAGATCCTGCTAAATGATTCAAAAATCAACAGTGTTATTTTGCAGCTGTTTCTTGATATTCTTTTACACTTGAGTGATATTGCACCGCAACTGAACAAAGAGTTTTTGCTGCTATTAGCATGGATTTTTCATCAATATCAAATTTAGGATGATGATGAGGATAAGCCTTTGAAGGGTCTTCAGGCCTTGCTCCAGTGAAGAAAAAACTTCCTTTTATATGCTGCAAGTAGTAAGCGAAATCCTCCGCAGCCATTTCAGGCTCTGATTCTTGAACCATAGCAAATCCATCCTTTTTCGCACATTCAGCTAAGAATTCCGTTTCTTTTTCATGATTTACTACTGCTGGATAGCCTTTTGTGTATTGGAAGTCGTAAGTACTATCAGATGTATAACAGGTCCCTTTTGTTACTCTTTCTAATTCTTCGGAAATAAGATTTTGAATGTCTTCATTGAAAGTTCTTACCGTTCCGCCAATTCGAGCACGATCCGCAATCACATTAAAGGCATTATCCGAAATAAAGGATCCCACAGATACAACGCCAGATTCAAGAGGATTCACTTTACGGCTCACAATTTGTTGTAAGTTGACGACTAGCTGGGAGGCTGTGACAATGGCATCCTTTGTTTTATGTGGCTGCGAGCCATGCCCGCCATGTCCTTGAATCGTAATTTGAAAGCGATCACCAGCTGCCATAATCGGTCCCACTCGATGAGCAACTGTTCCAGTTGGCAAGCTTGTCCAAAGATGAGTCCCATAAATAACGTCAACTCCTTCTAAGCAGCCATCTTGAATCATCTGTAAGGCTCCACCCCCGCCTTCTTCTGCATGCTGATGGATCATAACATAGGTACCTTCCAACTGTTCTCTGTTTTCATATAGCGTTTTAGCAAGTACAAGCAATGTGGCTGTATGTCCATCATGTCCGCATGCATGCATAACGCCTGGGACTTTTGATTTATAGGGTACGTCCTTTTCATCCTGTATCGGTAACGCATCAAAATCTGCGCGAAGAGCAACTGTTTTTCCTGGCTTTCCGCCATAGATTTTAGCGACCACTCCATTTCCGCCAACTTGGCTTCTAACCTCTACGCCTAATTGTGTATAGAAATCTTTTATGTACTTGGCTGTTTGATATTCTTGGTTTGACAATTCTGGATGCTGATGTAAATACCTTCGAATAGAGACCATTTCTTCATAATAGCGATTAAGTGTATTGAATAATTGATCAAGCATGTTAACCCACCTTTAAAAAAATTTGAAAATAAAACTAATTAAAGTTATAGTAATGTCTAGCTAAAGTCCTAATGTTAAGATATAGCTAGAAAAAGAAACCCATTTTTGACGAAAAATGAAGTTCGTTTGGGAAAATAAAGGTTGATTTTTCTGAATTGTTTACTTTATTTAAACATTATACCATTTATTTGATGGATGATAGGGGAAATTTTCTAAAGACAAGAAAAATAGAATAATATTTTTAATGCTAGTTGGAGGAAAGAGAATGAGGATTCGCAATTCAAAAATAGCTTATGTATTCGTAACAGCTGCTTTTATTTGTTCCATATATTTAATTATTGCTTTGAAAAATGGTAACTCAATTCCTTTTGACCGAGAAATTTCTTCTTTTTTTATGAATGTAATTCATGACTCAACTTACCCAGTTTTTCATTTTATTACAGGTTTTGGAGATAAAATGGGGATAGGGATTATGGCATTATTTGTTATCGCATGGTTATGGGTGAAAAAAAGAGATTATACGGGAATATCGATTTTTGTTCTTGCAGTTGCTATCGGAAATGAATTTAACGAATGGATAAAGGAAGCAGTCGGTCGACCACGGCCACATTTTGAGCATCTTGTTGATGTTAAAACATTAAGTTTTCCTAGTGGACATGCTATGGTGGGCTTAATATTGTACATGCTTACAGCCTATTTCCTTATCAATGAACTATCAACAAAGAAAGGGAAATGGATAGTAGGTATAGTTGCTATTGTTGTTATTTTTTTAATAGGAATTAGTCGGATTGCCCTTCAAGTTCACTACCCTTCAGATGTATTTGGAGGATATGCGTTAGGCTTTATTTGGACATTCCTATGGATTTCAATCTATGAAAAGTTGAAAAGACGAAAAAATAAGTAAAAATATGGACTTAAGTAAAGTACGTGGCACCTAAGAGCTTTGTAAAGGTGCCACGTACTTTGTTTATAAGAGAAAGATAGCAACAATGGTTGTGACAGCTAATCCGATGGTAACAGGGAGAAGATTTCGTCTAGCAAGCTCGAATGGATCTACATTACAAATGGCAGCTGCAGGTATTAAAGCCCAAGGGACCAGTGTGCCGCCGCCAACCCAAATAGCGGCAATTTGCCCTAATGCGGTTAAGGTAGAGATGCCAGATCCGATCGCTGTTCCAAATAAATGAGCAATGGATCCTGCTAAAGAAATTCCTGAAAACCCTGATCCATCTAATCCTGTGATCACTCCGACAGCTGTCAGAGTAATTGCACTAATTTCTTCTGTAATCGGAACAAAGTTTGCAAGGGCTACCCCTAGATCATTAACGATCCCTTGAGAATGCTTAGGGAGGAAATCTCCGATAATCGTAGTAAATCCTGAATCCCCCAAGTAAAAATAAGCAGCAATTGGAATAACAGGTCCAAATACTTTAAATCCAAATTGAAAACCTTCAATAAGATAGCTCGTTACCTTCTCAATGCCATTATTCTTATAGCTGATCAATGTAATGAATAGAAGAATCAAAATAGAAGTGCCGCCTACTAGCGCAGTCGCATCACTACCTTGCAGTTGAAGAGTATACATTGCAGCAACATCCACTGCAAATAAGACTGGGACAAGGATAGCAAAGAATTTTTTTTGAGATTTGGATAATAACAATGATTGTTCTTCAGAAATTTTCTCCAATTTATTATTTATCGCCTCATTTTTGTCAATTAATAAACGACCTTTTTTCATATCTCTTCTAAGAAAATAAAAAGCGGTGATTGTTGTCACAGCCCCCATGACCACAACGAGCGGTATACTCGCATGAATGACCTCATTGACAGCTATGCCTGCAGCATCAGCTGTTAGCTTCGGTGCGGCTTGAATCACATAATCACCTGAAAGTGCGATTCCATGTCCGAATAAATTCATGGCCATTGCTACGCCAAGGGCGGGTAAGCCGACACGGAGGGCAACGGGAAGTAATACAGCTCCTAATAGAGCAACAGCAGGAGAAGGCCAAAAAAACCATGAAATGGTCATCATTAAGATTCCAATGATCCAATAGGCTAAAGTTGGGGTACGAATGAGTTTAGAAAAAGGAGAAATCATAACTTCATTGATTCCTGTGGTTGTCAGTACTTTACTCATCGCCACAATGATGGATATAACGAGGATGGTAGAAAGAAGCTCTGTAATCGCATAAATAAAGCTAGTAAATATACTGATCACAGAAGTGCTTATTGATCCGGTTGCTGTAATAGCAATTAAAAATATCCCAACGATGCAAACGAGCGTCGTATCTCTTCTAAAAATCATAAATCCGATTATAAAAGCAATAAAAAGAACGTAAATCCAGTGGATAGCAGTTAATTCAATTCCCATAATAGCTTTCCTCCTTCATATGGTGCATATATCATGAATCAAGCAGTACAGGGCTAATGTCTAACTTGAAACGTAATACAGAATATGTGTGAAGGAAAAACTTTGTGAAAGGCACTATTGTGAGGTAGGGCAATCACTTGTCAAATTATTTCTTTCCTCATATTAACTTTCCATCGATATGACATATTCATGGATATAAGACTCCTGAAGAAAAGTGCTTGCCTTTGTTTGGTCGAAAAATATGTCAAATTTGCTTGCTTTTTTCCAATCAGAATAAGCATGTTGATTTTCCCAAATGGATAAGAAAATATACGTATTTGATGAAAGGGGACGAAGCAATCTTAACGCAATTAAGCCACATTCTTTTTTTATAAGCTCTATTTTTTTCTTATTATCATATTCAAAAATTGGACGTCCTTCCTCTGTAACGGGTATGTGATTCATCGCTGCAAAACCTGATTTAACTGTAAGCTCACCGATTGAAGAAATAGCTTCATATTTTCTTGGGGCTTTTAAATCCGTTTTTTTGTCCGTTTCCTGAAGTAAAAGAGCGTGATCTTCGTTTTCCATGAGGAGCCATGCTGATTCCTTATGCTTTTTTATAATTTTCTCTAGATATTGATAAGTTCCACTTGTGATATAAAGGTTCATCATTATCCCTCCGTTTATTTAGCAGTCTCATAAGATAAATTCCCTTCCTTGATATCATAAACCATTTTCTTGCAAATAGTTTTCCATAACCAGGGGATATTAATATAGAATAAAACGATAAAAAACGTCAATTTCATGACAATTCCCGAGGTTATCTATACAAAGATAGTGAAAAAGCTTATATTAATTACAATCAAACAATTAATATCATATTACCTGTTTCTCATTTTTTTACAGATAAGTAAAGAAGTTTTCTGAAGTTCGACGGATATCTAGCTTCAGGGCTGATCAAGGCGCTTGCGCTTTTCTTATGTATAGCTCCAGCTCCTAGCCCTTGTGAAAAATAACCCTTTGTCTCTAAAAGTAAAAAACACTTTTTGAGCCAAATGAACATTTTTCTTCAGGGCTGATCAAGGCGCTTGCGCTTTTCTTTGTTTATAATACAATGATTAACAGACACGTCTTTGAAAGGTGGATGTTAATGACGAAAGAGATAAATCAAACATTTATTCAAGCTGCAAGAGGGAAAGGGACAGCATATGTTCCTGTCTGGTATATGCGGCAAGCAGGTCGATCTCAACCAGAATATCGTGCAATTAAAGAAAAGTATTCTCTTTTTGAAATCACTCATCAGCCTGAACTTTGCGCATATGTGACAAAACTGCCTGTTGACCAATACAATGTTGATGCAGCTATTTTATATAAAGATATTATGACACCGCTTCCTGCAATAGGCGTGAATGTAGAAATAAAACCGGGCATTGGTCCTGTTATTTCAAATCCTATTCGTACATTTCTCGATGTTGAAAAGCTTGGTGAAATTAATCCTGAAAAGGATGTTCCCTTTGTCCTTGATACAATTAAACTATTAACGCAGGAACAGCTTTCTGTTCCCTTAATTGGTTTTTCAGGTGCGCCCTTTACACTTGCCAGCTATATGATTGAAGGAGGGCCATCGAAAAATTATCATTATACGAAGGCCTTTATGTACTCAGAGCCGAAAGCTTGGTTTGCTTTAATGGACAAGCTGGGTGATATGACCATTACATATGTCAAAGCTCAAATAAAAGCTGGTGTGAAAGCTATTCAAATTTTTGATTCTTGGGTGGGTGCATTAAATGTTGATGATTATCGCTATTATATCAAGCCAGTCATGAATCGGATTTTTACGACATTGAAGGAAGAGAACGTTCCTTTCATTATGTTTGGAGTAGGTGCGAGTCATCTTGCTTTAGAATGGAATGATCTTCCTATTGATGTCGTTGGTTTAGATTGGCGTCTTCCTATTCAAGAAGCAAGAAAATTAGGGATTAAAAAACCGGTACAAGGAAACCTAGATCCATCTATTTTATTAGCATCATGGGACATCATTGAAGAAAAAACGCGTGCGATCTTGGATCAAGGGATGAAAAATCCAGGCTATATTTTTAATCTTGGACATGGGGTTTTCCCAGAAGTAAACCCAGCGACACTAAAAAAATTGACCGCCTTTATTCATGAATATTCTGCTTCAAAACTAAGTTAATGAACTTTTCTAAAAAAGTGTAAGTTTTGCCTTAGCTTCTTTAGGCACGTATGCTTTTATGATTTGAGTGTAAGGGGTGTTAATTTTAATGAAGAAAAAGAAAATGGGTCTCCTAGTAATGGCCTACGGAACCCCATATAAAGAAGAGGATTTAGAGAGATATTACACGCATATACGTAGAGGAAGAAAGCCTTCAGAAGAAATGGTTGAGGAACTTAGAGGAAGATACCAAGCAATTGGAGGAATTTCTCCACTTGCAAAAATAACATTAGAGCAAGCGAAAAAGCTCGAGGAATATTTAAATTCCACTCAAGATGAGATATGCTTTCAAATGTATCTTGGCCTTAAGCATATAGAACCTTTTGTTGAAGATGCAGTTGCGAAAATGCATGAGGATGGGATTACAGAAGCAGTAAGTATTGTACTTGCTCCTCATTTTTCTACATTTAGTATTAAATCCTATAATGAACGTGCGAAGGAAGCAGCAAAAAAACTAGGTGGACCTGCTATTTCATCCGTTGAAAGCTGGTATAAAGAGCCAAATTTTATTCAATATTGGGTTGAACAAATTCAAAAAACGTATAAACAATTGCCGATTGACGAAAAGGATCATTCAATTTTTATTTTTTCAGCACATAGCTTACCAGAAAAAATATTACTTGCAGGCGATCCATATCCTGATCAACTAAAAGAAACGGCTGATTTGATTTCCAAACAAGCTGGTATTACTCAATATACAGTTGGCTGGCAAAGTGCAGGAAATACACCTGAGCCATGGCTAGGTCCAGATGTACAAGATTTGACTCGTCAATTGTTTAATGAAAAAAAATACAGAGCATTCATTTATTTACCTGTGGGGTTTGTTTCAAATCATCTTGAGGTCCTCTATGATAATGATTATGAATGTAAGCTTATTACTGATGAATTGGGCGCAAGTTATTACAGACCTGATATGCCAAATACGCATCCTTTATTTATTGAAGCTCTAGCGACAGTTGTGTTAGAAAAATCCGCATTAACAATCGGAAACCACATGTAAAGAAGGCGATAAAGAATGGGAGCAAAAAAGAGTAAAGTCGTCATAATAGGTGGAGGGATTACAGGATTATCGACAGCCTATTATCTACAAAAGCATGCTCGTGAAAATCAATGGCCAATTGAAGTCACTCTTGTTGAGGCATCACATCGGCTTGGCGGTAAAATCCAAACGATTGTGAAAGATGGATATGTCATAGAAAAAGGTCCAGATTCTTTTTTAGCCAGAAAGCAAAGTGCGAGCCGTCTTGCTAAAGAGGTTGGAATGTCAGATCACCTTGTTCATAATGCATCAGGGCAATCGTTCGTGCTTGTCAATGAACGTCTTTTTCCGATGCCTGGAGGCTCTATTATGGGCATTCCAACACAAATTGCTCCTTTTGTGACAACAGGTTTGTTTTCTGCAGTTGGAAAATTAAGAGCTGCTGCTGATTTTATTTTACCTCGTTCAAATGCCGTACAAGATCAATCATTAGGGCAGTTTTTTCGCAGGCGATTAGGAAATGAAGTCGTTGAAAACTTGATTGAACCACTATTGTCTGGAATTTATGCTGGTGATATTGATCAATTAAGTTTAATGTCTACGTTTCCGCAATTTTATCAGGTTGAGCAAAAATATCGCAGTTTAATCTTGGGAATGAAGCAGGCTTCAAACGCTGCACCTAATAAAGAAAAGAAAACAGAAAAGAAGAGTAATGGCCTTTTTTTAACTTTTAATACAGGTCTTTCATCCTTTGTAGATGCAATTGAAAGTAGTTTAGAAGCATCTTCTGTATTAAAGGGCTTTCGGGTTGAAGATATTAAAAAACAGGAAACTGGCTATCAAGTCGATTTAAATGGGGGAGAGTCTTTATTTGCTGATAGTATTGTGATGGCGGTTCCCCATCAAGTCACTCAATCCCTTTTTTCAAAATATGAACTTTTTGATTGCTTAAAGGACATGCCTTCTACATCCGTCGCAACTGTGGCACTAGCGTTTGATCAAAAAGCAATTAAGAAGGATATCAATGGGACAGGCTTTGTTGTTTCCAGAAATAGTGATTATACGATTACAGCCTGTACTTGGACGCATAAAAAGTGGCCACATACGACTCCAGACGGAAAAGTATTATTGCGTTGCTATATTGGAAGGTCTGGGGATCAAACCGTTGTTGACCTTTCAGATGATCAGATTGTTAAAATAGTACTAGAGGATTTAAACCGAACAATGGATATATCAATGGATCCGGAGTTTGTTATTATATCAAGATGGAATGATTCAATGCCGCAATATACGGTTGGACATAAGCAAAGGATTGAAATGATTAAAGCTAGAGTGAAAGAGGAATTGCCAGGCATTATTTTAGCAGGAAGCTCTTATGAAGGGCTCGGTTTACCTGATTGTATTGATCAGGGAGAATCGGCGGTTAAAGAAGCTTTTACTTATTTAAATTATCAAAGCAATGCAGTGAATCAAGCTGTCTAAGGATATTATGGATAATTTAATATCAATTGTAAAAAAGATTGAAAGTCCTGTATTTATAAAAATGCAGGACTTTTATTTTATCCATTTAAACACAGTTAGGCTATTTAGTCATTGTAAAAAGCACCTTTAAAGGGGTCTATCATTATTTAATTTAGATTCCATTCATATGAATCGATTTTTATTATATCTCGAAAACTTTATATAAAAATGTAACCAATCGATTGCTTTCATTATCTGGATACGATATAATGCAATCGAATGATTACATTTTTGGAGGTTGATGGATTTTGGTAGGAAATAATCATAAGAGTTTTTGGACTATTATTGCCGCAGGATTAGGTTATTTTATGGCTTTACTAGACACTACAATTGTAAATGTATCATTGCCAAAAATAACAGAGTATTATGGAACAACAATGGATCAGATATCTTGGATAGTGGATGCCTATAATTTGACATTTGGAATTGTTCTTTTAACAGCTGTACGCTTAGCTGATCAATTTGGTCGAAAAAAATTATTTCAAATCGGGTTAGTCCTATTTACAGTTTCATCCTTACTATGTGGATTCTCACAAACGGTTGAGATTCTTATCGTTTTTCGAACCTTGCAAGGATTAGCTGCAGCGATCATTGTACCTGTAAGTGTACCAATGGTAATCGTGCAGATGTCTTCAGAAAAGGTAGGTAGCGTGACAGCATTATTTGGTTTAATGGCAGGTGTGGCAGCAGCTCTAGGACCGACATTAGGAGGAATACTATCAGAAAATTTTTCTTGGCAATGGATATTTTGGATTAATATTCCTATCGGTGTGTTAGCCATTTTACTCGTTAAATCCATCATACGAGAATCCTATGACCCTACGGCATCAAAATCGATCGATTGGGGCGGAATCATCACCTTAAGTGTTTCTTTATTCTCTTTAATTTATGGTTTGTTACAAATTAAAGAATCTGGAGGGACTTCAACGATCGTGTTAATATGCTTTGGGAGTACGATTGTAGCAGGTATTCTGTTCATATTCTTTGAAAAGAAAAGTCGTCAACCAATGCTCCCACTTTATTTATTTAAAAATTTGGCTTTTACAAGTGGGAATTTTGCGACTGTATTTTTAGGTATTGGGATGATGAGTGTTTATTTTCTTATGGCCTTTTACTTAACGACTGTGAATGAGATGAGTCAAATGCATGCTGGACTTGTATTGAGTTCAGCATCGATCGCAACAATGCTAATCACACCGATCGCATCCAAAGCATACAAATGGGGAACGAAATGGTTAGGGGTCATTGGCTTTATCCTTTTCGGAATAGGTGCCTATCTATTAGGGAATATACCGTTAGATTCTTCCATATGGGTTAGAGTCGGAAATTTAATGGTAGTTGGAATTGGATCTGGACTAATCTTCAGCCCATTATCCATTTCACTAATTATGCAAGTACCAGTAGAAAAGGCAGGGATTTCCTCCGGTTTATTCCAAGCTAGTCGTGCAATCGGTACAGCAGTAGGAGTAGCGATTTTAGTCTTATTATTACAGCACACGATCCAAGACGAATGGAAATTAGCGAAACATGAGGTAATCGTAAAAATAGAAAAAAGTACATTAACGGAGGAAAGTAAGCAGCAAATGATTCATAAGATAAATGATATAAAAGATATCAGTCATCAGCAACCATCGAAGTCAATGTCTTTAAAGGACATCTTAGCAAGGATCGATAAGCAGGAAAAAAAGACTTTACAGACATCTCCTCAAGGAATGCACGATGAGATAAAAATGGGATTCTTTAATGATAAAAAAGAAATGAAACAATTATTTCCTAAACTAGAAGATACAATAAAAAATCATTTGTCTTCAGCTTTTAGTTCAGTATTTCATCTTGGCTCCATTTCCTTATTTATAGGAATGATTTTTGCTTATTTTAATGGAATTACTGCCAATGAAATGAAGCAGGAAATTAGTAAAAGAAATTTTAGCGTTGGTGTGGAACAATAGTGTCAATGATTTTATAAAATGCTCATGTTTTGTAGATAGTACCATATATTGTAGAGTTCATTGATAATGGAGATGAGATCTGACCGATTTTATAGTTAAGGCAATCAGTTGCTTACACAGCCTTTATTTCGATATAATGTGGTCAATTAGATGGTTATATTGAAAGAGGGATTCTAGTTGGGCAAAAAGGAAACGCGAGAGAAGATATTACAAACAGCTTTACAATTATTTGGTGAAAAGGGATATGCAGGTACATCAACTCGAGAAATTGCAGAAGGGGCTGGTGTGAATCATTTAACTCTTTTTCGTCATTTTGGAAATAAAGAAAATTTATTTAGAGAAAGTGTAATTATGCATAAAACTGATAGAGATTATTTTCCAAAAGTAGAAGGTCAGTTCTCAGGAGATATTGAGCATGATCTGAAAATTCTAGCTCATGCCTATTTTAAGGAGAATCTCCCTTTAAAAGAAGTAATTTGGATAAATATACGTGAAATGTATCAAAATCAGGATTTTGAAAAACTATTTTTTGAGTATCCGAATAATCTCTATCATCACCTTGAGAATTACTTAATAGAGCTACATGAGCAAGGGAAAATTCCTAAAGCCAATTTTAATAATATTGCCAATATGTTTTACTCTACACTTAATTCGATCCTTATTTTTCAAATGACGCTTCCTTATATGAATCAACATATTAATCCGAATCTCGATGAATTAACCACGGAAATTGCTCACGTATATGCAATGGGATTGCTGCATCCACGAAAAGATTCATAGGTTTTGTGTGCTAGCCGTCATCTGACATACGTTAAAGGATTTTTTTTGAAATGGCATTGGCAAAATAGGTGTTTCGTTTAGTACATGCACACCTTCTTTCTCATATAGTATAACTGTAGCAAATATAAGAAAGGAGGTAATTGTATGTATTGTAGACCAAGACCTACACAAGTATTGCCAGCTGTTGTTCATCCTACTAAATGCTGTGTTCAGCACACTTATAAAAATGTCGTTCAGCCAAATATATATCCAACACACACAACAAATGTTCAACACACAAATATTGTAAAACAAAATTATTTTCCACAAACTCAATCTTTTGTAGATCAAGTATCAACCCAAGAAGTGAATATGGGTCCAGGCCCATTCCCAGGATATGGACCGGGGCCAGGAGTGGCAGGAGCTTCAATGCCAGGTTATGGTCCAGGACCAGGAGTGGCAGGAGCTTCAATGCCAGGATATGGCCCAGGATCAGGAGTGGCAGGAGCTGCAACGCCAGGCTATAAACCAGGAACAGGAGTAGCAGGAGCTGCAACTCCAGGACCTAAGGGATCTTATCGCTACCGTTAATGGAATTGATTAGCTTTATAAAGGCGAATATGGAGGGGCTGTCTCAATAGCCCATGTTAATAAAGGAACCCACGGTGAAAGTGAAATTTTCTCCGTGGGTTATTTTTGCTTGGAATCGTTTTTTTACTTGCTTTTTACGAAAGTGACTGTCCATTATCAATGGTAAAGACTTGTCCTGTAATCGAATCTTGAGTCATTTGAAACACAATGGCTTCTGCAATCTCATCAGGTGTCGAAATTCTTTTAAGTGGTACATTACCTGCAAGCTGATACATCTTTTCTTGATGATCTGCCCACCATCTTGTATTTACTGCCCCAGGAGAAATACTATTGACTCTGATGTCAGGAGCTAATGCAATAGCTAAAGATTTGGTCATCGTATGAATGGCCGATTTTGTTGCAGCATATGGAATCGAAGAGCCTATGCCCGTAAGTCCTGCAATACTGCCCAAATTAATGATCACTCCAGATTGATGCTTCTTCATATAAGGGATAACAGCCTTAACACAATGGAACATTCCTTTCACATTTACGTTAAAAAGCGTATCCCATACTTCATCAGTAACAGATTCCAAGTCCTCCATTGGTATTTGAGCAGTTATACTTGCATTATTTACTAAACCATCCACTATACCAAATGTTTGGACAGTTTGTACCACCATTTGATCCACTTCATTTTTTATTGACACATCTGCTTTAATAGCTAGTGCTGTTCCTCCTTGTTGCGTAATTTCCTCAACTACTTGTAATGCTTCTTTATTTGAACGACTATAATTTAATACGACCTTTGCTCCTGCATCTGCTAATTTTAATGCGGTTGCTTTTCCAATTCCAGTTCCGCCGCCTGTAATAATCACTACTTTATCCTTTAACTTCATTATGACTTCTCCCTTTACTTTATTTGACACATTTATTGTATCCTCTGTTTCTTAAGAGGTATAATACAGAATAATAAGGTAGATATCATTTTAAATGATACCAAAGGAGTAGAACATTATTGGAAAGTCATGATTTATGGATTTTTAAACATGTAGCAGAACTCCAATCAATTTCCAAAGCTGCTGAAAGGTTGGGCTATGTACAGCCTAATATCACGCAAAGGATTAAAGGATTAGAGGATGAACTCAGTGTCAAATTATTTACACGTAATAATAGAGGGGTAACCCTAACCGAACATGGGGAAATTCTATTGGAGTATACAAACCAAATTATCATGCTAATGGATGAAGTGAAAGCTAAGATTAGCCCTAATCAGGGGAAAGAAACTTTAACGATTGGTGCAAGTCAAACTATTTCAGCTGTTAAAGTTCCTCAACTTTTTTCCTCATTTTTAAAAACAAATAAAGATGTGAATGTAAAAATAAGAACAAATGATAACCGAAAACTGCAAGAAATGCTGTCTTATGGGGAACTCGATGGGATTTTTTTAAGCGGGTCGTATAATCCTGCAATATTTGAATCCGTTTATCATTATTTTGAATCCATGATCCTCATTTCTCCGATAACTATAAAAATGATGAAGATAAAGGATGCCACTTTACTTGTTAATAGTGATAAGAGTTGTGTTTATAGAAATACATTAATAGACTTATGGAAGAAAAATATTTTTTATGAGCCTTCGATCATGGAATTTGATTCACTTGAATCAATTCTGCAGGCTGTTCAGGAGGGACTTGGAGTCAGTATACTTCCAAGCGATGTCATCCATAATCGAAAACAGATGAAAACAATGCATTTTCAAGAATTACAAGATAAAATAAAGATTGATTTTGTGATTAGACATAGAAAACAGCAGCCACATCGTTTAAAAAAATTCATTCTCTTTTTGCATAATCAATGATAAATGAATTTTACCACAAAATATTTCCAGTTATCCATGAGTGTTTAAAGCGTAACGGTACAGAATTCATAGGAAGGAGCAAAGTATACTGTCTTTTATATTGTAAATTTTAACGGAGTATGATATATTTCGAATATAGAAAAATGACCAAAATACTAAATTGGTCATTTTGTTCAGGAGGCGTTCAGAATATGGCTGACCGAAAGCAGCAGATTATAGAAGCTGCAGCAAAGTCTTTTTCTCTATTTGGCTATAAAGCGACAACGATGGATCAAGTTGCAAAGCTAGCGAATGTCGGTAAAGGGACGATATACACTTTTTTTAATAACAAAGAAGAATTGTTTGCTGAAATCATTCACTCTGTCATACAAGAAATGAAGGTAGTTGCAGAGGAAGCTTTTCAAGCTAACTTGCCTTTTCATGAAAGAATTCATGCTGTATTATTTCAAATACTTGAATTTCGTAAAAAGCATCAATTAATGATAAAGCTTTTTCAAGAGCAAAAAGAGATGGGTACTCCTGCTGTGCGGGAGGTACTCGAACAAGTAGAGAATGTAATTTTGAATTATATGAAGGATAAAATTATTATAGCAGTTGAGAATGGCGAGGTTCGAAAATGCGATCCAGAATTAACAGCATTTGTTATGTTAAAGCTGTATACATCTCTTATTTTTGAGTGGGAAAAGAATCATCCTCCATTAACGAAGGAACAGATTGCTTCCTTGTTTGAGCAATATATCTTTATAGGGTTATCCACTTAGATAGTCCTTCTTTTTTTAGATTAAATGACCAAATGAACAAATTAGTCAATTGTATAGAAAGGGTGTAAAAAGTGAAAAATCGTTTATTCATTTCGGAATTAAAAGCAATCTTCCACCATAAAATGCTGCTTATTTCGATTATTGCTATTTTATTTGTACCTATTTTATATAGCGGTATGTATTTATGGGCTTTTTGGGACCCATACGGACATCTAGATAATTTACCCGTAGCGGTTGTAAACCAAGATATAGGGGCGGAGCTTGACGGACAAAAGCTAAAACTCGGTGAAGATTTAGCTGCAAATTTAAAAAAGAGTGAGGAATTTCATTTCAGCTTTGTCGAAAAAGAATCAGGATACCGCGATTTAAAAAAACAAAATTACTATCTTTTAATCGATATTCCTAAAAATTTTTCTGAAAATGCTACCACGTTAATGGATCAAAATCCTAAAAAATTAGATTTGGTTTATGTTACGAATCCTAGCTACAATTTCATCTCCTCTCAAATAGGAAAATCCGCCATTGAGAGAATTAAAGAGGAGGTAGCAAAAAATATTACAGAAACGTATGCTCAGTCTTTATTTCAAAATATGGACGCGATGTCAAATGGACTGAAAACGGCCAGTGATGGTGCAGGACAATTAAACGATGGGGCAGCTAAACTAAAGGATGGGACGGTCACACTTTACGACAAGCTATCTCTGATAGCGGAAAAATCGATTGAGTTTGATTCTGGAGTAGCGGCAGCAGGAAATGGAACAAAGCAGCTTGTCGAAGGCACACAATCATTAACAGAAGGGCTTGGACAACTTGAAGCTGGTCACAATAAGCTTTCTTCAGCATCTGAGCAGTTAAAAGCTGGTGATGAACAAATTAGCAATGGCATTTCAAAGACAAAGGATGGACTTCAAGAAGTAAACGGAAAATTACCTGAGCTTATTCAAGGAACTGGGCAATTGCAAGCGGGGGCAACCAACCTACATAATTCTTTACAATCATGGCAGGATGGAGCAGCAAAGGCTTCTCAAGGAGCGAAGGAATTAAGTCAAGGGGCTGAAAACTTACAAACGCAATTGAATCAAATGATGCCAATGCTTGCTTCATTACCAGACGAGAACAAGCAGCAATTGATAGATGCCATGCAAAAAATCGTGGATGGAAGTATAGCATTAAGCACAAGTAATAATCAACTGGCAACTTCTGCAGGACAGCTTGCTGCAGGAGGAGGAACACTCTCTAGTCAGCTAGTCCAAGTGAACGAGGGCCAAAAGCAACTGCAATATGGATTAAATCAATTAGCAAATGGAAGTACAGAATTAGATAACGGAGTTAAGGCCCAGGTCTCAGGACAACAGCAATTTGTAGCAGGAATGTCTTCCTTTGACCAACAGTTTGCAAATGCGAAGGAAGGATCAGATCGTCTTTTATCAGGTGCGAGTGGTTTGCTTGGAGGGATGAATAAGATCACTGCTGGATCTGGGGCATTAAAAGAAGGAACAGATGAGCTTTCCAAAGGGGCAAAACAGCTTTCTGATGGGAATACAAATTTATGGAAGGGTGCGGATGAGTTAACAAGTAAGCTTCAGGAAGGGGCAAATGAAGCCTCTCAGGTTCATTCAACAAATAAAACCTATCAAATGATGGCTGAACCAGTTCAAGTGAAGAATCATAAGATAGCAGATGTACCAAACTATGGAACGGGACTAGCACCTTATTTCTTGTCGCTTGGGCTCTTTGTAGGAGCATTAATGTTTTCAATCGTTTTTCCGTTTAAAGAACCGATTGGACGTCCACAAAGTGGATTACAGTGGTTTATGAGTAAGTTTACGATATTAATAGGAGTAGGTACTCTGCAATCCTTAATTGCAACTTTTATTTTGCTTGTTTGTTTAGGGATTAAGGTACAAAGTGCTCCACTATTTATTTTATTTACCTTTATTACAAGCTTAACATTTATGGCTGTTATTCAATTTTTAGTGACTTTATTTGATAATCCAGGTCGATTTATTGCGGTCATTATCTTAATTTTTCAGTTGACGACAAGTGCAGGAACATTCCCGCTTGAGCTAATTCCGAACTTTTTACAGAAGGTGCATGCGTTTTTGCCAATGACTTATTCTGTTTCAGGCTTAAGATCGGTTATTTCAAGTGGAGATATTGGCTTTATGTGGCATAACGCAGGGTTTTTGGGGATATATGCTGTGCTCTTTATAGGAGGTACCATTATTTATTTCCATTCTCTCTACAAGCGTAGATATTCAGAAGCTTAAAAAATGAAGCTGATCCATGATCATCATAGGTTGTTTAAACTTACCGTTAGGGACTCATGATGATTGTTTGATCAGCTTTTTTTATCAAATGATAGTCTTATAATTTGTTAGTCTAGTATGGTAACCTCCAAGCAGTTTTCGCATTTATTGCCGTAACATTCATGCTGCTCCTCTATCTCACAACCACATTCTGTACATCTTTTGCGGGGCAAATGACGAAAAAATTCTAATACTTTACGCATAATTTTTTTTCCTCCAATTTGTGGTGTTTCTTGTTAAGATAATTGTAATATAACAGATGGTATTATCCAATAGTTGTTTTATGACAATTTTGTGAAAAGTGAAAAATACGGGAATCTATTATAGTATAAGTATTGATAGATTCGTTATAAATGGAGGGATTCATGTTGAAATTAACAGTTATCGGACCGTGGGGCGGCTATCCAAAAGCGAATGAAGCCAGTGCAGGCTACCTTTTGGAGCATGATGGCTATCATTTGTTAGTCGATTGCGGGAGCAGTGTCTTGTCTAAAATGCAAAATATATTGCCACCTGAAAAGTTAAATGGTGTGATCCTATCCCATTATCATGCCGACCATATTGCGGATATCGGAGTACTTCAGCATGCAAGGCTTATTCTAGGATTGTTAGGGAGGGAGCAGGAAACGCTTCCTATTTACGGACATAATGAAGATCTTGAGGAGTTTTCAAAGCTAACCTTTCAAAGCGCAACAAAAGGAATCGCCTTTGATCCACAAAAAGGATTGGATTTAGGTCCATTTAAGATTTCCTTTTTACGTACAAATCATCCAGCCATCTGTTACGCCATGAGAATAGAAGCAGAGGGAAAATCAATCGTTTATACTGGAGACACTTCCTTTAAAGAAGAGCTGATACCTTTTAGTATGGAAGCAGATCTGTTATTATGTGAATGCAACTTTTATCATAATCAAGATGGAAAAGCGGCCGGACATATGACGAGTACTGAAGCGGGCTACTTGGCACAAAAAGCGAAGGTAAAAAATCTTATACTCACTCATCTTCCGCATTTTGGCAATATTGAACAATTAATAAATGAAGCATCTATAGAATATGATGGTCCACTTTCGTTAGCTGCTTATCATAAAACGGTCATTTTGTAAAAGAGGAGTGCGATTGATGTATTTTATCGATAATCAAGGAATCACGGATCCAAGGATAAATTTAGCGATCGAAGAATATGCTTTGAAAAACTTAGATATTAATGAAACCTTTTTGCTTTTTTACATAAATGAGCCATCTATTATCATTGGCAAAAATCAGAACACCATTGAAGAAATTAATACAGATTATGTTGAAGAGAAAGGATTACATGTCGTAAGGCGCCTTTCAGGAGGCGGGGCGGTTTATCACGATTTAGGGAATCTAAACTTTAGTTTTATTACGAAAGATGACGGAGAAAGCTTTCATAATTTCCGAAAATTTACGGAGCCAGTAGTTTCCGCATTAAGAAAGCTTGGTGTAAATGCTGAGTTAAGCGGACGAAATGATATATTGGCAGAGGGACGAAAAATCTCTGGAAATGCTCAGTTTTCTACAAGAGGAAGAATGTTCAGTCACGGAACTTTATTATTTCATTCTGAAATTGAACATGTTGTTTCAGCGTTAAAGGTCAAACAGGATAAAATTGAATCAAAAGGAATTAAATCAATTAGAAGCCGCGTGGCGAATATTTCTGAGTTCTTATCAGAAGAAATGACCATTGACCAATTTAGAATAACACTTTTAAAAAATATTTTTAACGATACAAATGAAATTCCGGAATATACACTTACAGATGAGGACTGGGAAAAAATTCACCAATTATCAAAAGAACGTTATCAAAATTGGGAATGGAACTATGGGAAATCACCAAAGTTTAACCTCCAGCATTCTCATCGCTTCCCAGTAGGGCAAATCGATGTCAGATTTGAAGTCAGCAAAGGCATCATTAAAAATTGCAAAATATATGGTGATTTCTTTGGGGTTGGCGATGTCAGTGACATTGAAAATAAATTAATTGATTTAAAATATGAAAAAGAGACGATCGATTACGCATTAAAAGATGTGAATATTAAACATTACTTTGGAAATGTGACAAAGGAAGATTTTATTCATTTGTTATATTGATTGATAAAAGATTGAGTGCCTTTGATATTAAATAGTTCCGTTTTTGTGAAGAAACATTAGAAATAACATATTAATTTCAAGACCAAATTGCTATGGATTTGGTCTTTTCCTATTGCTGATATAACAGTAATTTATTCGGTTTAATGTTTGAAATAATTGAAAAAAATTCCATAAATATGTATAATTATTAATAGTTTGTTATTTTTATACAATATAGGAGGTTCTTTATATGAAATTTCGTGAGTTTACTTTGAATGATTTTGATGCAGTTACTAACCTATGGAAAAAAGCAGGATTAATTCTTTCTCGTTCTGATACATTTGAGGGAATGAAGGAAAAATTAAAAAGAGACCCAGAGTTGTTTTTTGTACTAGAGGATTCTACTCGAATTATAGGAGTAGTAATGGGTAGCTATGATGGAAGAAGAGGTTGGATTAATCATTTAGCTGTTGATCCTGAATACCAAGGAAGAAATATAGGACAGAAAATTATGGCTGAGCTTGAATTGCGTTTTAAGCAGGCAGGGTGCGAAAAGATTAATCTATTGATTGAATTGGATAATGAAAAAGTACAAGGCTTTTACAAAAAACAAGGATTTAAAAAGGATGAATTAATATTTATGGAAAAATGGATATGATTTTTCAACTTAAGTAGGTTCAAGCATTGGAATTGGCTATTTCCCTATTGCTGCTACTTTCGGTCTTTTAGCCAAATCAACTGGGTTATCACTAAGCGAAACCATTTTTATGAGTATCCTTGTATTTGCAGGTGCTTCACAATATATTTCATTAACCTTGTTAACATTGGGACTGGTGTGTTTGAAATTATCATTACGACATTTATTGTAAATATTAGACATTTTTTATTGTCTGCTTCCTTAAATGAAAAATATGAAGAATCTCATTTTTCCCCTAGAGCTTTAACTGCTTTTGGGACGGCAGATGAAGTTTTTTCAGTCGCAAGTATGCGAGAGGGGAAGGTTTCCTCCTCATACGTTTTAGGTATTATTACTATTTCTTATTCTAGTTGGGTCATTGGTTCAGGGTTAGGGCATATGTTAGGTGCCAGCTTGCCTAAAACATTGCAGGAGAGCATGTCCATTGCGCTTTATGCAATGTTTATCGGGTTACTTGTTCCATCCTTGAAAAAAGGAAGGAAGATTCTCTTTTTAGCTGCAATTGCTGCTTCCTTGCATTCTATTTTTGCGATTACTCATGTATTTTCAACAGGCTGGGCTATTGTGATATCGACATTATTGTCAGCTGTGCTTGTTGAATTAATAGGAACTTGGAAGCAGCATTTAAAGGAGGAGAAAAGTGATGAGAGTTGAAATACTTTCGATGATTATTGGTATGGCAGTTGTTACCTATATCCCAAGATTGATCCCATTTGTCGACTAAATAAAATTTAATTATAAACTTTTTCTAGCTTGGGTTTCCTAATGGTGCTCAAGCTACTTTTATTTATTATTGCAGCAATATCGTGAAAATAAAAAGTTATTCAATAAAGGGCTTGATTGTAGAACAATATATTTAAAAAATGATCAAGCTTTTTTTCATTTGTTTGGAAACGGTAAGTTCAATTACATAAAAAAGTTCTTGTTCTAAATCAATCTTTTTTCATTAAACTATTATAAGAAAGGTTGTACTTTGTGAATGGGTATAATCGTTTTGATCATGGGAAATATTGATATGATAATCTTATATACCACACAGGCTGTAGCTTTAGCATCATGTTCTAATTAGGGGGAAATACACATGGCTAGGAAGATTGGCTTTTATGGAATCATGATCTATGTTTTATATGGATTCTTTTTTTATGTCTATCTTTTTCATTTTTCAAATACTTCTATTCCGTTTGAATATGAAGGAACGAAGGCAGATCCGGCTACTTTTTTAAATGGTCGGGAGCTTGTACTTAGTGAAGACTATTCGAAAATACGAAATTTATTATTTTTCTTATCGACTCCATTTGAGTGGCTTTTTTATTTTTTAATCCTTTTGCTAGGTTTTTCAAAGATATTTCATAAATGGGCAGAGAGTTCAAGCAAATTTAAATGGCTTCATCCCTCTATTTATTTATTTTGGCTATCTTTGTTTGCCTTTATTGCGACGCTGCCTTTAAGCTATTTAAGCTATTCATTATCAAAATCGTATCATATTTCCACTCAGACTGTTTCATCTTGGGTAAAAGATGAGCTTATTGATTTTTGGATGAATTATGGAACTTTGCTTATTATCGTGTATGTTCTATTCTGGCTTATGAAAAAAAGCAAAAAGCGCTGGTGGTTCTATGCATGGGTCCTATCGATTCCATTTACACTTTTTATGATGTTTTTGCAGCCAATTGTAATTGATCCGTTGTATAACGATTTTTATCCTTTGAAGAATAAGGAGTTAGAAGCAAAAATACTAGATTTAGCGAACCAAGCACACATTCCAGCGAAGCACGTTTTTGAAGTAAATATGTCTGAAAAAACGAATGCTCTTAATGCATATGTGACGGGGATTGGGTCTAACTCGAGAATTGTTTTATGGGATACGACATTGAATCGATTAACGGATGATCAAATTTTATTTATCATGGCTCATGAAATGGGTCATTATGTAGAGAAGCATATTTATTTTGGGATTGCAGGGTATTTGTTCTTATCCCTTTTTGGCTTATATATTGTCTACAAGCTTATGCATGCAATTGTGAAAAGATGGGGGAGGGTGTTAAAAATCCCAAAAGTAGAGGATATACGATCGTTGCCTCTTTTCCTTATGCTTTTGTCCATGCTGATGTTTATTTCGAGTCCTTTGTCTAATTTAGCTTCACGCTATCAGGAAAAACGAGCGGATCAGTATGCAATCAATCTAACCAAGAATACCAATGCCGCGATAGGTTCCTTTCAAGCATTGACGAAAGCTGGCTTAAGTGAAGTCAATCCACCGATCCTCGTTAAAATTTTTCGCTATGGGCATCCAACAATGCTTGAACGTATTACTCGCCTTGAAGAATATGAGTTGCAGCATCAGAAGGACAAGTGATTTCAAGTAGACCCTTAAAAGTTTGGCGGTTTACGAATACAGATAAAATTAAACCTAATAAAATAAAATGGCCTTCTTGACGTCCGATTCAAGAAGGCTAAATTAATGCTTGTTCATTTGTCTTTTTTCCTCAATTCTTCATTTTTTCATGTTAAGCCGTTACGTTCCAAAGCGTCGTGCTAATGTACTGTAATGGTTCGACAAGTGAATGAATTTTTCCTCATTACGCTCATCAAGAGCTTGATTAATCATCTCAGTTAGCTTCTCTTTTTCAGCATTCAATTGTACCTCTGAAAGAACCATATCAATGTACAAGTCTAATACGAACGATTCTTTTCCATTCTTTTTTTTCATTACCCCGTTTTTCATTAACTCAGAATAAGATTTCTCATTCAAATGGATCACCTCGATGACTTTTTAATAGTATATGGAATTTTTCAAAGATAATCAACTGAATTTTATAAATTTTTTGATAATACTTTTAAAATGTGAAAAAATTAAGAAATTTTAATTATTAAAATTTTATAAATGGAATTGTTTGATATGATAGTCATAATTTACTATAAGGAGTTGAGTTTAAATGATTATAAAATGATCATTTTGGATCATGTTTAGATTTTTATGTCCATTTTGTAGAAAGAGAGTATTAAAGGAGTGCATTCTATGAATTCTTTTGAGAGAAAGTTAGAAGAATACGAAATCAACCCTTTTACGATGGTGATTTTACCTGTTCTGTATGAGGATTTAATTTGCTCAACCGTTTTAGAGCTGGAGGATGAGATCTTGATACCGTCTAAACCGCTCGATATTGTCAAGGCTAGTTGCAGCTATTTTGGAGTCAGCTATGAGGGGAGGAAGCAAGGAACGACGCATTTAACCGATTTTACTCACAAGGTTCCGATTGTAGTTGACTCTGCCAATACCCTCTATTTTTTTCCCACACATTCACCAGATAACCCTAAATGTATTTGGGTTGCTTCTAAGTATGTTTTTCGTTATGAACGGCTCACTGCTGTCAGTACACTTGTGACCTTTCAAAATAAACAATCAATTGAAATACCGATTTCTTTCACCTCATTTGGAAATCAAATGAAAAGGACGGCAGTACTACAAACAATGGTCTTTCAAAGAGTCGAGGAAACAAGAAAAGCTCATATTTATTTTAATCGTGACGAGAGATACGAAAAAGCCTTTGAAATGCGGACAAGCTATTGGAAGAAGCAAGGGAAAAAATGAAGGATTATTCTCAGAAGCATGTGAGCGTCATGCTTCTGCCTTGCCTTGTTCTTCAGAAGCGTATCTCTTGAAGAAATAGTATTCGAGTAGCTCTTCCACCTTATTTCGAAGACGCGGATTAAAATAATTATGATGCTCCTCGTACCCTTTGTAGAGAAACAGAAACATCGTAAAAGACTCATCACGCTTCATTTTTTGGACCTGCAGCTGATTTTTTCTCATATAGATCTTTACCTCTTTGAGATCAGCCTGGATTGCTTTCATTGTTTCTTCGATAAGATCTAAATAAGGCTGCTTTAGTTTGAATGAGCTTTGATTGATGACGGAAAGATCTCGATTTAATACAGTTAACACCATAGGCAAATAAAAAGATTGCTCCATGATTGTTCGATCTTCCTCTGGAATTCTCGTCATAGCACACATACCCTTTCAAATAATATAAGAACAAATGTTCTGTATTTATATTATATATAGAAACGACTGTTCTTACAAGTGGAAAAATTTTAAAAATAGAAAAGGGAATATATTTCTATTGTCGAAATATAAAAGGGGAAATGTTTATGAGAGAAGGGAGAATAACATGCCAGGAAAAGTAAAGATTCAGGCAGAGGATTTATACATATTGAAATCAGTCGTTGATCCACAGGTATCATCTAATGGAAGAGACTGCTTATTCGTTGAGACGACCATTAATGAAGAAAAGGATGCATATAGCTCCAACCTTTATTATGTGGATTTGGAGCAAAAAAATGAGCCTGTCCAATGGACATTTGGAAATGATCGTAATGTTTTCCCGCGCTGGTCGCCAGATGGGCAATTGATTGCCTTTATATCCAATCGTAGCGGAAAAAATCAACTGTACGTAATGAGCAAACACGGTGGAGAAGCAAGACAGCTAACCTTTCATCCGAATGGAGTCAGCCATCCATTTTGGTCACCAGATGGAACACAAATTGCCTTCAACATTGCTTTAGGAAAAGAAAGCTTTTTACACGAAACAGAAGAGAATACGAAAGAGCTGCTTCCTTTGGAAGTAGACAACATGAAGTACAAATCTAACGCCAAAGGATTTTGGGACGGGACATATACTCAGGTGGCGGTTGTTCATGTTCAAACAGGAGAACTGAATCAGATCACAAGCGGAGAGCATGATTATGAGCTGGAAAGCTGGTCCCCCGATGGAAAATACATAGCGATTGCGGTGGACTTAAGTGAGGATAAGGATTTTTCCTTTCTTCAAGATATTTATTTGTACGAGATAGACACAAAAGAATTAAAAAACGTAACAGCTGGAAAAGGGGCTTTTTATCAGGCTGCTTGGTCACCCGATGGAAACAATTTAGCAATAATCGGGCATGAAAGAGAATACGAAAATGCAACCCTTTCGAAAATTTGGATCTATGATATGGAAACAGATGCTTTAACGTGCTTAACAGATGGATGGGACGTGAATATCGGAGACTATGTCGTAGGAGATTTTCAACAGGGTGCCTCAGCACCGGGGATTCTTTGGGGAGAGGATAGCCACAGCTTCTATTTTTTAGCAACAGATCATGGAAATACCGTTGTGTATTATGGAACGGTTGAAGGAGAAATCTATCCCGCTTTACTTGATCAGCAGCATGTATATGGGTTGTCAACAGGAGGAAAGCTAGACAAAGCGGTAGTAGCGATCAGTGATCCTCTTAATCCTGGTGACTTATTTTTGTTAACTGTTGGAACTGGGGAATTAGATCAGCTAACAAATGTCAATAAAGAATTTAAGGAAAACCATGATTGGGCAGCGACAGAGCCGATTCAATTCCAGTCCAGAGATGGATGGGAGCTTTACGGCTGGATCGTAAAGCCTGCTGATTTTCAAGAAGGGGGAAAATACCCGCTTCTTCTTGAGATCCATGGAGGCCCTCATGCGATGTATGCCAACACCTATTTTCATGAATTTCAAATCCTTGCTTCGAACGGCTACGTAATCCTTTACATTAATCCAAGAGGCAGCCATGGCTACGGTCAAGAATTTGTCAATGCTGTTCGTGGCGATTATGGGGGCAAGGATTACGAAGATTTAATAGATGCAGTTGATTATGCTCTGCAGGAGTTTGATTATATTGATCCAAACCGGCTAGGAGTGACAGGTGGAAGCTATGGCGGGTTTATGACAAACTGGATCGTTGGTCATACAAATCGCTTTAAGGCTGCGGTTACACAACGTTCTATTTCGAACTGGATCAGCTTTTATGGAGTAAGTGATATCGGATATTACTTCACGGAATGGCAAATAAAAGCAGACCTAAAGGATATTGATACGTTATGGAAGCATTCGCCGCTAGCATATGTTGACAACATACAGACACCTTTACTGATTCTACATAGCGAAAAGGATTATCGCTGTCCAATTGAACAAGCAGAACAGCTGTATATTGCATTAAAAAGGCAAAGGAAAACAACGAAATTCATCCGCTTTCCTGAATCCAATCATGAGTTATCAAGAAGCGGGAAGCCCTCATTTCGAATAAAACGCTTAAATTATATAACGGATTGGTTTGAAAAATATTTGTAAAGAATATGAAATATATGACCGTAGGAGCTTTAAGCTTTTGCGGTTTTTTGTGTAAAATAAGGAATATAGTAATGAGGCGGAAACCTTTTGTGAAAAATGAGAGTCATATATTATAGAAGGTTGTAATCTTCTTCAAAGAAAGGAACTATATCATGAGAGCAGATAGACATCGAAAACATAAAAAAATAAGAAAAGTAAGATGGAAAAGGGTATTTTTTGTGCTGTTCCTTCTTTGCATAGTTATATTCGGATTTTCTTATTACCAGTTCAAACAGGGGATGAAGGAAGCGAATAAAGAAGCCGCGATCAATCAAGAAAAATATGAATTTAATGGCAAAAAAGATCAGTATGGCGGGACAAACATTCTGGTGCTTGGCAGCGATGCACGCGGAAATGAGAAATCAAGATCTGATACGATTATGATTGCTCACTACGTACCAGATCAAGATTCCTATAAAATTATCTCTATTATGAGAGATTGTTATGTCAATATTCCAGGGCATGGAAAGAATAAAATCAATGCCGCATTTGCTTTTGGCGGTCCTGAACTTTTGCGGAAGACGATTAAGGAAAATTTCAATATTGATTTACAATATTATACGATCGTAGATTTCCAAGGATTTGTACATTTAGTTGATACAGCATTTCCAGAAGGGGTCAAAATGGATGTGGAGAAAAAAATGTCTGCTGATGTAGAGCTCGAACCGGGTGTTCAAATGCTAGACGGAGAGCATTTATTAGGTTATGTGCGTTTTAGGCATGATGCTGTAGGTGATTTTGGAAGAGTTGCACGTCAACAAAAGGTTTTAAAAGAAGTTGCTGATCAAATTACAAGCGTTCAAACCGTTCCTAAACTTCCAAAGCTCGTAGGAGGAATGATTCCTTTTATAAACACGAACATGGATACTGGAGATATCCTATTCATGGGCAAGAATTTGCTAATGAATAAAAATCGAACCATTGAAACGCTGCGGATTCCAGTTGACCATTCCTTTGACAACGATAGAATCAGTGGCATTGGCGATGTTTTAACAATTGATTTAGAAGCGAATAAAGCTGCAATCGATGAGTTTTTAGGAAAGTAATGCACAAGCAAAATTTGAATGAATGACTTAGAAGAACTTTATTCTGCTATACAATAAGGTATTTCAATTATTTTTATTTGCTTTAGCGAAAGTGTACAATAGAGTAATTGAAATAAAATGAATTCTGACTATGCAGATTTGTTTTTAGAAAACAAGGAGATATTTCATGGACGTAGAAATCATAAAAACGTGGTTTACACTTGATCATATTATGGAATTGATAAACGAATACCGTTCTTTTGGTCCGATAGCAGGGATCCTATTACCGATGCTTGAATCATTTTTGCCTTTTTTACCACTGTTCCTTTTTGTGTTAGCGAATGCAAATGCATTCGGTTTATGGTTTGGATTTCTTTTTTCTTGGATTGGTGCATGTGCAGGGGCTATTTTCGTCTTTCTTCTCATTCGAAAATACGGCCAGAAAAGACTTTTGAGCTTTATTCAAAAACATAAAAAAGTACAAAAATTAATGCGTTGGGTGGAAAGTCATGGGTTTGGTCCGTTATTTATTTTACTATGCTTTCCTTTTACACCTTCAGCATTAGTCAATATCGTAGCAGGACTTTCAAAAATCAGCACTCCGCAATATGTTCTAGCGGTGTTAATCGGAAAACTAGTCATGATTTTTACGATCAGCTTTGTTGGATATGATATTCGTTCGTTAATTACTCAACCGATACGGACAGCGATAGTTGCTGTTGTTATTTTTATTTTGTGGGCTTTAGGTAAAAGAATTGAAGGAAGAATCAATAGGAAGGTTGAAAAGGAACGTCAAAGAGATTATTAATGTAGAAATAGACAAGTTTGATATGTAAAATGGAGGTTATTTTTTGAAGAAAAAGCTGAAAAGAGAAGGAATTGAATGGGTGAAGGCTTTTGGGATAGGATTTATCATCTTTGTGTTTGTACGAGCTTTTTTCTTCTCCAGTTATGTGGTTGAAGGTGAATCGATGGAGCCAACGCTTGAAAATGGAAACAAGCTTGTTATTAATAAAATTGGCTATCAAATAGGGGATTTGCACCGTTTTGATGTCATTGTCTTTCACGCCAATTCAAAAGAGGATTATGTAAAAAGAGTGATTGGGCTTCCGGGAGACAGGATTGAGTATCGTGGTGACCATTTGTATATTAATGACGTGAAAATAGAGGAACCATTTTTAAATACGTTGAGAAAAAATGATTATGGCAGTAAGCAAACGGGAGATTTTACATTAAAAGAACTAACAGGAAATGAGACGGTTCCAGAAGGACAGCTTTTTGTTATGGGAGATAATCGGTTAGTAAGCTTTGATAGCAGACAAATCGGTTTTGTGTCTTTAGAAAGAGTAGTAGGAAAAGTAAATTTAAGATATTGGCCAATGAAAGAACTGGATGCATCTTTTTAACAAGACAAAACTAACAAAAAAGAGGGAGTGGAAGACTATTGGTTAGATTCGGAGTTATCGGAACGAATTGGATAACAGATCGTTTTATTCAAGCTGCTCAAGCTGTACAGGGTTTTCAATTAACGGCTGTTTATTCAAGAACAGCAGAGAAAGCAAGTGAGTTTGCGGGAAAATATAATGTCAGTCTAATCTATACGGATTTAGAAGCGATGGCAAAGAGCAGCGAAATCGATGCTGTGTATATCGCAAGCCCTAACTCTTATCATAAAGAGCAAGCGACTATTTTTCTAAAAAACGGGGTACATGTGTTGTGCGAAAAGCCGATAGCCTCTAACACTTACGAGCTTACGGAAATGATCAAAACAGCAAAAGAACATCGAGTATTATTAATGGAGGCTTTAAAATCAACCTTTTTACCAGGCTTTCTTAATATTCAAAACCATCTATCAAAAATTGGTCCAGTCAGAAAATTTATTTCGAATTATTGCCAATACTCCTCTCGCTATGATGCATATAAGCAAGGGAAGATCTTAAATGCTTTCAATCCAGCTTTTTCAAATGGTTCATTAATGGATATCGGGATTTATTGTATTTACCCAGCTGTTGTATTGTTTGGAAAGCCAAAAGAAGTAAAAGCAAGTGGCTTATTGCTTGATTCTGGTGTGGATGGAGAAGGAAGCATTCTTCTTAAATATGAAGACAAGGAAGTCATCATTACGCATTCAAAAATAACGCAATCGTTCCTTCCATCTGAAATTCAAGGAGAAAAGGGGAGCATCGTCATTGAACAAATTAGTACACCTGAAAAGGTTCAGGTTAGTTATCGAGATGGAAAAATAGAAGATATTTCTAGCCCCCTAGAGTACGAATCCATGTATTATGAGGCAAAGGAATTTATTGAATTAATTAAGCAAGGGAAAACCGAGTCTGAGATGAATTCGTTTGAAAATTCTCTTATCACAATGGAAATTATCGAAGAAGCACGAAAGCAAATAGGACTTGCCTATCCAAGTGATGAGAAAGTAAAAGCTTAGCAGGGAAAAAACACACTCACGAACACTGACCTCCAGCTTAGTGGAGGCAGTGTTTTTTATGTGAGTCTCTATATAAAAGCTTTATTGATTTTAGGATCAAGAGTATTCAAAAGCAAACAAATGTTCTATAATAGAAGAACAAATTTTATTTTAAATCAGCAAGGAGGGACAAAATGACGGTACGTTTCATCATTGGTCGATCTGGAAGTGGAAAAACGACCTTTTGTCTAAATGAAATTCGTTCGAGTTTATTTAACAGCCCAGAAGGAGATCCGATTATTTATTTAGTTCCAGATCAAATGACTTTTTTATCTGAGTATCAATTAATAAAAACTCCAGACTTAGGCGGAATGATTCGTGCACAGGTGTATTCCTTTACTCGCTTTGCCTGGAGAATTTTGCAGGAAGCTGGGGGAATTAGCCGTTATCATTTAAATAGTGTTGGGATCAGCATGCTTATCCGGAAAATTATCGAGGATAAAAAAGAGGAGCTAAAGCTTTTTCAAAAAGCGGCTGACAAAAATGGCTTTATTCAGCAAATGGAACAGATGCTGACCGAATTTAAACGATATTGTGTGAGACCAGAGGAATTAAATGACAAGGGATCACAGTTTGCATCTAAGGAGAAAAATATCTCATTAGCAGACAAGCTGCACGATTTAGAGCTTATCTATCGCAGCTTTGAAGAAGGCTTATCAGATAAATATATTGATTCAGAGGACTACTTTCGTTTATTTGCAGAGAAAGCTCCTTTATCAAATGATTTAAAAAGAGCAGAAATTTATATTGATGGCTTTTACAACTTTACACCACAAGAATATGTCATGATCGATCAGCTCATGAAAAACTGTAAAAATGTAACGATTACGTTCACATTAGATCAGCCATTTAAAAACCATCCGCCTGATGAGCTCCATTTATTCAGAATGAATGGAGAAAATTATCAAACACTTTATGAAATGGCGAGAGCGAATGGAGTTACCATAGAGGAAATAAATCTAGAGGCACAAAAGAGATGGCAAGATGAATCACTTAAGTATCTTGAAGTTCATTTTGATTCTCGTCCTGCGATTGCTTTTAAGGGAGAGACATCGATTTATCTTGGACAAGCTGTTAATCGCCGTGCAGAGCTAGAAGGAATTGCTAGGAAAATAAAAGAGCTTGTTCGTTCACAAAAATATCGATACAGAGATTTTGCTTTATTAATGAGAAATGGACATGAATATTCTGATATAATTGAGACCATTTTTGGAGATTATGATCTTCCTTACTATATTGACCAAAAACGGACGATGCTTAACCATCCATTTGTTGAGCTGATTCGTTCAACTCTTGAAATATTGAATTCGAATTGGAGATATGAGCCAATTTTTCGTTCCGTAAAAACGGAACTATTATTCCCGCTCACTGAAAATCCTAGTAAAGTGCGCGAGCAAATGGATCGGCTTGAAAACTATGTTTTGGCATACGGTATTCAAGGAGATAAATGGACGAGAAAAAATCGCTGGACGTATCGTAGATTCCGAGGGTTAGAGCTTGCAAATATCGTACAGACCGATCGTGAAAAAGAGATAGAGCAGGAGCTAAATGAATTACGGCTCATGATTAGCGCTCCTATTCTCCGCTTGTCCCGCCGACTTAAAAAAGCAGAAACAGGGAGAATGCTCTGTGAAGCTCTTTATCTATATCTAGAAGAGCTGGAAATTCCAGCAAAGCTTGAACGCTGGAAAAATGAAGAGGAGGAAATAGGGAATCTAGTCAAAGGACGAGAACATGATCAAGCATGGAATGCGATTATGGAACTACTGGATCAATTTGTAGAGATGCTTGGAGAAGAAAAGATATCTCTTAAACAGTTTTCTGCTATTTTAGATGCTGGATTCGAAACGCTGCATTTTTCACTTGTTCCACCAGCCATAGATCAAATCATTATTGCCGATTTGGACAAGTCAAGACTTACTGAAGTAAAAGCTGCCTTTATGATTGGGCTAAATGAAGGAGTTCTTCCTGCAAAATTTTCGGAGGAAGGAATTTTAGCGGATGACGATCGTGAAAAGCTTATGCAATTCGGTTTGAAGATTGCTCCAAGCAGCAAAATTCGAATGCTTGACGAGGAGTTTCTGGCTTATAAAGCGTTCACCACCCCTTCAGAATCTTTATATATAAGCTATCCATTAGCAGATAATGAAGGGAAGGCGTTGCTCCCATCTCCATTCATTAAAAGAATGAAGGAATTATTTCCTTTAAGTATAGAAGAGTTTTATTTGACAGATCCTGCAGAATTAGGAGAAGAAGATCAGCTCAGCTTTGCCGCTAATCGAAAAACAAGTCTGTCTTACTTAACTTCACAGCTGCAGCTGCAAAAAAAGGGCTATCCAGTTCAAGCTCTTTGGTGGGATGTGTATCATTATTACTTAGAACATGATGAGTGGAGACCTTTCGTAAAAAAAGTGCTTTCAAGCTTGTATTATCAAAATGGAACAAAGAATTTATCGAAGGAAACGGCGCGTGAGTTATACGGAGATACGATTCAGGCCAGCGTTTCAAGAATGGAACTATTCCAAAGCTGCCCTTTCTCTCATTTTGCAGGTCACGGTTTGAAGTTAAGGGAGCGGCAGATTTTTCGTTTAGAAGCTCCAGATATAGGAGAATTATTCCATGCAGCTTTAACATTTATTGCCGAGACAGTTCTGCAGCAAAATCAAGATTGGTCAAAGCTGACGAAAGACCAATGCGAAATGTTAGCGAAGGAAGCAGTGGAATTACTAGCTCCAAAGCTGCAAAATGAGATATTGCTCAGCTCCAATCGACATCATTATATAAAAAGAAAGCTTGAGCAAATCATTACGAGAGCATCCGTCATTTTAAGTGAACAAGCTAAGTTAAGCGGTTTTTCTCCGATAGGGCTTGAGCTTGGATTTGGTCCTAGAGGGAAGCTTCCACCTCTCTCCTTTAAGTTAAAGAATGGGACAAAAATGGAGTTAATAGGGAGAATTGATCGAGTAGATAAAGCACAGGAAGGCAACGAAGCACTGCTTCGAATCATTGACTATAAATCAAGTGAAAAGGATTTAAATTTAGGAGAGGTCTACTATGGACTTTCCTTGCAAATGCTTACTTATTTAGATATTGTTATCACTCATTCAGAAGCTTTAATTGGCACTAAAGCAGATCCGGCTGGTGTGTTATATTTTCATGTCCATAATCCAATGATTCAATCAAAAAAAATCCTTACGTTAGATGAAATTGAGCAAGAAATCATGAAAAAATTTAAAATGAACGGTCTCTTACTTGCAGATGAACAAGTGATTCGATTAATGGATCAATCCATTGAGTCGGGTGATTCAAAAATTATACCAGCTGGAATTAAAAAGGACGGGACATTATCCAAGCGCTCTAAAGTAGCAAGCAGGCAAGAATTTAATGAATTAAGGCATTTTGTTAGAAAGATGTATAAAAAAACTGGAAATGAAATTGTAGATGGAAAAGTTGATATTTCCCCATATAAACTTAAGGATAAAACGCCATGTGGTTTTTGTTCCTATAAATCGGTTTGTCAATTTGATCAATCTATTGAAGCGAATGACTATCGATTATTAATTCCGTATTCAAAGGATGAAGCGATGGATTTCATACAAAGTGAGGTGGACAACGATGAGTGAAATGAAAATTCCTCAAAAACCGAAGGATGTATCTTGGACACATGATCAGTGGAAAGCGATTATGGCCAAAGGACAGGATATTTTAGTGGCAGCTGCAGCAGGATCTGGAAAAACAGCTGTCCTAGTAGAAAGAATGATTACAAGAATTTTAAGTGATCCTTCTTTTCATGTGGATGAATGGCTAGTCGTGACGTTTACAAATGCCTCTGCTGCTGAAATGCGTCATCGAATTGGCGAGGCGCTTGAAAAAGCAATTAAAGAAAATCCATCCTCTCAGCATTTAAGGAAGCAGCTTACCTTATTAAATCGTGCGTCCATTTCGACGCTTCATTCCTTTTGCTTAGAGGTCATTAGAAAATATTATTATTTAATTGACATAGATCCGGGATTTCGAATAGCGGATGCAACGGAAGCACAGCTGTTAAGAGATGAAGCGATGGATGAAATCTTTGAAGAGGAATATGGCAAGGAGGGAAATGGTCGTTTTTTTGATCTTGTCGATACCTTTACAAATGACCGATCGGATGTAGCTTTGCAGGACATTGTTCAAAAGCTTTACGATTTTTCTCAATCACACCCTGACCCTGTTTCTTATTTGCAATCCATCATCAATATGTATGATGTAAGGGAAGATGCACCGATCGATGCGCTCCCTTTTATTGATGCGCTACTAGAGGATGTGGAGCTGCAGCTTGAAGGAGCAAAGGAACTGCTTGAAAATGGACTAGATATAACAAGGCAGCCATTTGGACCTGCACCAAGAGAAGAGAACTTCTTAAGTGATATTCAAATTGTCGATACATTATTGCAAGCAAAGCAGGATTCTTGGTCTACTCTTTATGAAGCCATGCAGGTTTGGTCGTTTGCAAGAGCAAAGACATGTCGAGGAGACCAGTTTGATAAAGTTTTAATCGACCAAGCCCAAAAGAAAAGGGAGAAAGCAAAATATATCATAAAAAGCATTCAAGAAGAGCTTTTCTCTAGACGACCAGAGAGCTTTATGAAAGATATGCGAGAAATGAAAGAGAATATAGAGACACTAGTGCAGCTAGTTCAATCTTTTGCCAATCGCTTTCAGGAAATGAAAACAGAGAAGGGTTTGGTTGATTTTGCAGACTTGGAGCATTTGTGCCTTCAAATATTAATGGATCAAACGACAAATAAACAAGAAGGACCCGTTCCATCTGACGCAGCACTTTCCTATCGTGCTCAATTTAAGGAAGTATTAGTTGATGAATACCAGGACGTAAACATGGTTCAGGAGTATATTCTTCAGCTTGTTACAAAGGGTGAAGGAAAAAACGGTAATTTATTCATGGTTGGTGACGTAAAACAGTCGATCTATCGTTTTCGTCTAGCCGAGCCTAAGCTGTTTTTAGGAAAATATCATCAATTTACACACGATGGAGAAGTCTCAGGGTTAAAAATTGACCTTGCGCGAAATTTCCGCAGCCGGAAAGAAATATTATATGGGACGAACTATATATTTAAGCAAATTATGGGCGTGAAAATAGGTGAGATTGAATATGATGCAAGTGCTGAACTTGTTCCTGGTGCATCTTATCCTGAAAATGTGAAGGAGCCTGTTGAATTAATCCTCATTGATCATGATACAAATGGGCTAGATCGAGAAGAAGCTGAAGAAGATGATTCTATTGAATACGATCCAATCGAATTGGAGCAGTCAGTACTCGAAGCAAGGTGGATGGCACAGAAAGTAAAGGAGCTTATTTCAAGCAGGGCCTCCGTTTATCAAGCAAAGACTAAAACGAGCCGCCCCATTATGTATCGTGATATCGTTATTTTATTACGTTCGATGACTTGGGCACCGCAAATCATAGAGGAATTTAAGCAGCAAGGGATTCCAATTTACGCGAACCTTTCAACAGGATATTTTGAAGCTTCAGAGATATCCACGATGATGGCGCTTCTCAAGGTAATCGATAACCCGTATCAGGATATTCCACTAGCTGCAGTTCTTCGTTCTCCCATAATTGGCTTAAACGAGGAAGAATTAGCAAACTTGCGCATTCATCATAAAAATGGTTCTTTTTATGAAGCTTTAACCTCTTATGGAGAAAAAGGTGATGATTCAGCAGAGCTTTATGAAAAATTAACCATGTTTTATCACAGCTTAAAAGGATGGCGTTCACAAGCTCGAAAAGGATTTCTTTCTGAATTAATATGGCAGCTTTACCGGGATACCCATTTCTATGATTTTGTCGGTGGCCTGCCAGGCGGAAAGCAGCGACAAGCGAACCTAAGAGCTCTATATGATCGTGCTCGTCAATATGAAACAACCTCCTTTCGAGGATTGTTCCGTTTTTTGCGATTTATTGAAAGAATGCGCGAAAGAGGAGATGACTTAGGAGCTGCAAGAGCGCTTGGAGAGCAGGAGGATGTTGTTCGTATTATGACGATTCACAGCAGTAAAGGACTTGAGTTTCCTGCTGTTTTTATTGCGGGATTAGGTCGGAGCTTTAATATGATGGATATGAGAAAATCGTATTTATTTGATAAAGAATGGGGCTTTGCAACAAGATATGTAAATTCGAAAAACCGAGTAACTTTACCGTCTCTCCCACAGCTTGCATTAAAAAGAAAGAAAAAGCTCGAGATGCTTGCAGAAGAAATGCGTATTTTATATGTTGCTTTAACAAGAGCAAAAGAAAAGCTGTTTTTAATAGGATCTGTCAAAAAAGCTGAAAAAATGATTCAACAATGGGAATCTGAACTTGATAACCCTAAATGGCTGCTTAAAGAATATGAAAGAGCAAGTGCTTCCACCTATCTAGATTGGATCGGCCCTGCTTTAATTAGGCATGAGGATTCCGAGAAGCTTCGTTTGGAGGGTAAAGGCATATACGGACTTCCAGCAGATATTACGAAGCATCCATCCTCTTGGGATATTCAAATCATCCCTGCAAACGAGATCTCTTCTAACGATCAACTAGAACAAAATGAAACTGAAGACTATTTGAAGTATGTGTACAATGGAGAAAAAGTACCAATTGAATCAAAGTATAAAGATACCATTTATCAACAGCTTTCTTGGGAGTATCGTTTTCAAGCAGCAGAAACACATCGGTCGAAGCAATCGGTTTCTGAGATGAAGAGACAGAGAGAGGTTACGGATGAAAATAGTGGTGCAGAGTTAATATCAACCTTTAGCAAACCGTTTTTTAACAGACCAAAATTTATGCAGGCGAAAAAGCTGACCCCTGCTGAAAAAGGAACAGCGATGCATTTGGTCATGCAGCATCTAGATGTAAAAAAACCGTTAACAGTGGACCATATTCAGGATCAGTTAGATGAGCTTATTTCAAAAGAGCTCTTAACAGAGGAGCAGAGAATGGTGATAGATCCAACAGTAATCATTGAGTTCTTCGATTCAGAAATAGGAAAAAGATTAATGAATGCTAAGAAAATAGATAAAGAAATTCCGTTTAGTTTTTCCTATCCAGCAAGCAAAGCTTATTCTGATTGGAGGGGGGAGGAAGAAGCAGTATTAATTCAAGGGATTGTTGATTGCTTCTTTGAAGATGAGAAAGGAACCGTGCTTTTAGATTATAAAACGGATACCATTACAGGTCGATACAAGGGTGGTTTTACTGAAGCACAGAGGATTCTTGAGTCAAAATATCGTGTGCAAATGGATTTATATGCTGAAGCGATTGAAAACATAACCAAACGAAAAGTAGACGAATGCTATTTATTTTTCTTTGATGGATCTCATTTACTACCATTAACGAGAGTTTAAAGATGAAGTGCCAGTAAACTTCCTGATTAGAAGTTCTGGCACTTCATTAGTTATTTCCTATAGTAGGCTGATCGATAAGACTAGTATCAATATTATTTACAATACTCAACCCATTATTTGTTATGATAAAGGCTCCCGTGTTTCCAGATCCAGATCCATGGGCTGATTTTGAATTGCTTTTTGGTGAGATAAAAAGAGAGTCGCCGAACTGAACAGTTCCACTGGCATTAACAATTTGGACAGGCCCTACAAATGCTGGCATACCATACCCCCTTTACATAGTTATCTTACATATATCGGTTAGAAGAATATGAATCTACTGTTGTGTACTCTTCTTTGCTAATGTAATTGCCTAACGGAACGGAAGGATTATCCCGCTGTATATTTTCTGAATGGTCCATATGTCTAATATGCTTCACTCTAGATTCCATATAGATATGCTGACTACTGCCAATATGAAAGATAGATGAGGCTGCTATTCCGATAATAGCTATATCATGAACTTTAATTAGTGGTTTTCGATTTTCAAATTGTAGTGAGATATTTTCACTAATTGGAAGGAGAGGAATCCTTTTTGTAAAGATTGGATAGTCAGAGAAGTCCCCCTCTTTTCCAAAAAATAATTCTTTTTCTCTTTGGACAGCTAAAGCTTTAGATGCTCCTTGCAGGAATGTCGAATCTCCAATTTGAATAATAGAGGATAAGGATACTGTACTGACATGAAAATGATCCACTACAGAGGTTCTCTGCAGCATTTCTTTATCCTTCTGGTGAAAGTGGAACAAATGGACCGATAATAAGCGACTCAGGGGGAGTGTCAAAAATTGACGCTAATTGAATCGATTGTGTATCTCCTATCATAAAAAGGGAAGAACTTGATACACCAAGGATCCTAATGGTTCCGACCTGTAAATCTCGGTTATATACTTGAAAATTCATTGATTCTTCATTCCTTTCATTGATGAGGCATTTGACTAATAAAAGTAATTATCCCATTTTTGATGTCCATTTTTAGTTGATTGATCATTGTTTCAATTTTTTCATTTAATGGATATTGCTTTAAGTAATGTTCGATTCGTTGAGGAAGCTGTTTTTTTATATCTTCCTTAATGAATGTTAGCAATGAGTCATCTATTGTTCGATTTGTTTTCATTTGGATATCAGTTACGATGGTTGGCAATTCTGATTCAAGAAATTGATAAATGGCCTCTTCAATTTCCATTTCTATGTTCATTCTTTCCTTTGGTGAAAGAGGCGTTTTAACATCTTGATTGTTAACAGCAAACTCGTCAATATTTTGCAGATCAGATGGGTTTAAACCAATATTTAATGTTCCGTCTAAAGATTCCACTTTAAGCTGGTCAAATTTATATTCAATTTTATCCACATGGATAGAAGGCTTTTCTTTAATTTTCATTAGTTCTTTCTTTAATTCATTAATAGTTCTCTCAAGACTGCGTATTCTTTTTTCCTGTTCCTGAAGAAAAGCATTTACACTTTGTATATATTGTTGAAGCTGTTGGTTCAACCAAACCACCTCGTTTAAAACATAAAAATGAAAAGATATAAACGTTCTAAAGTTAGTCATGAATTATCCATTAAATTATTTTTAATTTTGGTGTGTCTAAGATCATGATTGGAAAGGGACTGCAGGTGTTATCGTCGTCGTTTGCGGCTGCATGATTGCTGGGGCAGGTTCTTTAAACCCTCCTGTGTTATACAAGAAAGAGGCTGGTTTTATGATTCCAGCACTGCCAATTTGCAATACAGAAGAATTAGAAATCCCTCCAATTTTTATCATATTTATGCAAATCGTTTGTTGAATATAATAATTCAAATTCTTCACCTGCTTCCTCTTAGTTTTTCTACTTTTTTACATATTAAATAAAATGCCTTGATCAAAATTATCTCTATCATCTGTGTTGGTTGTGCTTTTGTAGCTGGTCACATTTAGCCCATCTCCAGTGTTAAAGGAACCGCCACCTGAAAAAGTTTTTGCGCTAGAAATGGGTGCAATTTTATACACATCTCCAATATTAAACACAGCACTGCTTCCGATGGATATTACTTGAGCCACTCCGACAATAGCTGGCATAATCAACACCCTTTGTATGAGTTCTAATAGTATGGTATGTTTAATTGGGTGGAGTGTGATTAGAAAGCCCAAATTTATTGAGTCGATGTATGAACGATTCCTTGTTAAAAGCACAAAAAACCGTACGAATAGAAAAAGGATTTCTTAAAGATATACAGAATGTTAATAATGAAAGAAAACAAAGGGGTGTTTTTATGAAATTTGTGACAGCAAAAAGTGAGGATCAGACTTTCGTGGGTTTAGCAGACGAGAGTGGCAAAAAGATTCTTCCTTTAGGGATGGCAGAAGAAAGAAAATCAGGGGAAAATTCGATTCCATCTTCAATGATTGAATGTATTGAACTAGGTGATGCATTTTTAACGAAAGTGGAAGAATTGCTGCAATGGATCGAACAAGAGGGACTTGAGGAAGAGCTTTATTTGTCTATTGAATCTGTTAAATTACTCGCACCTATTCCAAGACCGCTTAAAAATATTTTTTGTGTCGGCAAAAACTATGCAGAACATGCAGTAGAGCTAAGAAACTTAGGAACGGGAGATATCCCGGAGCATATTCTAATTTTTACGAAAGCTCCAACAACGGTTATTGGGCCAAACGAGGCAGCATTGCTTCATCCGAATGCAACAGAAAAGCTTGACTACGAAGGTGAGCTTGCCATTGTTATCGGAAAAAAAGGAACAGCTATTCCTAAAGAGGAAGCTTTCGATTATGTATTCGGTTATACGATCATCGATGATATTACAGCTCGAGATTTACAAGTACAACATAAGCAATTCTTTATCGGGAAAAGCTTGGATGCTTCATGTCCAATGGGCCCTTGGATCGTCCATAAATCTTGCATAGAAAATCCGCATCAATTACATATTCAAACAAAGGTGAATGGGGAAGTTAGACAGGATTCAAATTCAAAAAAATTTATGTTTCCAATTGATGAAATCATATCTGTTCTTTCAAAAGGAATGACGTTAGAACCAGGGGATATTATTGCGACAGGAACACCAGCTGGTGTAGGACATGCTTTTAATCCTCCAAAATATTTAAAAGATGGAGACGTGATCGAAATAACAGTTGAAGGAATCGGTACTCTCGTTCATACGATGAAAAATTAAACGACTAAAACGTAACGAGGTTTACATCGTTTATAGATAGGTAATCTGGCTGAGTGTATAATGATGTGGAAGAAATCAGAGAAGGGGTTTATTTAAATGACACATGCTCATATTACGACTTGGGTAATATCCTTAATCTTATTTTTCGTCGTGCTAGGACTAGGCAAGAGCGGAAAAGAAAAAGGAAAAAAAATTGTTCACATGATTTTGCGCTTGTTTTATTTGTTCATCATTGCAACAGGAGTAATTCTTCTCTTGAGCATTTCTAGTATTAGTTTTCTATATGTTTTGAAATCACTTGTTGGTCTCTGGATCATTGCTATACTGGAAATGATTTTAGTTCGAGGAGGAAAGAAAAAACAAACGAGTATTTTTTGGGTACAATTTGTAATTGCTCTCCTGCTCGTTTTTTATTTAGGATTTAAGCTTCCATTAGGCTTTTTGTTTTTCTGATGCATGATAAATTTAAAAATATGGTAAAAAACTACCACCTTGGTAGTTTTTTTGTTACAAAAACCTTCTAAATATGGTATTTTAAAAGAAGATAGTGATGACTATTTTACTAATAATGGTGATGAAATGGCAAAGACCTTCTCTTATCTGTATAAAAATAATAGACACCTTAGATCCTTTATTGAGAAACATCAATTGTATCAGTATTCTACTATTTTAGTGCAAGTATTTTCAGATTGTATGGACAAGGCAAGAATTCTTTCCTTGCAAGCTGTTATTAAAGAGCAGTTGCCATCAGCACATATGATTGGGTGCACGACTGCTGGACAGATACATAATGGAAAAATCAAAGATAAAGAAATCATGATGTCATTTACGATTTTTAAGAAAGTAGAAATAGAATCCTGTTTGATAGAAATAGAGGCTTATGGAAATAGTTTTCAAATTGGAAAAAGATTAGGAGAGTCTCTATCTTCCTTAGATACAAAAGCATTTATCTTATTTCCAACACGTCATCAAATAGACACCCAGTCTTTGCTGGATGGAATTTATCAAGTGAATCCTAACCTTTTGTTAGCAGGGGGAGTAGCTGGAGAAAATGAGCTTGGAGAGTCATTTGTGTTTACAAACAATTCGATAACGACACATGGGGTAGCAGCAGTGGCTCTGAATGGAGAGAACCTCTTTTCTCAATTAAATACGGATTTTAGATGGCAAGAAATTGGAAAGAGCTTTCGAGTAACAAAGTGTAATGAGAATATTATTTATGCCATAGATAATAAAAAACCTCTTACCTTGTTGAAATACTACTTTGGAGAGCGATTTGTAAAGGGTCTACCTCTTTCTGGTAATGAATTTCCATTGCTCGTTCATCAGAAAGGGAAAAAAAATTCCGCATTTATCATTAATATCTTGAAAAATGGTGCGATTGAACTTAATCGTCAAATTCATGTTGGAGAGCAGTTAACATTTGGCTATGCAAATTTCGAAGAAGTTGTTCAATCCTCGTACATAAATATTCGCAAGCTTTCACAAAAGCCGGTAGACACTGTTTTTGCATATAATTGCATGGCTAGAAAAAAGACGATTAAACAATTGACAGAAAATGAGTTAGCGGCCATCAATCAAATTGCTTCAGTGAACGGTTTCTTTTCATATGGAGAAATTTCAGGAATGAAAATGAAAAGGCCACAGCTTTTGGGCTATACTCTTTCCGGTCTTGTGATATCAGAATGGGATCATATGGAGCAAGAAAACAAAATGATATCGACCTTTCAATACGATTTTCCTGATTATTTTCATACGATTTTGGCTCTTACCCATTTTATGAAGGCGTCAAAAAATGATATAGAAGTGTTAGATGAAAACAGAAAAGTATCAGAGCAATACTACCGATCATTATTTAATAATAATACGGATATTGTCTACTCGACCAATTTACAAGGACTTTTTACAAGTGTGAATGCCCATTTTGAGAAGACTTTTTCCATTAAAGAAAAAGAGATAATAGGAACATCCTCACTAGAATTTGTAAAGAATAATGATGTGTCAAGGGTTAAAAGGCATTTTTATAAAACCATAACAGGAAAAGAACAATATTATCATATTCAAACTGAATTGGAATCAGGAGAGATCAGGTATTTTCAAATAAAGAATATTCCTATTACACTAAACGAAGAGATTGTTGGGGTTTACGGAATTGGTCGAGATATCACAGAGCAAAAGATAATGGAAGAAAAAATGATAAAGCTAGCTTATTATGATGCTCATACGGGTTTGCCAAATCGATTGAAATTAACAGAGATATTAGAAGAAATGCTAAAAAGAGCCAAGAAGAAAAAACGATTACTAGCAGTTAGTATCATTGCAATTAATCGATTTCATTTAATTAATGATACATTTGGACATGATGAAGGAGATAATATATTAAAGGAATTGGCTGCAAGAATACGAGCCGATCTTCCAAAAGGTGTTTATTTTGGTCATTTTGGAAGCGATCATTTTGCTTTGGTCATAACAAAGGATGTAGAAAGAAAAAATATTGCTCAAATATTAAACTCTGTCCTCCAAAATTGTTCAAAGCCAATTATGTGTCGACATAAGGAGATGTTTTTAACAGCCAGCGTAGGCGTTAGCATATTTCCTCGAGATGGAGAGGACGTAAAACTTTTGTTTAAAAACGCTGATATCGCCAAAAATTATTCAAAGAATCAAGGCGGAAATCAATTCACCTATTTTTCTGTTGATATGAACGATGATGCGTTAAAAAAGCTTGAACTGGAAAGTCAATTAAGAAAGGCTCTTGCTTTACAGGAGTTTGAGCTGAATTATCAGCCACAACTAGACTTAATTAGCGGGAATATTACTGGATGTGAGGCATTAATACGTTGGCAGCACCCTACTCTGGGCCTTATTTCACCTGATCAATTTATTCCATTAGCGGAAGAAACAGATTTAATTAGTCAAATAGGGAACTGGGTATTAAGAACAGCTTGTCATCAAAACAAGCAGTGGCAATTAGCTGGCTTGGGGATGCTGTCAATAGGGGTAAATGTTTCTGCGTTTCAGTTTCAGGAGCCAGGATTTATTGACCAAGTTAAAAAAATTCTTAATGAGACACACCTAGAGGCAAAATATTTAACCTTAGAGCTAACAGAAAGTACCATGGTTCAAAATATTGAATATAATATTTCAGTTATGAAAGCATTGCAGGAGTTGGGTGTAAAAGTTGCGATTGACGACTTTGGGACAGGCTATTCTTCTTTAAGCTATCTAAAGAATCTTCCTATAGATATTTTGAAAATTGATCGATCTTTTATTCAAAATCTTCATATTGACCCCTCTGACATGGCGATTGTCAATGCCATCGTGATGATGGGGCATGGATTATCCTTGAAAATTGTTGCGGAAGGAGTAGAAACAAAGCCGCAAATAGAACTATTAAAGGGTTTAAGATGTCATTATGCACAAGGATACTATATACATCGTCCACTCTCTAGGGAACAATTTGAACTTGATTTCATAAAAAAATGGAGCATGATATAAGGTGTAACTTCAATCAGTGGTGGGTTCCGATGTACAGAGATAGAAATGTCATGCTGCATGTTTCAGCAGCATATATTAAAGGATAAAATCTAGCCAAATAATAGAGGTTGAAATCTTTTTCAAAGGCAAAGAAGTATTTCAACCTCTATAAAAATGTGTTGAAAATTTATAAAACAATATTGATGATAAAGCTAAGGTGAGTCAGCTTGATTTCTTTTTATTTTCGATTTGCTTTTTTACTCTCCCTGTGGATAGCAGGGATCCTGTTACACAAACAACCCCAATGGATTTTTATTAGCCTATTGTTTGGAAGTGCTTTATCCATTGCTCTATATTTTTTCATACCGATCGTAAAGAATAAAATATATTTATTCTCGAGCCTTATACTTATCGCTTTGTTTTTCTCTTTATACATAGGTACTCAAACAACATGGCTGTTTATTTTAATGGTTTTATTTTATTTATTTGAGGCAGCTTTTCAAATTCAACCACGTTTTTTTAACATCTTACTTATTTTAACCAGCACTATTGGCTGTGCAGTTTCTCTTTTTCAAATTGGATTGAATTCGTCGATTGTCTTTTCTTTTTTTATCTGGGTTTTAGCAGCATTTATTTTTTATCAATACAATGAGCTTTATAAACAATCTAAGGAACAAAAAGAGATTTACGAAGGTGTTCTTGATGATTACAGACGATTAAAAAGACAAGCTCTTTCAGATGAAAAGGCAGCAAGAGTGGAAGAAAGAGCGAGAATCGCAAGAGAGATGCATGATTCGGTTGGTCATATGCTTACAGCTTTGTTAATGCATATTGAAGTAATGATAATCAAAGAAAAGAGCGAGTCCCTTATAGTAATAAAGGAAATGATCAGCGAATGTTTAGAAGAAACAAGGAGAGCGGTTAGAGCTCTGCAAACAAAGGACATTGAGGGTATTTCATCTGTCATTTATTTAATTCGCAAGCTGGAAAGTGAGAGCCATTTGAAAGTACATTTTACAACGAAGCAAGGGGTATTAGGAGCCTCTTTATCTAATCAACAAAGTGTAGCTCTCTATCGAGTGATACAAGAAGGATTAACGAATGCCATGAAGCATGGTAGCTCTCGAGAGGTTTATGTCATATTAGGTATTTCTCCAATTGGGCATGTGACTTTTACCATGAAAAATTCAAACGTTGCAAGCAAACGAATTCATGAGGGATTTGGCTTGAAAAGCATGAGAGAGCGCCTTAATGAGGTTGGCGGAAAGTTTCAATTTATACAGACTGAAAAGGATTTTATCCTAGAGGGTTCCATACCCGTAGAGGAGGATAAAAATGATTAGGATATTGCTTGTTGAGGATCAAAGCATCGTTAGACAAGGACTAAAAATGATTATTGAGCAAGATCAACAATTAAAAGTGGTTGGAGAAGCAGAAAATGGTCTAGAGGCCATAAAGCGATTGGAACATCAGCATGTCGATATAATATTAATGGATATACGTATGCCCATAATGAATGGTATAGAAGCTACTCATAAAATTAAACAACGATGGCCCTTTATGAAAATACTTATTTTAACAACATTTAATGACGAAGAATATGCTATCAATACGTTAAAAGAAGGGGCAAGCGGGTTTTTATTAAAAACATCTGATGGTCCTAAGCTGATTCATTCAATTAAAAGCTGTTTAGATGGAGGAATAGCCATTCATGATCAAGTTGCTGCGAAGGTTATGCCAAAGCTTCTTGATAAGCCAATTGAAAAGGAGAAATCCACCTCCATCCCATTAACACCAAGAGAGATAACCATTACGAGGCTTATTGGCCAAGGGAAAACGAATAAAGAGATTTCGAGTGAATTATTTTTGTCGATTGGAACAGTAAAAAATCACATTACACAAATATTGCTTAAATTGGAATTAAGAGATCGAACGCAATTGGCCATTTTTGCAGTGAAAAATGACCTATATTAAATTGGAGGAGGCTATGAAAAAACATAGTCTCCTTATTATTTGGTATTTGATAAGAAGTTCCTGATATGAAAGATCATATGACTGAGGTCATAGAGTGAAAGCAAAGTTATGACTGTAGATTATAGTGGTTTAAGCAAAGTAAGAGTATTCTAACAATGTAGGAGGGAGATAACATGCTAGAAATCATAGATATTTCAAAAGAATTTAAAAATATTAAGGCAGTCGACCGGATAAATCTTTATTTAGAGCAAGGGGAAACGATCGGACTTTTAGGGCCAAATGGCGCTGGAAAATCAACAACCATTTCACTTATCTCATCATTAATAAAACCGACAAGCGGAGATATTCGAATGAATAATGGCAGCATATTGAAAGCTCCTGAAAAGCTTCGTCGAATACTTGGCGTTGTACCACAAGAAATTGCTCTTTATATGGAGCTAACAGCGAGAGAAAACTTGCAATTTTTTGGGAAAATGCATCGTATTCCGAAGAACCAATTAACGAAACGTGTCGATGAAGTAATTGAAATTATTGGTCTGAAGGACAGAGAAAAAGATCTTGTGAAAACATTTTCGGGAGGGATGAAGCGCCGTCTAAATATTGGAGTAGCTCTGCTTCATGAACCGGATATTATCATCATGGACGAACCAACTGTCGGCATCGATCCTCAGTCAAGAAACTATATATTAGAAACAGTAAAAAAGTTAAATAAAGAAAAAAATATGACCGTGCTGTACACCAGTCATTACATGGAAGAGGTCGAGTATTTATGTGACAGAATTTATATTATGGATCATGGAAAAATCATTGCTTCTGGGACGAAGGAGGAAATCAAGAGCATTCTTTCTAGTGAACAATCGATTGTCGTTAAAGTTGATATGTTAAAAGGTTCGTTTATTCAAGCTTTAGAAAAAAATCCAAGTATCAAAAATATTTCCGTACAGGAGCCTCTCGTTACCATAATTGTTCCTAAGCAAGTCTTTATTTTAAAGGATATTTTTAAAGCATCTGAAGAAACTGGCACAAACATTGTTTCGGTAAACATTGAAACCCCTTCACTCGAAGATGTATTCTTGCATCTTACTGGAAGACAATTAAGGGATTAGGTGAAGAAATATGATTAGTCAATTAATCAAAAAAGACTTGCTAATGTTTTGGAGAAGGCCGAAAGAATTAATCATTTTGCTCCTTATGCCTTTCGTGCTTATTTCAATATTAGGGACTGCTCTAGGGACACTTGAGGGAGATCAATCAAATATTCATATTAAACTTGCTGTTATTCAAAAGGACAATATGAAGATAGCACATGAGGAGATGGAAAAAGAAATAAATAATTTACCTTTCCCCAATGAGCAAAAAGAGCAATTACTATTATCCTCAAATAGCTTTCAACCAGTGAAAATTTTACTAGAGGATTTTTTACAAAATCCAGAGCTAAATGAGAATATTCAATTGGACTTTATTCATGAACATCAGCTTTCAAAAAAGGAACAAAAAAAGTATAGTGGGATTCTCGAAATTCCAGCTGATTTTACACTAGGCTTTTATCGATATGCTTTTATGAATGAAGGAAAGCCGCCACAGTTGAAGCTGACTTTAAATGATTCAAAAGAACTTGAAGGGAAGATACTAACGGATCTAATAACGACCTTTCAGGAAAAAATCAGCTTGTTTACCTCTGTTCATTCTATAGGGGTTGATGCACAAAAACTGCAGGAGTCTATCCCAAAAGAAATTGGAAAAATCAATTCGATATCTGAGAAAAAAATGATTAATTCGGTTTCTTATTTTACTGTTGGAATGTGTGTCATGTTTATTTTTTATGTAGCTTCAACCTCAGCGGAGTTTGCGTTTTTACAAATACAAAATCATGTTTATTCTAGAATTATTTTAGCAAATGTACCTATCATCGCTTTTTTCATCGGTATTTTCATTTCAACAATGCTGATGACTTTTTTACAGATCAATATTTTATTTGGATTATCCGCCCTTATTTTCAAGGTTTATTTTCCGAATATTGGCTATTTTCTTCTAGTGTCAGCAGCATTAAGCTTCATGATTGGAAGCTTTTCTTTATTGATCTCTTCCATGTGCTATCGCCTAAAATCAGAAAGTATTAATAAATTATTTGTAGCTTTTCTAGTTCCGATCCTTGCTTTTATAGGAGGCAGTTTTTTTCCAATCTCTCAACTGGGAAGAGAATTTGAAAAATTAGGGAATTACTCGCCGGGAGGAGCAGGAATCTTAGCTTATTTAAAGCTTATGCAAGGCTATTCTATTCAAGATGTTTCAGCTCAAATAATGTCTATCTTCATTGTTTCTGGAGTATTTATTATTCTCTCTTATTTAATTCAAATGAAAAAAGCAGGTGTACGCATATGATGGGAATTCTTTGGGGGAAATATCGACAATTTGTTCGAAAACCAGCTGCCATTATTATTTCAACGATTATTTGTATGGGTTTTGCTTATATAACAGGAAAAGCAAGCTATTCCAAAATAGAAGTTCCCGTATTTAGCTCATTATCTCAAACAGAAATAAAGCCTTTGCTGCACGAACTAAGTAAAGGGGATTCCTTCATATTTAAGGTTTATACAGAAAAAGAGGTAAAGGATAAGGTAGCAGAAGGGAAAGCAGATGCAGGGATCGATCTAGAAGAGAAGGACTATGTTCTTTATCGAACAGGAGAAACAAAAAATCTACCATTGATAAAGCGTCATGTTGAACGTTTCTACGAAAGCAAATTTGAAAAAGAATCAATCATAAGGATGGCAAATGATCCGCTGCAAGCAGAAGTAAAGCTAAAACAAATAAAAGAACAGCCGTTATTCAATTTGTCTATTCAAAGCTTTCACAATCAAGACCAGTTTAAATATAATCCAGCACTTCAATCCCTATTTGGCTTTACTCTGTTTTTTTCTATCTATACGGTAGCTTTTACAGTTGTTGAGATTTTACGTGATAAGCAGAATGGAATATGGGATCGGCTAATATTATCTCCATCTTCTAAATTTAGTATTTATACCGGGAATTTGTTGTATAGCTTTATTATTGGATTTATTCAAATTGCTTTTATATTTACTGTTTTTCGTTTTGGGGCAGGCATAGATTTTAATGGTGCATTTTTAAAGGCGCTGATCATGCTCATTCCCTACCTCTTTTCGATCGTGGCACTCTCAATCTTTATTACAGGGATTGTGAAAACAACAAGCCAATTTAATGCGATTATTCCATTAATTTCCGTCAGCTTTGCCATGCTTGGAGGAGCGTATTGGCCCATCGAAATCGTAACATCGAAGCCGCTTCTATGGATATCTAAGTTTGTTCCTATCACATATGGAATGGAATTGTTAAAAGGAGCCGTAATAACAAACTCCTCTATGTTAGAGCTGTTATATCCGATCGCGATTCTTTTATTGATGGGTGTTATATTAATGGGAATTGGCATACGTCTAATAGAAAGAAGATAGGCAGAAAAAAGGTGACAGGTTCCTTATTTCAGTTTGTTCCTGTCACCTAAATTTGTGGAATTAAACGTTATCTGGAGATTTTCTCAATAACAATTCTTCTCCCAGTATTTAAAGTAAATTCAAAGCGGTCATTTTGTTTTTCATAATAGCAGAAATGGTGTTGAACATTGCAAATGGATTCTTCATTATCAAATACCATAAAATTTACGCCTATTTTTTGTTTAGCGTCATTTGTAAAGGCTAAATGATTATAACAATAGAGGCAATCATAAATGGAAAATTTCATTGAATTTAAGCTTGTAATAAATTGATAGAAAGCGTCATCATTCAGTTCCTCAAGTAATCTTTCTAAGGAAAAGATTAAATGCTTCCGAACTTTAATCATATCGTTCTCTTTCAAAAAAATGACTTCATCTGATAGTTGTAATTTTCCATTTTCATACAAAACTCCTTTTTTCCAGCGTTTATAACGCTGTACTTCGATTTCTTGAAAAAGAAATTGACTTAACAAGGAAGATTCCTCTGTTTCATCATTGTAAAATACCCATTCATTATTAATAAATTCGATGGAGCCAACTGTAAAGGCTCGATTTTGATTTTCAATTAGTTTTGTCCTTTGGTGTTTATTCATATGGAACCTCCAATTATATTCCCTTAAAAGCTGTTCAAAAAGTCCGGGAAAAATAGCTCTCGAATTTCTACGTCAGCTTGCTTTTCCGTTCCTCACGTATTTAAATAGAGGATCTTCAACTAAAAAACGCTCACGTCCTGTGAGCAACGTTGAAGTCACCACATCCTGTGGAAGTCCGGTACTCAAAGCTTCGCTTCCTAGAACTTCTCGGCTCTTTTTGTCCTCCTTTTTGAACCCTTTTCTTAACATTCTTTTTTTCCAGATTGGTCCCTTTTTATAACTGAACGTTAGGACAAATAACCATTTTCATTCCTATGCATACAATATCAGCATGTCAGTTAGTCGTATCTAATCAACAGTTCCGCGAGAGAAAGGATGAATGGAATGTGTGGAATAACAGGTTGGATTGATTTTAAGAAGGATATGCGGAAGGAAGCAGAAGCAGTTGAGAAAATGGCGGAAACACTTTCTAAAAGAGGACCAGATGATACCAATATTTGGACCGATGTCCATGTTGCCTTTGGCCATAAACGATTGATCGTCGTAGATCCTTTATGTGGAGTACAGCCAATGACAAAAACAAAGCAAATCTATCATTATACGATTTGTTATAATGGTGAACTCTATAATACGGATGAATTAAGAAAAGAACTTCTACTAAAAGGATATTCTTTTAACGGTCATTCTGATACAGAAGTTCTTCTTGCAACCTATATGGAATGGGGAGAAAAGTGCGTTGATTTTTTAAATGGAATTTTCGCATTTGCTGTATGGGATGAAAAAAAGGATCAGTTATTTGTCGCGAGAGATCGCTTGGGAGTAAAGCCGTTATTTTATAAAGAAGTAAAAAACGGAATTATTTTTGGATCAGAGATTAAAGCCATTCTAAAGCAGCCGGATGTTCGAGCAGAAATAGATCGTGATGGTTTAGCTGATCTATTTGCTCTTGGCCCATCTAGAACACCAGGGTTTGGAGTATTCAAAGGAATAAAAGAGCTAAGACCCGGTCATGCACTTGCATTTTCAAAAAACGGTTTGAAAATATGGAGATATTGGAATGTAAAAAGTGAAGCACATCACGATAGTTTAGAAGAAACGATTGAAAAGGTAAGATTTTTGCTGAACGATGCTGTTACTAGACAGCTTGTTTCAGATGTTCCATTATGTACTTTTTTATCTGGTGGCGTGGATTCTAGCGCCATTACAGCGATTGCTTCATCCTCCTTTCAAAAAGAGGGGAAGGGTGCGCTGCATACTTATTCAATCGATTATGAAGGAAATGATCTTTATTTTAAAAAGAGTGAATTCCAGCCAAATTCAGATGGGGTTTATATAAAAAAAATGACGGATACATTTCAAACCCTTCATCATAATTGTGTAATTACGCAGGATGTATTAGCTGAATACTTAATTGAGGCCGTTCATGTACGTGATCTTCCTGGAATGGCAGATGTCGACTCTTCTTTACTTTGGTTTTGTCGTCAAATAAGGAAGGACTTTATTGTTAGTTTATCAGGAGAATGTGCGGATGAAATCTTTGGTGGTTATCCATGGTTTCATCGGGTAGAAGATGTTAGCAGAAGTGGTTTTCCATGGATGCGATCAATTAAAGAACGCCAAGGACTGCTAAAAGAGGATTGGCAAAAAAAATTAAATCTTGAGGACTATATGATGGGAAAATTCCAGCAAACGATTGCTGAAACACCACGTTTAGAGGGGGAATCAGAGCTGGAGACTAAGAGGAGAGAATTGTTTTATTTAAATCAAATTTGGTTTATGACGACTCTTTTAGATCGGAAGGACCGAATGAGTATGGGAGCTAGCATTGAAGTCCGTGTTCCGTTTGCTGATCATCGTCTCGTCGAGTACGTATGGAACATCCCATGGGAAATGAAAATGTATGGGAATCGGGAAAAAGGAATATTACGAAAAGCATTAGAAGGCATACTTCCAGACGAAATTCTTTACAGGAAAAAAAGCCCTTATCCAAAAACGCATCATCCCTCCTATACAAAAACGGTTCAGAATTTACTAAAAGAAATCCTCGCCAAAAAAAGCTCTGTTCTGCATGAATTTTTTGATCTGAAGACGTTACAAAAAATTGTGGATACAGAAGGAGCCTCATTTAAAGAGCCGTGGTTTGGCCAACTAATGACTGGACCGCAGCTGCTTGCCCATCTTGCTCAAGTCCATATTTGGTTTGAGGACTATCGGATTAATATAGTAGATTAACTAATACCATGAGGTGATTATTCCTCATGGTATTTAAGTATTTGTCTAGCTCCGACGTACAGGATGTACGAGTGAACAGTACGTGACACACTTAATCGGCCACTTTTCTTAGTTTGGAAATACTAGGATCGCAGCATCATACGGCTTTAACATTATACATAATTGTTCAGCCTCTAATGCATACTCTTTCTCATTCAGCATATTGACGATTTTTCGGCTTTTTAATGGATAAGGAAGTGAATATTTTGTTTTTTGATCTGATGGATTTAAGATTACGAGTGCCCTTTTCTCAGTGTTAAATTTAGTAAAGGCAACACAAGGATTCTCTTCCGTTGATTCAAGAAACATAAAGGTGCCATCATTTGCTAGTAGAGGTTCTTTTTTACGTATCTCAATTAACTTTTTAAAATAGCTCATAAGCTCAAGCTGTTCTTTTGTATGATTCCAAGGCATACATTTCCGACAGTCTGGATCCATTTCCCCTGTTAACCCCAATTCATCTCCATAGTAAATGCAAGGCGTCCCAATAAACGTCAGCATAAAAGTATAAATTAATTTCACTTTTTCCTTATGATGATTGCATTGATTGATAATTCTTGGTGTATCATGACTGCCAACTAAGTTAAAATTAGTCCCATTAACGGTTAATGGATATTGCTGAATCACGTGTGTCATATTTTCAATAAATTGCTTTGAATTCATATAGCCTTTCCCAAAAAAATTGATGACATTTGTGGAGAAAGGGTAATTCATAACAGCATCAAATTGATCGCCTCTAAGCCAAGGCATTGCATCATGCCATACTTCTCCGAGAATATAGATATCTGGTTTTATTTCTTTTACAGCTGTACGAAAATCTCTCCAAAATTGATGGTCAATTTCATTTGCTACATCTAGCCTCCAGCCGTCAATATTAAATTCTTTTACCCAATAACGCCCAACCTCCAATAAATAACTCTTTACCTTCGGGTTTTGCGTATTGAGTTTAGGCATTGTTTCAACAAAACCAAAGGTCGAGTAATTCGGTCGATCTCCCCCTTGGAGAGGAAATTCGGTCGCATAAAACCAATCAGCATACTCAGAAGCCTTTCCTTTTCGAAGAACATCCTTAAAAGGAGCAAAATGAAGGCCGCTATGATTAAAAACAGCATCCAACATCACTTTTATTCCATTTTCATGACATTGATCTACTAATTTTTTAAAGGTTGCTTTATCTCCAAATTGAGGGTCAATTTCAAAATAATCCATTGTATCGTATTTATGATTTGAGTATGCTTTAAAAATAGGCGTAAAATAGATCCCAGTAATGCCAAGCTCAACTAAGTAGTCGAGATGATCCATAATCCCTTGGAAGTCTCCGCCAAAGAAATTTGTTGGACTTGGAGGTTCACTATCCCAAGCTAACGTTTTTTCAGGATTAATTGAATCATCTCCGTTTGCAAATCGTTCTGGGAAAATCTGATACCAAATCGTATTTTTCACCCAATCAGGTGAACGAAATACTTCAGTGGCATGCAAATAAGGAAAGCAAAAGTAATAGCCAGGATCCTGTGGTGGATCTTGGAAAAATCCTTTTTCTGTATAAACCATTTGTTCATTATCTTTATATAAAATAAATCCGTAGCGAAGCCTTTTAAAAGGTGGCGTTACGGAAATAAGCCAGTAATCAAAAAAGTAGTCTGATCCATTCTTACTCATCGTGTCCTGATGGTAAACCCAATGATTCTCGCTCCATTCATATTGGTCTCCATGTAAGAGAGCTACGGAAGTAACATCATTTTTCTTCGTTTTTAAACGTATGTGAAGTGTATGTTGATCTATTGGATAAGCAAAATTATCGGTTGGTCGGTGATATACTGCAGGAAGCTCAAACACATTATTGGCTCCTTTCAATGCAATCGATTGCATTATCTGATACTTTTAGAAGTAAAGAATATATCTCACTCGATTTAGAAAAGCACTTACGTCGATGATCAAGGCGCTTGCGCTTTTCTTACAAAGTTAGCAAATATTTATCTATCGTTCAAGAGTGAATAGCTTAAAAAAGAAAAAATTTTTCCGAAAATTCTTATATTAATTGACGTTAAATGGAAGAAAACGCTAATCTTAAGAAAGATAGACACTAGTATTTCCAAAAATCATTTTTTTATGAGGAGAAATGAAAAATTGGGAAAAAAGTTTATGTATATTCTAATTTTATATATTTTCCTTCACGCTTTTCCTCTAAAAGCTAGTGGGGATGACCATCATCAAAGCCAATGGCAGGAAGGATCTATTTACTTTATCATGATTGATCGTTTTAATAATGGTGATTTTACAAATGATGAGAAAGTAAGGATGAATGATCCGCTAGCTTATCATGGAGGGGATTTTGAAGGAATCATAAAGCAACTAGACTATCTGAAAAAAATGGGATTCACTATGATATGGCTGTCTCCTATTTTTGCTTACACAGAAGAATATCATGGTTATTCAAGCACAGACCCTTTTGAAATTAATCAACATTTTGGTTCCTTGGATACATTTAAAGCATTAGTAAAAGAAGCACATCAAAGAGATTTAAAGGTTATCGTAGATCTTTCTACAAACATGTTAGAAGAAAATGGAGTCTCTGAGAATCAATTCACGAAAGCTGCACAATGGTGGATAAAAGAAACCGATATTGATGGTTATGGGATTCCAAATATAAAAATAGCATCAACAAAATTTTGGAATACACTCTCTTCTAATGTTAAAAAACAAAAAGAAAATTTTATCCTGTTTGGAGATGACCCAAATTCTGATGATCATAAAAACACAGGCATCGATTTATTTTTAAATAATCACGACTATAAAGAAGTAAGAAAAGCTTTCTCTAAGCCTGACCAATCAATTTCTATTTACGATCAACCATTCCATCAATGGTCCATTCAGTTTTTGGACAATCGGAAAACGAACCGATTTACAATGGATGCTGTTATGCACAACCAAAACCCAGGAACGAGGTGGAAAATTGCCCTTACTTATTTATATACGATTCCTGGTGTACCTCTTGTTTATTATGGAAGTGAGATTGCCCTAAATGGTGGAGAACCACCCGATAATGATCAGCAAATGGATTTCAGAACAGATAACAATATTATTGAGTTCCTAACTAAGCTTGGGATAATTCGAAATCAACATCCATCTTTACGAAGAGGCAGTATAGAGATAATAGCTGAAAAGAATGGATTTGCCGTTTATAAACGAACTTATGGAAAAGAGACAACGGTCATTGCAATTAATAATACAAGTAAGACAAAAAGCGTAGCAATTTCCTCCGATGTCTTGTATCAAAACAAAGAGCTTAGAGGGCTACTTGGAGGAGATTTGGTCCGAGAGAAAAACAATCAGTTTAAAATAGTAATAGACCGAGAGGAAACTGAAATTTATTTGTTGGCTAATAAAACAGGATTAAACATGGCTTACTTAAGTGTTATGGGTATTGTATATGGTGTGTTCCTACTTTTTATTATCATATTATGGAAAAGATCAAGGAAAAAGAGAATGGCCTAAACGGTTAATCCCCACTTTAACGGGCAGTAAGACCCCGCTGATTGAAGTTTCACTTTATGTTATATTAATATGAATAGAATAGTTAAGCAGAAGAAAGGAGCTATCAACAGCTGGTATAAAACCATAACAAATCGTAACAGTTGGTTTGTTGTGGAGGGTTGATTGCTCTCAAGCTTAAGTGAGTGTAGTC
>NZ_VATK01000013.1 GCF_006546985.1 Bacillus sp. 03113
TTGTGGCGGTCAGAAAACTTCTTTTGGCATTAGCTTGAACAAAAATCTGTTTTTTCATAGAACTTTTGACACTACCACATAACAAAAACTTTTTCACCATCTTATTTTACTATATTCAGTACAAAGTCGTTATAGAATAAGCCCATTTTATAAAAAGATTAAAGAAGCTTTGCCATATAATACTCATCTACAAATTGTCCATCTACCACTAAAGAATGCTTTTTTGTTCCTTCAATTTCAAAGCCCATTTTTTTATAGAGGGCAATGGCTGCTTTATTATGAGCCATAACAGTTAACTCTAACCGATGTAGTTTTTTCGAAAAAACCCATTGTTCTAATTGTTCAAAGAGCTTTGTCCCATTACCTTTCCCTGTAAACTCCTTTAAGATTCCAATTACGATATAAGCACTGTGCTGAATTCTATGTAAGTTTTGTCGAATAGCGGTTAAATGCCCTACTAATTGCCCGTTTACTTCACAGACAAAAATAATAGATTGATCTTCTTTTAAAAGTGAATCGATAAAATTTTTTTGCTGATCCTCCGTTGCTTTTCTTTCTTCAGGCTCGTACATCATAAACTTGGATTCTCGATCAAGCTGCTTGCACAATTGTAGAAATGAATAAGCGTCTGATAATTGTATTTTCCTGATCATGGCGAGCTCCTTTTTATATTAGAATATACTTCTTTTATAATATCATTAACAGAGTAAAGTAAGTTTGTAGAAAGGGTGATACGATGATCATTTCAGATGCAATATATGGAGAATTTAAAGTTGATAAAGTTATTGAAGATTTAATCAACTCAGCTCCAGTTCAACGATTAAAGAAAATTCGTCAAGGTGGGGCGAGCTATTTAGTGAATCCGAAATGGAATGTAACGAGGTATGAGCATTCTATTGGTGTAATGCTTCTAATTAAAAGATTAGGGGGAACTATTGAAGAGCAGATAGCAGGACTGCTCCATGATATTTCTCATACTGCTTTTTCGCATGTAATCGATTTTGTTATGGAGAATAGAGAAGAAGATTATCATGAAAAAATCTATCAAAAGGTCATAACAGAATCAGAGCTTCCTAGAATTTTGGAATGGCATGGCTTTTATTATAGAGAGATTCTCTTTAATCCTGCAAAATGGACGTTACTTGAGCAGTCTGCACCTGAACTGTGTGTTGACCGAATCGATTATACCCTTCGAGATATGTATACATATGGCCATATCTCTAAAAAAGAGGTTGAAGAATTTTTAGCCCATTTGATCGCGATTGAAGGGAAAATCTATATAAATGATCTAAGTTTAGCTGAGTGGTTTGTTAAAACCTATTATAAAGAAGTAATTGATTTTTTTATGGACCCGTTAAATATTTATAGCTATGATGTGTTAGCTAAAGCCTTAAAAATCGCTTCAAAAAAAGGGATTATAGCTGAACAAGATTTTCTAAAAACGGATGATGAACTTATGATGATTTTGCAATCTTCAACAAACAAGGAACTTCAACATACATTAAATCAGCTTCATGGAGAAATCCATTTGGAAGAAAGCAAAATGAACTTTGATATTCATAGGAAAAACAAGGTGCGTCTTATCGATCCTTCCATTTGGAATGAAGGGAAGCTCGTGCGATCCTCCCTATTATCAAAGAACATTTATGAAATGACACAAAAGGCTACAAGTAAGGCAACTGAGGGGATTTACATTAAAATAATTGGTACATAATGGCGAGCATTCATCAAGAGTGCAATTTAAATGTTGTCAACAATAAATGTGTCAAAATTGTGTTTACTTTTCATTGATCTCAAAAATGTAAGCGCTTTATAATGAAGATAAGATAACAAAGGGGGTAACAAAAATGGAGAAAGTAAATAAAAAAATCGATTTTCGTGTAAAGATCCAGCGATTTGGCAGTTATTTAAGTGGAATGATTATGCCAAATATTGGAGCGTTTATTGCTTGGGGGATTATTACAGCTTTATTTATTCCAACAGGCTGGCTGCCAAATGAAGATTTAGCAAAGCTTGTTGGTCCAATGATTACTTATTTATTGCCACTATTAATTGGATATACGGGCGGGAAAATGATCTATGATATCCGCGGAGGAGTTGTCGGTGCAACAGCAACAATGGGGGTTATCGTCGGTTCAGATATCCCGATGTTTTTAGGAGCCATGATTATGGGACCTCTTGGAGGGTATCTGATTAAGAAACTAGATGGTTTATTACAAAATAGAATAAAATCTGGTTTTGAAATGCTCGTCAATAATTTTTCAGCCGGTATTTTGGCCGCTATCCTAACTCTATTAGCTTTTAAAGGAATTGGACCAGTTGTATTAGGGTTAAATAAAACACTTGCCAGTGGAGTTGAAGTGATTGTAAATGCTGGATTACTGCCATTAGCAAGTATTTTCATAGAACCTGCAAAAGTATTATTTTTAAACAATGCCATAAATCATGGAATCTTAAGTCCTGTAGGGATCGAGCAAGCAGCTAAAACAGGTCAATCCATCCTTTTCTTATTAGAAACGAACCCTGGTCCAGGATTAGGGATCTTGCTAGCTTATTGGTTATTTGGAAAAGGGACTGCGAAACAAACCGCACCGGGTGCTGCGATTATTCATTTTTTAGGTGGTATTCATGAAATCTACTTCCCATATATCCTTATGAAACCACTCATGTTATTGGCTGTCATCGCAGGTGGGATTAGCGGTGTCTTTACATTTACTATTTTTCACGCTGGATTGGTAGCGGTTCCATCCCCGGGAAGTATCTTTGCTTTAATGGCTATGACTCCAAGAGGAGGATATTTAGGGGTCATTGCAGGTGTGCTAGTATCAGCAACAGTATCATTTACCGTTGCAACACTTATTCATAAATCTAGTAAAAAAGAAGCGGACCTAACATCAGCAACAGAAAAAATGGAATCCTTAAAAGGAAAGAAAAGCTCTGTCGGTGAGGTTTTAACAGGAAGTACAGCCTATGAAACGAATAAGAAAATTTCATTTCAACATGTACAAAAAATTATCTTCGCTTGTGATGCTGGAATGGGATCAAGTGCGATGGGTGCATCCATCTTAAGAAATAAAGTAAAAAATGCACAAATAGACGGCGTTGAGGTAATAAATAAATCTATTAATAACCTGCCCTATGATGCAGATATTGTCATTACCCACAAAGACTTAACAGATCGTGCTAAAGCCAAATTGCCGCATACTTATCACGTTTCTGTAGATAATTTTTTAAATAGCCCAAAATACGATGAAATTGTTAGCCAATTAAAACAAGAAAAAGCGATCTAGTAATTCAATTTGGATCTTAATTAAAATCTTTTGAAACGAGTTGAAGCTAATGATGGTTTCAGCAAGAGAACGCCAAATTATTCACTTTTTAACGACACATATAGGCAAGGAGGCTACTGTAAAAGAAATTGCTGCTCAAATAGGCGTTAGTGAGAGAACGATCCATCGAGATTTAAATAATATTGAAGACTTTCTGAAAAAGTTTCATCTCCAGCTAGTAAAAAAATCAGGCTTTGGTCTTAAGATCATGGGGAATGCAAGTGAGTTTATTCAATTAAATCGATCTATTTTAACTGACTCTCCTGAATACACACCTAATGAACGATTGATGATCATTTTAAGTACTTTATTAGATCAACAAGAACCAGTAAAGCTTTTAACTTTAGCCGATGATCTCGGTGTCACAATAGCTACAGTCAGCCACGATTTAGATAAGCTAGAATCCTACCTTCATCAATTAAACTTAATACTTATTAGAAGGAGAGGGTACGGGATTGAACTGTATGGATCAGAAGAATCGAAGAGAAAAGCGATTCGAAAATTAATTGCGGATCGCTTTGATGTTCCAGAATTTTTAAAAGTCGTTCAAGAATATATTCAAAAACGATCATTAGATCAAACAGATGTGATCTCCAAAAGATTATTAAATCTTATTCATCATGAAAAGCTATTAAATATCGAAAAAATTGTTGGTCAAATCAATGAACGATTGCCTTATCCATTGGCTGATAGCTCTTATGTAGGACTTGTTGTCCATCTTGCTCTTCTCATTGAAAGAATTCAAAGGGGGCAATTTTTGAAGGTAGAAGACGAACTTTTATCACAGTTAAGATTATTAAAAGAATTTTCATTTGCAAAAGAAGTTGGCGAGAAGCTTCAAGAAACCTTTCAATTAATGATTCCAGATGAGGAAATCGGCTATATCACAATGCATCTATCTGGAGCGAAAATTCGTTTTGAAACAGAGCTTGGTTTTTTCGAAGAAAATGTAGAAACCTCTATAATTGCTCAGCAGCTTATTGAAAATGTTGAGAAATTGGCAAATATCAGTCTGAAACAAGATATATCTTTGTTTCAAGGGTTAAAAGCTCATCTCCAGCCAGCATTATTTCGCATCAAACAAAATATGAGAATTACAAATCCATTGCTTTTAAATATTAAAAAGGACTATATAGAGCTTTATCAGTTTGTAAAAAAAGCGGTCGAGCTTACATTGCCAAATATAGATGTACCAGATGAAGAAATTGGTTATCTTGTCCTTCATTTTGGCTCGTCGATTAATATGCAGCCATTAACGAAAAAGTTAAAAGTGTTAATTATATGCTCGAGCGGGATTGGAACTTCCAAAATGCTTGCTGCGAAAATAAAACAGCATATTCCAAAAGCTGAAATTAAAAACGTTTCCGTCTTTGACTTAAAGAATATTTCATTAGATCTTTTTGATTTCATTCTTTCTACCATACCTATTGAAGGAATGGAAAGAGAGTATTTACTCGTAAGCCCAATATTAATAGATGAAGAATTAGAAAAGCTAAAGTCTTATTTTCAAGTCAAAGGTGAGACTTTTATTGGAACTCACAAAGAAGAAGAGGAAGGTCAAGCAGCTATTGAATATGAAGACTTCAAAACATTTACAATTCAATCAAAATTGATCATTGAGTTATTAGATTCCTTGGATTTTTATCAAATGGGTAGGGGAGAAAGTGTAGAAAGTGTTCTTTATGCTGTCAGTCAAAAGCTTTTTGAAAAGAAAATGATTGGCAGTATCAATGGAAGTGTAGATGCTCTTTTACGAAGAGAAAAATTAGGTGGACTTGGAATTCCTGGAACGAGGCTGGCACTTTTTCATGCAAGAAATGCGTATGTTTGTAAACCGGTTTTTAACGTCATTGATCTTGAGGCTCCAATGATGATCAAGTCAATGGACGATCAAACGATAGAGGTTGAAAGAATCTTGTTAATGCTGGCACCTGAAGAAAAAAATAGTCATGTTTTAGAAGTATTAAGCTTTATTAGCTCCCTTATCATTCAAAATCAGCAAAGCATGCATATTTTTGAAAAGGCTTACCAAAAGCGTTTAACTCAATTTATTACAGAACAATTTGCACATCATTTTTCTTATAAAAATTAGGAGGTTCTATTATGTCCTTATTAGCAAAAGAAAACATTCTATTAAATCAACAAATTATCAATAAATTAGAAGCAATTAAATTAACAGGAGAACTATTAGTCAAACAAGGTTATGTAGAAGAATCATATATTCATGAAATGTTAAAAAGAGAAGAGCTAGCTACTACCTTTATGGGTAACTATCTTGCGATTCCCCATGGTACCGATGAAGGAAAATCCTCCATATTGCAATCTGGATTATCCATCGTACAGGTTCCAGATGGTGTGGACTTTGGTCAAGGAAATATCGTAAAGCTTCTAATTGGGATCGCAGGGAAAAACAATGAACATTTAGATCTGCTATCACAGATTGCCATTGTTTGCTCAGAAGTAGAAAATGTGGAGAAGCTTGTTCATGCTCAGACAGAAGAGGAAATTATGAATCTTCTAAATGGGGTGAACTGACGTGAGAGCTGTTCATTTTGGCGCTGGGAATATCGGAAGAGGGTTTATCGGACTATTGTTGCATCAATCTGGCTATGAAATTAATTTTGTAGATATTCATGACGATTTAATTGATGAATTGAATAAAAAAAATGACTACAGGGTAATTTTGGCAAATGAGCAAAAAGAAGAATTCCTTGTTCAAGGGTTTAACGGACTGAACAGCAAAAAAAATCCAGAAAGTGTTGTCCAAGCGATTGCAACAGGAGATCTTATCACTACAGCAGTAGGACCTAGTATTCTTCCTTTTATTGCTCCACTCATTGCGGAAGGGCTGAAAAAAAGGAAAGACATTCATGGTTCTTCGATTAATATTATAGCTTGTGAAAATATGATTGGCGGAAGCAGTCAGTTGAAAGGGTTTGTGATGAATCATTTAAATAAAGAGGAACAAGATTGGGCAAGTGAATATGTTGGTTTTCCAAACTCAGCTGTGGATCGAATTGTCCCTAATCAAAATAATGAAAATAAATTAGATGTTTTCGTCGAACCTTTTTATGAATGGGTTATTGATCGAACCGAAATAGTAGGAAAACAGCCTGCATTAAAGGACGTACTTTTTGTACAAAATCTTCAGGCTTATATTGAACGAAAGTTATTTACAGTTAATACAGGGCATGCAGCTACGGCTTATTTGGGGTATGTAAATGATTTTCATACCATTTCTGAGGCTATCGAAAATGATCAGATCAAGCAAGTGGTATTAGGCGCCTTAAAAGAAACGGGTCGGCTCCTTATTTCGAAATATCAATTTCATGAAGAAAAGCATTTTGGTTACATTGAAAAAATTATTGGTAGATTTTCTAATCATCATATTGTTGACCATGTTATAAGAGTTGGCAGGTCGCCAATACGAAAGTTAGGTCAGAAGGATCGTTTAGTTGCACCTGCACTAGAATATATGGCTGCCTTTCATCAAGTTCCTGTCCATCTCGTACAGGTAATTGCTGCGGCACTTGCATTCCAAACAGAAAGTGATCAGGAGTCTATCACCTTATATGAACGAATTAAAATAAAAGGGGTAAGAAAAGCCTATTGTGACATAGCAAAACTGGATCCTGATCATATGTTAGTAGAAGAAGTTATAAAGACTTATAAAACACTTTATGATACAGATGAAGCATACCGCTTAGGTTAAGTGGTGTGCTTTTTCCTATTGACAGTATTTATTTGTATGAGAGTTGCCATGTTTCTCTTGCAAATATCTACCTATAAATGATTTCAAAAAATACGTTAGATAATCTTACAGGTTTTTTGATTGGAAAAATTTTTTATGGTATATTAAGTCGAAAGATTATGAATATTTGTTAAAAACTATTAAATAAATTCCTTTAGAAGCTATGAGAGGAAGAAATGCATCATGGAAGGAATTTTAAACTTAAATAAAGTGACAAGTCTTTCAAATGAGCAATGTGATACTATTATCAATCTCTCAAAAAATCTCCAGTTAATTGCAGATATTTCTCAATCTGATATTTTTATTGATTGTCTCTTGCCAGAAGGTAATGCAGCTATTGTTGTCGCTGAAGCAAATCCGACCACAACACAATCATTGTATAAAAATAGTGTACTCGGGCAAATTGCGTATGAAGAAGCTGAGCCGGGAGTTTTATTTAGCTTAAAAACAGGGAAGCCTGTTATTGGATCAAGAGGAATATCTCAAGAATATGTTGTCATTCAACAAGATATAGTCCCCATTACCGACTCATTAGGATTCACGTTTGCTGTTTTGATCAAAGAGCGTGATATTTCATCAGTCATTCAGACACAGCAAAAAGTTACAAAATTGATGAAAAATGAAAATAGTATAGAAAAAAAACACGCTATTCAATCCATCGTAATTCAAGAGATTCATCATAGAGTGAAAAATAATTTACAAATAATTTCTAGTTTACTCCGCTTGCAAATGCGGCGTTCTTCTTCTGAGGATGTTGCAGAAGTCTTTCGTGACAGCATATCCAGAATTTCTAGCATGGCCATGATACACGACTATTTAGCACAAAATGGGATAGAAGAAGTAGATGTGAAATTTGTAATTAAGCAAATTGCTGATTTGTTCTCATCATCCATTATCCCAGGACAGAGTATTGCGGTTTCGACTTATGGAGATTCACTTTTTTTGCCATCGAATCGAGCGACTTCTGTTGCATTAATTGTAAATGAATTAATTCAAAACAGTATCAAGCATGCATTTTCTTGTAATAAAGGAAAGATTGATATATATGTTAATTGCCGAAAACAAATGGCGACTATTACAGTTACTGATGATGGCATTGGAATGAATGAAGAGGTTATCTCCCATGAAAAGTCTTCTTTAGGATTACAACTTGTTGAATTACTGGTTGAAGAAGAATTACAGGGAATTCTATCATTTTTTATTTCTGAAAGAGGGACAAAGGTGTCCATCACTTTTCCGGTCATAGATAAGGTGATGTAATGAAATACAAAATTATAATCGTAGACGATGAGCCGATCACAAGGCTCGATATGAAAGAAATGCTTGAAGGTAATGGCTATCATGTCGTAGGAGAAGGAAAAAATGGTGAAGAAGCGATAGAAAAAGCTCATTTATTGAAACCTGATTTAATGATAATGGATGTTAAAATGCCTCGAGTGGATGGGATTAAAGCCGCTTCGATTATTAAAGGTTTTTCGGATTGTGCTATTATCCTTCTTACTGCTTATAGTCACCAAGATCTTGTAGAAGAAGCAAAAAAAGCAAATGTCAACGCTTATTTAGTTAAACCCATTAAAGAAAGAGAATTACTGCCAGCTGTTGAAATTACCTTGAATCAACGTGAACAATTTCTGCTCTTGCAAAATAAAATTGGTCATTTGGAACAGAAAATGGCTGAGCGAAAAACAATTGAAAAAGCAAAAGGCTTGCTGATGAAGCGGCGAAATTGCAGTGAGGAACAAGCCTACCATTTGATGCAGAAAGCAAGCATGAAAAGGCAAATGCCTTTGGCTAAGATCGCGGAGAAGATTATCCAACAAACAAGTTCATAAATGATAAAGCAACGGCGCTTTGAACCAGCCCTCTTCTAGTAAATAGAATAGTGCTGGTTCAAGGCGCTTTTTATGTTTTGGGAGGGAGTTATGGCGGATCATTGGATTACAAGTATTGGCCTTGATATAGGAACTAGCACGACAAAATTCATTGTCAGTCACTTGCATATTGGGGAACAGGGAGATCGATTTAGTCTTCCAAAATGTCAAATCGTTGACCGTAAAATCATATATGCTAGTCCTATTTATACAACACCTTTAAAGAATGAATTTGAAATTGATATGGATCAATTGGCTAAGTTATTAACTAAGGAGTATGAAAGGTCTTGTATTAGCTTGAAGGATGTTAAAGCTGGAGCAGTGATCATTACGGGAGAAACTGCTCAAAAAGAGAACGCACAAACGATCATTCATTATTTAGCGGATCGTGCTGGCGATTTTGTCGTAGCCACAGCAGGGGCTAATTTAGAAGGGATTTTAGCAGGTAAAGGCTCAGGAGCGATGCAGCGCTCTAAAAAAACGGAAGGAATTGTGGCCAATGTAGATATTGGCGGAGGTACAGCAAATGTTGCATTATTTCAACATGGAAGAGCCATTCAAACATTTACCTTCCATATTGGAGGAAGGCTTATCCGGCTAAAAGAGGATGGTGAAATCCAATACATTTCAAAGCATATTAAGCCTTGGCTAAAGACCAATCATTTCAATCTGCAAATAGGAGGTATTGTTACTTATGAAGAGCTTAAAGAATTAACTTTATGCATGAACGAAAGTATGCTTTCTTATCTTATTGGTTCACCACAATTTGATGCCCAATTATTGTTGTTTGAGCCACCTGCTGGGTCCAATTATCCAATAGATGAAATCCTTATTTCAGGTGGAATTGGTCAAATGATGAATGAACAGACGAGTCAAATAAAGGAAGTTACAAAATATGGAGATATGGGACCGTTACTTGCTTCTACATTAAAGGAAGCTGTTCAAAAGTATATTGTGCATATAAAAAAAGCAGCTGAAACAACAAGAGCTACTGTCATTGGAGCCGGAATGCAAAATACGGAGGTAAGCGGTGCAACCGTCTATGTGGATGAGTCTCTTTTACCGCTCAAAAATATTCCGCTGGTAACCGTATCTGTAGAAGAACACGGAAAATGGGACAGCGAGTCTTTTCACTTTCGTTTACAGAATGCCATGATTCAAGCAAAGAAACTATATGACGAGAAACAGGATCCTCCATTTGCGGTTGCTTTATCATCCATAAAATATTGTACCTATATAATGCTGCAGAGCTTGGCTCAGTCGCTCTATGATCAGTTTAAAACTTATTTTCCAGATGCAAGCAAACTGGTGGTCATTTGTGAAAATGATATGGCAAAGGCGTTAGGTCAAGCTTTAGCGAAAAGAAGCCAACAGCGACTTCACGTTATTTGTGTCGATCAAGTTGATTTCACATATGGAGATTATATTGATTTGGGTTTGCCCGTTGCAAAAGAGGCTATTTCGATCTCGATTAAAACCTTGGCTTTTTAAAGAGTTCTGTTGATAAAAGCGATTTTTGAATCATTCGTGGGAAACCGTGTTTCCCACGCCTTGAAGCGTAGCTTCATGAAGATCCTGCTAAATGATTCAAAAATCAACAAAGTTATTTAAGATAGCCTTTTATAAATAGTGGTTTGCTAATACAGGAAAGGTGATAAGAATGCATAAGAAAACAAATTTATTAGGAAGCACCTATCAGTTTAATAGTTTAAAAGAAATCATGGCGAAAGCGAATGAAGAGCGTTCAGGTGATCAGCTTGCGGGTATTAGTGCTGAAAATATGAAAGAGCGGATGGCAGCAAAGATTGTATTAGCGGACTTAACTTTAGCAGAAATTCGAAATCATCCATTGCTTCCTCCGGAACAGGATGAAGTTTCACGAATCATTGAGGAAGATATAGATGAAAACGTTTATGAAGCAGTTAAAAACTGGACAGTGGCTGACTTAAGAGAATTTATTTTAAATAACGAACAAAACGGCATTGACCTTTTACAGCTCAGCAAAGGGTTAACAAGTGAAATGATTGCCGCTGCTGCAAAAATTATGTCCAATCTGGATTTAATTCAAGCTGCTTCCAAAATAAAGGTTATTACTCATTGCCAAACAAAAATAGGTCAAAAAGGAGTGTTGGCTTCACGAGCACAGCCAAACCATCCATCTGATCATTTACAAGGAATGCGTGCATCCTTGTATGAAGCTTTGAGCTACGGAGTAGGGGATGCCGTGATTGGTATAAATCCGGTTATTGATACGACTGATAACATTTATGGTCTATTGTGTGAAACGAAGGATGTAATCAACCAATTTGCAATTCCAACACAAAACTGCGTGTTATCCCATGTTACAAGTCAAATGAGAGCAATCGAAAAAGGAGCTCCTGCTGATCTTATTTTTCAAAGCCTAGCTGGTACACAAGCAGGGAATGAATCATTTGGAATCTCTGTTTCTTTGCTCAATGAAGCATCAGAGATAATTCGTGAAAAAGGAACAGCAGTCGGTCCTAATCGTTGGTATTTTGAAACAGGTCAAGGATCCGAATTATCTGCTGAGGCACATTTTGGTATTGATCAAGTAACGTTAGAGTCCAGATGCTACGGGCTTGCAAGACACTATCACCCCTTTATGTTAAATACTGTTGTTGGATTTATTGGCCCTGAATATTTGTATGATAGCAAGCAAGTGATTCGTGCAGGGCTTGAAGACCATTTTATGGGGAAAATGCATGGCTTGCCGATGGGGGTAGATGTTTGCTACACGAATCATATGAAAGCAGACCAAAATGATATGGACAATCTTAGTATGCTATTAACCTCAGCCGGGGTGAATTTTGTAATTGGTGTACCAATGGCAGACGATTGTATGCTGAATTATCAATCGTTAAGCTACCATGATATTGCTACATTAAGAAGTATTTCTCGTTTAAGTGCTGCCCCAGAATTCGCACAATGGCTTGAAAAACAAGGGATTACAGAAGGGGGGAAGTTAACTAAGTTTGCTGGTGATCCTACTTTATTTTTAACAAAAGCATGAGTTTGGAGGGATAAGGCATGAGCGAGATTGAGGAAATGGATCCATTATTGTACCTGAAGAAATTTACACCCGCTCGAATTGGTGTTGGCAGAACAGGCACAAGACCTCTTACGAAAGACTACTTATCATTTCGGGTTGATCATGCGGCAGCTGTTGATACTGTATATGGAGAAGTGTCCCATGACTTATTACAACAGTTAAACCTATTTTCAATTGAAACTTGTTATGAAACAAAAGAAAGGTATTTAAAGCGACCTGATCAAGGGAGAATATTATCAGAAAAGGGAAAAACAATCATTAAAGAACGTTGTATTCAAAATCCGCAAGTCCAAATTGTTGTTTCAGATGGGTTGAGTGCCAATGCGATTGAAGAAAATATCATGGATGTATATCCCGCTTTACTAGATTCACTAGAATCATATGGATTAAAGGCAGGAACTCCTTTCTTTGTTAAAGGAGGAAGAGTAGGGTGTATGGACGCAATCGGAGAAATATTAAAACCAGAAGCGTTTATCCTTTTGATAGGCGAACGACCTGGTCTAGTCTGTGCTCATTCTCTTAGCGCTTATATGTGTTATAAGCCGAGAAAGGGGACAAAAGAATCTGATCGAATGGTTATTTCAAATATTCATCGAAGAGGCACACCGCCCATTGAGGCAGCTGCTCATATGGGAACGATTATTAGTCAAATGCTTGCACAAAAAACAAGCGGCGTAAGCTTAATCATTTAAGGGGGAAGAGAATCATGCAAACAAATGAGCTGAAAAAACATTTAAAGCCGATTCATTTATGGGCGATTGCGGTTGGGATGGTCATATCCGGTCAATATTTTGGCTGGAATTATGGGTTCGAGCAAGGCGGTATTATTGGCTTAGCCATTGCTTCCATTATCGTTACAGTTTTTTATACGACGTTTATTTTTAGCTATTCGGAGCTGTCAACTTCTATTCCTCACGCTGGAGGACCGTCCGCGTATGCGAGACGTGCCTTAGGACCTTTCGGTGGCTTTATTGCAGGAATTGCTTGTTTGTTGGAATTTGTTTTTGCTCCTCCAGCGATTGCGGTTTCAACAGGGGCTTATCTCCACTTTTTAATTCCTGCCATTAATCCGGTTTATGCAACTGTTGGCGTGTTTATCTTTTTTATTTTAATTAATTTAATTGGGGTTAAAGAAGCAGCAGTAATTGAATTAATTGCAACGATTTTAGCCTTAATTGGTTTAGCTATTTATTATGTAATGGGATTGCCGCATATTAAAATGGACAATATTTTTAATGATGCTTCATATGTCAACGGCTGGACAGGGATTCTTGCAGCCATACCTTTTGCTATTTGGTTTTATTTAGCCATTGAGGGCGGTGCTATGGCAGCGGAAGAAGTAGAGAATCCAAAGAAAGATATCCCAAAAGGATTTATTAGCGGAATCTTAACTTTAGCCATCGCAACCTTGTTTACACTATTTGTAACAGCAGGTCTAGGAGGGGGAAGCGGGAAGCCGGCTGATTACCCATTGCCACAAGCATTAACATCTGTATATGGGGATGGAAGTATAATCCCAACCATTGTAGCCATTATTGGTTTATTTGGTTTAATTGCTAGCTTGCACGGAATCATTTTAGGCTACTCTAGACAAACTTACGCTTTGGCAAGGGAAGGTTATTTCCCGCGTGTGCTAGCGAAAGTCAATAAAAAAGGTGTACCAGTTTGGGGGCTATTAGTGCCGGGTGCAATTGCTGTCATCTGTGCAGGTTCTGCTTCTTTTGCAAACGCCTTAATTATTTTATCTGTTTTTGGTGCTGTATTAATGTATTGCATAAGTATGATCTCGCTTTTTATATTACGTAAAAAAGAACCGAATCTGGAACGTCCATTTAAAGTGACTTATCCAATTGTTCCAGGGATTGCACTTATCCTTGGTTTAATCTGTCTGTACAGTATAGTCAGATACAGTGTCTTTACCACTTCCTTATCCATTTTTGGAATGGATGTATCATTAACGATTGTCATTGGAGTTATTTTTATCGTGTCAATATTGTATTATCTTGTGTACGGAACAAAACAAATTCAGCCATTATCTAGAATTGAGTCTTTTATGGTTTCAAGTGAAGAACCGGTAGAAAAATAAGTCGCTGTCCCGCTTTTTCCTTAGTTTTATGATCTAGTTAACCTGGCAAGAAAGGTAAAAAAACACCTTCCTTGCCAGGTTTTTTAAATGATAAGAAAGCATAATTTTTTTCAGCTCACATACTGAATTTTGTTCTTCAGAACCCAAATGAAGGACCTTTCTTTAGCTTATATACTGAATTTTGTCCTTCGGAACCTAAATGAAGGCCATTTTTTCAGGTCACAAACAGAATTTTATCCTTCAGAAATAGTAGGACGCTTACCGCTTTTTTTACTCATTAATTAGATTTCTTTTCAGAAATAGGATACGATGGATTTAGTCAAAACTAATTAAAGGATGAATACTCATGATCTTAGTAAGTTCATGCTTAGCAGGGGTAGAATGCCGATATAATGGCACTCATAAATTAGTAGAAAAGATACAAGAGTTGGTAAAGCAGGAGAAAGCGATGATGGTTTGTCCAGAACTCCTCGGAGGATTTTCTACACCGCGTGAGCCTGCTGAAATAGTAGGCGGGACTGGGAAGGATGTTCTAACAGGAAAAGCACGAATCTTTAGTAAATCAGGAACTGATGTAACCGACTTATATTTAAAAGGTGCCTACAAAACGTTGGAGCTTGCTAAACAATTAGGAGCCACATGCGTTGTCTTAAAAGAGTTCAGCCCTTCGTGCGGCAGTCAAATGATTTATGATGGGAGCTTTTTAAATCAAAAAGAATCAGGAGAAGGTGTAACAGCCGCTTTGCTTAGAAGAGAAGGATATAAAGTCATATCTGAGAATGAATTAGATCAGTTATTTTCTCTTTAATATTAGATTTTGTATTTTTTAATACTAGTTTAAAGAGGGCACTTTTTGGGATACCCTCTTTATGTTATGCACTATAGTAATTTCCTAGTCGTAAAATTCCAATCTTGTACAAGCCAATTTTGCGGGAATGGGTTTCCTAATACCCAATAGCTTACCCCGCGAAGACCGTATTCCTTTACTGTATCAAATTTCACCTGAACGCTGCGTGCATCTTCAAACCATACTTCATGCTGCTGTCCGTTTTCATCTGTGTAACGGAAAAATGGCGATTGATACGTTTCATGATACTGAATATTTGCACCATATTTTGCAGCTAGTCGGATCGCTGCCTGAGGGCTGACAGTTCGTGCGAAAGTACCCTGAACCCACGGAATCTTCCAATCTCTCCCATAAAGCGACATTCCCATCATTATTTTATTGCGTGGGATATCCGTGACTGCATAATCTAACACACGCCGCACTTCATTGATTGGAGCTATCGCCCATGGACGGCCACCAGCCCATCCCCATTCATATGTCATCAATACGATGAAATCGACAATTTCCCCTTGCGTTTTGTAATCATGAGCCTCATATAATAAACCTTTTTGGTCTGCACTAATTTTAGGTGCTAATGCAGTTGAAACAGAAAGTCCTTCTGGACGCAGACGGGAAACGACACGTCTGAGAAATGAATTGTAATTTTCACGATCCTGTGGATATACGTATTCAAAATCAATATTTAACCCAGTATACCCTTTTGCTTTTATCGTGTTTAGGATGTTTGTAATGAGCGTTTCTTGACGTGATGGGTTACGAAGAATAGCAGCAGCTAAATCAGAGCTGAATTCATTTTCAGAAAAGTTTGTTAAAACAAGAAGTGGGGCTGCTCTTTGCGTTTTTGCAGCGGCTATTAAAGCTTCATCATTCAAAGTGGTAATAGAACCGTCCTCTTTCACATGATATGAAAAAGGGGTTAAATACGTAAAATATCTTCCTAAGCGTATAACCTCCTGCCGCCCAGCTTCGGTCATGCTTGTCGAATAAGCGTTTATCTCTTTTACAGGTTTCGTTCTTTCGGGGATTCTTAATACTTGCCCTACGTAAATCAAGCCAGCAGCAGTCAACTGATTTTCTCGTATAAGCGAATCTACCGTTGTACCATAACGCCTGGCAATCGACCATAAAGTATCTCCAGCTTGAACCGTGTGGAATAAAACAGGAATGGTTAATACTTGCCCGATATAAAGGAAGGACGGGTCGGTAATCTGATTTGCTGCTGCAATAGCTTGAACGGTAGTACCAAATCTTCTGGCTATAGCATAAAGAGTATCTCCTCGCTGAACAATATAGGTTTGATAAGGAGTTGGAATGACAAGTGCCTGACCAACAACTAGAACATTAGGATTATCCAATTCATTAGCTGCTGAAATTTGGTTCATGTTAATGCCGTATCGCTGTGAAATCACCCATAAATTTTCTCCTCTTTGCACGACATGAATTTGCATTGTTGTGGTCCCCCTCGCAAACTTTGCTTCTTTATACTGTATTCAGCGAATTTGACACATATTTTATTAATTTTATCGTCTCTCAAGGTTTATCATAAATGTAAGAATAGTAATTTTATGTATGATTCAAAAACAAAAGGCTTTTCACTATGTATATATTGTTAACTTAATAAATATACTAAACCTTGTAAATTTATATGGTAAGGATGTGATTTTTTGAGGGGTAGGATCCAAGGTAATGATTCTTTATTTATCGGAATTGACGTTGGCTCAACGACTGTTAAAGCAACAGTGGTGAATCCGCGAAACAAAGAAATTCTTTGGTCAGATTATCAAAGGCACCATACGAAACAAGCTGAAAAGGTGTTAGAATTTTTGGTTCGTATTGGCAAGGAATTTTCTGATACAAAGAAAGAAAATTTACGCGTCTTTATTACTGGATCAGGTGGGGGTCCTATTGCTGAACATATCGGAGCAAAATTCGTTCAAGAAGTTAATGCTGTTACGATGGCAGTGGAACAACTTCATCCGGATGTTGGCAGTGTGATTGAGCTTGGAGGACAAGACGCCAAAATCATTATTTTTAAAGAAAACGAAGAAACAGGAGATAAGCAAGCTACGACTTCGATGAATGACAAATGTGCTTCCGGTACGGGGGCCACGATTGATAAGTGTATGATTAAAGTCGGATTGCCGGAAGACGAAGTGGCAAAGCTTGAGTTTGATGATTCTAAGCTTCATCATGTAGCAGCAAAATGCGGCGTATTTGCAGAAACGGATATTGTAAACCTTGTAAAAAGCAGCATTCCGTCCTCTGAAATAATGTGTTCCTTAGCCGATGCAATTGTAATGCAAAATCTTTCTGTATTAACGCGCGGAAATACGCTGCGACATAAGGTTTTATTGTTAGGAGGACCTAATACATATTTGCCTTTCCTGCAGCAATGCTGGAGGAAACGAATCCCGGAATCATGGGAACAGCGGGGGTACGATTATCCAAAGGATGTTCCGCTTGATGAATTAATTTTCATTCCAGAAAATGCTCAATACTATGCAGCCTATGGTGCTGTTATGTATGGCATGTATGAACCTCAAGGGGTTGGTGCTTACACTGGACTCGAAGATTTGAAAACATTTATCACGCATGGAAGAAAGGCAAAGCTTGGAGAAAAAGCAGGGGCTCCACTTGTCAAAAATGTTGAAGAATTAGAGCAGTTCAGGCGTCAATACAGTATTCCTAAGTTTACCCCAGCTCGTTTCGGGCAAGGCGAAACAATCCGAGCGGTAATTGGCATCGATGGGGGTTCTACCTCATCAAAAGCTGTATTAGTTAACATGGATGGCGAAATTATTTTGAAGGAATATCAATTATCAAAAGGAAACCCCATTCAAGATACGAAGGAGCTTCTTGGACGTATTCGTGAAAAGGTACACGCAGCTGGAGCGGTACTTGAAATCAAGGGGTTTGGTGCAACGGGATATGCAGCAGATGTTCTCGAGAAAACATTAAAAGCAGATGTCAATATCGTTGAAACGGTTGCTCATATGATGAGTGCTGTTCATTATTTTGGTGACGTGGACGTGATATGTGATATTGGAGGTCAAGATATAAAGGTCCTCTTTCTTAAAAATAAAGATATTCGTAATTTTAGATTATCCAACCAATGTTCAGCGGGGAATGGAATGCTTTTACAAGCGATGGCTGACCAATTTGGCATCCCGATTCAAGAATATGCCGAAACCGCCTTTAAGGCTGATCTGTCTCCGAAATTTTCTTATGGCTGTGCTGTCTTTCTTGATTCAGATCGAGTTAATTTCCAAAAGGAAGGATATGCAAAAGAAGAACTGTTAGCTGGATTAGCGTTAGTATTACCGAAAAATGTTTGGCAGTATGTCGTACAAATACCGCGGATGGCTGAGCTAGGCCGTAAATTTGTCCTGCAAGGCGGAACGCAGCATAATCTTGCCGCTGTAAAAGCGCAAGTGGATTATATTAAGGAACGGGTTCCAGATGCTGAAGTATATGTTCATCCTCATACAGGTGAAGCCGGAGCCATTGGAGCAGCAATGGAAACAATCCGTGTTGTAAAACGGCGAGGCTATTCAACGTTTCTTGGGCTGGATTCTGCGATTGGCGTTCGTTATACATCTAGAAATGATGAGTCAACACGCTGTAATTTCTGTCCGAATAACTGCAGTCGAACATTTATTGATACTTCAACCCCTGAAGGCCAAACGGCTCGTTATATTTCTGGCTTTAGCTGTGAAAAGGGGACAGTAGAAGATAAGGAAGCGATGCTCCTGTTAACAAAGGACCGCAACCAATTGAAAAAGCAATATCCTAATCTCGTTGAATATGAGGCACGCCGTATGTATCAGCACTTCTATGATACTGCTCCAATGCCGGATACTGAACATAAGATTGAAGATGTACAGGTAAAGTCAGGGCTGCTCGGTCTTGGTACACGAAAAATGAAATATACTCGTTCGTTCGAGCGATCTTCAAATGAAGCAATTGAATGGCGTAAACAAATTCGGATCGGAATTCCGAAGGTACTGAACATTTGGTCAACTGCTCCTTTTTGGCGGACTTATTTTGAAACGCTTGGCATCCAGACAAAGAATATTGTCTTTAGTGATGATACAAGTGAAGAAATGTGGCAGGAAGGAGGAAAATACGGCTCGATCGATCCATGTTATCCATCAAAAGTAGCGCAAGCACATATTCACAATTTGCTATTTAAAAAGCATAGTGAAAAAAGACCGTTACATGCGATCTTTTTCCCGTGCATCACGCATATTCCTACTCATTTGAACAATGTAATGGATTCCTCCAGCTGTCCAATTGTAGCAGGTGCTCCTAATGTGATTAAAGCAGCTTTTACAAAAGAAACAGACTTTTTTAAAGCAAGAGATATCACTTATTTTGATCCAGCTGTTACCTTCACAGAGCAAAATATGCAGAAAAAACAATTATTTGAGTCGTTTAAAGATTACTTGCAAATAACGGAGGATGAGAGTAATTTTGCAGCAGACGAAGCATGGAAGGCGATGCATCTTTTCGATCAAGAAATGCAGGAAAAAGGAAAAATGATCTTAGAGCAGCTGGAAGAAGAAAATCGCCTTGGCATTTTGATGATTGGACGTCCATATCATTCAGATCCAGGTCTTAATCATGGAATTTTAGACGAGTTTCAAGTGCTTGGATATCCGATTCTATCAATGCGCTCTATTCCAAAGGATGAAGTATGGCTGCGCCGCTTTTTTCAAAGTGATTTAGAAAGCAAAAGGGTGGATTATGCATTAGAAGTAACGGATGTATGGCCTGAAAATTTTAGCTCTAACAGCGTACAGAAAGTATGGGCTGCTAAATTTGCCGCTCGTCATCCGAATGTGGCGGTCGTTGATTTATCCAGCTTTAAATGTGGACATGATGCGCCGACTTACGGATTAATTGACTCGATCATTTCAACGGCTGGTACACCTTATTCCGCTCTTCATGATATTGATGCAAATAAGCCGAGCGGCTCGATTAAAATTCGTGTAAAAACGTATGCCCATAGTCTTGGTCTGCATGAAGAACGTCTGCAAGATTTAGCAAATAAAAAGAAAGAGCTAGAAAGAATGATTGAGAATAAACGACGTGAATGGTTAAGTGAATCGGATCATGAACAGTCAAGCAGAAAAAAAGCTATATCTGAGTAAACTCGTTACAGGAAGCTAAAAACAAGAGGAATCAGGTGAAGACTCTACTTCACCTGATTAAAAAAATCCATCTGTGTATTGCTTAAAGGCTGGGGTCTTATCCCTAAAAGATCATAAAGGAGTTGATACATCATGAAATCAGTAAAAGAAAATTCCGTTGGTTTGGATAATAAAGTAAATGTAGAACAATTATTTGAGGAAGAATTGAATCGATTTAAAAAAGAACAGGAAGCTGAATTAGGATTAAATCAAACAAAAAATCAATGGTTTGATCCTGTTCCACGCCAGTTTTTTGCAAAGGATAAAGCTTCAACAACCATCCTTTTTGGAGGGCTTACGATGGCACACGACTTTTTAGTGGAAGGGGCTCTTAATGGATTAGGATATCATGTGAAGCATATGGATTGCCCGGATAATGATTCGTTACGCTACGGGAAGGAATTTGGAAATAGGGGTCAATGCAACCCAACTTATTTTACTGTCGGAAATTTGATTAAATATCTTACCCATCTTCGTGATGTAGAAGGAAAATCAAAAGAAGAAATTGTTCGCAGCTATCTCTTTATAACAAGCGGCTCCTGTGGACCATGCCGTTTTGGCACGTATGTGACTGAATATCGTAAAGCATTGCGTGATGCAGGTTTTGACGGTTTTCGCGTGCTTTTATTCCAGCAGCAAAGCGGGTTAAAACAAGCTACAGGAGAAGAATCAGCGCTAAAATTAGACAGCTCCTTTTTTATGACCTTTTTAAAAGCTGTTTTAATCGGTGATATTTTAAATGCACTTGGTTATCGTATTCGCCCTTATGAGGTTGAGGAGGGTTCAACAAATGCTGCTTTAGAACGTTGCAAGAAATATTTATATGATGCTTTTAGTAAACGTAAATCGTTGCTTCCCGTATTATATCGATGCCGGAAGGAGCTTCAAAAAGTTCAAGTGAATCGTACCCTCGTTAAACCAAAGGTAAGTATTATTGGTGAATTTTGGGCAATGACAACTGAAGGGGAAGGAAACTATCGATTACAGCAATTTTTAGAAAGTGAAGGAGCCGAAGTCGAAGTTCAATCTGTTACAGCATGGACTTTATTTTTAATTTGGGAAGGACGTTATGATACGCTCCAACGCATGGATTTACGAAAAGCTGATTCTGGGCGAAAAGGGCTAGAAGGAAAAAATCCTTACCTTCGTCTCAAAATGCTACAATTAGCAGATCGTACGGTACGAATCCTGTTTCAAACATATGCCAAAGCCATTGGCCTTCGTGACTATCACTTACCTAATATGGATGAGATTGCTAAGGTCGCGCACACTCATTATAACAACCATCTAAGAGGCGGGGAGGGCCATATGGAGGTTGGCAAGCTCATTCTGAATGTTATAAAACGAAAAGTGAACATGACGGTTTCGGTTAAACCGTTTGGATGTATGCCTTCATCAGGTGTTTCGGACGGTGTTCAATCATTGATTACGGAGCGCTACCCAGAAGCCATTTTCCTCCCAATTGAAACAACGGGAGATGGGGCGATTAACGTACACAGCAGAATTCAAATGATGCTGTTTAAGGCCAAGCAGGCAGCACAAAAGGAGTTTAACGAAGCTTTAACAATAAAAGGGTTCACCATTGAAGAGCTGAAAACAAAAAGATCATTAAAAGCAAATCAACCATTACAAACAGGTCGTCATGTTGTCGCTTGTACAGCGGCAAACACCGTTTATGGGATCAATAAAGTATTCAATCTTTTTTCATTATTTAAAAGCAAAAAAGAAACGGAATATGTTTGATTTTCATTGGGAGAACAATGATAAATCACTAGTACAAATTAAAGACAAGAAGCGATTTCTTGTCTTTTTTCTTTTTTTATGATTTTATCATTTCTAATTATTTTCACAATTTACTAATGTAAACTGATTCGAAAAAAGTATATAATGAAAAAATGTGTGTGTTAGATTTTTTATTTTGGACAGATTTTGTTCAACTAGAGAGAAATAATGAAAAATAAGGTATTTGACATCGAAGTTTAAATGTATGCACACATAAGTTATGTATCGGAGGAGGATTTTGCTTGTCGTTTTTGATTGGAATTGTAGGGGTTCTCGCTGTATTTTTCATCGTTTTTGTAATATCAAACGATAAAAAAAATATTAATTATCGTGCTGTCATTATTATGTTTGCTTTGCAGCTAGCATTAGCTTGGTTTATGTTGAATACAAACATTGGAGAAAAAGGAATAGGATTTATTGCAAAGGTTTTTTCGCATTTATTAAGCTACGGTAATGAAGGAATTAACTTTGTTGCAGGTGGTTTAGTACCAGAGGGGAAGAATGTATTTGTTATTAATGTACTAATGATGATTATCTTTATCTCAACGATTTTGAATGTTTTAACCTATACAAGAATATTGCCGCTAGCAATTAAGTGGATTGGTGGAGGGCTTGCTAAAATAACAGGATTGCCTATGCTTGAATCGTTCTCAGCCGTAAATTCAATGATATTTGGAGACACAGCAGCCTTAATTGCAGTAAAATCCTTTATACCAAAATTAAGCAATAATCGTTTATTTATTCTTTGTACAGCTTCCATGACTTCCGTCAGCGTTAGTATTATTGGAGCTTATATGGCAATGATCCCGGCTGAATATGTTTTTATTGCTCTTCCATTGAATGTACTATCTGGATTGATTGTTACAAGTATAGCTGCTCCTGTGAAGAAGGAGGAAGCGAAGGAATCAATACAAGTGAAGGACATGATAAAAGAAACATCGCTTTTTGAAGCCATCGGAAATGGAGCTATAGATGGAGGAAGGGTAGCTGTCATTGTAGCTGCTATACTTGTAGCTTATGTTGGGCTTTTAGCATTGGTCAATGGCATTTTAATGAATACCGTCGGCGTGACGTTTCAAACGATATTAGGATATATATTTTATCCGATTTCATTTTTAATGGGGATTCCGCATCACGAGCTATTGAAGGCTGGCTCCATTATGGGGACAAAAGTTGCTGCCAATGAATTTGTAGCCATGTTGGATTTTATGAAAATGATCCCTCATTTATCGGAAAAAACCGTTGCGATCGTTTCAACCTTTTTAATTAGCTTTGCAAATTTTGCTTCAATTGGTATAATTGGAGGAACATTGCAAGCAATTGATTCAAAACAAAGTTCGATTGCAGCGAAATTTGGACTCAAGATGTTATTTGTAGCTACGTTAGCAAGTGTGCTGACAGGTACAATTGTAGGATTATTTGTGTAGTTTTATGTCGTTTTATAAGGTCTGACGTCAGACGAAAGTCTTGAGTTTTATGATTCTTACTAATTTATGTTGGCTTTAGTAGTTGAATGTAAAGCAGAAGGAAAAGAATTTTTCTTTGAATGCTTTCTTCACTAGAGCCTTCTTTTTTTATCCTGTATTAACGGTCACTAACCTCCACCTTAAGGTTTATGAGAGTAAACGAGAAATCCTAGGTAGAGGATAACTGACCGTAAAAGCCCGATTGGTTCAACTAACAATCAGTGGGAGATAAAGCAGACAAAAGTGCAATATCCTGTCTCATTGTTGTACTAGTACTTCCTGCATGTCAGAAAACCCACTGATTGAAGTTTCACCTTATATTTTTGAGGGGGTCTAGTATGATAAAAGCCTATTATAACGCAACATTTTTTACGATCAATGATCATAATGATATTTTTGAAAATGGTTTAATGCTTGTTGAGGGATCACAAATTACCTATATTGGGCCTATGTGTCAAGAGAAGCTGGCAATGGCCGAAGAAGCAATTAATTTAAATGGAAAATGGGTAATGCCAGGGCTTGTTAATAGCCATTCACATATTGTTATGACGATATTACGAGGAATTGGTGATGATATGCTGCTTCATCCTTGGCTGAAAACGAGAATTTGGCCTTTGGAGCAGCAGTTTACACCTGAAATAGGTGTTGTAAGTTCAACTCTAGGTGTTCTCGAAATGCTGAAGTCAGGAACGACTGCTTTTTCTGACATGTATAATCCAAATGGGATTGATGCAGATGCTATAATGGCTGCTTTAGAGAAAACGGGAATTCGCGGAGCTTTTTCGCATACGATTTTTAGCTTTGGAAGTGAAAAGGAACAACAATTAAATTTACAGGAAGCTGAGCGATTTGCAAAAACGTATAAATCGTTTGCACAAGGACGTCTCACAACAATGGTTGCCCCTCATAGTCCGTATACTTGTACACCTAAGGCTTTAGAAGAGAGTGCTCGGATTGCTAAAGAAAATAACTTAATGGCACATATCCATGTTTCTGAAACAGATTTTGAAATTGAAGATATTTGGAATAAATACGGTATAAGACCGGTCGAACATGTACGCCGTTCAGGCCTTTTTGATCAGCCGACCGTTATTGCCCACGGAGTAGTATTAAATGATGACGAACGTAAATTGTTAAAGGAATATAATGTCCGAGTTGCTCATAATCCGATAAGTAATCTAAAGCTTGGCTCAGGGATTGCGGATGTCCCTAAACTTCTTGAAGCAGGAATTAAAGTTGGAATTGCAACCGATGGGGTTGCTTCTAATAATAATTTAGATATGTTTGAGGAAATGAGAACAGCTGCATTGCTTCAAAAAGGAGTTTACAAGGATGCAACAAAGCTGCCAGCTGAAACCGTATTGTCTATGGCTACTAGAATGGGTGCAGAAACCGTTGGGATGGATTACACTGGATCATTAGAAATACAAAAGCGAGCGGATTTTATTACGATTGATCCATCTGACAAACCTCATTTGCAGCCTGTAGCAGAAGCTTACTCTCACTTGCTTTATGCAGCAAGCGGGAAAGATGTATGTGATGTATATGTGGATGGAAAACAATTAGTAAAAAATAGACAATGCTTAACCATTGATGAAGAAAAATTGATTGCAGAAGTAAATCGTTTAAGATCAGTTTTGAAAAACTAGCTACAATCTTATTCAGTTGAATTTTGGTGAAAATGACAAGTGTATTTTCACCAAAGTTCAAGAGAGATAAGGAATTACTATATCCTAAGTAATCATACAAGTATTTTATAATTTCCTTCCAAACATCACCACGAAATTAAAATATTTATAAACACAGTCTACATCATTAAATCCACTTTCTTTCAACCAATTTAACTGATCCTCTAGTGTCGACATTTTATCTAATTTCGTTCTTTCATATGCGGCTTCAATTTCATCCTTTGTTAGGTCACTGTTTTCAATTTTTTGCTTCCAATCAGTTTTGTACAGTGATTCGATATAAGGAGTTTGGCCAAGAACCTGATCTGCGTTTACAAACACCCCTCCTATTTTTAACATAGCAAAAATACGTTGATAAAGCATTTGTTTATCTTCATGAGATAAGTGATGAATAGATAGAGAAGAAACGATGATATCAAATTTTTGATTAAATTCAAATTGTGTATAATCCGCTGTAATGTAATTCACACTTGGATCGTATTTAAATCGCTTTTTAGAAATCTCAAGCATTTTATCAGATAGGTCTACTAGTGTTAATTTTGCTTCTGGGTACTTTTCTTTAACAAAAGAAGAAAATAGTCCTGTACCAGCTCCAATATCTAAAACAGATGGTCGATCTGTTGATGCTTCTATAATAGATACGGGAATAGAATAAAAGTCATCGAAGCAAGGAATAAGCTTTCTTCTTTGACTGTCATATTGCAGTGCATTTTTATTAAATTGCTGGATGACTCTTTCTTCAGAATGCTTCATTTCAAAACAACTCCTTTAAAGATAAATTTATTACAAAAAATGACTGTAATGCCATTATAAATATTTTGACTTATAATAAATATTAACTATTTTTACTATTATTAATAACAGTTAGTTATTAATTTGGGGAGTGGAAATGAAAATGGACATAAAATGGATCAAAACATTTGTTATTGCAGCAGAATATGAAAACTTTAGAAAAGCATCCGAACAGCTATATTTGACTCAACCAGGAGTTACAAAACATATAAAAAGATTAGAGAGTGAACTAGGTATTCCATTGTTTGAACGAAATGGTAAGCATGTTTCTCTTACGAATGCGGGTGAAAAATTTCTTTCAATAGCGAAAGGATTGATTAACACATTTGAAGAAGGGATGGAGGAGTTTGAAGGATGGAAGCAGGGATATAATCGGAAATTAGTCATTGCTGTTGCACCTCAAATCGCAGCATCTATGCTTCCCTCGCTACTTAGGTCCTTTATCGATGAAAACCCAACGATTGAAGTGATTATCAATGTGACAAAGTCATTTGAAATTGGTGAAACAGTAGACAGTGGGAAGGCAGATATTGGACTATCTAGAATGGAGCCCATTCAACATAATGTATACTCTAAGGTGATTCATCGTGACCCTGTTATTATGGTAGCTTCGTACAAAGAGGAAAACCAAGATGACAGCGAACTGCTTAAAAGATACCGACTTTTAACCAACAACCACCCTACTTATTGGGAAGAGCTTTTATCTGAAATTAAAAGTGTGTATCCTAAAGTTCGGACACTGCCTGTTACACAAATTGAAATTACAAAACAATTGATTGAAATAGGGTTGGGAGTTTCCTATTTACCTTTTTCAATGGTGCAATCAGAATTAAAAAATAAGAAACTTGTTGAAATTAAACAAACTAATATTCAACTTCCTTTTTCTCTCACGTATGTAGTCACAAAAAAAGAAACAGAGGAAGTAAAAACTTTTATGACTTTCATAAACGAAGCTTTTTCTTAAATTGTTACATAAAAGGAGATTTTCAATCCAAAGCTTAAATTACAATTCTTTAAAAAATTTATTAAAAAAAGCATTGACTTCGAGATATTTATGTAATATTATTATCTCATATTCAAGATAAATTAATTCGAAATAAATTAATTCGAGACAAATTTGATAGGGGTGGTGAGATGAATGAGGAATTAGCTCTTAAAACATTCGTGGTATTTATGAAGGCCACAAAGTCGGTTCAAGATAAGATGAAAATCGACTTAAACAAATATGGCTTAACGTGGACAGAGTTTTCTGTATTAGAAATCCTTTATCGAAATGGAAAACAAACGGTTCAGCAAATTTCGAAAGCAGTTCTTCTTGCAAGTAGTTCCATGACTTATGTCATTGATAAGCTGCAGGAAAGAGAGTACTTAATACGAAGCGATTGTCGTCAGGATCGAAGAACTGTGTATGTGTCCATTACGGATAAAGGGAAAGCCTTAATGGATCGATGCATTCCTGAGCATCAAAAATTTATACAAGATTTGTTTCAAGAAATAAACCTTGATGAGAAAAAAATGATGATAAGCTTACTTGGGAAAATCAATTAATAAAATTATATTATTAGGAGGAAAAAATAATGTTGGATTTAGGATTATTAATTATTCGTTTAGTGATTGGGTTATTATTTATTGGTCATGGTGCTCAAAAATTGTTTGGCTGGTTCGGTGGTTATGGTTTAAAAGGAACAGGTGGATGGTTTGAATCTATTGGGATGAAGCCTGGTTTCGCAGTTGCTTTATTAGCTGGATTATCAGAATTAATAGGTGGAATATTATTTGCTGCAGGGCTGTTAACACCAATCGGAGGCTTACTCATTGCGGCAACAATGGTAATCGCAATTGCAAAGGTTCACGGTGCAAATGGTCTTTGGGCAACTTCAAATGGATATGAGTATAATTTAACATTGTTAGCAGTTGCGATTGGAATTGCACTTGTTGGACCAGGTAAATATGCAATTGATGCTCTTTTATTCTAAAATATCTCGAAATAAAGATACTTTAATTCGAATGATTGTCTAATATAAAAATAATGGTTATGGAAAGAGGGGAACAAAATGACAAAAAAATCAATGGGTATTCATCATATTACAGCAATAGTAGGTCATCCTCAAGAAAACGTCGATTTTTATGCAGGAGTGTTAGGTTTACGCTTAGTAAAGCAAACGGTGAATTTTGATGATCCAGGAACATATCACCTATATTTTGGGAATGATGTAGGAAAACCAGGAACAATCATTACGTTTTTCCCATGGCCTGGAGCATATCAAGGGAAAATTGGTGATGGGCAAGTTGGAGTAACCTCTTACGTCGTACCAAAAGGTGCCTTTGAATTCTGGGAAAAAAGACTTGATCAATTTAATATTTCATATAGTAAAATGCAAAGATTTGGTGAGGAGTACTTAGAATTTGATGATCCTCACGGCTTACATGTAGAATTGGTAGAAAGAGAAGAAGGGGAAAAGAATCATTGGAGCGTTGGAGAGGTAACACCTGATGTAGCAATTAAAGGATTTGGAGGGGCTACATTATTGTCAGCAAAGCCAGATAAAACAGCTGAATTGCTGGAAAAGGTTATGGGACTCGTCAAAGTTGGAGAAGAAGGGGATCTTGTTCGCTTCAAAGCCTCAGGTGATATTGGAAATGTCATTGATTTAAAATTAACTTCCGTTGGACATGGAAAAATGGGGGTAGGTACCGTTCATCATATTGCATGGCGTGCAAAGGATGATGACGATCAATTAGATTGGAAAAAGCATGTAGAACAAAACGGATATGGAGTTACACCTGTTCAAGACAGAAATTATTTCAATGCCATTTATTTTAGAGAGCATGGTGAAATATTATTTGAAATAGCGACAGACCCTCCAGGATTTGCCCATGATGAATCACAAGAAACAATGGGGTCAGCATTAAAACTGCCATCACAATATGAACCGCATAGAGAAAAAATTGAACGTGTTTTAATTCCGATTAAAGTAAGAGAATTGGTGTAAACGTTTGATCTCTAAAAGATCAGGTGGAGTGGCAGCTTCACCTGATCAAACATAAAATCAGGGGGAATATCATTGATTTCGATTGATCCAGCCGACAATACGGAAAGAGAAAATTATAAATTATTAATTGGAAGTGTTGTTCCTAGACCGATAGCATTTGTAACTTCAGTATCCAAGGATGGAACATTGAATGGTGCGCCTTTTAGCTATTTCAATCTTGTTTCTTCTAATCCACCGATGATTTCTTTATCAATCCAACGAATGAGCGGACAATTGAAGGATACTGCCCGAAATATTTTAGAGTCAAAGGAATTTGTCGTTCATATTGTTGATGAGGAGAACGTTGCGAAGGTAAATGAGACAGCAGCCAATCTTCCACCTAATCAAAGTGAGATTAAGCTTGCTAATTTAACGTCTGTTAGCAGCACAAAAATTTCTGTTCCAGGAATTAAGGAAGCAAAGGTTCGATTGGAATGCAAGTTAGAGCATGCCTTACAAATAGGTGGAGAGGATGCTCCTGGAACTGACTTTATCATCGGAAAAGTTGTCCATTTTCATATTGATGAAGAAATATATGAGAACGGAAGAATTAATCATCAAATGCTAGGGGCTGTCAGCCGATTAGCTGGAAATTATTACGCAAAAATTGGGGATGTCTTTACGATCGAAAGACCTAAGTAGATATAGAGGATACTCCTAATTAAGAAAGGGGGTTAATCGAATGAAGCATATTTTTCAAAAAGGAAAGGACACAGCAAAACCAACCTTTGTTTTACTTCATGGAACAGGGGGGAATGAATTAGACTTATTGCCTCTTGCTGGAAAAATTGATGATGAAGCTGCAATATTAAGTGTACGTGGAAACGTTCTGGAAAATGGAATGCCCCGTTTTTTCCGAAGGTTAGCAGAAGGTGTTTTTGATGAAGAGGATCTCATCTTTCGTACGAAAGAATTGTATGAGTTTTTAAACGAAGCAGCTGTCAAATATGAACTGGACCGTCATAATATGATTGCGATTGGCTATTCAAATGGCGCCAATATCGCAGGAAGCTTGCTTTTCCATTATCAGGATGCGCTAAAAGGGGCAATTCTACATCATCCAATGGTTCCGAGAAGAGGGATTGATTTACCAGATCTTTCAGGGAAATCAGTATTCATTGGGGCTGGCACAAATGATCCGATGTGTACCCCAGAAGAGTCTATTGAACTCCAAAGCTTATTAGAAAAAGCAAATGCAAACGTGCATCTTCATTGGGAGAATAGAGGTCATCAATTAACCATTGGAGAAGTAGAGGCTGCAGCTAAATGGTATCAGCAACTTTATCTGCATAAATAATAGGACGTTTTAATAATAAATTCGATAAAAAACTAGCCAACAGTTTATTTTGGTTGGTTTTTTTCTTTGGTTACTTTAATTATAAAGTTAAAACTGTTATTCTGATAAAATATTTCTCGAAAGGGTCTATTCTTCAATATTGTATATGATATAATTTCCATAAAATGTTTTATAGTATATCTTTTTACAGCTATAAGTACTTTTACATTTAAAAAGGCGGGATTCATTTTGTTTTTAGTATTATTAAAATATGAAAAACCAATTAAAGAGGTTGAGAAATATTTAGAAGAGCATGCAGAATTCCTAGATAAATATTATAGTAAAAAGAAATTTATCTTTTCAGGAAGAAGAAATCCTAGAATTGGCGGTGTTATTTTGGTCAATACGGAGGACCAAAATGAAATTCAGGAGATTATTCAAGAGGATCCATTTCATGTGCATGGGATCGCTCATTATGAAATGATTGAATTCTTTCCTACAAAATATGATGAAAATTTTCGTTCCTTTGTCGAAAATAAGTAGTAATTTGAGTTAACCAAATATGAACGTTTTTAGTTGTAAATATCTCATTTGAAAGGATCGTACATTGGATAAAAAAATCGCATTGATTACTGGATCATCAAGTGGATTTGGACTATTAATCGCTTTAGAGCTAGCCAAAAATGGGTTTTATGTAGTTGCTACGATGCGTGATCAAGCAAAAAAAAGAAAGCTTTTGGATGAAGCAATCGCACTAGGGATCGAAAAGAATATACAAATTCACGAATTAGATGTCACCTTAAAGACTTCAATAGAAAAAGTACCCCAACTTCTAAAGAAATTAGGAAGAATAGACATCTTAATCAATAATGCAGGCTATGCAGCAGCTGGGTTTGCAGAAGATATCCACATGGATGAATATCGCAGACAATTTGAGACGAATTTTTTTGGAGCAGTTGCAGTGACTCAAGCTTGTCTTCCGATGATGCGTGAGCAAGGAAAAGGAACGATTATTAATATTAGCAGTATTAGCGGAAGAATGGGTTTCCCAGGGCTTTCCCCATATGTCGCCTCTAAGCATGCAATAGAAGGCTGGAGTGAATGCTTGCGGCTGGAAATGAAACCGTATGGAATTAACGTTGTCCTTGTGGAGCCAGGTTCATACCAAACCGAGATTTGGACATCTGGGAAACAAGTTTCAAAGAAGTCATTAAATCCTAAGTCTCCCTACTTTGAATATATGAACCGAATTGAAAGACAGTTGGAAAAAAGTGAAGCTACCTTTGGTGACCCTAAAGAGGTTGCTGAACTAATCGTTCGCATTTTGACTCAAAAGAAAATTCATTTTAGATACCCGATAGGGAATGGGGTTAAGTTTGTTTTATTCTTAAGAAAATGCATTTCTTGGAACTTGTGGGAAACACTCTTTTTAAAAAAATTAAAAAATTAGATACAATCAAAACATCCTCGTCAAAAATAAAACGAGGATGTTTTGATGTCTATTGAACAAAATTTAATATTTCTTGATTAAATTTATCCTTTTCATCATAAAAAAGTCCATGACCACTTTTTTCAAAACGGACAAGCTTCGAATTTTTAATTCCTTTGTGCATTTCAATCGCTAAAGGAAACGTACAAACCTTGTCATTGGCACCATGTAAGATGAGTGTCGGTACATTTATTTTTGGTAAGTCGGCTCTTAAATCCTCATCCCGAAGAGCTTCTAATCCTTTAATCGTTGCATGTGGATTTGCGTCTATCCCAAGCTGATTAAACCATTGGTGAAAAGCAGGAGAATGCTGCTGATAAAAAAAGGTTTTTCCGAAATCCTCAATGGTTTTTGGACGATCCTGATAGGTACTCATAATCAGAGCGTCTACTTCTTTTTTAGGCGTACCGTACGGAAAGTCATTTCTTTTTGTAAAAACAGGAGCAGCAGCACCAAAGAGCATTAATTTAGAAACTTTATGCCCGCCGTGCCTTGCCATATAGCGAATTGAAACAGCTCCCCCCATTGAAAATCCTGCAAGAGTAACATCCTCCAATTTTAATTGATCAATGACTTCTTTTATATCATCTGCCATTCGATCATACGTATATCCATCCCAAGGATGATCAGATTTTCCATATCCTCTAAGATCAATTCCGATAAAACGTATCCCTTTTGATGGAAGAATATTTTCCTGATATTCGTACATTTTATAATTTACTGGCCAACCATGAATAAACACTACCGGCTTTCCTTTTCCCACATCTTCTACATATAGTTTTACATTTTTTTCAACTCGAACGTAATGTCCGTGCATATGCCCCCTGTGTCTCTTAAAAGAGGGGGTTTTAGCCTTTGCATCTGCAAATTCTGGTGAAACACTGAAAATGGATGTAAATAAAAATAAAATGAGGCTTATAAATAAAACTTTCGTTTTCAAAGAAAATTCCTCCTTTATAAGTTGAGACCATCAACATTTCACCTTATTTTCCCTCAAATTTTTCATCTCATTCCATTGATCTGATAAAGAAGTAAATCTGCACCATTTCCAAGCAAGCGAGCAAGGAATGCCAATGCTTCACAAAAAAAATGAAAGAGTACTTAACGAAGAAAAATAAGAATGATGAACCGTTTATATAGAAGAAAAAGCTAGGGCTGTATTATACATCCCTAGCTTTTTAACGACACTTCGTTTTTTCTTTTTTATAGAATTCTATCAATAAGCCAGTACAAGCCTACAACGCTAATCATAATTGAAACAATATTTATAACCTGAGTTTGCCAACGAATTTTTCTAAGATACCAAATGAATGGGAACATGATTATAAGTACAACAATCTGACCTATCTCCACACCAAGATTGAATGAGAAGAGTGGGAGTGTGAATTGCTTTCCTAATTTTCCAATTATGATATCGGCGAAACCAAAGCCGTGTATTAATCCAAAAAATAATGTAATAAGCCAACGCCATTTTATTGACTTTTTGAATATATTTTCAATAGCAACATAGACAATACTAAGTGCAATGAGTGGTTCGATAATGGTTCCAGGAATGATGACAATTTCTGAGGCTGCTAATGCTAAAGTTATACTATGTCCGACAGTAAAAGCTGTCAATATTTTAAGGTATTCACGGTATGTACCCCTTGCAAGCAATAGGCCGAATAAAAAAAGTAAATGATCAAATCCTGACCAAATATGCTTCATACCCAACACTAAATAATCCTTAAATCCTAGCCTTTCATCGTTAGCTTTACTGCTTTCTGAATGACTGTTATTCGAAATAGTATTGCTGTTATTAGAGCTATTGTCATCATTGTGGCTGTTAGTTGCATTAGAGTCATTGTTATCAACACTAGCGTCATTAGATTGGTTGTTCTTGTTTTCAGGCGTACCATTTTGAATACTGCCGTTTTCAGAATGATTGTTTGCTAAGTTAGCTTGACCTTGTAAAATATTGTCCTGCTTAGTGAATACATGTTCAATTACTTTATCGCCAATATAAATCGAAGTGAAGTTTTGGTGATTCACGTCAATTCCATTATAAAAAATATTGTAGTCAATTTCATACTCTTCAACTGGCTCATCAAAAACAAACTCCAAATTGACACGGAACATAGAAAAATTAAACCTTTTCGTTTGTTCAATGGAAGTCACTTTGGCTTCCCCTTTAATTCCATTATTTATGAATGAAAGGTTTTTTAATACAAATTGTTCAATTTCAGACTTGGACTGGCTGACTTCAGTTTCTTTCATATAACCGTCCTGGTTTTTATCGATATTTAATAAACCACCAAGAAGATCTGCTAATAAAAATAAATCATAGTTTACTTTATTGCCTTCTATTTTAACTTCGGAATAGCCTACTGATCCCGAATGAGCTTCAACTTTTTGAGTTTGAAAGAATGAAAGTGAAATAAATAGTATGAAACAAATCTTGAAAAAGTGCTTTGTTTTCCGATACATGAAATGTTTTTCTCCTTTGTTAGTAGTAATAGGGACTCTTTTAGATAATACTGACACAAGTCTTATGCATGTAAGATTCTTTAAACTTGCATGCATAAGACTCATTTTATTAAACGGATGTTAAGAAATATTAAACGAAATGTAAAGAAATCCTATTTATTTGTAAATAAACCCAAATAAAGAAAATAGAGGGTTGATAATCTATTGATAGTACAAATACATATGGAACTAAGAAAACTTAACAAAAAAGTACTTAATTTATCATTTTTTATAAAAAATTGTAAAGAAATCCTTTATTTTCATTTACAAAGTTTAGAAAAAATTAATAGTTTTTTACATTTAAATAGTTAGTTCTTAACAATGGTGTCATAAAATTGTCGAGAAATGTAAATTTTAAGGGTAATAAGGAGGAAGTAATGAATAAGCAAAAAGTAAGGAGAAAATTAAATAAGCTCATTTTATTTGGCTTTTTTTTCTCTATCATCCTATCAAACATAAGTTTAGCTGTTCCGTCCAAACGGATTTTTGCAGAAGGGACCAATAATGAGGCAGATTCTGCTAATCAACAAGATACAGGACTGGCTAAACAACCTATAGATGAACAATTAGGAGAGACTGTTTCTGGTCAAAACGAATCGACTGTGAATGAAGCTGCAACACAATCAGAAGTACCCGCAGAAACAGAGAATACACAAGACAAGAAAGAACCAAACAATACTGAAGCTTCTACAAATAAAGTAGAACCTACAGTTGAAAATGTTACAGGATCACAATCAACAGAGGCATCTATAAATGAAAATGATTCGTCTACCCAATCAACAGAAGCATCCACAAGTGAATCTCAATCAACAGAGACTTCCACAAATACGACGCAAAGTAACAATGAACCTTCTTCAATTCAAGCAGAGCTGGGAGTTGAAGAGGAACCAGGTACAGAGATAGAACAATCCTCAAGTAATTTACAAACTGAAGCGTTAACAATTACAGATGAACAAACTGAAAAAAGTAACCAGCCTTTGGAAGTAGATTATAATCTTTTGCCGCATTTACTTATTACAGAGATTATGCCTAATAATGCAGGTACTGGTACGGATTATTATGAATTCTTCGAGATATATAATAATACTAATCAACCACAAACGTTATCAAATTATTCATTTACATACAAATACACGGACTCCGGAGTAGAAAAACCATTTCAGCTTCCTGCAGTAACTATTGAGCCAAAGAAAATAAAGGTTTTTTGGTTTAACAATGGAGATCGTACATTAGCGGATTTTAATCAAAACTATGGACTTTCGTTAACAAGTGATCAAGTAGTTGAATTTAAGGATGTTTTCACTGGGTTTGCAAACGGGGGAAATCGTGCGATTGTCATAAAAGATCATTTAGGAGCAGAAGTTATTTCTGCTAGCTATCTCAGCTCTGAAAGTGATAACACAGGTGCCGATATTCAATACAAATATCCACCGACAGGAACTGAAATGGCGAAACTTCAAGTATTAGCAGCTCCAACACCAGGAATGATAGCAACTGAACAAGTCCCTGAGAAAGAAGTTACTATACCAGAAAATCAAGTGCCAATGATAAATCATACACCTGTAACAGAAATGAACGCAGGAGAAGATTTAAAAATAAAAGCAGACATAACAGACGATCAAGAAAATGTTTCAGTAAAGCTATTTTATCAAAGTGAACCGAATGGAAATTTTGAAAGCATCGATATGATCCATACAAGCGGTCAATCCTATGAAGCTACTATTTCTAAAGAGAAATTGACGTCTGATAAAGTTAAATATTATCTAGCGGTTTCGGATTCTGAACATCAAGTAACATATCCGCAAAATGCTGGTGATTCTATTGAAGTATCAATTAAACATCCTGTAGAAGAAGATTTTAATCGTTACCCTCAGCTGCTTATCACTGAACTGTCACCAAATTCAAGTGGTGGTGGTACAGATTATTATGAGTTTTTTGAGGTTTATAACAATACAAATCAACCACAAGCGTTAACAAATTATTCATTTATATACAAATACACAGACACCGGAGCAGAAAAACCATTTCAGCTTCCTGCAGTTACTATTGAGCCACAGACAGCAAAGGTTTTTTGGTATAACAATGGGGACCGCACATTAGCGGATTTCAATCAAAACTATGGACTTTCGTTAACAAATGATCAAGTAGTTGAATTTAAGGATGTTTTCCCTGGGTTTGCAAATGGGGGGAATCGTGCCATTGTCATAAAAGACCATTCAGGAGCAGAAGTCGTTTCTGCTAGCTATCTTAACACTGAAAGTGATAACACAGGTGTCGATATTCAATACAAATATCCTTCATCAGGAACTGAAATGGCAAAACATCAAGTATTGGCAGCCTCAACACCTGGAACGATTGATTCCGTTCAAGTTCCAGCAAAGCCTGTAGAGATTAATCCTATTCCGATAGATACAGAGGCGCCTAATATCACACATTCTCCTGTAACAAATGCTGATGCTTTCACATCGGTAAAAGTAGAAGCAACCGTTACGGATAACATGGCAGTACCATTTGCGACTCTTTTTTATAAAAAAGAAGGAGAAGAAGGATTTACTTCCTTAACGATGAATGCATCTGCAGACGGGTCAACAAATTATTCTGCTGAAATTCCAAGCACAAGTGTAGAATCAAATTTGATTTACTATATTGAAGCAACAGATGGTACAAATAGTGCAAAAACAGAGGAGCATGTTTTAACTGTTAAAAAGTCTGAAGTTGATTATAGTAAAATCCCATCTTTTCTTGTAACAGAGGTTGTTCCTGATTCTACGAATGTAGGCTCAGCTGATGGATATGAATTCGTGGAAATCTATAACAATACTGACAAGGATTTGAGTTTTAAAGATTATAAGCTTTATTACCGATATGGTACGGATCCAAATACGGATGTCATTTGGCCTTCGGTTCCAGATGATGTAGTCATTCCTTCTCGAAAAACACTCGTATTTTGGATCATTAATGTACAAAATGGTGATAAAACAGTAGCGGATTTTAATGCGAATTACGGCACAAATTTAGTTGAAAACAAGGATATTGTAAAAATATACAGCGATGGAATGGCAAATGGCTCTACAAGAGGTCTCGTTGTTGCCACAAATGCAAAAAAAGAACTTTCAGTGGCTTATTATTTTGATGAAGCGAATGTAGATGATACTCAAGCAAATAAAGGGATTGTCTACAAATATCCTGTTGATGGATCCACCAAATCAAAGAAAATAAGTGCTGGTTTAAAAGATGCGACTCCAGGAGCTATTGAATCGGGTCAAGTACCTGAGCAAGTTATTCATATAGAAGAAGATGGCGTGAAGCCTACTATAGAAAATATGACTGGGGTTACAACAATCAACCAAAAAGAAGATATTAAGATTGTAGGAGATGCATCTGATAATACAGATATTAAATCAGTGCGATTGTTTTATCGTACAAACACTGACACAGAATACAAGAATGCAATTTTAGCAGAAGATTTCAATGATACGATGTATCATCATACAATTTACTCACCTGATATTATTGGAAAGAAATATGTGGAATATTACTTTGTCGTATCAGATGGTACAAATGAAGTAACAAGTGACACATATAAGATTGAGATTACAAGTGACCTTAACGATGATAGCCTTCGTTTAAATGTGAAGAATGGTGATATTTTAAAAGGAGCTAAAATTCTGAAAGGGACATCGAACACAGATTCACCTGATCATGTGAAATTATCCATTGATGGGTCTGATATAGCTGAAAATACGTATATGTCCGTGGAGAATCCAGCTTATTTCGCTTTTGAAGTGAGTGGAGTTAATACGTTTTTCCAAAATGGTGTTACAATGGGCGAGGATATAATCCGTATTTTTGATGATGGAATTAATAATTGGGATACCATTACAGTCCCAATTGACGCTGATCGTCTTCAATTAGGTGACAATATCATTACGGTTCGTGCTGGAAATAAAGCATCGCCATTTCAATTAGACGAATCTGAAGAAAACCGTGATGATTTTAATATTCGAAATGCTCGCTTAGTATTACCAGATGGAACTGTAATAATGGATCCAGCACATAATGATCCTAAAAAAACGTATGATATGGGTGATGACGGAACGTATCGACCATTTGAAGATTTCAAATTTTTTATACCAGTAGAGCACACCCCTTCAAAATCATACAAATGGGATACAACATCTGTTTCTGATGGAGAGCATGTTGTAAATGTACAAGATACAGATGAAAAAGTAAGTGCTTCTGTATTGATTGATAATACAGCACCTGTATTAAATACGAACTTAATTGAAGGAAAAGAATACAAAGGGAATTTTAATATCAATGTAGATGCTTCTGATAAAATTGCTGGTGTTCAAACACTTCAAGTCATGTTAGATGAAAAAGAAATTCCAGTTCCTTTTGATACATCATCATCAAAGCTTTCACCTGGGGATCATAAGTTAACAATTGTAGCTTTTGATAAAGTTGGAAACAAAGCAGAGAAAACATTACATTTCTCAGTGGTAAATGAAAATCCGAACAAGCCTGAGCTTGTTTCACCTACTGATGGCTCTTCTACAAAAGTAGATGGAAATCCAACTTTAAAGGTGAAAGTAACGGATCCAACAAATGATACTCTTGATGTGTCGTTTTATAAAGGCTTTAAATATGATGCAAGTAAAACAAATGATGTAAAAGCTTTTAAAAATGCAGCGGATGTTGAACCGCCAAATACAATGGTTCCTGAAGGAGAACAACCCTTCAATACAGAAGATATATCGCTTGTCTCAAAAGAAGATCAGCAATATTTAGTCACAGATTCGAACACAAAATTCCCTTATCATCGATTTGATGTAACGGTCGATTCTACTGTTGATGAAACAGATCTTGTTGAATTAATTTGGAAAGGGAAATCTTTAGAAGGCAGAAAAGTATCCATGTACGCATGGAATCATACGACCAATAAATGGACTACAATTGATTTCAAAATTGCTGGTCAAGGGGACTTTGAATTAAAAGGAAATGTTGCAGTTCGTGAGTTTGTGAAAGACAATAAAATTAATGTGTTAATCCAAGATGAAATTCCAAGTTCACCTGATCAGTATGATTATACGTTTGTTTGGATGTCTGATACTCAATACTATGCAGATAGCTATCCATGGATTTATGAGAGAATGACGAACTGGATTGCCGAAAAGCAAGAAGAAATGAAAATTAAATATGTATTCCATACAGGTGATATAGTCGATAAAGCCGACCAAGAGTACCAATGGAAAGATGCAGATAAATTTATGAAAGTGCTAGATGACAACCATGTTCCGTACGGCGTACTAGCAGGAAACCATGATGTTGATCATAAAACAAGTGACTACACACAATACAGTAAGTGGTTTGGTGAAGATAGATTCAAGGATAAGCCTTATTATGGCGGTTCTTATAAAAACAATCGCGGACACTATGATTTAGTATCAGCGAATGGAAACGATTATATAATGTTATATATGGGTTGGGGAGTTCAGGATGAAGATATACAATGGATGAGTGATATCTTAAAGCAATATCCAGATCGCAAAGCCATATTAAACTTCCATGAGTATTTGTTAGTCTCAGGAAATCGTAGTCCACTAGGAAATAGAATCTATAATCAGCTTGTATTACCATATAAAAATGTTATCACTGTTCTTAGTGGTCACTATCATGACTCGGAAACATTGATTGATCCAATTGACGATAATGGTGATGGAAATCCTGACCGCCAAGTCTATCAAATGCTTGGAGATTACCAAGGTGGACCTGAAGGCGGACAAGGATATATGAAATTGCTTCATTTTGATCAAAAAAATAACAAAATGATGGTCAATACGTATTCACCATATTTAGATGATTATAATTTCTATGATCCGAGCAATTTTCCTGAAAAAGACGAGAGAAACTTAGAGCTTGATCTACAGGCAAATGAAAAACGTGTTGCTACTGATTATTTTTCAATCAATATTTACACGGATAATAAGATTGGGAAAGATGAAAATGTTCAAAGTGGAGATGTAGCAGAAAAAGATTGGAATGATTTGGTTGAAAACACTCAATACTCTTGGTATGCGGTTGTTGAGGACCAATTTACAGGAAGAGCAGTTTCTGACATTTGGACATTTACAAAAGGGGTGAATAAGTTACCACCTACTGAAGAACCTTCAAATAATGGTGGTGGTAACCAAGTTCCAAGCCCATCTGATCAAGGAGGAAACCAAGCGCAAACCCCTTCTGGTCAAGGGGAAAATCAAAATTCCAATCAATCAGGGAATAATGCGAATGGAATTGAACAAAATCAAAGTCAAAATCAAAATAACTCTAGTTTAGAAAGTCAGCAGCATACAAATGCTTCTAATAATTTGAATGATCCGGCTTCTAAACAATCCAAGGATTCGATCTCAAAATTACCGAATACAGCAACCACTTTATTTAATTATTTATTGATTGGTGTTCTATGCTTAATCCTTGGGGCTATATCATTATTTTTATACAAAAAATACGCAAGAAAAACGACAAATAGTTACGAATAGTTAATGAATTGAGATGAATGTAAAGATGCAGTATCTTCTTTGGAGGGTACTGTTTTTTTCTAACAGAAAGAGTATATTAAGATTCATAGAAACTTCTTTAACTATGTCAGGGGGAGAACTAATTCAATGAAATTTATTAAATATATTTCTCTAATATTCATTGCTGGGGGAGTTCTTTTCGTTAGCTTTGGTGTATGGGGATTAATCGATACAAATAAGCAAACAGCTCATTCATTAGAGCAGGCAAAAAGAGCTATTTCAAATCCAGTAAAAGCAGATGAATTAAGAAAAGAAGAAGGAAAGCGATTTGAACCTCCTTTTGGGGATGCTGTTGGCATTTTAGAGCTTTCTACCCTTTCAGCTGAATTACCAATTGTCGAAGGAACGGATCCGGATGATCTTAAAAAGGGAGTAGGTCATTATAAAGGAAGCTATTATCCAAATGAAAATGGCCAAATTGTTCTATCTGGACACAGAGATACCGTATTTCGTCGTACAAATGAATTGAAAATAGGTGATTCAATTAAAATAAAATTACCTTATGGACAGTTTGAATATGAAATTACTAACACGAAAATTGTTGACAGATTGGATACAAGTATTATTACTCTTCAGCATGAAAAAGAAGAGTTAATTCTCACAACCTGTTATCCTTTTAATTATGTTGGAAACGCACCTAAAAGATACATCATCTATGCGGAGAAAATGAATAAGTAATCGTTGAAAGTGCCAGAATGAAATTGCCTCAAATTTCATTCTGGACACTTTTTATTTATAGAATAAAATTTCGATAGCCATCTAAAAAAACGTTTATAGCAAAATAAATAAATAGTCCTGCTGAAATAAAAGAAAATACTTGGAGAATTTTATCACCGAATATGTTCCCCGCTTTATTAGAAATAATAGGAAGCATTAATGACCATAATATTCCTGCAATAAAAAATCCAGTGAAAAAATAAATAAGAGCTCCTTGAGAATGGTCAGATGTACTCGTTGCAATAATACTGCCTCCAACGGATGCAAACCAAAGAAGGGCAGATGGAGAAGCAACAGCAAGACCAAATCCTCTTAAAAAATATGTATGGACAGGGGAAGAAGAGATTATTTCTTTTTGCTCATCTAGACTTGTTGATTTCTTTTTAAGGGCTGTTTTAGTCATTTGGAAGGCCATATATAAAAGAATAATGGTTCCGCCAATCCAAAGAAAATATCTCACATAAACATTTTCTAACAATAATGAGATTCCGATCAAGGATAGAAATGCATATAGTATATCTCCAAAGCTTGATCCAACCCCCAGCCAAAAGGCAGGAAACAAACCTCTTGTTAAACTTGTTTGAATAATGGCTACATTGACCATTCCGATATCAAAGCATAAAGATAATGAAAGAAGAAAACCAGCGATTACAAATTCCATGGTGTCACCTCTTTATTAGTCAAATGAACATAGACTCTTCACATGACTCCCATTGTTAAGATTGAAGAATACTATAAAACTATTTTTCTTCACATATTTGATAATAGATATCAGGTCTTCTTAATTCGAGATAATGGCTAGTCTCTCTTGAGATGGCAACTTCGTTTCTATCAATTTCTGCATATATAATGCTTGCTTCATCATCCCCTTTAACAATAACATCGCCACTTGGACCAACAAGGATAGATTCTCCTGCAAAATCCATGTCCCCTTCCATTCCAACTCGATTGCACATACCGATAAATAAATTATTTTGCATGGCAGAAATGCGTAATTCCCATTCAAATTTATCTAAAGGTTCGCTTTTTGTATTTGCAGTAGGAATAATAATGAGGTCTGCATTTTGTAAAGCACATATTCGATAACTCTCAGGGAGATGTCTATCAAAACAAACGATAATTCCTATTCGGCCAATGATTGTGTCATAGACTAAGAAGCCTGTGTCAGAAGGATCATAGTATTCTTGTTCATGAAATTGAGGAGCATCTGTGATATGGACCATTTTTGAGGATCCTAAAATATGTCCTTTTTGATCAATGATAAGAGACGCATCATATTTTTTATTATTTTCTTTTAAGTAAATATTTGGTACAGCTATAATATTAAACTCTCTGCATGTTTCTTGCATTTTTTTAATCTTTTCATCCTCAATTGAAAGTAAAAAGTCTGATGTATCGACACCTCTATATTGTGGGAAGAAAGGACTAAGTTGTAATTCTGGAAAACAAATCAATTGCGCTCCATTTTTGGAAGCTTCTTCTATTAACTGTAACGACTTATTAAAGTTGCTGTCAACATTTTCATTCATTTTCATTTGGGCTAAAGCGATTTTCAATTGAAGCACCTCATCTATTTTTAGTTTGTTTGCTGGACTTTAATATGTAAGGTCATGGTAGATAAAGGAGAAAGCCCTAAATAACTTTATGAAGAATCTACTTCCGTGATATAATTGGTATGTGGCATACCACATACCATAAAAGTAATTGTAAATATCACTTCTGTCAATCATTTTATTGATTAATATAAAAGGAAACATTAAGATTATTTACACAGTGAGGTGATTAAAGCATGGAAATACCTAAAATAGATAAGCCCGATTCATATAAATTACTTGCTTATAAACAAATAAAGAAAGCAATTATCCATCATTCAATGAAGGGTGGAGAAATTATTTCTGAAAGAGATTTAAGTGCTACATTGGGCATTAGCCGAACACCAATTAGAGAAGCTACTCTACAGTTAGAGATGGAGGGCTGGTTAGAGATTCTTCCACGCAAAGGAATTTTAGTGAAAAGTATTAAGGAAAAAGATGTTGAGGAGATCATGCAGCTGCGCAAAGCATTGGAATGTTTGGTCATTGATTTGCTAATGCCTATTATTTCAGAGAAGACTATTAAAAAAATAGAAGAAATCTTTCTTCCTCAGCCCAATCAAACAGAAGAAGAAATTCTAGCTGTTAATACAGGTGGTGATATCCATCTTCACTTAGCAGAATTGACAGAAAATAAACGCTTAATTAATTGGATAAATATCCTTAGTGAACAGATTCTTTGGTTAGGTACAAAAGCAATTGTCATTCCTGGTAGGCTAGAGGAGGTTATTGCAGAGCATGCAAATATTATTCAGGCCTTTAAAAATAGAGATAAAGAAGAGGCATACAAGCGTACAATTGAGCATTTAGAAAAGACTAGAAATGCTATATTATCCAATTTTAACGATTGATTTTTAGAGTTCAGACTATAACAAAAAATAACGAAAAGAATGGTGGGAATTACGATGTTTGGCATTATTCATTTTGAGATTTTTGTCCTAACTGGCATTCTTTTAAATGTAACACCTGGAACAGACACTATGTATATTATTAGTCGAAGTGTTTCTCAAGGAAAAAGAGCGGGGATCTATTCTGTGCTTGGTGTTTCAACAGGTACCATTATACATACCCTTTTAGCTGCTTTTGGATTATCTATCATTTTAACTAAATCTGTTCTTTTATTTAATATTATTAAGATTTTGGGAGCTGTTTATTTAGCCTACTTAGGAATAAATATGCTGTTAAAGAAAACGAGCTTAAAAGAGGCTGAAACACAGAAGAATGTAAAATTAAGAAAAATTTATGTGCAGGGAATCATATCAAATGTAATGAATCCAAAGGTAGCACTTTTTTTCTTGGCATTTCTACCACAATTTATTAATACAAAGGATTCAAGTCCCATACCATTTATTATACTTGGACTTACTTTTACTTTAACCGGGACGATTTGGTGTTTACTTGTTGCTAATTTCGCTTCCTTCACAACGAAAAAACTAAGAAAGAATGCAAATACTGCCACCATTTTAAATAAATTAACTGGAATTGTATTTATCGGGATGGGACTAAAATTGTTAAAAATAAAACCTTCATAAAGTGAAACTTCATCAGTGGGGGTTTTCCGACGTACACGAAGTACTAGTGCAGACAATGCGACAGGACGTCACGCTTTTGTCTGCTCATCCCCCACTGATTGTTAGTTGAACCAATCACGCTCATACATTCCACTTCCTATGGCATTCGCCTGACTAGGACGTCCTGTCCGTCGTCGGGTTTTTTAGGCAGTTAACCCCCACTTAGGAATGTTCGTTTACACTTATTCCCTTGAGGTGGGGTCTTACTGCCCGTTAATGCGGGATAAATTTTTATCCCCTACTTTTTGTAAGTGGGGGATTTTTAGGAGAGAGAACATTAACTAAAATACGTGTGCTATTATACAAATAGTTAATTGGCAATATAAAAATATTATTCCCTTTTAATCAATCCACTCAACCACTTGTTCCATTTCTTGTCTTGTTTTTGGGCGAGGTTCTATCACACGATAGCCGAAAGCAACCATACAAGAAATGCCGAAGTTTCCTTTCAATATCCCTTCTTCTTTTAATATTTCCTCTACTTTATCTTTATCAAACCCTTCAATTGGGCAAGAATCAATTCCGATTTGAGCAGCAGATGTCATCATATTTCCTAGTGCGATATACGTTTGTCGGCAAGCCCATTCAAAGGCTACTCTGTCACTTTCTAAAACGTTAAAATCTTTTTCAAGGAATCCTTTATAAGCAGCAGTTTTCCCTTCAATGACATTTGGTGGAAGCTGTTGAATATCATGCATGAAGTTTTGAATATAATTGGAATCGTGAATCATATCTGCTTTTGTTCTTGATAAAATAATAACAAAATGACTTGCAGTTGGGAGTTGTTTTTGCGCACCCCAAGTAACAGGTAATAGTTTATTTCTTATCTCAGCATTTTGTAAAACAATAAATTTCCATGGCTCAAACCCAAATGAACTAGGAGATAATCGGCCTGTTTCAAGAATAAATTGAAATTCTTTTTCACTTATTTTTTGATTAGGATCAAACTCCTTACATGCATGGCGGTATTGATAAGCTTCTATAATTTGATTCATCAAGCATTCTTTTTCAACTGTTTTCATAAAGAAACACCATCCTTTTGCAATAATATTAGAATTTAAATCTTTGAAGTTAAATTACTGTCTAGCTTCAACGCCTATCGACTATCGTACTTCAAGCCTTTTCCCTACGATAAGTCAACATCGAATCGCTAAGCTCTCCGTGTTTCCTTTATCTCAGTCAAAGTCCCTCCAGTCCGTACGTCGATGACCAAGGCGTTTACGCTTTTCTAATTAGTATTGCTCCATTGAAGCAATTGTTGTAAGTTTATTTTATAAGCATAATACAATTATTTAAAGTACGCACATAAATGTTGTATAGTATCATTTTTTATACTAATGGAGGTGGGGAAATGAGAGATCGAAAAAGCGGTTATGGAACATGTGCAAATGGCGGTAAGTATTCTTGCCCAGTTGAAGCGACATTAGATGTAATCGGTGGGAAATGGAAGGGTGTCATTCTATTTCACTTATTAGATGGAACAAAGCGATTTAACGAATTACGGAGACTTTTACCGGGGATTACACAAAGAATGCTAACACTTCAATTACGAGAATTAGAGAATGACGGAATTGTTTATCGCGAGGTATATAAAGAGGTTCCTCCAAAAGTAGAGTACTCTTTAACTGAATTTGGCTGTACTTTAACTCCTATTATTCTAAAGATGAGAGAATGGGGAATTGAGTATTCGAAGCGAATTTCACATGTAAGAGAAAATGAGATGTAAGGGTTTAATTTGATAAAAATCACACTAATAGATAAATTCGATTTTTGAGAATCCCTCTATGAAGTTTATTTGTTAAATTTAATAGAGGGATTTATTGTTAAATTCTTATCGGATTGTTAAGCTTCTTGCTTTTCTGATTCTGTTAAACTTAACCCAAATTTCTTCAATTCAATTAATATATTCTCTAATTCTTTTCCTTTGTCCGTCAAGGTGTATTCTACTCTTGGAGGGATTTCTGGATAGACAATGCGATTAATAAGCCCACTTTTTTCAAGTTCTTTTAGACGTAAAGAAAGAGTTTTGGGACTAATCCCTTTTAATGATTTTAATAAATCGCTAAATCGTAAAGTTCCATCTATCATGAGATCTCTTAGGATAAGAAAAGTCCATTTGCTTCCAATCACATCTAAAGCTTTACCAATTGGACAATCACTGTCTGGCATACCTCGTTCAAGTTTCATTTCCTCCAATTATTCTCATCCTCCAATAAAATATTAAATAAATTCTATCGTATGAAGCTTTATTTAGCAAATTAGTTTCCTTAAAGAAAGTCACTTTAAAATTTATCACTACTTCCATAAGTATATTTACATGTTTATGATGAGGATATGAAAAATCTATTTCTTAGGAGTGATTTGAAAATGTCTTTAGAAGGAAAAAAAGTGATTATTATCGGGGGAAGCTCAGGTATTGGATTATCTGCAGCTGAACTAGCTTTACAAAAAGGAGCGGAAGTAACAATAGTAAGCAGATCTACGAAAAAGTTAGAGCAAGCAGCACAAACCTTACAAGGTAAAGTGCAAATATACTCATTAGACTTTACAAATGAAGAAGAAGTGAAAGCCTTCTTTGCTCATATAGAAAGTGTTGATCACCTAGTTGTAACAGCAGCTGTCACTTTTGGAGGATCTTTTTTACAAACCGAAACGAAAAAAGTAAGAGAACTGTTTGAAAATAAATTTTGGGGTCAGTATTATGCAGCGAAATATGGTGCAGAAAAATTAGCACAAGATGGATCCATTACCTTGTTCTCAGGTGTTGTTGCCTATAAATCAATGATTGGTTCTGCAGCATTAGGAGCTGTCAATGCTGCAATCTCAAACTTAGGCAAAACACTTGCTCTTGAGCTAGCACCGAAACGAGTAAACGTCGTATCACCTGGTATTATTGATACTCCTTCAAGAAGCAAAATGGATCCAGAAAGTAGAGAAAGCTTTTACTCCTCGATTAAAGAAAAGCTTCCAGTTAAGAAGGTTGGACAGTCTGAAGATGTTGCAAAAGGTGTCTTGTACTTAATAGAAAATGAGTTTACAACAGGTACGGTTCTCCATGTTGAAGGCGGACATATTTTAATCTAAAGGAGCGGGGGCAAATGAAGAATATTTTAATCATAAATGGACATCAAAAATACCAAAGTGCAAGAGGAATATTAAATCAAACGATTATGGATGAAATGATCCATCTATTAAGTGAAAACTATGAAATTAAAACAACCATTATTCAAGAAGGATATGAAATAGAAGAAGAAAAACAAAAATTCAAATGGGCAGATGTGGTCATATTTCAAACACCTATTTTTTGGTTTAGCGTACCGGGGCTATTAAAAACGTATATGGATGAAGTATATGCCTACGGCTTATTTTTTGAAGGTTCAAAAGAGTATGGAAGAGGCGGATTGTTTAAGGATAAGAAATATATGTTTTCTGTTACATGGAATGCTCCAGAAAATGCTTTTAATGATCCATTACAATTTTTTGAAGGTAAGAGCTTGGATGAAGTGATTTTACATTTGCATAAAATCCATGAATTCATAGGAATGAAACCTTTAAAAAGCTTTGCATGCTATGATGTCATAACAAATCCAAATATAGAGCAGTTCAAAGCGAACCTTCAACAGCATTTAAATGAATTATTTGAATTATCATAAGTAAAATATTAGCCTGGGCCTTATGAGATGACCCAGGCTTATATTTTAAGTAGAACTTTTTTTTTATTAATTCGTTTTCTTATAAGCATTACGACAAATAAAAGAAGAGGAAGAATTAGCATAAAAGTGCGATTAACAAATTTATCCCCAATAATAATTCCTAACCATATATGTGTAATCCAGTTTGGTTCTAAAAAACAAGCAGCGTAGATAATGGCTCCAACTGGAATTGCAAGCTTTCGGTAATCTTTTTTAAAAATTGACTCCAATCCCAATACAGCAGCTAAATACCATAACGTCGCTTTTATATAAAGACCTGCAAAAATAAGGAGAATAACCAAAGCATCAAAACGCTCGAATACATCTGCAATTTGAATAATTCTTACAGATGATAGCATAGGGATATTGCTTATCCTCGAATAGGTAGTTCCAAGAATGGCCAAATTGAATAACGAATGTAACATCATTAGTATCCCGCTTGTAAAATAAGCATAAATAGATGTTTTAATCATTTTTTCTTCCTCATTTAAATTTGACCAAAACATTAGAAAAAGGACCATATGACCGAAAGGAAAAAAGAATGGATCAGGGAAAGATTTTTTTACTACAAATATAAAGCCATTTTCGAGTATGGGAAGAAGATTATCAAAATGGACAATACCTGAGCAAATGTACAAGACAAATAATAACAGATGGAAAAACAGTACTCCAGGAAGAATAAACTCTCCAATTCGAAAAACAACCTCGGTTCCTTTACAAATTGCATAAAGAGACAATAAAACCATAATAATCATTACAATAGCGATCGGTGTTTGCGGCAAAAAAGTCATTAAGGTCAATTCCCCAAAATCTCGAAAGTTGCGCATAGATTCATACATAAAATAAAGGGAGTAGAGAATGACAAAAACGTATCCAAAAAAGGGCCCGAAATAGTGAAGAAACATTTGAACGAGATTTTTATCGGGCTCTTGTTTTTGAATAAACAAAAACAGCCATAAAAGAATTAGGGATGATAACATGCCAATGATGACGGCAATCCAAGCATCCTGCTTTGCCTCAATCCCTAATTCAAATAAAGTAGAGCTTCCGATTATAAATAGAATGATCATAGCAAAGAGTTGATAAACGTTTATTTTTTCCAAGTTAAATCATTCCTTCTACCTGAGATGAGTTCGTTAAAAATGATTCTATGGTGTTAAAGCATTCTTTCACTATACCTTTCAATGAATTTCCTTATTGAGGGAAAAATAATTTTTTCTAATACTTAGCTATTGGATCTTTTTTCTTAGTAAGACCTTTTCTTACAAGTATGACAAAAAATAAAAGGAGAGGCAGAATTATGATAAAAATAGGATTTACATAGTATTTATTTGCAATGATATCTCCTATCCACAAATGAGTAACCCAGTTTGGTTCTAAAAAACAAGCACCATATAAGATAATTCCGACAGGGAATGCAAGCTTACGGTAATCTTTTTTTAGAATTTGCCCTAATCCTAATACAGCAGCTAAATACCATAATGTTGCTTTTATAAAAAGGCCTGCAAAAATTAGGAGAATAACTAAAGCATCAAACCGTTCGAACACATCTGCAATTTGAATAATCCTTACAGATGATAGCAGAGCTATATTGCTTATTTTCGTATAGGTTGTTCCAAGTATAACTACATTGAATAACGAATGTAACATTATTAATATTCCACTTGTCAAATAAGCATAAAGAGATGTTTTAATCAATTTCTCTTGCTCATTTAAGTATGACCAAAACATCAGAAATATGACCATTTGTCCAAATGGAAAATATATAGGTTCAGGGTAAGTTTTTTTTACGACAGGCAATAAACCATTTTCAAGGATAGGGAGGAGGTTATCAAAATGGACAATATCTGAACAAATGTACAAGACAAACAATAACAGATGGAAAAACAGTACTCCAGGCAGAATAAATTCTCCAATGCGAAAAACGACCTCGATCCCTTTATAAATAGCATAAAGAGATAGTACGACCATGATGAGCATAACAATAGCAATTGGTGTTTGCGGCAAAAAAGTCATTAATGTTAATTCCCCAAAATCTCGAATGTTTCGCATAGATTCATACATAAAATAAAGCGAATAAAGTATAACCAAAAGGCTGCCAAAAAGGGATCCGAAATAGTGGACAAATATTTGACTGATATTTTTATCGGGCTCTTGTTTTTGAATTGATAAAAATAACAATAAAAGAACTAGTGATGCTAACATACCAATAATGACGGCAATCCAAGCATCCTGCTTGGCATCAATCCCTAATTCAAATAAAGTAGAGCTTCCGATCAAAAATAAAATGATCATGGCAAAGAGTTGATACTTATTTATTTTTTCCAAATCGAATCATTCCTTTTGTTGAGATCAATCCTTTTAGATAGCTTCTATGGTTTTGCTGTTGCTTTACTAAACGATTCTTTTATTAAACCTGTTCGATTAATTTCTACATGGATGAAAACATTCATTTTGATCCTTGAAAAGGAACAATCCCAATCCTTCTCTAGTTTTTTTTTATTTAAGGATCCTTTTTATGAAAAAGAGTCGCCAAAATCAACAAGACTTGTATTTAATTCTTTTGCTCGATTACCCCCTTTTTCTTATAAGCATGACAATACATAAAAGAAGGGGAAATATGAGCATAAAAAGACGGCTAACATAGTATTTGTTTCCAACGATATTTCCTACCCATATATGTGTAACCCAGTTTGGTTCTAAAAAACAAGCAGCGTAGATTATAACGCCAACAGGAAATGCAAGCTTTCGGTAATCTTTTTTTAAAAGTTGCTGTAGTCCAAATACAGCAGCTAAATACCATAACGTCGCTTTTATAAAAAGACCTGCAAAAATAAGAAGAATAACCAAAGCATCAAAACGCTCGACTACATCTGCAATTTGAATAATCCTTACAGATGATAGCATAGGTATGTTGCTTATCTTTGCATAGGTCGTTCCAAGAATAGCCACATTGAATAAAGAATGCAGCATAATTAATATTCCGCTTGTAAAATAAGCATAAATTGTTGTTTTGGTCATTTTCTCTTGCTCATTTAAATAGGACCAAAACATAAGAAAAAGGACCATTTGACCGAAGGGAAAAAAGAATGGATCAGGGAAAGATTTTTTTACTACAAATATAAAGCCATTCTCGAGTATAGGGAGAAGATTGTCGAAATGGACAATGCGTGAACAAATGTACAAGACAAATAATAACAGATGGAAAAAAAGCACTCCAGGAATGATAAATTCTCCAATTCGAAAAACAACTTCGATTCCTTTATAAATCGCATAAAGAGATAATAAAAGCATAATAAGCATAACAATAGAGATCGGTGTTTGCGGCAAGAATGTCATTAAGGTCAATTCCCCAAAATCCCGAAAGTTGCGCATAGATTCATACATGAAATAAAGTGAATAGAGAATGACCAAAAGGCTCCCAAAAAAGGGTCCAAAATAGTAGGTAAACATTTGAACGAGATTTTTATCGAGCTCTTTTTTTTGAATAAACAAAAATAGCGACAAAAGAATTAGGGATGATAACATTCCAATTATGACGACAATCCAAGCATCCTGCTTTGCCTCCATTCCTAATTGGAATAAAGTAGAGCTTCCGATTAAAAAGAGAATGATCATGGCAAAGAGTTGATACTTATTTATTTTCTCCAAACGAATCATTCCTTTTATTGAGATAATCGTATTAGAAATGTATCTATGGTTTTGCTGCTTTACTAAACGATTCCTTCATTAAACCTGTTCGATTAATTTCTACATGAACTGAAACATTCATTTTTATCGTTGAAAAGGAATGATCCCAATCCTTCTCTAATTTTTTCCACTTTTGAGGATGCTTTTTATGAAAAGAATCGCCAAATCCTACGAGATCTGTATTCAATTCTTTTGCTCGATTAAACCCTCTTTCAACATCTTTAATAACTTCCTTCCGAATGTTTTTTTCCATCTTTTTAAGAGTTGTTGGATTACTGAAGTCCTCTTTGCATGCTGTTTCGGTTAAAGTTCCTTTTGCGTTTATTTCTACATCCATAAAAAGTTCTCCATTTCGAATATGAGGCTTTTTCTTTGTCGAACTTTTTTCAATCGTAAAGGATGAATTCTTTTTATTTTCGTTACATGTAAAATCAATTACAGCATTGTCAACGGAATCAGTAAGGAAAGAGATGCCAATGCTGTCTTCACGATGAATCCAGTCTTTAAGCTTTCCATCCTGAAATACTCCTAGTCCATCTACCTTTAATACAGCATCGCTTTTTGTTTCTCCAATAGCTTCCAAGTTCCGCTGCTTGTTTTCATTGCCAGACACAATAACTTCAGGCAGAAATGCATTTGTTGTTGGATTAAACTGGGCAGACGCAAATTCAATAAATTTAACTGGTTTCGTAATCGAAAGGATTGTTTTCTCACCTTCGAGAATTTGTTTAATAGCATTTCCCGGTATTTTTTCAACTGGAAGAAGAATTTCCAATAGATTTCGAACATTTTCTCTAGTTAATACGATATACATTGTTTCTCTGCTTTCTACATTACGTATTAAAAAATCCATTATTTGTTTAACTCCCTTTTTAGCTGCTCTTTCACTTAAAATAAGAACGCGATTATGAGAGAGAAAGAGCTTGCGTGGGGTTTCCCTGCTTGCATTAAGGTAAGCTTCATTTATAGTGGATCCTCTTGTTGAAAAAACAGTTATCGGCGCTTGAGCACCTGCTCCACCTGTTTGGGTCGCAATCGCCCCAGGAATGACCACTTGAAACGATGTTACCCATTCGTTGTTTTTATCTATGTCTATAGCCGTTGCAATAACGATCCCGAAGCTATTCAATTCTTTCCGATTCCAGCAGCCGCTTAAAATCAAACTTATTGAAAGGACTATTATTAAAGTGATAGATCGTCTCATAGCTTCCTCTCCTTATCTTTTCAGTCTTATCGTGTCCTGAAATGAAAGGATTATCCTGAAATAGAACACCGAATTCCTTTATTCATTTCTCTTGTTCTTTGGAGGTGATGGTTGAAGCTGCTTTTTCTGACGCTGATTGTCTTGCTGTGAAAATAAGCGTGGCCGATTGGACATCGCCCACCATGGCACTCTTATAAAAATGTCCTTTAAATTAGAAGGAATCAAGGGGGATAAAGGTGCTAAATAAGGGATGCCAAAGGAACGGATGCTAAGCATATGAATTAAAATAGCAAAAAGCCCTGCGATGATGCCAAATAATCCTAAACTAGCAGCAAGGAGCATTAAACCAAATCGGATTAAACGTGCAGTAATCGAGATATTTAAAATGGGAGCTACAAAATTTGAAATGGCTGTAAAAGAGACCATTATGACCATGGCAGCTGATACAAGCCCTGCTTGTACAGCAGCTTGCCCTAATACGAGTGCTCCGACGATTGAAACTGCAGGTCCAATCGCTCTTGGCATACGAACTCCTGCTTCCCTTAGAAACTCAAATGTAAATTCCATTAGTAATGCTTCAACAAACGCCGGAAAAGGGACACCTTCTCTTTGAGCGGATAGCCCAATTAATAAGGTTGTTGGCAGCATTTCTTGATGGAAAGTGGTTATTGCTATATATATAGAAGGGAGTAGCATCGAAACAAAAAAGGCTATATATCTAAGGATACGAAGAAAAGTGGCGATATCATATCGTTGATAATAATCCTCGCTTGCTTGGAAAAAATTAAAAAAGGTGACAGGTGCAATTAATACAAATGGTGTTCCGTCAACTATGATGGCAATCTGCCCTTCCAATAGAGCCGCAGCTACTGAGTCTGGTCTTTCTGTATTCATTATAGTAGGGAAAGTAGTAGATGTTTGATCCTGAATAAACTCTTCGATATAACCACTTTCTAAAATACTATCAGTATCAATTCGATCTAATCGATCCATAATTTCCGTCACGATTTTATCATTGGCGATGCCTTTTATATACATGACTGAAACATCTGTTTGTGTCAGCTTCCCAATTTTACGATCTATTTTCCAAAGGTTTGGAGTTTTAATTTTACTTCTTAGTAGTGCAATATTGGTGCCTATATTTTCTACAAATCCTTCTTTTGGACCACGGATCACTGTTTGGGAAGAAGGCTCCTCAACGCCTCTTTCTTTACGATTAGAAGAGCTGGCCATTATTCCTTTTGTACAGCCATCAACTAAAATAACCGTGTTCCCTGAATGGATACTCGCCAATAGTGATTCCATATCATCTATCTCTTTAATACTGCCTATAGAAAGAATCTGATTTTTGATGATTTCTATTGGATCCTTTAATTCAGCATCTTTAAGGTTTACTTTTTCATGACCTAACATAATCCCTAGCAAGACATCATTATTGATTAATTGAATATCGGATATTCCGCTGATATAGATAATTGCAGCTTTTTTTTGATTAAGAGCTATTGCTTGAACTTCTCGAATGGTAATATCTGTACTATTTCCTGTCTGTTCTTTAATTTCATTGATATTTAGTTGAAGGTCGTTGTTTAACGTTTGAGAGTCTTTCTGGATAAGAGCATTATTTCCTTGATCTGTTGCTTTTTTTTTAATCGGTTTTTTAGATTTCTTTTTAAGAAACATATCTCACACCCATATCAATATTTATTTATTTTCATTATTCCTCGGACCTTTAGGAATATGCGATCATTTCTCTTTTTCCTAAGATGTAGATTAAAATATTGTATAAATATGTAAGATAATGATAATGTCAATATATGAAATGCGTGTAAATTTCAGATTAGAAAGGAAGTGAACATGTAGTGGATCAAATGGAAACGTTACGTTACGATCTCACTTATAGAGGATGATTACATATAAAAGATGTAGTGAAGTAGAAAATGATTTAGTCTATCAAGCTTTTCGAGATGGATTTTCTGACTATATGATCCAATTTAATCTGACTAAAGATCAATTCATCCAGCAGTTTTTTGGGCCGGAGGGGAATGCAACAGAACATTCTTTTATTGCGTTTCATGGAGATGATCCTGTTGGATTAATGCTTGGCGGAATTAAAAACTATGAAAATGTAAAAACGATAAGATGTGGTGCATTAGCATTAAGTCCCAGCTATCGCGGGTTAGGAATTAGCAATGAGCTTTTTATTATGCACAAAGAAGAAGCAATCAAGCATGATTGTAGACAGCTTTTTCTTGAAGTTATTGTTGGTAATGATCGAGCTATTAAATTTTATCAGAAGCTAGGTTATGAGAAGGTTTATGATATTTCTTTCTTTTCACTAAGGGATCTGTCAAAATTAAAAGATACGCCTCCTTCTAAAGAAATAACGGTCAGCAGAATTTCATTTCAAGAGTTTGAACTGGCAGTAGATCGATGGAAGTACTTTCATATCAATTGGCAGAACGACATTGATTTTATGAGAGAAATAAAAAATGATGTCTATTATGGGGCGTACGTCCAAGAAAAATTAGTAGGCTGCCTTTGCATAAACAATATAGGGAAAATCAGCTGTATCATTGTGGATCGTGATGTTCGAGGAAAAGGAGTTGCAACTCATTTACTTTATTCAGCTCATAAAGAGTTGGAATTTGTAAAAATGTCAATTGCTTTCCCGAATAATGGTCTATTAGCTGGATTTTTAAAGCATATTGGCTTTAAAAAAGATTCGATTGCGCAATACGAAATGTATTTAACATTATGAAGTAAGAAAGACTAATCTATGTTCATATAATGTCTGAACTCATACGATTAGCGTTTATATTAATTAGAAAATGAATACAATCAATATTAACTAGATTATATTGCTAGAAAGTCGAGGATCTTATGAAACATTTACTTTCGATTTGGAAAGCATTCGCACGTTTTTGGAATAGCAAGCATCTGACTCAAGTACTTTTACTAATTACACTCGTCATTATCCTTTTGAATATTCTCCTTTTTGCTTTTTTAGCTCGTAGAGTCAATGTACAATCTTTAAAAGATGGGATCAATCAATCGACCATTATCTATGATAAAGATGGAGATGTTGCCACTAGCATTAAAACCAATCGTACAGAAGGAGTTACGATTGAAGAATTACCTGACTATGTGAAAAATGCTGTTATTGCGATTGAGGATGAACGCTTTTATAAGCATCATGGTTTTGATGTGAAAGGAATTACCAGGGCTTTTATTAAAAATCTTTTTGCTGGAAGTATTACAGGGGGCGGAAGTACAATAACTCAGCAGCTGACAAAAAATGCTTTATTATCTCCGCAGCAAACCTATAAAAGAAAGATTGAAGAATTATTTCTGGCGGTTGAGATTGAAAAACATTATAAAAAAGATGAAATTTTGCAAATGTATTTAAATCAAGTTTATTTCGGCAGTGGTGCTTGGGGAATCGATGAAGCTTCAAAAAAATATTTTAATAAAGATATTGAGAATGTTACGGTGAGCGAAGCTGCTTTAATGGCAGGTCTATTGCAGGCTCCCTCTGCTCTGAATCCTTTCAATCACTACGATCGAGCAATTCAAAGAAGAAATATTGTGTTAAGTAAAATGAAAGAAGAAGGATTTATTTCAGCTTCTGAATATGAGAAAGCGAAAAAAGAGAACATCGTCCTTAAAGATGGTGGAGGTAACTTTATTGATCGTAAATATCCATATTATGTAGATGCAGTCATTGATGAGGCAATTAACAAATACGGACTTACTCAAGAAGAAATCCTAACAAGAGGATATAGTATTTATACGGAAATGGATCAAAACATTCAAACATCAGTTGAAAATCTATATAAACAAAATTACCTATTCCCGAGAAGTAAGGATAAGGTTCTTATTCAAAGTGGAGCTGTTTTATTAGATCCAAGCACAGGCGGGGTTAGAGGTCTCGTTGGCGGAAGGGGAAAAACTGTTTTTCGAGGGTTTAATCGAGCGACTCATTTGAAAGCTCAGCCAGGATCAACGATGAAGCCTCTTGCTGTTTATACACCAGCTCTTGAGGAAGGCTACACCTATTCTTCTACTCTAAAGGATGAAAAAATTCAATATGGAAGCTACACGCCAGAAAATTTTTCGAAAACATATAAAGGCGAGGTTCCAATGTATGAGGCTATTGAGGACTCGCTTAATGCACCAGCAGTATGGCTATTGAATGAGATTGGATTAGAAAAGGGATTAGACTCGCTAAGAAGATATGGAATTCCTTTGGATAAAGAAGATGAATATTTAGGAGTGGCATTAGGCGGGATGCATAAAGGGATATCACCTCTCCAACTGGCAGAAGCATATACAACCTTTCCGAATGGAGGAAAGCGAAGTGAAGGTCACTTAATCACTAAAATCGTGGGTCCAACAGGAGATGTGCTGGTTGACTATAAGCCAAAAACAACTAAGGTTACTTCGAAAGCTGTTGCAGATGAGATGACCTCCATGTTGTTAAATGTCGTTGAAACTGGAACGGGGAAAGGCACACAGCTCCTTGATGTACCACTAGCCGGGAAATCAGGATCAACTCAGCTGCCCTATGCTAATATAAATGGAACGAAGGATCAATGGTTTGTGGGATATACACCAAATTTAGTTGGAGCGGTATGGCTTGGCTATGATCAAACAGATCAAACACATTATTTAAGCAGCAGAAGCTCAGAAAACGTAATACCGATTTTTAAAGCAGTGATGAAAAAATCTACATCTTTTGTAGAACCTGCTTCATTTGATGTTCAATCTGTGAATGATGTTCTAGCAGGTAAGGAAAAAAAAGAAATAACGGAGGAAGCGATTGAACAAAGAGCGAAGGAAATAAAAAAGGAGTTTCAGGAAAAAAGCGACCAATGGAAACAAACCATTGATGAATCTACGAAGGAAGGTCAATCCATCGGACAAAAATTAAAAGAAAAGATAAAAGAGATATTTAACCAATAAGGAAATAAGAAAAGCGCAAGGCGCCCGCCTATCGGAGAAAGCACAAGACGAATCACACAGAAAATCCTGATTTTTGGAGTGATTTGGCTAGACTTTCGCCGATGGCGCCTGGCCGATTAAGTACGCCACGTCCTGTGGCAACATCGGCACTAGTACGTCCTGTACGTCGGAGCTAGACACCAGTCGGACTTCAGAAACTTATACTATCTTATCCTTTGAAAAAAGAGTGTAAATGTCAGTCATTTCACTCTTTTTTTAATACAAATATCTACATAATGCTTGTATATCCTATATGGTCTCTGTGATAATAGAATAGATCATAAAAATGATATTCATAGTGATAGAGGTTAAATTGTGACAAAAGTCACCATACATAGACTGAGTGAAAATAAAGATAAACTATTTTATCCTAGTTTTTTACCAACAAATAATATGAACATCATACTCTCTTTATGTAATAGGCATAAGAAAATGTCGATTTTTTTATGTTTTTTTGGTGTGAAAGCATTCATTTAATTACCAATTTTTAACTTGCGAATTTTGTCACAATTTATTGTTTACATTTATGTTATTATCATGTAGGTAGTGTTTACATTTCTTAATAGCTAACAATCTATTAATATTGTGTCATTTTTATGAACTAAACTGTATATCCAAGTTTTAACGTGTGAATAATTACACAAATTTTTTTACCGAAAGGAGCAAATGATATGAAGTCGACAAAGGGCTTTATCGTTTCACTTATGGCAATCATTCTTATTATGATTTTAAGCGGATGTGAAATGGTTGTATTTCAGCCACAGGGACCTGCTGCAAGAAGCATTTTAGATTTAATCAACTGGTCATTGATCTTTATGCTGATTATTGTCGTTGTTGTATTTGGTTTATTCGGTTATATCGTTTGGAAATACCGAGCAAAACCAGAAAATAAAGATTATGAACCACCTGAGGAACATGGAAATATGGTTTTAGAAGTGATCTGGACTGCGATTCCAATCCTGATTGTTATAGCTCTAACCATTCCTACTGTGAAAACTCTTTATGATTTAGAGAAGGTTCCAAAAGGTTATGAAGATAAGGAGCCACTAGTTATTCATGTTACATCAGCGGATTGGAAATGGATCTTTAGCTATCCTGAGGAAGGGATTGAAACAGTTAACTATGTGAATATTCCTGAAGATCGACCTGTACAATTTAAGCTAACTTCTGCTGGAACGATGCAGTCATTTTGGGTTCCTGCTTTAGCTGGACAAAAATATACAATGAATCAATCACAAACGGAGCTTTATGTTGTCGCTGACCATGAAGGTTCTTATGTGGGGAAAAATACAAACTTTAATGGCCGCGGTTATGCCGGAATGGAATTCGAAGTCGAATCTCAAAATCCAGAGGATTTTGATAAATGGGTACAAGAGGTAAAAGACAAAGCACCGAAGCTGACAGAAGAAAAGTATAAAGAAATTCTTGAACCAACTCACTTAGGGCGCTTATCTTACTCAAATACTCACCTAGAATGGATTGACCATGCTGATCACAATTCTGAACTTTACTTAAATCCTAAAATGTACAAAACACATGGTTATCAAGGGAAAATATTTGACGAAGAAGATCAAAATATGAATCATGATGAAATGAATCATGAGAATATGGATCAAAAAGACTCACATGGGGGTGAACATGATGGGCACTAATGAGTTCTTAAAAGAATTTTTTATGCTTAATGGAGATCCATTAATTATTGGATCGCAAATTGCCATTGCGCTAACTACAATTGCTCTTTTTGGTGGAATCACTTATTTTAAAAAGTGGAACTATTTATGGAAAGAATGGTTAACGACTGTTGATCATAAACGAATTGGAATTATGTACATTCTAGCTGGAGTACTTATGTTCTTCCGTGGTGGAATGGATGGCTTGCTTATGAAAGCACAAACAGCAAGGCCTGAAATGAAGTTTCTCGATGCACAGCACTATAATGAGATTTTTACTACTCACGGTGTTGTTATGATTCTTTTTATGGCTATGCCATTATTAATCGGGCTCATGAACGTTGTTGTTCCTCTTCAAATTGGAGCAAGAGACGTAGCATTTCCTCAATTAAATGCATTAAGCTTTTGGTTGTTTTTCAGTGGAGCTATGTTATTTAATATTTCCTTCGTTATCGGAGGATCACCTGACGCAGGATGGACAGCTTATTTTCCACTAGCTGGTAAAGAGTTTAGTCCGGGGATCGGTAATAATTATTATGCGATTGCGATTCAAATTGCCGGGATTGGGACATTGATGACTGGGATTAACTTCATTGTGACGATCCTAAAAATGAGAGCAAAAGGCATGACATTGATGAGAATGCCAATGTTCACTTGGACGATTTTAATTACGGCAATTATCATTGTAGCAGCATTTCCAATCATTACAGTTGCTTTAGCATTAATGACATTTGACCGTATGTTTGGCACGCACTTCTTTACCTTATCAGGCGACGGACTAGATATGCTATGGGCTAATCTATTCTGGTTATGGGGGCATCCAGAGGTTTACATTGTTGTCCTTCCAGCGTTTGGTATGTTCTCAGAAGTCATTTCAACTTTTTCGAAAAAAACCCTTTATGGCTATTCATCCATGATCGCTTCGATTGTTGGAATTGCATTTTTAAGTATGATTGTTTGGGTTCACCATTTCTTTACAATGGGGACAGGACCGGCTGTTAACTCAGTGTTCTCTATTACAACGATGCTAATTGCAGTGCCAACAGGGGTTAAAATATTTAACTGGCTCTTTACGATGAGAAAAGGGCGCATTGAGTTTACAACCGCTATGTTATGGTCATTAGCTTTTGTTCCTTGCTTTATCATTGGTGGGGTAACAGGGGTTATGCTTGCGATGGCAGCAGCAGATTTTCAATATCATAATACGTTGTTCTTGGTAGCACATTTCCATTATGTACTAATTCCAGGGGTTGTATTTGCGGTATTTGCTGGCTTGTATTATTGGTGGCCAAAAATGTTCGGTCATATGTTGAATGAAAAACTAGGAAAATGGCATTTCTGGTTATTCACGATCGGATTTAATGTTACGTTCTTCCCAATGTTCTTCTTAGGATTAAAAGGAGCGGTAAGACGTGCGTACACATTCTCAGCTGAATCAGGATTTTCAAGCCTGTTCTTACTTTCCGCTATTGGATCAGTCATTTTAGCTGCTGGCTTTGCCGTGTTCTGTTATAACATTTACTGGAGTGCACGTTATGCAGATCGAAACATTTCTCATGATCCATGGGATGCAAGAACGCTTGAATGGTATACAGCATCACCAGTTCAGCATTATAACTTTGCCAAAGTACCAGAAATTAAATCATTAGACGCTTTCTGGCACATGAAGAAAAATAAAGAAAGCTTGAAGCTAAAAGATAGTGAAATTGAAGAAATTCATATGCCAAGCAATTCAGGTGTACCATTCTTTATGTGTGTGATGTTTGGAATTGTTGGTTTCTTCCTTGTATTTGAGTGGTTTATCCCAGCTGCAATTGCGACACTCGGAATTGTTGCAGGATTAGTAATTCGTTCCTTTGATTATAATGAGGGCTATCATGTTAAGGTAGACGAGATTAAGGAAACGGAACGTGCATGGAGAGGTGAAGAATAATGGCAGGAAAAGTCGATACATCTTTACCATTAGAATATCAAACGGAACAAGACAGAATGACGATCTTAGGATTCTGGATTTTCTTAGGAGCAGAAATCGTTTTATTCTCTACATTGTTCGGGGTACATGGAGTATTAAAGAACGGTTTTGCGGGAGGACCAACTCCTGATGATATTTTCGTATTAAAAGATGTACTAATTGAAACGTTGCTACTATTGGTAAGTAGCTTTACTTGCGGTCTAGCAATCTTTGAAATGAGACGCCATAATTTAAAAGGATTACTTACTTGGCTTGTCATTACATTATTGCTAGGTGCTGGGTTTATTTTCATGGAAGTAAGTGAGTTTATTCATTATGTTCATGAAGGTGCAACAATGCAAAGAAGTGCCTTCTTATCTAGCTTTTTCGTGCTATTAGGTACGCATGGAGCACACGTTAGCTTGGGGATTGGCTGGGCTATTTTGATTATTATTCAATTAGTCAAAAGAGGATTAACGCCAACGACAGCTCGTAAAACCTTTATCATTGGTTTGTATTGGCATTTCCTTGATGTTGTTTGGATTTTTATCTTTACATTCGTTTATTTAGCAAGGATGGTGTGATCGCATGGCAAATAATAATCATAAATCTCCGATCAGTCACATCGTTGGTTTTCTGCTGTCGTTAATTTTAACTTTTGGAGCAATAGTAGTAGCGTTAAAAACTTCATTGCCAAAAACAGCAATTATTTGGATAATTGGAACATTAGCTGTAATTCAAGCAGGTCTTCAATTATTTATGTTTATGCATATGAATGAAGGGAAAGATGGAAAGGTTCAAACCATCAATATTATTTATGCCTTCATTTGTGCCTTTATTATTGTAGCAGGTTCTATTTGGGTAATGGCTTCAGGACATAGCCACTACAATATGAAAATGTAATGATATTTAATATGTAATAGTTATCATTACTAAAGAATTTAAATAACCATCGTTATCTGATACTTCCCCTCTTGTATAGACAGTAGGAATAAACCATACTATCTACACAAGAGGGATTTCTTTTGGATAAAAAAGTACTAATCCAAGTTTACTTAGCTTGATACTAACTTCCGATTTCAGGTAGCATATATATATAGAAACTATCCCTTTGAGAGATGTAATAAAACCCTAATTTAAAGAGCTTGACACTGTTGATTTTAGCATTACTTTATAGTAATTATTTTTGCTTTTTCATATCCCCTCCACTGTACAATCTATTAACATATAAATAAATTAAGACTTACTTAACTTAGAAGGAAAAAAATTTTTGTAGACCTTAAAAATAAACGAAAAATAGCGAATAGCGACACCGATCCAGTTCGCTATTTTTCGTTTACAGTGATTTTCACCTGTTAAAGAAAGTCTGGTAAAGAAGGAATATATTAAGTATGACAATTAATCCAGCAATGAAACAAGAAAAAATAGTGGATATGTGATGATTGACTAAACCGCCCGTTAGACAACGGTTACTAGTAAAAATAATTAATGGGATTAGTGATAGTGCAAAATACAATACCAAATGATGATATAACCTGACTTATAACCAGGGCTTTTATTGGATTAACCACCATGCCTATCAAGCGAAGTTAAAATCACACCCTCAAAATGAAAAAACGCTATGCTTATCGTAAGAAGTTTACGAGAAAGGATGGCGTTTTTTGTGCATTCATTGTATTTACTTCGTTGGCAGATTGAGATTTTATTTAAAACGTGGAAGTCATTCTTTGAAATTGATAAATGTAAAAATATTAAAAGAGAACGCCTTGAGTGCCATTTATATGGACAACTCATTGGCATTCTCCTCTGTTCTTCTACGATGTTTCAAATGCGACAGCTTCTGCTTGAAAAGAAAAAGCAGGAATTGAGTGAATACAAATCGATTTATATGATTAAAGGTTACTTTCCGTTACTGTTTCAAGCGATAGCAGTTGGCACAGAAGAACTTTTGAAAATTCTGCATCGCATTTATCTGCTGCTCAAAAAGAACAATCGTAAATGTCATCGGTATAAGAAGATGACCGTCTTTGATATTCTAGGGGTTGTGTATGAAACGACGGTGAAACATAGACAAGCTGCCTAGTGAAAAAAACGTGTTTTAATATGCTTTTTTTGCATACCTACTTTTCCATCACTTGCTAGTTTTGAAACAATGGTCATTTCTATTTAGTAATTTACGTTGTTAGCTTGATAGGCATGTGGCGGTACCCCATTTAGATGACAGCATAATTGTACCGATAATTGAAAGTGAACATTGGGATCTCTGACCTTATGATTGAAATGCAGTTAGGTTGTAGAAGCAGCAGGTGCTTTTTTTATTCGTTTTGTTTTCACTGGTTGGAGAGACAATTTGGAGCATTCCCTAAAAGCAAACTGCTTACATCCTATACACTTATTCGTCTCTAATTGTGCCAGTGCAGAATTAAGTGCATCCCCGGTATGTTCAAAAAAGTGTTTTTCTCCTATCTCTTTATGCAGCCCGGTTGTCCAAAGTAATTCTTTTGGCTGCAGTTGGATACCAGATATCATGACGTGTTGTTTTTGAGTTTTTAATTGCTTCACGATTTTGGTAAGGAGTGCTTCTCCCGAGGTATCAATGAACGAAACTTTGCTCATTCTTAATAGAAGTACTCGAGGTTTCGAACGAATAATTTTTTCCAGTTCTTCTTCAAGCCGTTCTGTGGTTCCAAAGAATAAAGGGCCATCTAATGTATAAATGTGAATTTGTGGGCAGTTGGAACCTTGCTGCACGATTTCTGGTTTCACTAGTTTATCAGCTGGATCGGGCAATACCTGTGATACTTTCAACGTACCACTCATTTTTCGAACAAATGCTAGAAGTGCTAAAATAATGCCTCCTCCTACACCTGTTGTTAGATCGACAAGCACTGTTAACAGGAAGGAAGCGATTAATACGAACGAATCCATGGTTTTCGTTTTTAAGATATGGGCAACCTCTTTGCGCTCACTCATGTTCCATGCCACAAACATAAGAATAGGGGCCATACTCGCTAACGGAATCGCTGAAGCGTATGGCGCTAACATCACTAACACTAGTAATACCACAATCCCATGGATCATACCAGATATAGGGGAAACAGCACCGTTTTTAATATTTGTTGCTGTTCGTGCGATGGCGCCTGTAGCTGGGATTCCTCCAAAAAGAGGGCTAATCATATTAGCCAATCCTTGCCCAATCAGTTCTTTATTACTGTTATGCTTACTGTTGGTCATGCCATCTGCCACTAATGCAGATAATAAAGATTCAATTCCTCCAAGCATCGCAATAACGAAAGCTGCAGGAAGGAGTTCAATTACTAAATTTCCTGTCATTTCCGGGAACTCGAAGGTCGGTAATTTATTTGGAATCGCTCCATAGGTCGACCCAATAGTTGCCACTTTATTAGGGAAGAAAAAAGCAGCGACTAAAGTTGATACAATCAATCCCAAAAGTGCCCCAGGGATCTTCGGCATATATTTTGGCGCCAATATAACAATCGACAAACTGATCACAGCTATCAGAACACTGTAAGCGTTAACTGTATTGAGACTTAACAAAATTTCCTTCATGTTTAAAAGAAATGTTTCTTCTTTTTTTAAGTTGCTAAGTCCTAAGAAATTGGCAATCTGACCAGAAAAGATAATCACAGCAATTCCAGCGGTAAAACCGATGATAACTGGACGAGGGATAAATTTTATAAATCTCCCCAATTTGAATACACCCAAAAGAAAAATTATGATCCCTGCCAAGAAGCCCGCTATCAACAATTTTTCATATCCAAACTGCATCACCACTCCTAATAAGACCGGGACAAATGCTCCAGTTGGACCTGCAATTTGATATTTCGATCCGCCAAGCAATGAAACCAAAATTCCGGCTATAATCGTGGTATAAAGTCCATATTCGGGTCTTACCCCTGAAGCAATAGCAAAGGCCATCGCTAAAGGAATCGCTACAATCCCAACGATTAATCCAGAAACTGCATCTTTCTGAAACCGGAATATGTTATATCCATTAAATCGGCTAGAGGCAATCATTTATAAATACCCCCCGCTTTCGAGATTCGATAGGTTAGACCTGTTCCAATCGACAGCGTTATAACCATCGATTACCAGATCCAATTTTCCTGTTTCAGGATCGATAATCATCCCATGAACAGGTATATTTTTTGGACTTAAAGGGTGGTTTTTAATTAACCGGACACTGTTAGCGACACTTTCTTCTACACATGGAAAACCCGTCAGCCACTTGGCCAAATCAATCCCGGCGTTTGTAAGGGTATCGATTCGATTCTCGTCCGTTTCATTCTGCTTTACTTTTTCAAGAATAGAGGATGCCTGAAGGCCTATCATGCCACAGCCGTAATGACCGATCACACACACTTCTTCAGCCTTCAGTTCATAAATGGCGACGAGGATGCTGCGCATAATACTGCCAAAAGGATGGGAAACAACAGCTCCAGCGTTTTTGATCATTTTTGCATCCCCGTTTCTTAATCCCATTGCTTTCGGGAGCAATTCCAGTAAACGAGTGTCCATGCAGGTGAGGATGACTATTTTTTTATCTGGATACTTTGTAGTCTGAAACTCTTCATATCTGTTTTGATCAACAAAAGCCTTGTTATAATCGAGAATTTTAGAAATCGTAGACATTGATTTTTCCTCCTTCTACCTGTCATGTTTTAGTAGTCTTAATCAAAGAATAATTATATTGCTGTAAATAAGCTTAAAAGAAAAATATGAATATTTTATGAACTTTTTGTAGGAAGTTTGTTGTATTTGTTATAACGTGACTAAAGTTCTGTTTTGATACAGGCAAATAAATTTACCGGATGAAACAAAGGAGCTTCAACCAAAGGGCATTATTAAAATTATCCAAATAATGCAATGTCTGAGATAAGGAGAGAGTAAACAGTAAAGGTGGAAGGATCATCATATTTGATAAATTTGTTCCAAAAAATCAAAAACTTTCATTTGGGAAAAAGATTATTCGACCATTTATTAAGCTATTAGGTACAGATATAGGAATTATATTTGAAGAGGTATAAAATTGTCGAAGAGACTGATGTTATAATGAATGGAATGTACCGAAAAATTTTATTGAAAAGAAGCAAGGTGTTAAAGAATATGAAAAGTTGTCCCAATTATAGATGAATTGTAAGCATCAAATTGTTCCTACCTAAAACGTTCAATCAATGATTATTTTGCTTTTTTTTGTATGATTAATGCACAAATATTATATGAATTAAAAAAATATTCCGAAAAATAGCAAAATATATTGTCAAATAAGCAGATATTATATTAAAATTATCTTAAGAACACAAGCATTGCAATGAATATTTATGTAACAACATAAATACCTCATGTAATATCCATGTGTTAACAGGAGGACCATTCATGTTCCATCAAAACACGGTTTATATTATTGGAGAAAGCAAAACATCCTCCAATAATCCCATTATGCATAAATATAATGGATTCTTTATTGCTTTTGTCATTGACAAAGGAACAAATCAGATCTTAGACGCAGAATGTTCATCCACTATTAACTTGACTTCTCAATTTGTAAGATCAATCTTTATAGGTAAATCCATTTTAGATGTAGAACCTGTACTAAGCGAAATAGAAAATCGATATTTTGGATCATCACAAAAAGCCTTAATGGTTGCTTATAAAAACGCGCATCTTAAATATAATCAAATACATATACGTAAATAGCTGCTTTTTTTGTTATACGCAAAAGAAACCTAGCTGTTAGAAAAGGATACATTCTCCTTCTAACAGCTGGGTTTTTTAATTTTACAAGGTAAGAAAGTATAAATTTTTGTACTTCGACGAGTGTCTAGCTTTAGCGCCTAGCCGTTCGGATCATAAGCCACAATCCGAAACCGAAAGTCGATCAGGATTTCCTGCGGCTTGCGTCTTATGTTGCCTAAGGCTGAACAAGGTGCTTACGCTTTTCTTGCAATTGTAAATTATGGAATATAACATTATGATAAAATAATAGTTTTCCAATTTAAAGGGGGATGAAAGATGAAACTTTACTTATCAGTAGACATGGAAGGAATTACAGGATTGATTGATCACACTCAGGTAGACTCACATAAGTATAACTATGAACGTAGTCGCCTTATTATGACAGAAGAAGCGAATTATGCCATAAAAGCTGCATTTCAAAATGGATGTTCAGAGGTCATCGTCAATGATAGTCATTCAAAAATGAATAATCTTTTAATTGAAAAGCTGCATCCAGAAACTCAGCTTATTACTGGGGATGTTAAGCCTTTTTCAATGGTTCAAGGATTAGATGAAACTTTTTCTGGAGCGGTCTTTATTGGTTATCATTCCAGGGCATCGATGAAAGGGGTAATGTCTCACTCGATGATTTACGGCGTACGTCATATGTATATCAATGATGTGGTCGTTGGTGAACTAGGCTTTAATGCTTATGTTGCAGGCTATTACGGAGTGCCCGTTATTATGGTGGCAGGGGATGACCAAGCAGCGAAGGAAGCAAAAGATCTTATTCCTAATGTAACGACTGCTATCGTCAAAGAAGCAGTTTCTCGATCTGCTGCGAAATCTTTAACACCAGAAAAGGCAGGAAAGCTTCTCCAAGAAAAAGTGATAGAAGCATTAGAAAATAAAGAGAAGGTAAAACCTTTAACTCCACCTGAAAATCCAGTTCTTAGAATTGAATTTGCCAATTATGGGCAAGCGGAGTGGGCAAATTTAATGCCTGGTACTGAAATAGAAGAAGGAACAACCATTGTTCGTTTTCAAGCAAAAAATATTTTAGAAGCTTATCAAGCGATGATTGTGATGACTGAATTAGCGATGAAAACGACATTTTGTTAGAAGGTGAGAGAGAATGAAAACGTATTTGATGAGAAGACTCCTTGCCATGATTGTAACATTATGGATCATTATTACTTTAACATTTTTTTTAATGCATTGGATTCCTGGATCCCCTTTTAACGAGGAGAGATCAACAAATGAAACAGTGCAAAGGAACTTAATGTCCTACTATCATCTAGATGAACCATTGTATATTCAATACCTCCTGTACATGAAATCAGCCCTAACATTTGATTTCGGTCCATCGATTAAACAATCCTCTCAAACAGTGAATGACATGCTGGGAAGAGGTTTTCCAGTTTCCTTTGAACTTGGGATGGTGACATTGGTTGTCGCAATCGTTTCCGGAATCATTCTAGGGATCATCGCGGCATTAAAACATAATGGTATTATTGACTATTTGGCCATGACGATTGCCGTTTTAGGTATTTCGATTCCGAATTTTGTCATGGCGACCTTCTTGATTCAACAATTTGCCGTAAATTGGCCTATTTTTCCGGCAGCTACATGGACGAGCTGGAAGCATATGGTCTTGCCGACCATTGCTCTTGCCACTGGTCCAATGGCCATTATTGCTCGTTTAACAAGGACAAGCATGCTGGAAGTTTTGACTCAAGACTATATTAAGACAGCTAGGGCAAAAGGATTAACTCCTGTAAAAATTGTCTTTAAGCATGCTCTGCGAAATGCGTTATTACCCGTCGTGACATTATTAGGTGCTCTAGCAGCTAGTATTCTAACAGGAACATTTGTCATTGAAAAAATATTCGCTATTCCTGGAATGGGAAAATACTTTGTTGAAAGCATAAATAACCGCGATTACCCAGTCATTATGGGTACAACTGTTTTTTACAGTACATTTCTCATTATCATGCTATTTTTGGTCGATATTGCTTATGGCATACTCGATCCACGAATTAAACTATATAAGAAGGAGGGTTGATTATGGGGCTGGAAAAACAAGAGATGAATTCAATAGTTGACATTCCAGATGAATGGTTTGTTCCGATTAATAAGGATAAGAAAGATGCCGAAGCCGTTGTTAGACCAAGTCTTTCTTATTGGCAGGATACATGGCATCATTTGCTAAAAAATAAGCTAGCAATCTCAGGACTTATTTTTCTTATTTTCCTAGCAGTAATGGCGATCATAGGTCCGATCATTTCTCCTCATACCGTTGGAGGTCAGTCTCTTATGAAGCAAAATTTGCCTCCTTCTTCTACCTATTGGTTTGGAACGGATGAGCTAGGGAGAGATATTTTTACAAGAACATGGTATGGAGCACGCATCTCTTTAACAGTAGGTATCATTGCTGCACTGATCGATTTTGTCATTGGCGTGATATATGGAGGTATCGCCGGGTATAAAGGTGGAAAAACAGACAATATTTTAATGCGTATTGTCGAGGTCCTTTATGGTCTTCCGTATCTCCTAGTGGTCATTTTATTAATGGTTGTAATGGGAGCCGGATTAACGACTATAATTGTTGCTCTTTCTGTCACTGGCTGGGTTGGAATGGCACGTATTGTTCGGGGGCAGGTGCTGCAAATGAAAAATTATGAATTTATTCTCGCATCGAAAACATTTGGTACAAAAACATCCCGAATTCTTAGAAAAAATTTACTCCCAAATACAATGGGTCCTATCATTGTTCAAATGACACTGACCGTTCCATCTGCCATTTTTGCGGAAGCTTTTTTAAGTTTTCTAGGCTTAGGGATTCAATCACCCTTTGCAAGCTGGGGAGTCATGACAAGTGATGGGTTATCCGCTATTTTAACAGGACAATGGTGGCGTCTTTTTTTTCCAGCTCTCTTTATTTCTTTAACGATGTTTGCATTTAACGTACTCGGTGACGGACTTCAAGATGCTCTTGATCCTAAGCTAAGGAGGTGATGATTATGGATAAAGTGCTAGAAGTAAAGAATCTTCATGTTTCTTTTTCTACATATGGGGGAGAAGTAAAGGCAGTTAGGGGAGTAAGTTTTGACCTATACAAAGGTGAGACGCTTGCCATAGTAGGTGAGTCAGGCTGCGGCAAAAGTGTTACATCGCAGAGCATCATGAGGCTGATCCCAGAACCGCCAGGAAATATTACAGCTGGATCGGTTTTATTTAATGGGTATGATTTAACGAAGGTAAAGGAACCTCAAATGAGAAAGTTAAGAGGGGCAAAAATTTCGATGATCTCCCAGGACCCGATGACAGCTTTAAACCCCACCTTAACGATTGGTGATCAGATTACAGAAGGAATTATACAGCATAAAAAAATACATAAGGAAGAAGCAAGGGAACAAGCCCTTCATATGCTAGAGCTGGTAGGGATTCCGAGTCCAGAAGTTAGACTGAAACAGTATCCGCATCAATTTAGCGGAGGGATGAGGCAACGAATTGTCATTGCAATGGCTCTCGTCTGTGAACCTGATGTATTAATTGCTGATGAGCCAACAACAGCATTAGATGTAACCATTCAAGCGCAAATATTAGAACTATTTAAAGAGATTCAGAAAAAAACAGACGTATCAATTATCCTAATCACCCATGATTTAGGAGTTGTTGCACAGGTAGCGGATCGAATTGCGGTCATGTATGCTGGGAAAATTATCGAGGCAGGGACGAGAAGAGAGATTTTTTATGAGCCTCAGCATCCCTATACGAAAGGCTTACTCCAGTCTGTTCCACGACTAGATTTAGAGATGGATGAGCTTATCCCGATTGAAGGCTCCCCGCCAGATTTATTTTCACCTCCAATCGGCTGTCCTTTTACCGCTCGGTGTAAGTATGCGATGGAAGTTTGTGAAAGAATGTATCCTTATAAAACATATATAAGCAAGGAGCATCAAGTTGATTGCTGGCTGCTAGATAAAAGAGCACAAAGTGTTTACCAGCAAATCAAGTAAAAGAAATGTATAAAAAGCTCGACTTTATGGTCCGATTTTTTTCTGAAAAGGAAATTAGAGGACGATAAAATAAATTAATTTTTAAAAATGAAAGAGGGGGAAATGATGAAAAAGCTTTTAAGTTTAGTAATATCAGCATTATTAATATTTGTTCTTGCTGCTTGTACAGCTAAAGAAAGCACAGGAAGCGATTCTAAGGATAAGGATAGCGGAGAAAAAATATTAAATCTCAACAATGGATCTGAGCCAACTTCTTATGATCCGCCTATTGGATTCGATTCCGTTTCATGGAATTCGTTAAACAACTTAATGGAAGGCTTAACTCGCTTGAATGCCAAAAATGAGCCAGAAGCTGCTACAGCTGAAAAGTGGAAGGTATCAGATGACGGTAAAGTATATACATTCCAAATTCGTAAAAATGCTAAATGGTCGAATGGCGATGATGTAACAGCAAACGATTTTGTATATGCATGGAAAAGACTTTTAGATCCTGAAACAGGTTCAGCAGCTGCTTTTTTAGGCTACTTTATTGAAGGCGGAGAAGCTTATAATAATGGCGAAGGCTCTGCGGATGATGTAAAGGTGAAGGCAGTTGATGATAAAACATTTGAAGTAACGTTAACAAGCCCTCAAGCTTACTTCTTAAGTGTAATCACAAATCCAGCTTTTTTCCCTATCAATGAAAAAGTAGCAAAAGCAAATCCAAATTGGTTTGCAGAAGCAGACTCTTTTGTCGGAAATGGTCCATTTAACTTAAAAGAGTGGAAACATGATAGTGAAATGCTTTTTGTTAAAAATGATCAATATTGGGATAAAAAGAATGTGAAGCTAGATAAAGTACATTGGGATATGGTTGATGATACAAATACCGAGTATCAAATGTATCAAAGAGGAGAGCTTGATTCTTCAGATGTACCGGCCGATTTAAGCGAAAAGCTGTATAGCGAAGGAAAAGTAAAAGTTGAGGATCAAGCAGGACTTTATTTTTACCGTTTTAACGTGACAAAAGAGCCTTTCCAAAATAAGAATATTCGCAAGGCATTTGCAATGGCAGTTGATCAAAAGCAAATGGTTGACTATGTAACGAAAAATAAAGAAAAAGCAGCACATGGTTTGATTTCTCCTGGATTCAATGATCCATCTGGAAAAGATTTTAGAAAAGTTAGTGGGGACCTTATAAAAACAGATGCAACAGAAGCAAAAGCTTTGCTTAAAAAAGGGATGGAGGAAGAAGGCTATAAAGAGCTTCCTGAAGTCACTTTAACTTATAGTACAGACGACAGACACAAAAAAATTGCTGAAGCCCTTCAACAAATGTTCAAAGAAAATCTCGGTGTAGATGTAAAGCTGGCGAATATGGAACTAAACGTCTTTGCTCAAGATCAAAAGGCTTTAAAATTCCAATTATCTCGAAGCTCCTTCTTATTTGATTACGCGGACCCAATTAATTTCTTAGAAGGCTTTCAAACAGGCCAATCGATGAACCGTACTGGCTGGAGTAATGCAGAATATGACCAGCTCATTAAAGATGCAAAAAATGAATCAGATGAAACAAAGCGTTATCAAATGATGTATAAAGCAGAAAAGCTTCTTTTTGACGATGCTCCAATTATCCCGATTCATTTTTACAATCAACCGTATCTGCAAAATGATGCTGTATCTGGTATTATCCGTCATCCGGTAGGCTACTTAGAATTAAAATGGGCAGATAAAAAGTAGGTCATCTTGCTAATAAAGAAAAGTAGAAATTTTTTGAAGGTAGATTGGTGTCTAGCTCCAGGCGCCATCGGCTCTATGGTCTAGCCAAACTGGCGAGAAAGGTAAAGAGCACCTTTCCCGCCAGTTCGTCTTATGCTTGTCACCGATAGACAGGCGCCTTGCGCATTTCTTAGAAAAGAGGTGTTCGTTTGAACATCTCTTTTTGCTAAAAATAAATGATCATTTTTCCTTTCATTTCATAAATAAAGAGTGAGGGGAAAAAATGATTTTTTAAGGAGTGTATCACACATGATCATTAAGCCAGAAAGACTTCAAAAAGGCGATACAGTTGGAATTATTGCTCCAGCGAGTCCACCTAATCAGGAAAATCTAAAAAGATCGCTTTCCTTTTTGGATGAGCTTGGCTTAAAAGTGAAGTTTGGAAAGAATCTTTCGAATGTATACGGCTATTTAGCTGGTAAAGATCAAGAGAGACTAGATGATTTACACCAAATGTTTCTTGATCCAGAGGTGAAGGCGATTATTTGTGCATGCGGCGGATATGGTACAGGTCGTATTGCCTCCATGATAGACTATGATCTTATCAAGAATCATCCTAAAATTTTTTGGGGATACAGCGATATTACATTTTTACATACAGCCATTTTCAAAAAGACAAAGCTAATCACTTTTCATGGTCCAATGCTTGCTTCTGATATTGGAAAGGAAGAGGTTGACCCCCTTTCAAAACAAATGTTTAAGCAGTTGTTTGATCATCATCAAATTGTCTATGATGAGCAAATTTCTCCTTTGGAATCGCTTGTTGATGGGGAAGCGGAAGGGCTCATTACAGGAGGGAATCTCTCCTTATTAGTCAGCACACTTGGTACTCCATTTGAAATAGACACAAAAGGTAAATTACTGCTTATTGAAGATATTGATGAGGAACCGTATAGAGTAGATGGGATGATGAACCACCTATTTTTGGCAGGGAAGCTCACAGATGCAGCTGGAATCATCATTGGGGATTTTCATAACTGTCATCCTATCAAAAGAAAGCCTTCCCTAACACTTGAAGAGGTAATTGATCATTATATGCATTTAGCTCAAAAACCAGCTTTAAAGGGGTTCAAAATAGGTCATTGTTCACCCAATATCGCCATTCCTTTTGGAGCTAATGGAAAGTTAAGCACGTTCTCAAAACAATTTATTATAGAAAGCGGCATTCAATAGACTACACTTACACGAGAATAGAGTTTTAAGAATGGAAGGTTAATCAATTTCATGATCTGTTGGAGATATAACGCAATAATAGAAATAGGCATAAGGGTGATCCACAATTGAAAATAAATAAAATTGAAACCTATCGGGTGTCTGTCCCTCTCATAAAACCATTTAAAACCGCATTAAGAACCGTGAAAGTTGCAGAATCGATTTATGTGAAGGTTATTTGTGATAACGGCATTGTTGGCTGGGGCGAAGCACCGCCTACGGTTGTGATTACAGGTGATAGTCTTCAAAGCATTGAATCAGCGATTCATCATGTTCTTAAGCCTTTTTTAATAAATCGTTTTCTACTAAACTACGAAGAAATTTTTCAAGGGATTCAATCGATATTGATTGGAAATTCAAGTGCAAAAGCGGCTGTTGATATGGCTCTTTATGATTGCCTTTCACAATTTTGTAAGCTGCCTTTATATCAGTTGTTAGGTGGACATAAACAAGAATTAGAAACAGATTATACAGTAAGTGTGAATGGTCCAGAAGAGATGGGAGAGGACGCCGTATCCTATATCCAAAAAGGATTCAATGTATTGAAGGTGAAAGTAGGCAAGCATGATATCCATACGGATATTGAAAGAATTAAAGAAATCAGAAAACGAGTTGGAATGGATATTAAAATTCGTCTTGATGCGAATCAAGGCTGGAAGCCAAAGGAAGCTATTCAAGTGATAAGAAAAATAGAAGATTTACTTTTAAATGTCGAGCTCGTAGAGCAGCCAGTAAAAGCTGATAATATTGAAGGATTAAAGCAAGTAACGGATGCAGTCGATACTTTGATTATGGCTGACGAAGCTGTTTTTACACCGAAGCAAGCTTATGAAGTATTAAAGACGAGAAGTGCCGATCTTATCAATATTAAGCTAATGAAATCTGGCGGCATTTATCAGGGGCAGATCATCAATCAGCTAGCTGAGGTTTCAGGGGTTGAATGCATGGTAGGAAGCATGATTGAAACGAGACTGGGTATTACAGCGGCTGCTCATTTTGCAGCTAGTAAAAAGAATATTACTCGCTATGACTTTGACGCTCCTTTAATGCTGGCAAAGGAAACGATTGAAGGCGGCATAGATTATAATGGAAGAAAAATTACTTTACCCAATACAGCTGGCCTTGGAATAAAGGATGTATATGTTGATGAAAGGAGGGTCCCCATATGAGTAAACATCAGAAATGGCTTGTGAATGTGTCAGTTGCAACCATATGGACATCCTATCAATCTGCGAGAGAGATGGACCAAGCTGCAATTTGTTATCCTGTAAGAATAAGAGAGTGGCTAAATGCGTTAGATTATGAAAATCGTTTAGCCCTCTGCCATCAAAATCTTGTCCAAACACAAGTGCTTTATGGTCAGGAAGTATTGGTTGTTGAAGAGATGGGAGAATGGGCAAAAGTATTAGTCTTAGAGCAGCCTTCATCAAAAGATGAACACGGCTATCCTGGTTGGATGCCAAAGTGTCAGTTAATCCAGCTTTCAAGCTGGACGATAGATCAGTCTCCTGTTGCCAGGATTAAAAGTAATACAGCTATTTTGCATCATTTAGATTCTGATCAAACACTTGAAATAAGCTTTCAAACAGTTCTTCCATTAATAGAAGATCTAAAAGATGGGATCAAGGTTCAAACGCCTACAGGAGCTGGGGTAATAAAAAAAGAAGATGCATCTATCTTCTCATCCTTGAATGCGATTCCTAAAGGATCTGGTGAAAATATTGTCTCAAATGGTGAACAATTTCTTCAGTTGCCATATCTTTGGGGAGGAGTAAGCGGATTTGGCTATGATTGCTCTGGTTTTTCTTATTCGATGTGTAAAGCAAATGGCTATGTAATTCCAAGAGATGCTCATGAGCAAGCCGTTCAAGGGGAAAAAATTCAGTTAACTGAAATAATGCCAGGCGATTTACTCTTTTTTGCTTACGAGGAAGGAAAAGGGCGGATCCATCATGTAGGAATTTATTATGGAAATGGAAAAATGATTCATGCTCCTAAAACGGGAAAAGCAGTTGAAATCATTTCATTAGCAGGAACCGATTATGAAACGGAGCTATGTGAAGCAAGACGTTATTGGCAAGAGATGGAGGGGAAAAATGGAAAATAAAAAACTATTAGAAGTAAAGCATTTATCGAAATTTTTCTTCCTAGGGAAGGATGAAACACTCCAGGCAGTTCATGACGTCTCCTTTCACATAAACAAAGGAGAGACCTTCGGGATTGTAGGGGAATCCGGCTGTGGTAAATCTACAACAGGACGAACAATTATTGGTTTGTATGACCAGACAGAAGGGGAGGTTCTGTATCAGGGGAAAAACGTCCACACTTTAAATGATAAAGAAAAATTTTCTTTTCACAGGAAAATGCAAATGATTTTTCAGGATCCTTACGCTTCGTTAAACCCTCGTTCAACAGTGAGAGAAATCATTGCAGAGCCGATGGAAGTTCATGGTCTTTATAAAAATAAAAAAGACCAATTAGAACGAGTTGTTGAATTACTTGAGGCTGTCGGATTAAACGGTGTACATGCTAACCGTTACCCTCATGAATTCAGTGGCGGACAACGGCAACGAATTGGTATTGCTCGTGCACTTGCATTAGATCCTGAATTTATTATTGCGGACGAGCCTATTTCGGCATTAGATGTGTCTGTACAGGCACAGGTGGTAAATCTACTGAAAAGACTGCAAAAAGAAAAAGGGCTAACCTACTTATTTATTGCCCATGACTTATCGATGGTTAAGCAAATAAGTGATCGAATCGGTGTGATGTATTTAGGAAATATGGTAGAGCTAACCGAAAGTAAAGAATTGTATAAGAACCCCCTTCATCCTTATACACAAGCATTATTGTCTGCGATTCCGATTCCTGACCCTGATATCGAGGATAAGCGTGAGCGGATCATTTTAAAAGGTGATTTGCCAAGCCCTCTGAACCCGCCAAGTGGTTGTGTATTTAGAACAAGGTGTCCATATGTAATGAATACATGCGCAAAGAAGAAACCAGAGTGGCAAGAAATTAAAACCAACCACTTTGTTGCTTGTCATTTATATGGTTGAGATAAGACAGATCAACGTAAAAAAATATCTGCTCTTGGGAAGTGAAAAATGGATATTGACAAATTCAAGAGTAATATAAATGATCATGTAAAGAAGTGCCAAGGGCGAGTGAGTATATGGATTGAAATGGATAAAGAAATTATTGAAATAAATAGTAAACAAGCTTATCCTGCTGCTAGTCTGATTAAAGTACCTATCTTAATAGAAGCTTTTCGTCAAAAAGAAGAGGGAAAATTAGACGTAGAGCAGTTAGTTTCGATTTCAAAGGAAGAAAAAGTCGGTGGAGCAGGTGTGCTATTTTCTTTATCTAGCAAAGCTTCTTTTACTATCCATGATTTGATGACGTTAATGATTATTGTTTCTGATAATACGGCAACAAATCAATTAATTGACCTTATCGGATGGCATGAGATTAATCAATGCATTAAAGCATTAAATCTGACTAGTACGAGATTGAATCGGAAAATGATGGATCTAGATGCGATTAAATTAGGGAAAGATAATTGGACGAGTGCAGTTAATATAGGAACATGCTTAAAAGAGATTTATAAAGGGAGCTTATTATCTAAAGAGAGTAAGGAAGAGATTCTGTCGATGATGCGAAAGCAGCAATTTAAAGAGAAACTTCCAGCTTACATGAATCTTGAAAAGGGATGGATTGCTAATAAAACGGGGGAGCTTGAAGGAATAGAGCATGATTGTGCTATTATTCAATATAATGGAATAACAGTGTATATGGCTGTGTTAATTGATCAGCTTTCCGCCCAAGAAGATGGCAGAGAGACCATCAGGCAAATTGGGAAGCTAGTAAATAATTATTTAGTGAATACATATTAATCGTTCTGTTGACTTTAGTCATAGAACGATTTTTTAAGTGTTGAAGGGTGCTAATATTTTTTATACAAAATTAGCTTAAATAGAAAAAATCGAATAAAATAGGTTTATGGACTTACATCACAATGCATATATGGAGGGTTACCAATGAACAATCATGAAATAGATTACAAAATTTATGGCGATGATATGCAATTTGTAGAAGTAGAATTAGATCCAAATGAGACAGTGGTTGCAGAAGCTGGCGGATTGATGATGATGGAAGATGGCATACATATGGAGACGATTTTCGGAGACGGAGGTTCATCATCAGGAGGGTTAATGGGCAAGCTTTTTAGTGCAGGAAAACGCATGCTAACTGGCGAAAGCTTGTTTATGACGACCTTTACGAACAAAGGACAAGGAAAAAAGCATGTTTCCTTCGCATCACCATATCCTGGTAAAATCATTCCCATGGATCTGAGTACATTAGGTGGCAAAGTGATTTGCCAAAAGGATGCCTTTCTCGCTGCGGCAAAAGGTGTAACAATCGGAGTGGAATTTCAACGGAAAATTGGGGCAGGCTTCTTTGGTGGAGAAGGCTTTATTATGCAAAAGCTTGAAGGAGATGGCATGGCTTTTGTACATGCAGGCGGAACGATTATTAAAAAAGATCTCCTTCCAGGTCAAGTGCTTCGAATTGATACAGGCTGTTTAGTCGCGATGACAAAGGATGTTAACTATGATATTGAATTTGTTAAAGGGATCAAAACAGCTTTGTTTGGAGGAGAAGGACTGTTTTTCGCAACATTAAGAGGACCAGGTTCAGTGTGGATTCAATCTCTTCCATTCAGCCGTTTAGCAAGTCGTGTGTTTGCTGCGATGCCTCAAGGTGGCGGAACAAAGGATGAAGGCAGCATTGCCGGTGGCTTGTTTAATTTATTGGATGGAAAATGATGAGCAGCTTTTATAATTTTGATCTAGTGAACCCATCTTCACTAGAATAAAATTAATGTTTCTCAATAAGACAATTACAGGGCTAGAACTCAGCAGTAGTCGTAACTAGCTGGGGATAACTGCCCGTTAACGAGGGTTAAATGTAAAAGGGACTGAAAAATCAGTCCCTTATTCATATTATACCATGGTAGGATTCAATTTATTAGAAATAGTAAAGTTTCCTTTTGATAGCTTTACAGTAATATCGGATATTTCCGCAATTTGCGGATCATGAGTAACAACAATCACACACTTATTTTCCTTGTGAGCTAAATCTTGAAACAGCCTAACGATTTCTCTGGCAGTATCTTCATCGAGGTTGCCGGTTGGCTCATCTGCTACAATCAATTCTGCATCACAGCATAAGGCACGGGCGATCGAAACACGTTGCTGCTGTCCTCCACTTAACGTTAAAACCTTCTGTCTTGCTTGCTTATCGGATATCCCTACTTTTTCAAGTATTTCTAAAGCAAACGCTTTTTTATTTTTATGTGATGAATGAGTAATCTCCATAGCGGTTATGATATTTTGTAATGCTGTCATATATGGAAGGAGATTATACGACTGAAAAACAATCGATACATACCTATTTCGAAATTTTGTTAAACCAATTCTTTTTATATCTTTTTTAGCATATAGGATACTGCCCTCTTTCGGTATATCTAATGCACTTGCCAGTGAGAGAAAAGTTGTTTTACCGGATCCTGAGGGACCAACAACAGTATAAAACTTTCCTTTATCAAAAGTGATATTGATATCCTTTAAGATCTCGTGTTTCTTATTTTCATGTTTATACCAGTAGTTAACGTTTTGAAATTCTAGTAAAGTACTCATGTAATCTCCCTCTCTTAATCTTGTTTTGTTAAAATGGTTTTTGGCTGTAAACGCAGAACAGATAAAGATGGCAGTAAAGCAGATAGTACGGCGATTAGAAACCCGATTAAGGACAACATGCCCAGATCATGAGATGTCACCTCGATTTGCAGATCGTCGACAGGATCAACTTGCTGTTGTACTCGCATTCCCAGCATTCCTTGCATCCCTCTTCCAAATCCCATTCCAGGACCACCGAATGATGCAGGAGATGAGGCAGATTCATTAGTTTGTGCGGTCAGCTCTTGGCTTAATAGTTGATCGCCTATTTTATCGGCAACGACCTTTCCACTAACCGTTGCAATCCCAAGAGCGATAACAGCGACCATTAAAATTTCAGTAATAAATTGGCCAATAAGTTTCCAGCGTTTTTCCCCAATCGCAAGCAAAACACCCATTTCATATTTTCTTTCCCGGATAGACATCATGACAATTAATCCAAGTATGATCGCTCCTGCAATGGTTACTAAGTAGACCACATTTTTAGAGAAAGAGGCGACATTTTGAATCGGGCCCATCATTTGTTGGTATAACTGATCATTTGCATCCAGTTTAAAAGTATTAAAATCAATGCTGCTATTTTTCTTTGCTTCAGAAACAAAGCTATCCATTTTAGCAGGGTCCTTCATATAATAAACCGCATTATCTATCGTGTCTTTGTAATCTGTCCCTTTTAACGTATTCGCAACGGTGTATGGAACATAAATCTTATTGTAGGGATTCATTGCAGTAAAATTCATGGCTTGGTCATCACCTGAAGAAGACGTTTCATAGATCCCAACAATTTTTAATTCTGCTGAAGTACTCTCATCCCTTGCAGAGGATACGTTTATGGTATCCCCTATTTTTAAATTATTTTCTTCTGCTAACGTTTTTTCAACAAGAGCAACATTTGAATTTAAATCATTGTCTGTAATATGATTCCCATCCGTTATGCTGGAATTACCGTCTAAAAACTCTTGTACAGAGTCGGTAAAAGAAACCCCTTGAATGCTTACATCTGCATTTGCTATCCCGCCTGGCATTCTACCTCCATCAGGTTGACCGGTATTTGATTGATTTGTATTTTCCTCTGTACCCGATGTTTCATTTTCAATTGGATTAAAGCTATTGGCTTTCCCTAAAGTAGAAGAATAAAAGTTGTACCCTTTTAATTGAGAGTAAGACAGAAGTTCTTCCGCCGATTTGACAGGAATAGGTTCACGCCCAAATCGTAGCTGTGAGCCTGAACTCTGCATTTTTTCTCTCATTTTTTCCATATCAACTTGTAACGTAACATCTCCACCGAGCTTTTGTCTTGCTAAATCACTAGCTTTTTCTGCAGCTGATTGAATAGAAAGACCAGATAATACTAAAATACAAATCACTGAAAAAATAAAAATTTGTAATAAACTTTTCCCTTTTCGAGCTTTAACATTCAGAAACGATCGCTTTAAAAAATTCATACACACTCTCCTTATTTGCAAAAATGAAATCTTGATGTTAACAAGCTTATTTAATAAATTTGAAAAAAGTATGACCAAACTATTTCACAGACATTAATAAAATGAGAAATCTTTTGAATGTGTTGCCAATCAGCTCTTCATTCGTTTTAATGAGTATGAGGGCAATATCTTCTAGGCTCTTTATGTAGGTAATAAATTGAATAAGATGGTGGAAGAAAATGAGAATGAAATATATCTATCAGCAATTCATTAGTCATATCAGTGTCATCATTGTAGCTTTTTTAGTACTAAGCCTATTATTCGCTTACTATGTGGAAACACAGGTGTATCAAAATAAAGTTGAGGAATTGGAGCAGTATGGTGGGCACATATGGAAGGATATGCAGCTCAATCAATTCCGACAGAGAGATGTATTGCTGCAATATTACAATGTATTAGATGGTAGAAAGATACACTTTGTTATATTTGATGAAAATGGAAGGTTACTGCCGATCTTGCCAGTTGGGAAATTCCCTAAAATTGATACGACGGCAGAGGAATGGGAACGTATATGGAAGCAAATTAAAAATGGTCAAACAGTCGTCATTAGGCAAGATATTAGACGATTTGATCAAGAGGTAACTTTTGTTGCGATGCCATATGTGTCTGATGGTGAATTCGTAGGAGGGATTTTTTTATTTTCTCCAATTAGTGGATCTAGAGAAATGATATCGGAGATTAACAAATTTTTATTCTATACAGTGATTATTGCTCTATCTGTATCGCTTTTACTCAGCTGGCTTTTATCTAGAATTCATGTCAATAGAATCAAGAAAATTCAAGAAGCGGCTTCTCTTGTATCTTCTGGAGATTTTACGGTTCATGTGCCGGCTTCTGATTTTGATGAAATTGGTGAATTAGCGAATGATTTTAATCATATGGTAGTAAAGCTTCATTCATCGATGGAAGAAATTGAAAGTTTAGAGAATAGAAGGAGACAATTCATGTCTGATGTTTCTCACGAGCTTCGAACCCCCTTGACAACCATTAGTGGCGTAATTGAAGGGTTGAGAAACAATATGATTCCTGAAGAAGAAAAAGAAAAGGGAATGCGTTTAGTCAGTCATGAAACAAAAAGATTAATACGTTTAGTAAATGAGAACTTAGATTATGATAAAATTCGTTCAAATCAAATTACATTAAACAAAGAAAATATTCAGGTCATGGAAGTATTAGAAATTATTAAAGAGCAATTATTTTTGCAAGCTGAGGATCAGCGGACGAAGCTCATCGTAGAAGTAGATGAGAATATAATTGTCTATGCAGATTATGACAGATTGGTACAGATTTTAATCAATATTACGAAGAATAGTATTCAATTCACAAAAAATGGAACAATCTGGTTGCGTGGTATGGCAAGCTATAAAGAAACCATCATTGAAATTGAAGATACTGGTATTGGAATCGAACCGAAAGAAATTGAAAACATTTGGAAAAGGTTTTATAAAGCTGATATTTCCAGGACAAGCAATCCTTATGGTGAGTTTGGTCTAGGATTGTCGATTGTAAAAAAATTAGTTCAGCTCCACAATGGGGAAATTGAAGTCACAAGTCAAAAAGAACAAGGAACAAAATTTGTCATTCGATTTCCATTCCCAACTAGTTTACATACTTATGAATAATGAAATAGGACCTCCGATCTGGAAGGTCCTATTTCACTAATTTTCAATATTTCTTTCCTGAACTATTAAAAGTTTGTTCATAATTTGGTAATAACTTAGAGCTATGATAATGACAGGGAAAGATATAAAGGAGGCCTTTATCATGGATGAAATGAATAGAAAAGAGCTTAACAATATAGACGAAAGTGTAAATAATAAAGCGACGGATATGAAAGACATGATTGACCATGTAGAAAACGAAATGGAGGAGCATCGAATGAGTGAAGAGCGGGAAGAAGAGCCAGTCATAGGTGATAAAATGAATGAGAAGGAGACCGTTCCAATTGATGAAGGAACCGTCATGTCAAGAGAGAACAAGCAAAGAAAAAAAGGCAATTTAAAAGGCTTTGCTGCTATTCTTGCATCTGGAATATTAGGATCAAGTATAACATTGTTTGCATTTCCCCATACGGATTATTTTAAAGAGCAATATCAAAAAATTGAACAGCAGAATGCTGCTGTTAGTAATCAAGAAAAAACATCAGGCTCATCCAATGTTAAAACTCAGCCAACAGCAGCACCAGCGAATTCTTCAATTGCGGATATCGTAGAGCAAGCATCAAAAGCGGTTGTAGGAATCGTGAATTATCAAAAACAAAATGATTTCTATTCCCAAAGCTCACAGACTGTTCAAAAAGGATCTGGATCTGGAATTATTTTTAAAAAAGAGGGGGACACCGCTTATATCGTAACCAATAATCATGTTATTGAAGGGGCTTCAAAAGTTGAAATCTCCCTTTATGACGGTAAAAAGGTGGAAGCAAAATTAATTGGGTCGGACGCACTAACAGATCTAGCTGTATTAAAAATCGATTCAAAAGATGTTACAGATGTGATACATTTTGGGGACTCAACTACTCTTCGACCTGGTGATCCTGTATGGGCTATTGGAAATCCGCTTGGTCTTGATTTATCAAGAACCGTGACACAAGGGATAGTTAGTGCGGTGAATAGAAGTGTAACAGCTTCTACTTCTGCAGGAAATTGGGACTTAAATGTCATTCAAACAGATGCAGCGATCAATCCTGGGAATAGTGGGGGAGCACTTATCAATGCAGCAGGGCAAGTAATTGGGATCAATAGTATGAAAATTTCAGAAAGCGGTGTAGAAGGTCTTGGCTTTGCTATTCCAAGTAACGATTTAATTCCAATTGTTGATCAAATCATTAAAGACGGTAAAATTATTCGGCCTTATTTAGGTGTTGGTTTGGCTGATTTAGAAGAGGTTCCACAAATGTATATGCCTACTTTACCTGATAATGTAGATAAAGGGGCAGTTATAACCAATATAGATCCGAATTCTGCCGCAGCTAAAGCTGGATTGCAAGCTCAGGATGTCATTGTCTCCATTAATGGCAGCAAGGTGGAAGGGGCCATTGATTTAAGAAAATACTTGTATAATAAATCAAAGGTTGGTGACAAAGTAGAGCTTCAAGTGTATCATCAAGGAAAATTAAAAATGGTCTATGTCACTTTGACTAGCAATAATGCTCAAAGCTAATTAATATCGTTCAGAAAGCAAAATGTCATTAATTTACTCTACCTGTTTGAACCCCACCTATTTAACGGTATAGGTGGGGTTCTCAATTTTGCTGGGTAACATTTCATCTTGCGGAAAAGGGTTTATTTGTTATAGATTTGAATAGGGTCAAAATCAAGACTTTCTACTCCCTTTTCAAAGAAAAGGGTTGTTTTAAAATGATAGGAGATTACTTTGGATGAAGGCGCTAAATCCTCAGGCAAATGGCATTCGAACGTAAATTTGGTTTTTTCGTCGGATTGAATTTCTTTAGCACTCAAAATCGTTTTGGTTGTGACAATCGTTTTTTCCGTTTTTTCGAGTTGATTTGAAACGACTAGATCACATTCAATTCGATTCATCTTTTGTTCAATTGTGCCACCTTGAATCAAAATTTCACCTTTTACAATATCTCCTGAGATATATCCAGACTTCTCAATAATTAGATCAACCTTTGCAGAACCAATGCCCAATTGACACATATATTTTCTTAATAACAAAAAAGTTCCTCTCCTTTTTGTAGGTTAGATTAGGTTAAGCACCTTTTTCACATAGATATAGTATATGTGTTACGAATACAAAAAGACCTTTGCCAAAATATGTTCTATATTGGCAAAGGTCCAGCGACAACATAGTTGTTCAGTGAATAAAGCCAGTGATTTACATGTAAGCACGACCTTATTGTTTAGCTACTCCCCTTTAAAACGAGCTATATTATTACGAAAAGTATAAAAGATTTTTTTTATCACTGTCAATGATTATCACCACTATTGACATATATTTAAGAAAATAAACGCTTTTTTTACACTCAATTAACAAAAGCATGTGAAGGCGTTAAGGAGTTTTAGTATGAATATGGAATCTTTTTTACAAATGAATACGATCTTTATAAGTATATTGATAGAGGCCTTGCCTTTTATATTAATCGGTGTACTAATTTCAGGAACGATCCAAATGTTTGTAACGGAGCAAATGATGGCAAGACTTATTCCAAAAAATCGTTTCTTATCTGTTTTATTCGCTTCAGTTATAGGTGCGTTATTTCCAGCTTGTGAATGTGGAATTGTCCCTATTACAAAGCGGTTAATGACAAAAGGTGTCCCACTCCATGCAGCGATTGCCTTTATGCTAACAGGTCCAGTCATTAACCCTATTGTATTGTTCTCAACCTACATTGCATTCGGGAATAGCTGGAAAATGGTATTTTATAGAGGTGGACTAGCATTTATCGTGGCAATCATTGTTGGTTTTATATTAGCAGCACAATTTAAAACATCTCAGTTAAAAAATGATGATTCTATTCAAATGAAATCATTATCCTTAAAGGCTAGATTTATAGGGATGCTAAAGCATTCCATTGATGAATTTTTTTCAGTTGGCAAATTTTTAATTTTTGGGGCTTTTATCGCCGCAAGCGTTCAAACCTATGTAAAAACATCTATGCTATTAGACATTGGAAATGGCTTTGTTTCCTCCCATTTAGTTATGATGGGACTAGCTTATGTCCTTTCACTTTGTTCAGAGGCGGACGCTTTTGTCGCAGCTTCCTTTAGAAGCAGCTTTTCTACAGGTTCCTTAGTAGCATTTTTAGTATTTGGACCTATGTTAGATATAAAAAATACGGTTATGTTGCTTGGGACATTTAAAGCAAAGTTTGTTTTATATTTAACTCTATATATTTCAGTGACTGTTTTAGTGGTTACGTTATTTGTTTAACCTAAAAGAGGTGCTTTCATGATACGAGTATTTATCTTAATTGGATTTACCTATTTATTTATTCATTTGCATGCATCTGGAGATATATCGAAATATATTAATATGAAGTATGCGTATATATCGGAGTTTGCCATTTATATTTTGCTTATATTTACTCTTATTTCGATTTACTTTTATCAAAAAGGGGAAACTAGTCATTCTCATTGTCATGATGAACATTGTGACCATGATCATTCCCACGAAATAAATAGATGGTGGAAGAGATGGGCAACTTATCTTATTTTCTTATTTCCGATTGTATCAGGGCTCTTTTTTCCTATTGCTACTCTTGATTCTAATATTGTTGAGAAAAAAGGCTTCAATTTTCCTGTATTCGATGATAATGATCCATATAGCAGGCACCAATTTCTTCAGCCGGATACGAGTGTATACTACGGGGAAGAAGGGTATGAAGATTTAATGGACAGCTCATTAAAAAAACTTTTAAAAAAGCCTGAAATCACACTGAATGAAGATAATTATTTATCAGACTTAGAGACTGTTTATAATTACTCAGGAGATTTTATTGGAAGAGACATGTCGATTACTGGTTTTTCGTATAAAACGAGTGAGCTTGCTAATAATCAATTGTTCTTATTTCGCTTTGGAATTATTCATTGTATTGCTGATTCAGGCGTATATGGAATGCTCGTGGAATTCCCAGATGATTTGAAAGTAAAAAATGACGAATGGCTGAAGGTGTCCGGGAAGTTAGAAACGATCTATTATCAGCCATTTAAAAAAACAATCCCGATTATAAAGGTAACCTCGTGGCAAACAATAAGCCAGCCGAAAGACCCGTATGTTTATAGAACATATTAAAAAAATGACTCAATAACAAGTGCAGTGCACAATGTTATTGAGTCATTTTTTCAACCAGTTAAAACATCTTCATTTGGATAGCGGATTTTTTCCTTAGAAGGCTTAGCTAATGAAAAGGCTAACGTAAGCGGACCAAGCTTCCCAATAAACATAACAAGAATGATCACTAATTTCCCTATGACGCTTAAACTGCTTGTAATCCCCATCGATAAACCTACCGTACCAAAAGCAGATATAACTTCAAAGATGATTTTGATAAAAGGAGCTTTTTCCGTTATTGATAAGATAAATACGGCGATAAAAATGGCCATGATTGAGATCATAGCAATCGTTAAGGTTTTTAAAACATAAGATGGATGAATTGATCTGCGGAAAAGAACAATCTCTTTTTTTCCTTTTGTAAAGGTGATCACAGCTAGAATCATAATGATGAAGGTCGTGAGCTTAATTCCACCACCTGTCGAGCCGCTGCCAGCACCAACAAACATTAAGAAAAGCATAAAAAATGCTGTTGGATCCTCTATTCCTGTCATGTCAATCGTATTAAAGCCAGCTGTTCTAGGAGAAATCCCTTGAAAATAAGAAGCCCATATCTTATCCGAAAGGGGAAGCTGCGCAATTGTACGAGTATTATTATATTCAAGACTAAAGATGATAATAATTGAAACTACATTAATCACTAGAGTGCCAATAATCATTAATTTGGAATGTAAAGATAGCTGTTGAAAGTTTTTAGCATGGATAAGATCAGCTAATACAGTAAAGCCTATTCCTCCAACAACGATCAGAAGAGAAATGATGAGATTAATAGCTGGGTCACCAACAAACTGACTTAAGCCGTCCTCCCATAGAGCAAAACCTGCATTATTAAAAGCAGAAATAGAGTGAAAAAAGCTATAATAAATTCCTTTCGCCCACCCGAATTGTGGAACCCATCTTACACTTAAAAGAATGACAGCTACAAGTTCAATAGTGAAAGAAAAAATAAATAAATTTCGAACTAAGCGGATGACCCCTCCAATAGAGGTTTGATTTAGAGCTTGCTGTAAGAGCAGTCTTTCTTTAAAACCAATTTTTTTCCCTAGCATCATATAAATTAGAATTGCAAAAGACATAATACCTAGTCCGCCAAGCTGAATCAAGCACATGATGACAATTTCTCCAAAATAGGTGTAGACTGTGGCTGTATCAAATACAACAAGTCCTGTTACTGTCATAGCAGAAGTTGTCGTGAAAAGTGCATCAAGCCAAGAAATTGTTTCTGTTGTTGCAAAGGGCAGTTTTAATAGTGCGGTGCCAATTAAAATAAATATCAAAAAAATAAAAATAAGCAATTGAGCTGGATTCATCGTTATATTTTTTCTCTTCATATTTTTAATCACATTAAATCCCTTCTTTTTCTAGCTTGTTTGATTTTTTTTTAATAGTCATTATGAATGAAATATAACTCCTTTCGCTATGTAAAATTTCAAGATGGGAAAGTGCTGTTTTGAAAATAAAAAATAAAAACCATTCAAATCTATAGATAAGAATGGTCAATATAATATGTATTGGCCCTTCTCTCAATTGCTTACGAGGTTAGCTGTCGGGTTAGAGAATGAGAGATCTCCTCTTACAAAGTAAGATACACCCCTAGAGTTAAGTGGTTCCCCCGGTCTTAAATAAGATTCAGCAAGGTTTTAGTGTTTTTGATGATCTAAAAATACTACTCGTGTGAAGGATTGTCAATCGTTGCTTGGAAAGAAGTGTATTTTTTTCGAATAAGAGAAAAAGCCAGTGATAATAATCACTGACTTTTTTAAATAAAAAGAATATTATTAATTTATTCACCTAAGTATGCAGTTAGCATCCAAATATGTGTATCATTTTTTTCCACAAGTTCGATCCCGAAATCGTGTGTTACTGAATCATTTTCAGATTCCGCAAGAGCGGCAAGAGCTTTTAATTCTTCATTTAATTGTTTGTAATCTTTTACAAGAGAGGCAACCATTTCATTCGTTGTTTTTTCACCTGATGCTTCGGTCAACGTTGTTGTATTCAAAAATTCTTTCAAAGTTGAAATTGGTTCTCCGCCAATAGCTAATAAACGTTCCGCAGCTTGGTCGACAACTCCAGCTGCTTCATCATATAATTCTTCAAATTTTGCGTGAAGGGTAAAGAATGAAGGACCTTTTACATACCAATGGAAATGATGAAGCTTCGTATAAAGTACACTCCAGTTTGCGATTTGCGTGTTTAATGAAACTTGTAATTGAGTAGTTACTGTAGATTGAACTGCCATTTTTATTACCTCCTAATTATTTATAAGTTAATTATATCAAATATTAAATTAAAATCAATACTAAATTAAAATAATTTTAAATTTATATTTAATATAATCAAAACTGTTAAAGGAATGAAAGATCTTTTTTTAAAGTACCCAAAATGTATGCTCTGTATTAATAAAAGAAACAGCTGCTCTTAGTTCATAGTGAGCAGCATTTTCTTTTATTTTTAGGAAAGTATAATTTTTTGAAGGTAGACTGGTGTCTAGCTCCGACGTACAGGACGTACTAGTGCCGATGTTGCCACAGGTCGTGGCGTTCTTAATCGACCAGCACCCTATCGACTAGAAGTGCTTCCCTCATCTCGTCTACGATAAGTCGAGAACGAACGACTACCGTCCTTCGACTCTCCTATATCTCCACTCGATTCAGTTCAGTACTTTACATCGATGAGCAAGGGCGCTTCCGCTTTTCTTACTCTGAAGAAAACATATACGATTTATGATGAAATCGTATACTAAATATTAATCCCATTGCCATCATATTTCCCATTAAAGAGCTTCCACCATAACTAATAAACGGAAGTGGAATTCCTGTAATTGGAAGGACTTGAATCGTCATCCCGATATTTTGGAATACGTGAAAAGTAATCATACAAATGATACCTACACACAAATATGTATTAAAGGAATCAGTTGTATCCAAAGCAGTTTTGATTAAATGATAAATTAATAGGAAAAATAAACTAACAACAATACTGCTCCCGATAAATCCATATTCTTCTCCAATGACACTGAAAATAAAATCAGTATGATTCTCAGGTATATGCACTTTACTATCCCCAAGCCCATTCCCAGTTAATAGTCCTGAACCGATTCCTTTTAAAGAATTTAGTAATTGATACCCAGTAGTTGGATTACTTGCTGGATCTAACCAAGAATATATACGATCAAATTGGTATGGCATTACATGTAAGTACTTTTCAAGTATACTTGGAGCCCATATTACAAAATATAAAATCGTTCCAGCGATAGTAGCTCCCATTCCATAAATAGGTAAAATAATTCTCCAAGAAATTCCTGAAGCAAATATCATACCTGTCATGATAGCCAGAATGACAAGAGAAGTACCTAAATCAGGCTGACACATAACAAGAACAATTGGCAGAAAAGTAATGAAACCGATTTTAATTAATAAATAAAAATCTGTCTTCAACGTTTTGATTATCGTTTTTTCATTATGCTGAAAAACGATATTTGCTAATGCCAGGATTAGAAAAACTTTCATAAATTCTGAAGGCTGAATGGTACCAATAAACGGAAGCTTAAACCAGCTTTGTGCATTATTAATAGAGGGTGTGAATTTCGTTATTGGTGAGACAGCTAAAATAAACAGTAGAATAATCCCAAATCCATAGAGTCCCCAAGTGATTTTTCTAATTTGTTCACTATCAAAGTACATAAATCCTGCTATAATAATGACTCCTATTACATACCATCGGATTTGTTTAAATAAATAATTGTCCTTTGGTATTGCTGTTTGTTGTGCACTATAGATGGCAACGCAGCTAACAATAAAAAATAAGAGCAAAAGTAAGCATAATGTCCAATCAAATCGATCTATTGGTTTTGATGATCGTTTCATAGAATACACACCTTATTTCAATAATATAATAAAAAATTTGTCATAAATTTCTATGTATGTATTTATAGACGAAACAGTAGAAGCAAGGGTTTCCTAAATCGTTAGGAAAGATGAAATAAAAAGTGCCAACCACCTAAAAAGATGATTGACACTTTTTATTTCACATTAAATGTTTTATAAACATAGTTGCAATTCCAAAGTAAATCACGAGTGAAAATATGTCGTTCAATGTTGTAATGAGAGGTCCCGAAGCAACGGCGGGATCTATTTTAAAATGATAAAGGATAAGTGGAATAACTGTTCCTGCTAGTGTCCCTATGATTAATGTAAAAAAGAGCGAGCAGCCTACGACTAAACCTAATATAGGATTTCCTTGCCAAAAATAGGCGATCAAGGAGATGAGAATGGCACATGAAAGCCCTATAATGGCACCAACTAGTAACTCTCGAAAAACAAGCTTAGAAACGGTCTTTTTATCAATATCGTGTGAAATAAGTCCACGTACGACAACAGCAAGCGATTGGGTCCCAGTATTTCCTGTCATACCAGATATCATTGGCATAAAAAAAGCAAGAGCTACTACTTTTTCCAGAGTTGCTTGATAGCTGCTAATGATACTGCCAGAAACAAGTCCTATAAATAAGAGAAGAATAAGCCAAGGTAATCTTCTATAGGAAGCGACAAAAGCTTTTGTGTCAAAATCAATGGATTTTCCAGATGCTGATAGCTTCTCTATGTCTTCATTTGCTTCTTTCATGACAACATCAATCATATCATCGAATGTAACAATCCCCATAAGGGTTTCGTTTTCATCTACAACTGGAATAGCTAGGAAATCATATTTCTGAATGATATGTGCAACTTCTTCTTGGTCGGTTGTGACAGAAACGGAAATAACACGTTCGTACATAATATTGCGAATGATCTCTTGGGGCTCAGCGATAAGCAAGTCTCGATAAGACACAACACCTACAAGCTTGCGATCATGATCTATGACATAAAGATAATTAATGGTTTCAGCAAATTCGGCAAACGTTTTTAGCTTATCGACAGCTTCACGAACGGAATAGTAATCGCGAATCCATACAAACCGATTCGTCATTAGACGTCCAGCTGTTTCAGCTGGATAGTTCATAATGTCTTGAACGATTTTTGATTCTTCCAGTTTCATTCCAGCTAAAAGTGCTTCCATTTTCTCTGGAGATAAATCATCCAATAAAGAAGCTAAATCGTCATTATCCATTAAATCAAGGACTTTACCAGTTTTTTCGATCCCAAGCTTATTTAAAACTTCGATTTGTTGATCACGATTCAGTTCTTCAATTAATTTCGCTAATAAATCGATATTTAAGTAAAGAAGGAATTTGGTCCTATGCTTTTCGGGAAGGTTCTCATAAATTTGAGCAATATCATACGGCTGGAGTTCATCTACGATGAGCTCAAATTCATTTTTCTTGTTTTCTTTTAATGCTTTTATTACGTGAAGTGTGATTTGGTTTTCTGAAAGATTTTTAATCATACTTCTCACGCTCCTTCCTCGAGATGTCATAGGTTGTCATTCCATGATTATTATATGAAATATAAAACTTAATTGAAATGAAAGTTTTGTAAAAATAAAAAACTATTTGGAAATTATTTTTTTTATAAAAAAATTTAATGAAAAAATAATATAAGATATTGTGTTTGCTTTTTGGTAAAATATGAAGTGGAGAATGGACAGATAAGAGTCGTATTGGTATTACAGATAGTCTCAATAAAAGATTAAAAACTAACCTAATGAAGTACATTGATTATCTAGCTTTCATGATCTTCACATTTCTTAAAGGCTAAGAGTTAAGTTTTCGGAACTGCGACCAGTGTCTAGCTCCGACATACAGGACGTACTAGTGCCGATGTTGCCACAGGATGTGGCGTTTTTAATCGACCAGCGCCTAGCTGCTCGGATCATAAACCACAATACGCAAGTCAATCAGGATTTTCTGCGTGATACACCTTATGCTTTTCGCCGATAGGCGGGCGCCTTACGCATTTCTTATTTCACCTTTGTTATTTTTAATTCGGGGGTTTCAATTATGAAAAGAAAGAACCAAGACATCCATGAAGTCATATATGTTCATTTAAATGAAGCAGAGCACTATGTCCTGTCTTATGGTATTGAATTTTCGGAATTTTATTATTCTTTATCTGACTCATTAAATCAATTACTCTTATTAGAGCATTCATTTGACGATGGTGATTTTAATGTACATACCCTTCTTGAGTTTGCTTCAAAGAAAAAACTAAAAAGTTTGGCAGAAGATGATGTATATGCATATGGAAACTTTTGTTGGATAGATTTTGAAGAGTTGGATGGGTTAAATGAACTTCCTGGACAAGCAATTGCAGAGCTTCTTTACCTAGGGCATCTTATGGATCACCTGAAACCGCCGTTTTACAACTATCTAAACAACCAATTTGTCTATTTGGCTCATGATGATGGTTGGTATAACAAAACCTATTATCGCAGCTTAAATGATTTTCATAAAATGCTTGGGGATGTCATTGCGTATAAAAAAAGTCATTTAAAGCTGGAAAAATCATTGTTAGGAATTAAAAAAAAGAAACAGTATCCATCAGTACCAATTGAGGTAATTGTTCCTTTAATTGAAATGATGAAGGAAGGGATCGTTATTTCTCTTCAAAAAATTTGGCAAAATCGAAATCGAATGGAGATTCCAATTTGGGTTTTAGGAGATTTTTCTGATATGGACAACATGTATGATGAGTACGAGAAGGTTTCCAATCAACAAAGTGATGCTAAACTTATATTTGATAAAAAGACAAGAGAATGGAAAGTAAATATATATTAAAAAAGTATAGTTTCCCAAAATCTTAAACAAACTAACGGAAGTTTCAGGTTCAATATAAAATAAAAAAGTTTGTCATTTCCTCAGCATCATAGTGTATAATCACTTTAGCGTGAAATTTCATACATAATGAATTCAGGTGCTTTCTTTTGAAAGCTTAAAAGGGAAGTTGGTGAAAATCCAACGCGATCCCGTCACTGTAATTGGGAGCAATCTGCACGATTTGTCACTATACAAGATATGTATGGGAAGACGCAGAAAGCGATGATCAAAAGCCAGGAGACCTGCCTCATTCATCACACAAAAAACCTACGAGGATAGGGATGTGCTTATGAAGACGAGTGTCATGGTTGTTTTTTTCAACTAGCCTTTCAAGCATCTCTACTATGTGGGGATGCTTTTTATTTTAGTTAGGAAAAAAAGACAGTTAAGTTCTGCCCTAACTTTATGTTTTTTGCGCGAGAACCTTAATTATGATTTATAGGAGGAATTGCACAGTGAAAAGATTATATTCATTGTTAATGGCTGTAATGCTTGTGTTAGGGGTACTAACAGCATGTGGCCAAACGAATAACCAAAACAGCTCAAACGAGAAAAAGACAGAGCAAACGGAACAAGCAGCATTTCCGGTAAAGATAAAAGATGCTGGCGATAATGAGGTTGTTATCGATAAGAAGCCCGAAAAAATTGTCTCTTTAATTCCGAGTAATACAGAGATTGCCTTTGAATTAGGACTTGGGGATGAAATAGTTGGCGTTTCTGAATTTGATAATTATCCTGAAGAAGTAGCCAAAAAGGAAAAAGTAGGCGGAATGGATTTTAATGTTGAAAAAATTATTTCCTTAAAGCCGAACCTAGTATTGGCTCATGCTTCTAGTGCTCATAACTCTAAAGAGGGCTTGCAGCAGCTTAAAGATGCTGGCATTACGGTACTTGTTGTAAATGATGCTCAAAATTTTGATCAAGTGTATGATTCTATCGAAATGATTGGGAAAGCTACTGGTGAAAAAGCAAAAGCAGACACCCTTGTTGACGAGATGAAAAACAAGATCGCTGACATTAAGAAAAAAGCAGCAGACATTCAAGCCGCAGATAAGAAAAAGGTATATGTTGAAATATCTGGTGCTCCAGACGTTTACTCTACAGGGAAAAATACATTTATGGATGAAATGTTGTCAGTTATAAATGCCGAAAACATTATTACTGAAGATGGTTGGGTTAAGGTTGATCCAGAAGAAGTCATTAAACAAAATCCGGATGTGATCGTTACAACATATGGATATTATGTAAAAGATGCAGTCGATCAAGTATTAAACCGAGAAGGCTGGCAGAATGTTAGTGCGATTAAAAATAAACAAGTAGTAGATGTCGATTCTGACAAAGTGACTCGTTCAGGTCCAAGAATCGTTGAAGGGGTAGAGGAGCTTGCAAAAGCAGTTTATCCAGACGTGTTTAAATAAGAAGAAAGGAGCGGCTTATGTGATAGCCGCTTTTTTTCTCATTGTCTCCATTTTCCTTGCTATTTCAGTAGGAACTGTTTCTGTCCCAATGAAGGACTTTATTCAAATTATTTTGGTTGAAGTGTTTCATGTGATTCCGAAGGATCAAGTAGATCAGGGCTTATCAGCCATTGTCATGAATATTCGTATTCCACGTGTTATTCTTGCAGGTATAGTAGGGGCTTCTCTTGCCATTGCGGGAGCAGCTTTTCAGGGGTTATTAAGAAATCCTTTAGCTGACCCCTATACGTTAGGGGTTTCATCTGGTGCTTCTGTAGGAGCTGTTTTGACAATATTCTTTCACTTAAGCATCCCTTTTTTGGGTCTTTATACTTTACCCTTACTAAGCATTGCTGCTTCATGGATTACGATTTTGTTCGTCTTATTATTTGCACAAAAAGTAGAACGATCGATGCGAGTTGAGACAATCATTCTTACAGGCATTATTTTTAGTTCCTTTCTGGGTGCTTTTATCTCTTTAATGATTGCCTTAACTGGCGAAGAGCTTAGACAAATCATTGGCTGGCTTCTTGGAGGAGTTTCGATGAGAGGCTGGGCTTATATTCAAATCATTTTTCCTTTTTTCATCATTGGCTCCATCATCCTTATTATCAATGCTAATGAACTAAATGCTCTTACCTTTGGCGAAGAAAAGGCGCATCATCTAGGTGTGAATGTTCAAAAAAGGAAGATGCTTATTTTAACAGCAGGGTCTATTTTGACTGGAGCAGCAGTAGCTGTTTCAGGAACGATTGGCTTTGTTGGTCTAGTGATCCCGCATTTAACGCGCTTATTATGGGGATCTGATCATAAGCATTTATTACCTTTATCGATTTTAACTGGAAGTGGCTTTTTAATATTAGCTGATTTGGCTGCGCGAACCGTTCTTTCTCCAAGAGAGCTGCCTATTGGTGTTATTACCGCCTTAATTGGGGCGCCGGTTTTTGCGTTGATATTGATGAATAGAAGAAGAGAAGGAAGAGGGTAAAGGATGCTTAAGCTGCAAAATGTTTCAGGAGGATACACAGAGAATGCGATTATTAAGGATGTATCCTTCTATGTTCAAAAGGGAGAGTTATTTGGTATTTTAGGTCCGAATGGCAGTGGAAAAACAACATTATTAAAGCTTCTAAGCGGAATTTTACCTAATCAACGCGGTTCAATTGTATTAAAAAATCGTCTGCTTCATCACTATACTCCAAAAGAATTAGCAAAGATTATGGCTGTCCTTCCACAGCTTTCTTCGCAAGCCTTTTCCTATACAGTAAAGGAAACGGTTGCTCTTGGTCGATATGCCCATCAAAAAGGGTGGTTTCGAGCTTGGGGCCAAGAGGATGAAGCCATTGTTCAACAGGTATTGGAACAAACAAATATAAAAAGCTTGGAAAGAAAATTGGTTCAAGAACTATCTGGAGGAGAGCGCCAACGCGTTTTTTTAGCTCAAGCGCTCGCTCAAGAGCCAGAAATCCTGCTTTTAGATGAACCAACCAATCATTTAGATCTTTCCTTTCAAAAAGAACTTCTAGATTTACTGAAACAATGGACCATTCAGAAAAAGTTAACGGTCATTTCTATTTTTCATGATTTGAATTTGGCAGGGTTATATTGCGACCGTTTGCTTTTGCTTGAAAATGGAGAAATAAATATTGATGACTGTCCGAATGAAGTACTAAAAGAGGAAAGGATAAAAAATGTTTACCGTACAGAAGTGAAAAAGCTTCCACATCCAATGGTAGCTGCTCCACAAATGGTCATTCAGCCTGATACGGGATCAATGAAGGAAGTTGTGGTGATCGATGAATCATGTTTAGTTATTCAGGACGAATGGATTTCCCTAAAAGCTCCTTCTCAGCTTCGAACAATGTCTTCAGGCGTCCTAGGAGCAGGAACAGGATGGTACCAATATTTCGTCAACCGCCATGTTCGAAAAGATTACCAGTGCGATGATTTTAAAAATGAAATGGCTTCATTCTTAAAAAATAATGGTTTTGAGCCGAGTGAAACGGTTGGAATGATGACGGCTGTAGTACTTGAGGATGTTTCGTATCGCTTATACAAGGGGGATAGCTTCTCTTTGTTTGTCGTTGTCACAGCAGGTGCAGGCAATGCAGTAGATGCTTCAAAAGGAGAAGAGCATGTCTTTTCTATGCGTTCTAGTACGATTAATACGTGGCTTTTTATCAATGGAGAGCTGTCGGAGGAAGCTTTTATCCAAAGCATTATGACGGCAACGGAGTCAAAAGCAAAAGTACTTCAAGACTTAAATATTATAGACAAGGTAACGAATACCGTTGCGACAGGGACCTCTACAGACAGTATATTAGTAGCAGCCACTCAACAAGGAAAGAAGCTGGACTTTGCAGGCACGATTACTCCTTTAGGCAAACTTATAGGAAAAGGAGTCTATGAATGCACGAAAGAAGCACTGCAAATGAGTAGGAGAAGATTTCTATGTTAATTTTTTATCATTTAATAGCAATGATTTTGGCCTTTATCATCGATCGTATCATTGGAGATCCTCCACACTGGCCTCATCCAGTTAAATGGATTGGATCTCTAATATCCATATTAGATAAGAACTGGAATAAAGGCACAAGGAAAAAAGAAAAAGGGCTTGGAATGCTGATGACCGTATTATTGATCGTTTTTTCTAGCACCTTTTTCATAACTTGGAGCTTCTATCAGCTTCATCCGCTGGCAGGCGTTCTAGTGGAGAGCATTATCATTTCAACAACCATTGCACAAAAAAGCTTAATGGAGGCTGCAATGGATGTGTATATTCCATTAAAGGCGGGCAATCTTCAGGAAGCGCGTCTGAAGCTCTCTTATATTGTTGGAAGAGATACGGAGCAGTTAAACGAATCAGAAGTTGTCCGAGCAACCGTTGAAACGGTAGCAGAAAATACAAGTGATGGAGTAACGGCGCCTTTATTCTGGGCTTTCATTGGCGGGGCTCCTTTAGCGATGGTTTATCGAGCGATTAATACTTGTGACTCCATGGTAGGGTATAAGAATGATATTTATAAGGACTTTGGCTGGGCATCTGCAAAACTTGATGATGTCGTCAATTGGATTCCAAGCCGATTAACAGCCTTTCTTTTATTATTGACTAGAAAACCAGTGCATTTTTCCTCTAATGCTGCTTGGAAGGTATTGTTTCGCGATGCAGTACAGCATCCAAGCCCAAACAGCGGGTGGGGTGAGGCTGCAGTTGCAGCTCTTTTGGGGGTTCAATTAGGAGGAGTAAATTATTACAAAGGAAAAATCTCTAATCGGGCAAAAATGGGAGACCCGATTGTTTCACTTGATCACACCCATATCTTAAAAGCTATTAATCTATTAAAATCAGCCTCACTTTCGTTTCTCATGACGCTATTGATAGGAGGGATCATCTATGTCTTGGCCGTCACATGGTGCTAATCCGCAATACTTGTATGAAGCTGCAGGTATCGAAGTTCCGGAGCAGTGGATTGATTTTAGTGCGAATATTAATCCCCTTGGTCCTCCTAAGGCAATAAAGGAGCATTGGGATTCCTTCCTTTCGTGTTTGGAGAGCTATCCTGATCCGTATGGACTGCATTTAAAAAGAAAAATTGCCGAACAAGAAAAGATAGAGGAAAACAATATATTAATAGGGAATGGGGGAGCAGAACTCATCTCCTTAGTTGCAAGGCTGCTAGCGGGGAAAAAGGTGCTAATTGTTCAGCCAGCGTTTTCTGAATATGAAAAAGCTTGCCAAGCAAATGATTGCATTATCTCCTATCATCAGCTTGAGGAACAACAATGGAGCTTGCAGCTTGATCTTCTTAAGCAGAACCTAAATGGAATGGATGCTATGTTTCTTTGTAATCCGAGCAATCCTACAGGAATCTATTATTCTCACAATGAAATAATAGAGCTTTTAGAAGCGTGTCAGGAAGCTAACTGTCTTCTCATAATAGATGAGGCATTTTACGATTTTGTTGAGCGTTATAAGACTATTACCTGTTTTTTGAAGAAATATACAAATTTAATCATCCTTAGGTCAATGACAAAAATGTTTTCTATTCCTGCCCTTCGATTAGGGTATGCGATAGCTTCTGAAACAATCATCAAAAAAATGGCTGAATGGAAGACTCATTGGAGTGTAAACGGTATCGCCCTTTATGCAGGATCATTGTGTCTGGATGATAAATGGTTTATTGATGAAACAAAAGCATACATAAAAGCAGAGAGGGAAAGACTACGAAGCTTTTACGATGAGAATCACTTTGAGATTTCAGCTTCTGAAGTGAATTTTTATTTACTAAGGGATCCTCTCATAGACGAACAAAAGCTTCTTTTTACTTATCTATTACAAAGGGGCTTGATTCCACGGCATACATATAATTTTCCAGGCATCGATGGACGCTATTTGCGTTTTGCTATCAAACGTTCAAGTGAAAACGACCGATTAATGGAGGCGTTAAAAGAATGGCGCAAGCAGTATCGTTGACGTTTATTACAGGTGGAGTAAGAAGCGGCAAGAGCTCATTTGCAGAAAGAACAGCTATTCAATTAGCTGAAAGCATGTCCGGATCGCTCCATTATGTGGCTACCGGAAGAGTAACCGATCAAGAAATGGCCGGTCGAATTTTGCGTCACCAAGAGGAAAGACAAGCAGGGCGCTATTCATGGCAAACATGGGAGCAGCCAAAAGAGATTGGCAGACTTGCCTCCTTTTTTCAAAAAAAGGACGTTTTGTTGCTTGATTGCTTAACGACTCTATTAAGCAATGAACTATTTAATGGCGCGGGAGATTGGGAGAATGAGTCCTATCAAGAAAAAGTGAAGGATCATATTATGAACGGGGTAATCGCCTTAGCAAAAAATTGCAAGGAACTCATTATAGTGAGCAATGAGCTTCTTTTTGAGCCAATGGATCAAAAACTGGTTCTTTTATATGCTAAGCTACTTGCCCAGCTGCATATACAAATCGTGAAAATAGCCAAACGTGTTTATCTCGTTGAAGCTGGAATTCCATTATTAATGAAAGGGGAGTCTTTATGAAAGGGGTAATGATACAAGGAACGTCCTCAGATGTTGGGAAAAGCCTGATTGCAACTGCTTTTTGCCGTTTATTTGTCAATGAAGGTATAAGAGTAGCGCCCTTTAAATCACAAAATATGTCTAACAATTCATATGTGACAATCGATGGAAAAGAAATCGGACGAGCACAAGGGATTCAAGCAGAGGCGGCAAAAACAGAAGCAACCGTTTTGATGAACCCGATTTTATTAAAGCCCCGTTCAGATTCACAATCTGAAGTTGTTCTCCTTGGGAAAGCGATCCAAACGTTGTCAGGTAAAGGATACCGCGAATCGTTTTATGAAAAAGGGGTTGAAGTCATTCAGACTTCACTAGAGAAGCTAGCAGAGGATTACGAGGTCGTTGTTATGGAAGGGGCAGGGAGTCCTGTTGAGATTAATTTAAAGGATCGAGAGCTTGTTAATATGAAGGTTGCAGAAATAGCTGATATTCCTGTTATTTTAGTGGCTGATATTGACCGAGGAGGGGTATTTGCTAGTATCGTTGGAACGCTTGAGCTTTTTACAAAAGAAGAGAGAGATAGAGTTAAGGGGATTATTGTAAATAAATTTCGCGGTGATTTTCAATTATTCGAAGATGGAGTGAAATGGATCGAGGAAAAAACGGGTATCCCTGTCCTTGCTGTACTGCCATATATAGAACATCATGGAATCGATGGAGAAGACTCTTTATCATTAGACAAGCATAAAAACATGAGGAAGGCAGCCGGCTTAGATATTGCTATTATCGATCTCCCATTTATTTCAAATTACAGTGATATTGAACCATTCTATCGTGAAGAAGATGTCTCCATTCGTTTTGTTAAGCATGCTGAGGAATTTGGATCTCCGGATGGAGTTATCATTCCAGGGACAAAAAGCACGATACGAGATTTACAGGTTCTAAAAGAGAAAGGAATAGATGAAAAAATTATAGACTATGTGCAAAATGGAGGATCGATCGTTGGCATATGTGGAGGCTATCAAATGCTCGGAGAAAGACTAATCGATCCAGATGGTACAGATACAGGGATTTCCTCCGCCGAAGAAAATGGACTAGGCTTGATTCCTGCTAAGACGATTTTTCAAAAGGATAAAAAAACTGTGCGGGCATATGGAATCTGTCATCCACAAACTGGCTTAGATTTGCCGATGAGTGGCTATGAAATTCATCTAGGAGAAACGATCTATACATCAAACAAAGCTCCTTTTCTTGTCTTAGATCATGATAAACAGGATGGTTTTTATAGTGAAAACGGGCGAGTGATTGGAACCTATCTGCATCATTTATTTCATAATGATGAATGGCGATGCAGTTGGTTAAATGAACGAAGAAAAGCAAAGGGGCTGCCTCAAAAAGAAAGCATGTCTTATAAAGGAGATCGATATGATCAGCTTGCTGAAGAGGTGGCAAAAAGCTTGGATTGGGAGAAAGTAAAAAAGATTGTATTTGAGTGGAAAAAGTAATGATATGGATCAAAGGCTTAATTATTAATTTTCAATTTTTTACATCGATCCCTATTCCAATCTCGATTTCAATGGACAAAAACAACGTAAATGGAGCGATTAAAACATTCCCTGTTTTGGGATTCATTCAAGGAATCATTTACTCATTTGTTTTCTATGTTTTCATCCATTGGACGCCTTTTTCTTTGCTTACAGCTGTTTTTTCAGTTTGGCTGACAATGATTATTTTAACAGGAGGCATTCATCTTGATGGATGGATTGATACGAGTGATGCTTTTTTTGCTTACCAGGATAAAGAAAAGCGGTTAGAAATCATGAAGGACCCTAGAACTGGGGCATTTGGCGTCCTTTCTGTTATTGTGTTATTAGCATCAAAATTTTTCTTTGTTTATGAAATTGGCATTCAGGTAGAAAAGCAGTCGTATTTTTTCATGATGATGATCCCGATTCTAAGTAAAAGCATCATGGGGATTTTACTTGTAAGAGTGCAAGGGGCGAAAAGTGACGGACTAGGGGCTTATTTTAAAAAATCAGCAAATAAAAACGTTTTTAAAATTTACCCTTTATATGGTGTTTTTATTCTTATTTTATCAGCTTGGATGAGTGTTAATGCATTAATTGGAGCGTCAATACTCATACTTGCCGCAATGATTCTTTATTTGATCATAGCCCGAAAAGCAGTTAAGTGGTTTGGAGGCATTACAGGTGATGTGATTGGAGCTGCTGTTGAAGGGACGGAGTTATTATTATGGATGACGGTATGGCTATTACATTATTTCGTCATGGGTTGACAGAAGAGAATGAGCGCCGGGCTTATATAGGCTGGATGGACTCTCCGTTAAGTATATTAGGAAAGACACAATTACGATCAACAAATGATATTTACGATTTTGTCATAACTAGTGATTTAAAGCGCTGTTTAGAAACGGCAAATCGATTGTTCCCTGATCTTCCGAATGAATCTATTTTTGAATTGCGAGAAATGAATTTTGGCAGATGGGAAGGCAAAACCTATGAACAATTAAAAGGAAATAGGGAATATAAGGAATGGCTGCAAAATCCTTTTGAAGTTAAGCCGCCTGATGGTGAGTCTTTTCAGGAATTTACGAATCGTGTCGATCACGGCTGGCATAAAATCATAGAGAAAGTAAGGATGAACCATTTTACTAATATCGCTATTGTGACCCATGGGGGAGTGATCAGGTACCTATTATCCTCCATTAGTAATGAAAAAAAAGGATTTTGGGATTGGCCTGTTACACATGGAAATGGCTATAAACTAGCATGGGAAAGTAAAGATGCATTTAGGAGGGGGCAAGCGTGCACTTTGTTACAGGAGGTGCTTTTAACGGTAAGAAAGAATGGGTAAAGAATTACTATCAGTCAAGGTATTCAAATTCTTTTCCTATATTTTCAGCTTATAAGGAACCGATCACTTTAAGTGATGTGAATCAGACCAATAATGAAGTAATAATTATCGAAGGCTTAGAGCAGTGGGTGAAAACGGAGCTTGATGAACGGTCACCAGATCAGACTAGAGTTTTCTTTAAGGACGAGATTAGGAGATGGATCAGCTGGGAAAAACAGCATCCGAATCGCAAATTCATTTTGATTGGGACCGATATTACAAAGGGAATTGTTCCGATGGCTATGGAGGATCGATTGTGGAGAGACGTTACAGGATGGGTGTTTCAAGATGCAGTCAAACAAGCTGATCGTGTCGATGTCGTTTGGTATGGTCTTAATCAAAGATTGAAGTAAGAATGTGAATGTTTTAGCTGACGCCATAGTGGAAAGAAACTAACCTGAACAATAAATATAAAAGGAGACAAGCATATGAGAATATACACTCGTACAGGCGACAAAGGTCAAACAAGCATTATTGGAGGAAGGGTCGATAAAGATGATATCCGTGTAGAGGCCTACGGAACTGTAGATGAAGTGAATTGTTTTGTTGGTCAAGCGATGACTCAGCTAGACAAAGAAATCTTTCAAGATATTTTAGAGGATCTTGAGAAAATACAGCATGAATTGTTTGATTGCGGGGGAGATTTAGCTAATGTTTCAAAAAATCGTCCCTTTAAACTATCGGAAGAGGCGATTGATTATTTAGAAAAGAAAATTGATCTTTTTATTGATGAGGCTCCTGCATTAGAACGATTTATTTTACCTGGAGGAGCAGAAGCGGCAGCTAGCATTCATATTGCACGTACGGTAACTAGAAGAGCAGAGAGGCTCGTAGTTTCTCTTATGAAGAATAACTCAAATGTACCAGAAACACCGCTTAAATTTCTAAACCGTCTCTCAGACTATTTCTTCGCTTTAGCCAGAGTGATCAATTATCGATTAGAAATTAAAGACGTTGAATATATTCGCAGTGCAAATGTCTTTCGCGGAGGAAAAAGAAAGGGAGAGAATGCAAATGAAAAAAAATAAGTGGACCTTGCTAGCTATTTTTGTTGCTTTATCAACAGCTGGAGCATTTATTAAAGTCCCTGCGATTGTGGGGAGTGTAGCACTTGATAGCTTCCCAAGTTTAATTGCAGCTGCTCTTTTAGGAGGTCCGGCTGGAGCTGTTGTCGCAGCCTTTGGCCATCTTATATCTTCTTTTTTAAGTGGAATGCCTTTAGGTCCTTTCCATTTAATTATCGCAGGAGAAATGGCTATACTCATCTTAATGTTTGCATGGATTTATCAACGTGGGAAAAAAATGATCGCAGGACTTGTTTTTCTTTTAGGGAATGCTTTGATTGCTCCTTTGCCTTTTCTATTTATTATGGGTAAGGCCTTTTATGTTATGATTGTTCCTTCTTTATTAATTGGTTCATTATTGAATATTGGTCTTGCTTTATTGGCCATTCCTCGACTTTATCCAGTTTTTAAGGTGAGATGGGAGAAACGATGAGGGATGTTTCGATTATTCCTTTTAGCGAGAACGAATCCATTATTGTCGCAGTTGATAATAGTGGAGCTATTGGAATGAAAGAGTATGACGAACTAAAGGCGCCTTATTCGATTATTTCTTATTTTGCTTTTCGTACCTCTGTGATGGAATGTATAGCAGCAGGTGGGCATCCTTTTTCGGTTATTATCCATAATCTTTGTGATGATGATGCTTGGCTGGAGCTTGTGAATGGTGTACAATCTGGGCTCGAGGAGCTAGGGTTTGGGCATGATGTTCATATCACCGGGAGTACGGAAAGTAATTTTTCATTAAAGCAATCGGTTCTTGGAATGACCGTATTAGGAAAAGCTGCAGCCGGAAAAAATCAACCTAAGCTTTATATGGGCGAACAGCAGCTAGCTGTCATTGGTTTACCGTTAGTAGGGAAAGAAGTAATGGAAAAGCAGGAGGAAATCGCTCCATTATCTTTATTCTATGAAATTTCCCGAATTGAAGGAGTTATAATCATTCCCGTTGGTTCAAAAGGGATATTATATGAGTTAAATCAATTCTTTTCGGAAGAAATAAGTGATCAGCTCATACAGGTGGATGTAGATGTTTTGAAATCTTCTGGCCCTTCGACCTGTTTTATCGTTTCCTATCCTATTCAACAGGAGAATGTCATTAAGACGAGGGCTCAATCATTATTCCATCCTATTAGATGGATTTAAGTATAACAAAGTTGTATTCAATAGGAGTAATGTTCATCAGTATGGTCTTGAGAAAAGACATTCACTGGTGAATTTTTTTTTAAAAAGAGCATTCTTTGAAAAAGATTGACACACAATTGTTAAAAAACGAAGAGGTTTTAAAGGAATTATGCATTATTATGGTTGATAACGATAATAATATTTTTACAGTTATTAATCTTTTATTATTATGTTTTCTGGTAGGGAACTCGTCGCTAAGCAAAGAATCGACATCGTAAAGGGAGAGTAAAAAAGATGGATATTTGGATTCAAAACTATAATCCACTAGGAAATATATATTTATCAGCACTAGTTGCTGCATTGCCAATCGTGTTCTTTTTGTTAGCCCTAACCTTATTGAAAATGAAGGGAATTGTGGCTTCACTCATTACATTAATTATTTCTGTGTGTATTGCCAGCTTTCTTTTTGGAATGCCGTTGTTAAAAGTTCTATCAGCAGCGTTTTTAGGAATATTAAATGGTTTTTGGCCAATTGGTTTTATTATTATCATGGCTGTTTGGTTATATAAAATATCGGTTAAAACGGGAAAATTCACTATTATTCAATCAAGTATATCGAGCATATCCTCCGATCAAAGATTGCAGCTGCTACTCATTGGCTTTTGTTTTAATGCCTTTTTAGAAGGGGCTGCAGGCTTCGGTGTTCCCATTGCCATTTCAGCAGCTTTATTAGTTGAATTGGGCTTCAGACCTTTATATGCAGCGTCTCTATGTTTAATCGCAAATGCGGCTTCTGGAGCTTTTGGCGCAATCGGAATTCCTATTATCGTAGGTGCACAGGTTGGAGGGATGGAAACACTTGAATTAACGCAAAAAGTGGCTTTTATCCTGCCAGTCATTTCATTTATTATTCCTTTTTTGCTTGTGTTTATATTGGACAAGTTTAAAGGAATTAAAGAAACATTTCCTGCATTGCTATTCGTAAGTATCATCTATTCAGGTCTACAATTATTAGTAATGGTTACACTTGGTCCAGAATTAGCAAATATCATTGCTTCTCTTGCTAGTATGGGAGGATTGGCTGTTTTCTTACGATTTTGGCAGCCAAAATCGATTTTTCGTTTAGATAGTATGAAAAACGGCAAACAAGATGATAAAAAATATTCATTCAAAGATATTCTGATCGCATGGTCACCTTTCTATATTTTAACTGGTGTCATTGTCATTTGGAGCATGCCATTTTTTAAAAGCTTATTTGCAGATAATGGACCATTATCATTTACTGTACTTAAGTTGAAAATGCCATTTTTACATCAGGAGGTTTTGAAAATCCCTCCAATTGCTCCTGAGAAAGTCCCGTATGATGCCATTTTTAAGCTAGATGTTATTTCGGCTACCGGTACAGCAATTTTAGTGTCTGTGATGATCGTCGTTCTTTTTTCTAAAAATTTAAACGTAAAAGGAAGTCTTCACATATTAGGGGAGACCATTAAAGATTTCTATATTTCTATTCTTACTGTTTGTTTTATTTTAGGGTTTGCAAATATTGCTACTTTTTCAGGTTTATCATCTACGCTCGGTTTAGCCCTTGCTAAAACGGGAGATTTATTCCCGTTATTTTCACCAGTTTTAGGCTGGCTTGGCGTATTCCTTACAGGCTCTGTCGTTTCAAGTAATGCCTTGTTTGGTCATTTGCAGGGGGTAACAGGCAATCAAATTGGAGCTGATCCGAAGCTTCTAATTGCTTCCAATACAAGTGGAGGTGTAATGGGGAAATTAATTTCACCTCAATCTGTTGCAATTGCGACAGCAGCTGTTCAAAAAACAGGAGAAGAGTCCTCACTTTTTAGGATGACCATTAAATATAGTTTGTTCTTGTTGATTTATGTAAGTATCATTACTTATGTCTTATCTATATAAACAAGTGTAAAAGGAGAGGGAACTCATTTGGAAGAGGCCCTCTCCTTTTCATTTTTTAATATTTCCAATTTAAACATATATAATCAGGCTACAAATAGGCTTTTTATGCATAATTATGGTAAAGGAGAGAGAATATATTCTCCTTTCTGTTATGGAAAATCAATTTTCAGATCCATGTTCTGTGGTACAATATATGAGTCTGATCGAATAATGGAGGTCTCAAAAATGAAAACGAAAATTGGATTATTATATGGGGGAAAATCCGCCGAACATAAAGTATCCATGCAAACGGCATTAGCTGTAATAAAAGCGTTAAATCCTAATAAATTTGATGTTCATCCAATTTACATATCCGAGGAAGGGCAATGGGTGAAAGGTCCAAAGCTAACTGGACCCGTTGAAAATGTGAAAGAGCTTGCCTTTACAGCGACTAGAGAACTACAATCAACAGCCCTATCGCCAACCTTATTTCAAGCCCCTGAGGAGAAAGGTCCTTTTGATGTTATCTTCCCACTTTTACATGGTCCCAATGGTGAGGATGGAACGGTTCAAGGGTTATTAGAATTACTTAATTTACCATATGTTGGGAATGGTGTGCTTGCATCCTCAGCTGGTATGGATAAAATAATTATGAAAAACATATTTGCTGCAGCAGGCCTTAGTCAAGTAAAGTATGTCTCTTTTATTAGAAGTGAATGGGAAAAAAACAAGCTTTCTATCTATGATCAGGTTGAAAACGATTTAGGATATCCTTGCTTTGTAAAACCTGCAAATCTAGGGTCGAGTGTAGGCATTAGCAAATGTACGAACAGAGCTGAGCTTGAAGCAGCTTTTGCAGAAGCTTTTCAATTTGACCGAAAGATTATCATTGAAGAAGGGGTAACAGCGAGAGAAATTGAAGTTGGTATTTTAGGTAATGATGAGCCTGAATGTTCCGTTGCAGGTGAAATTGTACCGAAAACGGAATTTTACGACTATAAAGCTAAATATGAAGATGGTGATACAGCTCTTGTTATTCCTGCTGATATTACAAATGAGGAATACAGCTTAATTAAGGAAACCGCGATAAAAGCATTCAAAGCACTGGATTGCTCTGGTCTTGTGAGAGCAGACTTCTTCTTAACGAAAGATGGAAAAGTTTATATTAATGAAGTGAATACAATGCCTGGCTTTACGCCATTTAGCATGTTCCCATTGCTTTGGAAGCATTCTGGTGTTGATTACCCTGAGCTCATTGAAAAGCTTGTCAAATTTGCTTTAGAAAGACATGAAGAAAAACAAAAAATTAAATATACATTTTAACAACATGGTACACGGCTTTTTATAGCCGTGTTCCTTATTTTAGGAGGTTAACGAATGATTTGCCGATCATTAAAGCAAATAGCAGACATGATTAAGATTGAGAATGATCTTACTCCTTTTGAGAATGTCATGGTTCATGGCGTCTCTATTGACTCAAGAAAAATTGAATCGGACCAATTATTTATTCCCTTTAAGGGAGAGCATTCGGATGGGCATCGTTTCGTAGAAGATGCGATTTCAAAAGGTGCTGCAGCAGCTTTTTGGCAAAAGGATGTCCCAAATCCACCTACTCATTTACCCATATTGATCGTTGAAGACTGCTTAACTGCATTGCAGGAATTATCTAGAAGCTATCGGAATGAGCTTCATACGAAAGTAGTTGGCATTACGGGAAGCAATGGGAAAACTTCTACAAAAGATATGACCGCAAGTCTGCTTTCTTTAAAATATAAGGTGCAGAAAACAGAAGGGAATTTTAATAATCATATCGGACTTCCTTTAACCATTCTAAGGCTAGATGAAGATACAGACATAGCTGTACTAGAAATGGGAATGAGCGGTAAAGGAGAGATCGATTTTTTAACCAAGCTCGCAAAGCCAAATGCGGTAATCATTACAAACATAGGAGAAGCTCATTTGCTTGATTTGGGCTCACGAGAGGGAATTGCCGAGGCGAAGCTAGAAATATTAAATGGTCTTCAAGAGAATGGAAGAGTCATCTATTTTGGAGATGAAACTCTTTTATCAGAACGAATCAATCGAAATGGGAAAATAGAGATTAAAACGTTTGGAAACAATCATTCAAATGATCTTTTCCCAACCCACATCAATCAAAGCAGCAGCGGAAGCCAATTCAAAATCAATGCATCGAATGCTGAGTACTTTTTGCCTGTACTTGGGACTCATAATGTGTTGAATGCATTGGGTGCTATGTTAGTCGCGCAGTATTTCGATATTTCCTTTGATGAAATGAAGAATGGATTAAATAATCTAAAGCTAACAGGCATGCGAATGGAATTAGTAGAGGGTATAAATGGTGTAAAAATCATTAATGATGCCTATAATGCCAGCCCAACTTCAATGAAGGCCGCAATTGATCTAGTTTCAAATCTTCCTGATTACGAACATAAGCTTCTTGTTTTAGGTGACATGCTTGAACTCGGTCCAGATGAAGAACAGTTTCATGAACAAATCGGTCAATTGATTAACCAAGAGAAAATAAGCTATGTCTTTACATTTGGAAAGCTAGGCTCATTTATTGCCAAAGGTGCTAAGGCGGTGTTCCCATCTGAACGTGTTTTTGCCTTTACTGAAAAACAAGAACTGATTGATAAAGTGAAAAAATATTGTCAATCGGACATGATTATTTTAGTCAAGGGATCAAGAGGAATGAAACTAGAAGAAGTTGTGGCTTCATTAAAAGAAAATTGAACTCACTATCAGTACATTAAAACATGAGGAATCAGGTGGAGTATCTACTCCGCCTGATGAATGTATCATACATTGGTATGTCTTTGTTTCACACAAATATAAAAAGAAGAAAAAAGATTCGAATGATGGAGTGTAAAAAGTGTAAAATAAAAGTAAATCTACTTTCTTTGGTGGTGACTTAGGATGATTGGGTGTTTGTGCATTCATGGCTTTACGGGTGCTCCCTCTGAAATAGAGCCTCTCGCTCAGTATTTACAGGAAAATACTAATTGGTCCTTGGTAATACCCACTCTACCAGGTCATGGTGAAACGCTCGATCTTAAAGGGGTTCAATATAATCAATGGATTGAACATGCTGAAAATGAATTAAAGCTTTTACTTGCAAAATGTGATACCGTTTATGTGATTGGTTTTTCTATGGGAGGGCTTATTGCTAGTTATTTAGCGGTTCATTATCCAATTAAAAAGCTCGTCTTATTAAGTGCTGCTGCCTACTATGTAAACCCAAGGCAGTTAAGAGTGGATATAGGAGAAATGGTAAGAGATGCATTTAAAGGCAAGCTTTTTGAAAATGAACTATATAATCGTTACAAAAGAAAATTAAAAGAAACTCCGATTGCAGCCACTCTTCAATTCCGTAAGCTTGTCGCTTCTACCCGTCCTTTATTGTCAGAAGTGCGTATCCCTACGTTAATTGCACAAGGTGAAAGTGATGGGATTGTCCCACCTAGAGCAGCAGAATATTTATATCATCATATTGGGACGGTGAATAAGAAAATCCTTTACTTAAAGGATGCGAAGCATTTAATTTGCCATAGCCATGAAAGAGATCAATTGTTTTTTCAAGTATTACATTTTTTGCATGGAAAAAGAGATGATAAATAAGAAAAGCGCAAGCGCCCTTGCTCATCGACGTAAAGTGCTGGAGCTAAATGCCAGTCTAACTTCCGATAATTTATTTCTTAACCAATAATGAACGTTCCCTGTGCATGATATTATTGCCAATAAGTTTTAAAAATGTTACAATTAAAACCAAAGTGTCTTAGTGAAAATCCTTAGAATCCCGGACATACTCCTAGAGAGAATGTCTTTTTTCACTTTATTAATCGGTTTAAGTACAAGGTTTTTATTTAAAGTAAAGAAAGCATATGTTTTTGAAGTTAGATGAGTGTCTAGCTCCGACGTACAGAACGTACTAGTGGCGATGTTGCCACAGGACGTGGCGTCCTTAATCGGCCAGCGCTTAGCTCTTGTGAAAAATAACCTAATGTCTCTAAAAGTAAAAAACACTTTTTGAGCCATTAGAACATTTTTCTTCAGGGCTGATCAAGGCACTTCCGCTTTTCTTGCTATGTCCGGCGAATACAACTTGGAAAGAAAGTTATTTAATAAATATTTTTTAATGAATTTAGAAGGAGAATGAATACATTGACAATGTTTCAAGATTTAGGTATTAGTTCAGCTACATTGAAATCTCTAAAGAAAATGGGGTTTGAAGAAGCGACTCCAATTCAAGCACAAACAATTCCGCTTAGTTTAGAGAATAAGGACTTAATTGGTCAAGCGCAAACTGGAACGGGAAAAACAGCAGCATTTGGTATTCCGTTGGTTGATAAAATCGACAAAGACAGTAACTTTGTTCAAGGGATCGTCATTGCCCCAACACGTGAGCTTGCTATCCAAGTATCAGAAGAGCTGTATAAGATTGGTTACGGTAAAAAGGTGCGCGTCCTTTCAATTTTCGGGGGGCAAGATATTAATCGCCAAATTCGAGCGTTAAAAAAGCATCCTCATATTATTGTCGGAACACCTGGACGTATTCTCGATCATATTAATCGTAAAACACTACGATTAGATAATGTTCACACAGCAATTCTAGATGAAGCAGATGAAATGCTAAACATGGGCTTTATTGATGACATCGAAGCAATCCTTTCTCAGATTCCATCAGAACGTCAAACGCTTCTGTTCTCAGCTACAATGCCGCCAAGAATTAGAAAAATGGCTGAAAGATTTATGAAGAATCCTGAAATTGTGAAAGTTAAAGCGAAAGAAGTAACAGTACCACTTATTGAACAATACTATTTAGAAGTTCAGGAAAAAAGTAAGTTTGATGTATTAACAAGATTGCTTGATATTCAATCTCCTGAGCTTGCTATTATTTTTGGTCGTACGAAAAGGCGTGTAGATGAGCTGTCAGAAGCTTTAAACCTTAGAGGCTATATGGCAGAAGGTATTCACGGAGACCTAAGTCAAGCAAAGAGAATGTCAGTTCTGCGTAAATTTAAAGAAGGCTCCATTGATGTTCTAGTAGCTACAGATGTTGCGGCGAGAGGACTAGATATTTCTGGTGTAACTCACGTATATAATTTTGATATTCCTCAAGACCCTGAAAGCTATGTTCATCGAATTGGCCGAACTGGACGCGCAGGTAAAGCAGGAATGGCTATGACATTTATTACTCATCGAGAAAAGCAATATTTACAAATTGTTGAAAAGACAACAAAAAGAAAAATGGATCGTATGAAGCCGCCTACTTTAGATGAAGCTTTAGAAGGTCAACAAAAAGCTGTAATTGAAAAAATTCTACAGACGATCGATTCAAATAATCTTCAATACTATAAGCAGGCTTCAGAAGAGCTTTTAGAGCAGCAAGACGCTCAAACAATAGTTGCTGCGGTATTGAAAATGTTAACAAAAGAACCTGACACAACACCAGTTAAATTAACTGAAGAGAAGTCTCTTCCTCAAAAAAGAGAAAGAAAATCTTTTGAAGGCAGACGCAACTATGATTCCAATGGAAAGAAAAGAGCACCTTATCGTTCGAGACAAGGTCAATCACATGGACGTTCTAGCCACTCCGAAAAATCAAAATCAAAAAGCTATTAATTAGTTGTTTAAGAAGTGCTTAGCCTTTCCTGTTCCATTTATTGGATATGAGAGGCTAGGCATTTTTTATTTTTAAAAATGGTGAAAAAAGTTTTTCATTAAGAAGATTATATAATGTATAGTAATAATGTGTAATATTGGAAATTCAGGGGGGATGAAATGATTACAGAACCGAAAAAGAGAATTTCAATACGCGCCCTCAGTGTTTGGAAAATATCAGGTGCTATTTACTCTATTTATGCTTTACTGCTAGCTGCAGGTGCGATTGTACTTACTATTTTGTTTGATTTACCTAAATGGATTATAGGAGCAGGGATCTTATTTTTAGGGATAAATGTGTATGTTTTAGTGTTTTTGCTTCCCAAACTAAAGTGGAAAAGATGGCGTTATGAAGTTAGAGAGCAAGAAATTGAATTACAGCGTGGCGTTTTAATTAAGAAAAGAACGCTAGTACCGATGATTAGGGTTCAGCATGTAGATACAAAACAAGGTCCTATTTTAAGAAAATATGGTTTGGCCTCTGTTACCGTGTCGACTGCTGCCACCGTACATGAAATACCAGCTTTAAATTTAGAAGAAGCAGAGGAAATGCGCTCTTATATTTCTAAATTAGCAAGGGTGGCGGATGAAGATGTCTAATTCTAAAAGGCTACATCCAATCGCTGCTGTATCTGGAACCCTTAAGCAGCTAAAGGAGATGCTGCTTCCATTTATTTTCCTAGTCGTGTTTGGAAGTAAGGGTACGAATTGGGATTTATACATATCTATTGGTGCGGTAGTGATTATATTAATAAGCGGGATTCTTTCATGGCTCCGATTTTCATATCGCATTGAAGAGCGTGAACTAAGGATTGAATATGGTGTTTATATTAAAAAGAAACGATATATTCCGTTTGAAAAAATTCAAAGCATCGATTTATCAGAAGGCATCTTGCATCGCCCTTTTGGTTTGGTAAAAGTAAAGGTGGAGACAGCTGGATCAGGGTTAGAAGCAGAGGCGGTTTTATCTGCTGTAACAAAACAAGAAGCACAGAGAATTCAAGAGGTCTTTTCTCTTATAAAAAAAGGAGAAAAGCAAAGGGAAGAAGACGAGAGGGCTGAAGAGGTAGATACGGAAGAGATCATCTACAAAATCACAACTCCTCAGCTGTTTTTACTTGCTTCAAGCTCTGGTGGAGTAGGGGTTGTGATTTCGGCAGTTGCTGCTTTTGTCTCACAATTTGATGAGATTATACCGTATCGAAAAATTTTTCGGGGGCTAGAGAACTTTATTTCTAGCGGAATAATGGTCGTAAGCTTTATGGTTTTTTTAGGCTTTGTTATCGCTTGGCTCATCGCCTTGACAGGTACGATGATTAAATATGCACAATTTACAGTAAAAAAAGTTGAAAATGAATTTATTATTTCACGTGGATTATTAGAGAAGAGGCAACTAACGATTCCGCTTCATCGAATCCAAGCAATTAGGATAAGCGAGAACCTATTAAGGCAACCGATTGGTTATGCATCAGTGTTTGTTGAAAGTGCAGGTGGCTCTGTTAAAAATCAAGAAAGCTCAAAGATTCTTTTTTTACCGATCGTGAAAAAAAGTTCTATACCCCAATTGCTAGAATCTTTCCTGCCGGATTATCAGTTGCAGCCGCAAATCTCCCCTGCTCCAAAAAGAGCATTAAAGAGATATTTATTTTGTAGCAGTCTTTTTGCCATTCCAATTACACTAGCTGCAATCATTTTTTTTAGACCATATGGATATTTTTCTTTACTGTTTTTACTAATTGTAACAATATGGTCATACTTTAATTATAAGGATGCTGGCTGGGGACTTAATGAAATGCAGTTAACATTACGTTATCGTTTCCTTATAAAACATACTGTTATGATGCAGAAAAATAAAATTCAGTCCATGGAATTTCAAACAGGCTATTTCCAAAATCAAAGAGATTTGGCTACGATACGAGCTGTGGTGGGATCAGGAGTTGGAGGGATAGTAGTCGATTTAGAAAAAACAGAGGTGGAGAAAGCTTTTAAATGGTACTCTCATAGTCGAAAAGAATAATAAAGATTGGCGCCCTATCCATCTGATAAGGCGCTTTGCACTTTTTTATCTGCTTAGGATCCCAATTAAAGCGAGGATGAGGATTCCTCCTAGTAATATTAGCTTACGAAAAGATATTCCTCTATTGTTTTGAATCATTGCTCTTTTAAAACTGCTTACTTCCATTTTAAAGGCTTTTATTACATTTTGTCCTTTTGAAAAGGCGATTATACCGATCACTAAACCAGCCAAAAAGCCAAATATATGTGCTGTTATATTTATCTGGGGCTGAATAAATGTCATAATTAACCCTATAATGGTGACCGTAAGAATAATTTGCGCATTTCCCCTAGAAATTAACTCTTTTTTCAATACAACAATTGCAACATAAAAGCCGAATAAACCAAAAATGGCTCCACTTGATCCAACATGTACAAACGTTAAAGGATTAAAAAAGAAAGTAGCGACATTCGCTAAGATCCCAGTAAGTAAATACAAGAAAAGAAAGCGGCTTTTTCCAAGCATTCGTTCTAACGCTGGACCAAATAAAATAAGAGAAAAGCTATTGAATAGCACATGAGGAAAACCACTGTGCATAAAAATAGGTGTAACGATACGCCAAAGCTCTCCGTGCAAAATATATAAATTAACGCCAACAGTCATGTTATATAACCATGAGTTTGGAAATACAGGGAGAGTGGTGAGCAAATATAATAAGATATTAATCGACAATATGAAGGTGACAACTGGATAAAAACGTATAAATTCTTTTAAACTTTCATTCCTTGTAAACATAAAGATACCTCCTTGTATGTATATTCTTAAAACACAAGACCATACAAATACAAATGATTGAGTAGGGATAAATCAAGACACATGCACTATCCTTCTATCATAATAGGTTGGAAGCTTAAAATACAATTAATGTACACTATTGAATGTTCACAAGCCATATTAATTAAAAGGACGATGAAAAAATGATTTCTGGTATAGGAATAGATATTGTTGAAATAGAACGGATAAAAAAAATAATCATTAGACAGAGTAAATTTATTGATCGAATTTTAACGGAAAACGAAAAAAGATACTATGAAAAACTTCCAGGAAACAGAAGGATTGAGTTTGCAGCAGGAAGATTTTCTGCGAAGGAAGCTTTTTCAAAAGCGATAGGGTCAGGGATTGGGAAGGAGCTATCTTTTTTAGACATCGAGATTTGCAAGGATGAGAAAGGAAAACCATACATAGTTAAGCCTATAAAAGAGGGAGTACACCTTTCAATTTCTCATAGTAAAGAGTTTGCCTTTGCTCAAGTCATTATAGAAAAATGAGAAGAATTCTAACATCATCTAGCATATTCCTTTAGGTTGTCTCATATATTCATAAGGCAATAGGAGAGACAAGATCAGGCGGCGGGAACCAAGTGTCCGATTCCTGCCTTTTTCCTCTCCATCATGTGAACTTGAGACAAAAGGAGTTGAAAGGATGAAGAAAAAGTTATGGGTGCTTCTCGCCGGTCTTATCGTATGTTTATCCTTGTCTGCATGTGGGACTAAATCACAAGAAGATGTAGTCAAGGACTTAAGTGGGAAAATGGAAAAAATAAAAAGCTATGAAGCAACAGCGAAAATGACTTTGAAAATGGGAACAGATCCTCAAACCTATGTCGTTCAAGTCTGGCATAAAGAACCCACTTACTACAGAGTGAGCTTGAAAAATGCTCAAAAAGATCAAAGTCAAATGATTCTTCGGAATGACGAAGGTGTGTATGTTTTAACCCCTGCTCTTAATAAGAGCTTTAAGTTTCAAAGTGATTGGCCAGAAAACAGCAGTCAAGCTTATTTATATGAATCTTTAATAAAAGACATTGTTGCAGATAAAGAAGCTAAATTTTCATCAACGGATAAATACTATATTTTTGAAACGAAAACCCGTTATCAAAATAATAAAATGCTGCCTTTTCAAGAAGTAACCTTAAATAAAAAGGATTTGTCTCCAGCTACAGTGAAAGTGATGGACACAGATGGAAATGCACTTGTAACTGTTAAGTTTTCAGATGTGAAGTTTGATAAAAATTTTACCAAAAAAGATTTTGATATGAAGAAGAATATGACAGGTGCTCAACTTGAAGTCCCAGTTATGGGTGATGTTGAAGATAAGGCGTTTTCTGTCAAATATCCAACTGAAGAATTTAAAGATGTCAAATTAGTTGAAGAAAAAGAAGTATCAACGGAAAATGGGAAGCGGGTTATCCTTACGTATGACGGGGCGTTATCATATACTTTAATGGAAGAAAAAGCAGAAGTTGTGCCAGCTACAGCAGGTCCTACGATCGTGAAAGGAGAGCCAGTCGATTTAGGATTTACTGTCGGTGCTTTATCGAAAAATACTCTTACATGGACATTTCAAGGAGTAGATTACATGCTTGCCTCCCAAGATCTTAAGAAGGAAGAAATGGCTAGTGTTGCACGCTCAGTTCAAGGGGATGTAAGTAAGTAGATATTGATTAACAAGCAGGCTCATTAAGGGAGCCTGTTTTTTAATATAAATAGACTAAGTGCTCTTTCCTATTTACTTTCCTAAAAATGTTTGTCAATATAAAAGTGAATTGATTAGAAGGGGAAGTGTATGTTCAGGTGGGAAACGATTTAGGTTATTACCGAGATACATGGGCAGAAATAAATTTGGACCATATTACATATAATGTTACAGAAATGAAAAAACGATTGGCGCCTTCCGTTCAATTAATGGCAGTTGTCAAGGCGAATGCATACGGACATGGTGATGTACAGGTAGCGCGCACAGCAATAAAAGCAGGAGCTACTTATTTAGCAGTTGCCTTTCTTGATGAAGCGATCTCCTTGAGGAAAAAGGGAATTAAAAAGCCTATCCTTGTATTAGGGGCTAGTCGACCAAATGATATTCAAACAGCTTCAGATTATGATATCACCTTGACTGTATTCCAAGAGGAATGGGTTCGAAATGCGAAAGTCTATTTAAGCGCAGCCTCTCAAATCAAAATGCATCTGAAACTAGATACTGGAATGGGCCGAATAGGAATCAAAACTGCTGATGAATTAAAGGGAATAGAACAGGTTATCCTTCAAGACAATCGGTTTATTTTAGAGGGGATTTTCACTCATTTTGCAACAGCAGATGAACAAGATGCAAGTTATTTTAATGAACAGCTTCAGCGTTTTAATAACTTAATTACCCATCTAAAAAAATTGCCGAAAATCGTTCATGTAAGCAATAGCGCTGCCTCCTTGCGCTTTCCTCAAGCTCAATTTAATGCCGTTAGATTTGGGATCTCGATGTATGGCTTAACGCCTTCGTTAGAAATAGAGTCAGAGCTGCCTTTTCAATTGAAAGAAGCGTTCTCCTTGCATACGAAGATCGTTCATGTAAAAAAGCTTAAAAAAGGAGAAAAGGTAAGCTATGGTGCTACCTATGAAGCAAAACAAGAAGAATGGATTGCAACCTTACCTATAGGGTATGCTGATGGATGGATTCGAAAGCTTAGTGGGCAAGAAGTCCTTTTAAATGGTATTAGAATTCCAATTGTAGGAAGAATATGTATGGATCAATGCATGATTAAATTGCCTCAATTTGTTGAAGTTGGGACAATGGTGACGTTAATTGGAACACAGGGCTCTGATAAAATTTCAGTTAATGAAATTGCAAAACAACTAGATACGATTAATTATGAAGTCGTATGTATGATCTCAAATAGAGTTCCCCGATTGTACAATGAATCAGGAAAAAAAGTATTTGCTCATAATTCATTATTAAAATAAATGTTCGAAATTTGTAATAAATCGTGAAAAAACTTGATCAATCGTGTTGAAACAAATAAAAGTTATGAATAAAAAGTTATTTTTTTGGTGGATAATACAGAAGAATTGTTAAATGCTCTTTGCACGGGTATTGAATAATGGTATCATTAAAAAATGATAGAGATAAAATCGGTGTGTTATGGTGGAGGTGTGTGTTTGTGTCAGAATCCGGCGCAACAACAGAGATCATGATAAGGTTACCAAAGCATTTATTAACGGAGTTAGATGGCTTTGTAAAACAAGAAAATTTGACTAGAAGCGAGTTTATTTATCAAGCTACAAAAATGTATTTACGAGAACGGAAAAAGAGACATATTCGTGAATCTATGAGGCGGGGCTATATGGAAATGGCCAAAATCAATTTAACGATTGCATCTGAGGCATTTCAAGCAGAATATGAGGCAGAACACACAGTTGAACGTCTTGTAAGCGGAGGATAATCCTTTGATTGTCAAACGTGGTGACGTTTATTTTGCAGACCTATCCCCAGTTGTTGGGTCAGAGCAAGGCGGAGTTCGCCCTGTACTTGTAATCCAAAACGATATAGGGAATCGGTTTAGTCCCACAGTAATCATTGCAGCGATAACTGCTCAAATTCAAAAAGCAAAGCTGCCCACTCACGTTGAAATTGATGCCAAACGTTATGGTTTTGAAAGAGATTCAGTCATCTTATTGGAACAAGTTCGAACAATTGACAAGCAGCGCTTAACCGATAAAATTACACATCTCGATGATGAAATGATGGAAAAAGTGGATGAAGCCTTGCAAATAAGTTTAGGTCTCATCGAATTTTAGCTAAAAGCACGCTCTTGAAAGAAGAGCGTGCTTTTAAAAAAATACAATTTGTAATTTTCTGTAATAAGAATACTCTTTCCCTATTCGTATCAACTGAGGATAATACTATGTGATTTAATCGCGAAACATTCTTACATACTCTTTAGCAATAATATTTGGTTTTGACCTTAACCATATATCTTAACATATTGTGTTCCGCCAATAGCAAGCATGCAAATGCTTGTTTTTTTGTCGTTTTAGGAAAAAATTATAAATTAGTTGCCTGTGGGTAACTTTGAAGGTTATGTATCGATGTCCAGCGCCTAGCCCTTGTTAAAGATAACCTCATGCCTCTAAAAGTAAGGCTGTTTTCTCAAAGTTTGTTGCTTTTGACATAAAAAACATTGGGAGAAACGTTTCGGAGCAGCCTGCATACACGTAGACTCCTGTGGGAAAGTGAGAAAGGCGAGACCCCGCAGGAGCGTATGCGACGAGGAGGCTTGACGCTCGCCCACGGAAAGCGAAGTGTATGCAGGCTGCGCGTTTAAAAGCACCATCTATACGAAAACAGCCAAAAGTAAAGAACACTTTTTGAGTCATGAGAACATTTTTCTTCAGGGCTGAACAAGGCGCTTGCGCTTTTGTCCTTTAGGAGAGTTAACGTTGACAGGTTTAAGCTAATTCAACATTGGGTATTAAATAGAAGCAATTGAAAAATTAAGAGGTGGGTCTAATATGAATATGGCGATTGAAGTTAAGGAACAGGATCTCCTTGTAGAAGTAAAGGTAATTGGTGAAATTGATGCCTATACAGCACCGATTCTTCGAGATAGAATCTTTCCTTTGTCTGAAAAGAATAACGTCGTGATGATTGTTGACCTTTCGAAAGTTTCCTATCTAGATAGTACAGGTTTAGGAATATTTATCGGTATCTTTAAAAATATACGTTCGCAAAATGGGGAATTTAAAATAATGGGCTTATCAGAACGATTAAAAAGACTATTTGATATTACGGGACTTGCTGATGTATTTGATATTACCAGCAAGATTGAGGGTGGAATTCGGTGAATACACTATGTGATTATATAGAAATGAAGATTCCGGCCAAACCAGAATACGTTGGGGTTATTCGATTAACACTTTCTGGAATTGCTAGTCGTTTAGGATTTTCATACGATGAAATTGAGGACTTAAAAATTGCTACAAGTGAAGCTTGTACAAATGCGGTTCAGCATGCCTACAAATTAACTGGTCGTGGCGAAGTAATGGTAGGATTTGGTCTATATAAAAATAGACTTGAAGTAACGGTAGCCGATACTGGTGAAAGCTTTGATTTCCACACCTCACAAAAGGAGTGCGGGCCTTATAACCAAAAAGAATTTTTACGAGAAGGAGGATTAGGCCTATATCTTATAGAAGCCTTAATGGATGAAGTGAAGGTCCATCATGAAGAAGGTGTAACGGTCTTAATGACGAAATACCTAGAGGGAGAGCAGGTGGGGAGCGATGCGAAAACCATCTCAACCTAGAGATCGAATATCAGGTGAAGCCATCAATCAATTGATCAAACAGTATCAGCTTGATCATGATCAAAATGCTCAGGATGCGCTTGTTCTTCACTATCAGGGTCTCGTAGAATCAATTGCACGAAAATATTCAAAAGGGAAATCATTTTATGAAGATATATTTCAGGTAGGAGTAATTGGACTATTAGGTGCTATTCGTCGTTATGATGAAAAGTATGGGAAAAGCTTCGAAGCATTTGCTGTTCCGACGATCATTGGTGAAATTAAACGATTTTTAAGAGATAAGACATGGAGTGTCCATGTCCCAAGAAGAATTAAAGAGCTAGGGCCAAAAATAAAGACAACCGCAGAGAAGTTAACCATTACTCTTCAACGTTCTCCTAAAGTAGAGGAGATTGCAAGAGAGTTAGATGTATCAGAAGAAGAGATTTTAGAGACGATGGAAATGGGAAGAAGCTATCAAGCTTTATCAGTAGATCGCTCAATAGAAGCTGATACAGAGGGTGGAACGATTACACTCCTTGATATTGTAGGAAATGTCGATGACGGATTTGAAAAAGTAAATCAAAAAATGGTATTAGAAAAAATTCTCCATGTCTTAACGGAACGAGAAAAAGAAATTATTCAATATACGTATTTAGAAAATATGAGTCAAAAGGATGTAGGTGATCGCTTAGGAATTTCACAGATGCACGTATCTCGTCTGCAGCGAAGAGCGATCACCAAGCTTCAAAACGCCATCAATGATGAACCGAAAAATACGGAATGTCTATCATAAGTGAATCTAAAAACATATCCTTAAGCAAGGTGCTGCTGTGACTATGTTGAAAATTGACATAATAACCAAAGAAATGGTTTATTGCCGTGTTAGAAATATGCGTTTTTCTTCTTTATACCCCACTTGAAAAACTAATAAACCCTCTACAAGTTAGAGGATTTTTATTTGGAATACCTCAAATATATTATACACATCGATTATCTTACGAATCTGAAACTAAATTTTTATGTATTCAAATGGACTTTTCATTATACAAGATAAATTCATTAATAAAAAAATCCGGATCATTTAAAGAATGTGAGTAAAGAAATAAATCATTATTTAGCAGGGAAGATGATTTATTCCCTTCTTCCCACTGAGTTTCGCCCTGCACGCTTGAGGAAGGGGGCTTCTTTCGGAAATTCTTTAAATCTGCTAATATTATTACACAAAAGAAATGTTGGAGGATTGACTTTTGGAACAAAAAAATGAGAAACAAGAAGAATTATTGAAATTAATCTCTAATGAGCTAGCTATTTCATTCATGCAAGTAAAAAGTGTAATCACACTATTAAATGATGGGAATACCGTCCCTTTTATTGCGCGATATCGCAAGGAGCAAACGGGAGCTCTTGATGAAGTTCAAATAAGAAGTGTAATGGAGCGGTGGCAGTACATACAAAACCTTGAACAACGTAAGGAAGAGGTTATCCGAATTATTGAAGAACAAGGCAAATTAACAAAAGAGCTGCACGTGCAAATTGAAAAAGCCGTGAAATTGCAGGAAGTAGAAGATTTGTATCGCCCTTATAAACAAAAGCGTCGTACGAAAGCAACCGTTGCAAAAGAAAAGGGATTAGAGCCGTTAGCAAAATGGATGCTGACCTTTCCTATAGATGGATCAATAGAAGAAAAATCAAAAGAATTTCTTTCTGAAGAAAAACAAGTCTTTTCGATAGAAGAAGCTCTATCTGGAGCGAAGGATATTATTGCTGAATGGGTATCAGATGATGCAGAAAGCAGGAAATGGATTCGGAAGGAAACTGTAAGAACGGGCATGATCGAATCTGTTGTAAAAGAAAATCATATTGATGAGAAAAAAGTATATGAAATGTACTACGAGTTTTCAGAGGCTATTCAGAAAATTGTGCCTCACAGAACACTAGCGTTAAATCGTGGTGAAAAGGAAGAGATACTGCGAATTAATATAAAACCAAACGTTGAACCAATTTTGAATTTTTTGTCAAAAAAGTGGATTAAAAATCAACACTCCATTTCTACAAAAAATGTGGCCGAAGCAATTGAAGATGGCTATAAAAGATTGATTCAGCCTTCAATAGAAAGAGAAATTAGAAACGAACTAACTGAAAAAGCAGAAGAGCAAGCAATTCATATTTTTTCTGAAAACTTGCGGAAACTATTGCTCCAGCCTCCATTAAAGGGGAAAATCGTCTTAGGAGTTGACCCTGCATATCGAACAGGATGTAAGTTGGCGTTGGTAAATGAAACTGGGAAGGTATTAAAAATTGATGTCATATATCCACATCCTCCAGTCTCTAAAGAAAAAGAGGCACGCAATACATTTCTCCGTATTTTACAAGAACATCAAGTTGAGATGATTGCTATAGGAAACGGAACGGCTTCAAGAGAAACAGAACAATTTGTCGCAGATATTATTAAAGAGTATCCTAAAGAGATTTCTTACATCATTGTGAATGAGGCTGGGGCAAGCGTTTATTCAGCTTCAGATATTGCTCGAGAGGAATTTCCAGAATTTCAGGTGGAAGAAAGAAGTGCTGTTTCCATTGCTAGGCGTATACAGGATCCGTTAGCTGAACTCGTGAAAATCGACCCTAAATCTGTAGGTGTTGGACAATATCAGCATGATGTTTCTCAAAAAAAATTGACAGATTCGCTAACATTTGTAGTTGAAACAACTGTTAACCAAGTTGGGGTCAATGTTAATACAGCATCTTCTTCACTTCTTCAATATGTTGCAGGGCTTTCAAAAACGGTTGCAAATAATATAGTCAAAAAAAGAGAAGAGGAAGGGAAATTCACCAAGCGATCTCAATTAAAAAAAATCCCAAGGCTTGGTGCGAAAACATATGAACAAGCGATCGGATTTTTAAGAATTATAGATGGAAAAGAACCGTTAGATCGTACTGGCATCCATCCAGAAAGCTATGAAGAGGTTAAAAAAATACTTGAGGCGTTAGGGTTTTCTACTGCCGACATCGGAACCAATGAACTACGAGAAGCCCTTTCAAAATTAAATATTCGTGAATTATCAAAAGAAATTGTTATCGGAGAGCTAACACTAAAAGATATTATAGAGGCATTAATGCGACCTGAAAGAGATCCAAGAGACGATCTTCCAAAGCCGCTACTTAAAAAAGATGTGTTAAAATTGGAGGATTTGAAGACAGGAATGGAGCTGCAAGGAACAGTTCGTAATGTTGTTGACTTTGGAGCTTTTATTGATATAGGTGTTAAACAAGATGGTCTTGTGCATATTTCAAAGCTTAGCCGTAAATTTGTCAAACATCCCCTTGATATCGTTGCGGTTGGAGATGTTGTAAAAGTATGGGTTGATTCAGTAGACATCCATAAAAGCAGAGTGGCTTTAACGATGCTATCTCCAGACTAAGTTTAATACAAAGCGTTACTTTTCATAAACACTGCTTAAGAGCGGTGTTTTTTTCTGTAGAAATACCAGCATTGATTTAACAACTTTATCTGATATCGATTTTTTTCATAAAAGGCTCTTTGTATTTGATTTTGAAACCATTGTGGCATATTAAAACCTCCCGGGATTAATCTGAAAAGGTACCAATAATGTATGCTATAATAGGTTGTCATGTTCATATTCCTAACCAATATATGATTTGCGTGAGAAATGCTAGTGTATGAACAACAAACTTCGCAGTTGCTGGGAATAATGAAAGGATGAATGGAAATGGATAATGAACAGCTTCAATTGATGGTGGAAGAAATTTCTTCTGATTACTTTTCAAAACCTTTTATTCATAAAGCATATTTTAATGATAGATTAAGAACAACTGGCGGACGATACATGCTTCAAACGCACAATATCGAAATTAATAAAAAATACTATGTCCAATTTGGCAGAGATGAATTAGAAGGAATCATAAAGCACGAGCTTTGTCACTATCATTTACACATAGAGAAAAAAGGTTATCGGCATAAGGATCATGATTTTAAATCTCTTATGAAAAAAGTGGGTGCACCTAGGTATTGTTCTACATTGCCTGGAACTGAAAAAAGAATAAAAAGAGGAGGGCAGTTGATATATGCTTGTAAAAAATGTCATCAAATTTATAAAAGAACTCGAAAAGTAAATACAAAAAAATACGTGTGTGGCCATTGCAAAGGGGCGTTAGTTTTAATTTCGAGATCAGAATTTAGAGAGTAGTTTACTGTTTAAAAAAATATTTAAATTTATTCTTGACTTTTTATATACAGGTTTTTATAATTGAAAGAGTCGACAAGAACGACACCTTGTTTTTAAAAAGATTTCCGAAGTTAAAATCTAATTATTCCGCAGTAGCTCAGTGGTAGAGCAACAAGCATAGCTTCATTGTTTATGCTGCGAGTTGTACTCATCGAGCCGCATCTTGCATTAACTTTCTGAGATGAGGACATTCGGCTAAGTTAATCAATTTCAGGAAAAATTTATATTTATTCCGCAGTAGCTCAGTGGTAGAGCATTCGGCTGTTAACCGAACGGTCGTAGGTTCGAATCCTACCTGCGGAGCCATTATGGGGAAGTACTCAAGAGGCTGAAGAGGCGCCCCTGCTAAGGGTGTAGGTCGCGCGAGCGGCGCGAGGGTTCAAATCCCTCCTTCTCCGCCAGAAGCATGATAATGATTGATATGGCCCGTTGGTCAAGCGGTTAAGACACCGCCCTTTCACGGCGGTAACACGGGTTCGAATCCCGTACGGGTCACTTTAAAAAAATATCATTTAGGTCCCGTGGTGTAGCGGTTAACATGCCTGCCTGTCACGCAGGAGATCGCGGGTTCGATTCCCGTCGGGACCGCCATATTAATCTTTTAAAATTATTTATGCTATATTTCGTTTATAACATTAATGGGCTATAGCCAAGCGGTAAGGCAACGGACTTTGACTCCGTCATGCGCTGGTTCGAATCCAGCTAGCCCAGCCACCGAGCCATTAGCTCAGTCGGTAGAGCATCTGACTTTTAATCAGAGGGTCGCAGGTTCGAATCCTGCATGGCTCATTATTATAGAATGCGGGTGTGGCGGAATTGGCAGACGCACCAGACTTAGGATCTGGCGCCGCAAGGCGTGGGGGTTCGACTCCCTTCACCCGCACCAGTAATGTCTTTAAGATTGTTCCACTTTAGTTGAGCGGTCGTGGCGGAATGGCAGACGCGCTAGGTTGAGGGCCTAGTGGGTGAATAACCCGTGGAGGTTCAAGTCCTCTCGGCCGCACCAAAAAAAGTTGTTGACATCATGAGATTCATGTGTTAATATGATAAAGTTGCTTTAATGAGAATGCGCCCGTAGCTCAATTGGATAGAGCGTCTGACTACGGATCAGAAGGTTATGGGTTCGACTCCTGTCGGGCGCGCCATATAATTACGGGAAGTAGCTCAGCTTGGTAGAGCACATGGTTTGGGACCATGGGGTCGCAGGTTCGAATCCTGTCTTCCCGACCATTCAAAAAATATAATAAACGCGGGTGTAGTTTAATGGTAAAACCTCAGCCTTCCAAGCTGATGTCGTGAGTTCGATTCTCATCACCCGCTCCAAAAAATACTTTTTAAAAAATAACGAAAAATATATTGACAAACACTTTATAACTTGTTATTATATAAAAGTTGCTTTTAAACTATTAAATTAATTGCTCTTTGAAAACTGAACAACAAAACGTCAACAAAAGAACGAAAAGTGAGGACTTCAAACGAAGTCAACACATGCTAGTAAAGTCAATTACGAGCTAATCAACTCTTATACGGAGAGTTTGATCCTGGCTCAGG
>NZ_VATK01000014.1 GCF_006546985.1 Bacillus sp. 03113
ACAAAAAGGCAGTTGAAAGTTCGATTAAATCAAACTTTCAACTGCCTAATAAAAAATTGGACTTTTTCAGTGGCCTCTGTCCCTCACTGCGGGGTCTTTCCAGCCCGTTTTTCCGCAGGAGTCTCGCAAATTTACTTCCAAAATCATCATTATCGTTTCACAGAGCCTATATTAAAAATGGGCGACGTAACAGTACGGTTCAACTGTTATCGCCGCCTACCCTTTAACAATGCTTGGATATAAAGCTTTCTATTACTTCTTTTAATTCTTTGGGTGCCTCCAGCATACTCATATGTCCCGCCATTTTGATCGTTTGTTCACTAATATGACTACCAGATACAGAGTTTACCCTATCAGCTGGAACAACCTTGTCTTTTTCACCTTTAACGATTAAAACAGGTATATTTTCGTTGGCAAGTACATCGTTCCGATCTTTCCGTTCCCGCATTGCTTTTAACGTATCCGCAGCTCCTAAAGGACTCGTTGCATAGCCAATTTCTTTCATCTCTTGCACTACTTCTGGCATTTTTTCTAACGATTCGTCATCAAATAATTTAGGAATTAATCCATCTATAAAACTATGAATCCCTTCTGCTGCTATTTTTTCAATCGCCTTTGAACGTCCTTCCTTTCCTTCCTTTGTATCAGGATAAGCAGTTGAATGAATTAATCCATAACCCTTAAGCTTTTCTGGATACTTTTCTGCAAATGCTAAAGTGACATAGCCGCCAAGGGAATGTCCGAATAAATACACTTGATTGATGCCTTTATGTACTAAAAAGGAATACACATCCTCTGCCATATCTTCAATTAAAAAGGGGGCAGACGGAATATCTGATTGTCCATGACCTCTTAAATCAATGGTTATTATGTGAAACTTTTCTTGAAAGTAAGGAACAAGTTCCTTCCAGTAATCAGTACTCCCACAAAAGCCATGCAAAAGAACAATTGTCTCACCTTTTCCAAATTCATGATAGTGAAGGTTTACATCCATTATCAACACTCCTTTTTCAAATACCTCTAACATTCATTATAAACGAACAAGCGTACTACTCCAAGAACAAAAGCGGAAGCGCCCGTTTAGCGACGTATGGACTGGGCCCCGCTTCGACTGAGATAAGGCGAACCTTCCATCAGGGTGTTCTTTCCCTGATGGTTAGTTGAGCCGATCAGGTTTTTACGGGCAGTTTTTTATCCACTGTACATTTTTTTAGGTTATATCTTACTGCCCGTTAAAACGTGAAAAAGGAAACACGAAGAGCGAAAGCGATTCGATGTTGACTTATCGTAGGGAGGAGTGGGGTGGACACTAGTCGCTGGGCGCTGGCCGATTAAGAACGCCACATCCTGTGGCAACATCGGCACTAGTACGTCCTGTACGTCGGAGCTGGACGTCGATACATTACGATAAAAGTTATCCCAGACAACTATTTAATAATTTCCAATACAATTAAAAACATAAAGATATGAACAGCTTTAAGTCTCTTGCATAAAATAGACTGATTAAGCTGTTAGAGGAGAGATAAATGGCATGTCTTCTAAATCACCTGAGGAACCGAATAAAAAAGAGAAACAGGAACCTTTTAATGATTTTTTTAAATCAATGAATCATTTTTTTCAAGAAAAACCCGTCAAAGGCTTTTTACAAAGTATTGATGAGTTTTTTAACAACCCTTTTCCTTTTCCTTCTTCTTCATTTCACGTTGAGATGAAAGAGACAGATCAAGAGTATATCGTTTTAGCAGAACTCCCAGGTATAAAAAAAGAACAAATTCATATCGATATTTTTGAAAACCGTATGAAGATTTCAGTAAAAAATCATTCTATATTAGCAGAAGAAGATGATAAAAGGCACATTTATAAAAGACAACAGCCGATCCAGCAATCAAGCAGAACGATCACCTTCCATCAGCCTATTGACGAGAAAAAGGTAAAAGCATCCTATGAAGATGGATTATTAAGCATCCTTATCCAAAAAGGCATCGGAAAAAAGATTAATATTGACTAATTGCCCCTAATAAAAAGTGCCAAGTACCTTTTATTTGAAATAGTATGGGCTAGGCACTTTGGGATACTTCCTTCCTTATTACTTTTTATCTACATCGAGCCATTCCTCAAAATAAGCAGTTGGGACTTGAAAATAATTCTTTGTAAATCGAATAAACTCACTCGTATTGACTTCCTTATATTTGAATTCATTATAATAGTCTGATAAATATTGCATACCTACATCCTTAACATTGCTCCCTTTTAATTGGTATCGTTCATTAATCATTTTAAAAAGAGCGAGTGCAGGCTGGCCATAAATATATCCAACATCCTTATTTTTGTTTAAACTTACATTCGAAGCTTGATTGTACAAACCTCTTTGTTTGATTTTTTCCATTCGATATATGGACATCCCAAAAGCTTGATCTTCCAATTGATTTTTAGCGACATAATAATACATATCCGTTGCAAATTCGGTCATTCCTTCATCAAGCCATGCTTCATGATATGGATCATTGGAAACAACTCCATAAAAATATTGATGTGCAGTTTCATGAACAATAGATTCTTGATAAAATCTTTCGTCTTTTATATATGGATCTATCGTTACAATACCAGGATATTCCATAAACTCACCTTTATCCATGATGATATCAAATTGCCTTAGAGGGTATTCTCCAATTTTTTCTTGATAAAAGGATAAAGCGTTAACTGCCAAATTTAATGCAGCTTTAGGGTCTTTATTATGGTCATTTTTTGTAAAGAGTCTAACCGTAACACCATTCCTTGCTTCCTTTTCATATACATTCATATCTTTAACAGCTGCAATAAAAAATTCACGAACATTTTTTAATGTTACAGTCCCTTCATTCCTTTTCATAGAAGGATCCTGATCTGCGGAAGATATAAAAGAATAGCCTTTTGGCAATTTATAAGACACATGAAAATTTGAGAAATCAGTATGGTACGTTTCAAGCCCATCAAGATAGTCTTCCTTATTCCAATGATGTTGTTGGTAGGTTGCAAGCATAGGGTACCATTGAGCTAAATAGTAATTTTCATCTATCTTTGAAAATCGGCTTCCTTCCTCCGGTACTGTAAACGAATAAGTTATTTTTACAGAACCTTTTTTTCCTTTTTCCAATTGGTTTGCTAAAGAAATTTTAAATGTATCCTTTTTTAGTGAATAAGGTACGTTCTTCCCGTTCCATTTCACTTGTTTTATGTCAACGGTTGAAAAGCCTTCGACACCATCTAAATGATGACCTTTCTTAAAAACATTTGGAATAAAGTAAAATTCAAGATCATTCCAATTGTTGTCTGATTTGTTTTTGACTTCTATAGCTGCGACAACATTAAATGTTCCATTTTTAGTCATATTTAATTGGAGATTATAGTTCGCTAAGCTGCCATTTTTTACACCTATATTCGAATCCTTAGCCGCTACAACATAGGATCCTGCTGAGATAAAAGAAATCAATAGAAGAAGGAGTCCCCACTTTCCCCCCGTTAATTTCCACCATTTTCTTTGATCTCCAAATTTTTTCCGTATTGGCTTAATATGAGGATCTTGTCCTGTTTTGATCCATGGCGTTCGTTGATAATTTGATTGAAATCGATTTTTTAACCCATTGGCTAATAATGTGAAAGAGACTGTAGTAAAAAGCAAAATGGTTAATGGAATCATTAATATATACGTATTCCCATAAATATTTTGGCGCGCTTGTCCAACAAGACCTGCCAGCTCATTCGTTATGGAGTGGTAAAGAATAGGATCATACACCATCCTCGTACCGCCGATAAAAATATTGATCAACGCCAGCTGCCCCATCATGGTCATGACATATACAATTTCTAAAACAAACATAATAAGCAAGGATTCTTTTATTTGTGGAAAAATATGCTTCCAAATGATTCGATGTTTACTAGCTCCTAACGCTTTAGCAGATTCTACATACATCGATGAATATAATTGAGAAGATTTCTGGCGAACAGACGAAATAATGCTTGGAATACTAACCATAGAAGCTATTAAAATAAAATAGCCAACCAAAGTAGCTGTTGAAAGGGGACTATTAAAACTAATAGGATTTAAAAAAAAGTACAAAATTAAAAATAATGGGATATAGCTCCAAGCATTCTCAAATGCGATCATCCACCCAGGAGTTTTTTTCCAAATCCCTATGTATAATCCAGCTATAGAACCAATCAACATTTTTATGATCGTAACTGCTAGAGAGATAAAAACAGTATACTTCAAGCCATTAAGAATCATGGAAAATAAATCGTACCCCCATCTGTCTGTACCAAATGGATAGTTTTGATTTTTAAATGGCTCCAATGGTGGTGCAAGCATTGTTCCTTTATGATAATGTGGCTCTAGTGTTTCTGTTATCGAATGAGGAGCGAGAAATGATCCAAAGCTTGCAAAAAAAAGCATTACCGTTACAAAAAAAACACCCAAAATCAAAGAGTAATTAAAGCGTCTTAGCTTATTCATGGATAAAACCTCTTTTAAATACATAGAGTAATAATCTTACTGAAAAAAAGACAATTATTGAGATGGCCAGAATTAAAAATAAACCTATGGCAATCGGTTGAATTTCATTGCTTTGAAAAATAAATTTCGTAATTCCAGAGACATTCATTATGTATTCAACAATGAATAAATTTCCAATTGCTATGGAAATCACTTTTTTTAATTCTGATAGGATAAAAGGTTCAATATTTAAATAGATATGTTGAGTATTTAGATAATGAGTCGATAATCCTTTAGATACACCAGTTCTAACATAATCCTCACTACTCGATTGGTAATATTTAACTGAAATGTTTTTAAATAAGTAGAGTGTCGGAGAAATTCCAATTAATAAGGTTGGGAACCATGTATTCAATGGGCCTGCGTCTGGTCTAAAAGAGATGATTCTAATCCCTGTTACTTTATAAAATAGGATCGCAAGCACCATTGAAAAAACAATTAAGATAAAATCTGGAATAGCAGATAAAATATTTAATAGTAAATTAAATATTCTTGTAAACCAAAATCTACTAATAAAAAGCCCAAATAGTAAGCTAACAATGATAGACGTAATGACTCCTACGATAACAATTTTTAAGCTCATCCAAAAATTATTTCCGATATCCTCTGAAATCATACGGGTCTGTGAGCCTAACTGGTACGTCCCTAAACTACCTTTGCTTAATTCAGAAAAAAAGGATTGATAAACTTTCGGCAGCAACTCGAAATTCCAATCAATTGATTGATTGTTTACATTAATAATCGTAGGTAAAGCTGCTAAGAAAAGAATTAACAGGATGACCAAAATAAAGTGTTCGATATGTCTTAACATAACAATCTCCTTCGCTGACTCGGAGTCACACATTTACGATTATTTTTCCATTTTCATACATAGATTGTCAATAACTTTCATTAAATTATTTTAATTTTCGAAATAAAAAAAAGCAGGAAGAAGCTAGTTTGCCTCCTGCATTTCATGAAAAATCATGCTAAATGAGTCAAAAATCAATAGAATTTCACCTACTAATGCTATGCTTTAAAAAAACCTCCAAAACCTTTTACTAATCCCGAAACCTGATTAACAGCGTTCATCATCATTCCAGCTGTATCCATTACTTTATTAAAATCAAATGATCCTTCCTGTGTTTTAAAGGAATTCATGATCGATTGCATACCCGATGGCTGCTTTGGCAAAAAGGATGGTTTAGGATAAGGATTCATATAAGGATACCCTCCTCCTACTGGCTCCTGTTGATATTTATTTTGAATGGGTTCTTCCTTTGGCTGCAAAGGGTTGTGAAAAACAGAATGCTGGTTGCTTTGAAATGCATATTGATTTACATTTTGAGGATATTGATAGGGTGTTTGATAAATACTTTGCTGTGGAAATGGCTCCTTTTGTAGATAAGGGGAATAGGGTATTTGCCCTTGATAACTCCAATATGACATCCCCCCCATTCCAGGGTATGGTTGTTCACGAAAATGATATGGATAATAATTGCTGTAATTATTAATTTGAGGCCTATATTGATTTCGATAAGAAAATTGTTCAGGACGACTGGAAAACATTCTTTTACGCCCAAACATAAACAATCATCTCCTTCAATGGTTCACTACTACAAAATATGAATCAGGCGCCCAATTGGTGCTAATATTAAATATACAAATCATCCTACTAAACTGTGTGCATCCTGTATTGACAGTTTAGCAAGATATATTGTTTTATTCGCTCCTTTTCAGATCCAGTATAATCGTTTCTAAAATGAACTGGACCGACTTTACATAGTTTATAAATCTTGTACGACTTGTTTCTGGAAAGAAGGCTTGGATAGAGATTAATTCCATATGATTATATGTTGACTCAATCTGTTCCATATGAATATGCTTAGGATTATCCTTATTTATCCAAATATAAACCTTCTCTTTCCATTTATCATTCACAAGCTTGACTTTATCAGCGAAAGGTTTAACCACCGTAAAAAAATCCGCTGCCTGTCCAGATGCTTTTACGTTTTCAAAAGTGTGCATGACTTCAATTGAATAAGTCATTAATTCCTTTGTTAGTTCTAATAAATCCTTTTTCATTTTGATCAACTCCATCAACAACTAAAGAAAAGAAGAAGGTGCCAAAATGCTGGGCACCTTCTCTAAAAGTATATCTATATTTTCATAAATGTCCAAATTCGAGCTTCATCTCTCTTGATTCAGTAATTATTTCATTATGAGATCCAACAAGCTCTGATTCTAAAACTCTCATTTTTTGGCGACAGCTTGAAAGTAACTCTATCTGTTGATCATTTAAATCCTTTTTGAAATGGATAACATTTCTTTGAATCATTGATTCGATTTTCTCTAACTCGCAACTCAGATCCGTTAGCATCGTGAGCAACTCTTCTTTTTGAATGGATTTTCCCATTTCAGATTCCTCCTATTCATATAAAGGACTTAGGTCATACACCATTGATCCCTACGTTTACGAGCAGAAAACCCAAATGTCATGAATTACAGCTTAATAAAATGATTCGCTCTTTTAAAAAAACCTCCTTCCACCTTGACAAAACTAGAAGCAATTCGTCAAAGAAACAAGATTTTTTCGATTTCACCTAGTTCTTTCGACAAAAATCTATATGAATAAAAGATAAGAAAAGGTCCATACTATCCTTTGGAGGTGAGATAAATGAAAAAAAAGGAACAACAAAACAAAACACAACCGAGAAATAACGAAAATACAAAAACTGGTTTTGGAGACAAAAAACTTCAAGGTGAAAACCGTCCGTCTACATAAAAAAGCAAATCATATAGAATTTCAAATTCCAACTTGAAAAAGCAAGGATTTCAACTTCCTTGCTTTTTTCTTATTTTCCCGTATGCTAATCCTCAAATACTTTCTTCCTATTTTTCATTGGTAAAATTTAATATTTTTTTAAAAATGAAACAAGAATCCATAGAATTTCGTCGAATAGTAGTAGAGCAATAAATGAAATAGGTTTTTCTTTGAAAAAATTTATCCCCCAAAAAGTTAATGACATTTGGTATGATTAGGAGTAGTTCGTGAGGTGACTACAATGAGCTTTCATTATCCAAACGGGAAACGCTATAATCCTGCTCAAAAAGAAGGGAAGCCAAAAAAAGAAAAGAAATGGATGTATGGAAATCGTGGAATGACGCTTGAAGAAGATATTAATGAATCAAACCAATTTTATCTTGAACAAGAAATAGCCGTTATTCATAAAAAACCAACGCCCATTCAAATTGTAAAAGTCGATTACCCTAAAAGAAGTGCAGCCGTCATTAAAGAAGCTTATTTTAAACAAGCTTCCACAACAGATTTTAATGGTGTATACAAAGGGAGATATATTGATTTTGAAGCAAAGGAAACAAAATTCCTTACTTCGCTTCCTTTAAAAAACTTTCACGCTCATCAAGTACAGCATATGAAGCAGGTAATTTCTCAAAACGGCATTTGCTTTGTCATTGTACGATTTTCTGCAACAGAGGAAATATATTTTCTCGATGCAAGCTACATTGTATCTTATTGGGATAGAATGGTGAAAGGTGGAAGAAAATCAATTACGAAGCAAGAGATCCATGAAAATGGGCATGCCATATCACTTGGTTTTCAGCCGAGAATTGACTATATTAAAATAATAGACGAAATATATAAGCTCCATTAAACGAAAAGGTTTGTGTTTTAAAAGGCAGAAAGGAAGGAAAAAGCTATGGCAGATAAGTATCAGACAAGAGAGGAGCGCCGCAGACAGCTTGAAGCTGCTAAGCAAAGCAGTAAAAAAGGCAAAAAGAAACGCAAAGGCTTCTTTAAACGATTGTTTCTGATCTTGTTGGCACTTGGATTAATTGGAATGATTTCTGGCGTTGTCACATTTGCTATGATGGTAAAAGATGCGCCAAAATTAAATGATAAAGCACTTAAGGATCCGATTTCCTCGGAAATCTATGATAAAGATGGAAAATTCGTGACTAGAATTGGTTCTGTCAAACGAGAATATGTGGAATATAAGGATATTCCTGATTTAGTCAAAAATGCAGTAATTGCTACAGAGGATTCTCGCTTTTATAAGCATCATGGTGTTGATCCAATCCGGCTTGGCGGAGCTGTGATAGCAAACTTTAAGGATGGATATGGAGCTGAAGGCGGAAGTACGATTACACAGCAGGTCGTCAAAAACTACTTCTTGCCATTTGATAAAACATTATCTAGGAAGGCTCAGGAAGCTTGGCTCGCTGTGCAGCTTGAGCGAAAATATTCAAAGAATGAAATCTTTGAAATGTATGTCAATAAAATCTTTATGGGCGGTCAAATAAGTGGGATTGCTACCGCTTCTGATGTATATTTTGGAAAACCGTTAAAGGACCTAACATTACCTGAAGCTGCTATGCTTGCAGGCATGCCGCAAAGTCCAAATAATTATAACCCTTTCACAAATCCTGACAGAGCAGAAAAAAGAAGAAATATTGTCCTGTCATTAATGCATCAGCATGGGTATATTACACAACAAGAAATGGAAGAAGCAAAAAAAGTTCCCGTTACAGCTTCTCTTAGAAAGGAGGAAGACCGTGAAAAAGATGACCTCCCTTATGATAATTTTATTGGAGAAGTAACAAAGGAGCTTAAGGAAAAGTATCCTGACATTAATCCCTTTACGGATGGATTAAAAATATATACAACCATAGACACCACTGCACAGGATTATGTCGATCAAATCATGTATGGAAATGAAATCATTCAATTTCCAGATGAGCAATTCCAAGCAGGAATTACCCTTTTAGATACCAAAACGGGAGAAATAAGAGCAATTGGCGGTGATCGCAATCCGAATGGCAAATTTGAATTTAACTATGCAACAGAACACACTCGTCAGCCAGGATCCACAATCAAGCCAATTTTAGATTATGGTCCAGCGATTGAATATTTAAAATGGGGTACGTATCATACACTAGATGATAAACCTTATACCTATAAGAACGGGACTCCAATTAACAACTGGGATAACAAGCATTTGGGACCAATGACGATGCGTGAGGCATTAGCTCAATCACGAAATATTCCAGCACTGCAGGCTCTTCAAGCTGTAGAAGATTCTTCAGGATTAGATCAAGCGAAGGATTTCGCTGTACAATTAGGAATTCCTTTAAATGATATTGTTGAAGCGTATGCGATTGGTGGATTAAAAAATGGGGTTACCACCCTTCAAATGGCTGGTGCCTACAGTGCTTTTGGTAATGAAGGAATTTATACCACTCCCCACGCTGTTAAATCGTTAGAGCTGCGTGATGGGACGAAAATCAATTTAGAGCCCGAATCAAAGGTTGTAATGAAGGATTATACAGCGTTCCTGATTACAGATATGCTAAAAAGTGTTGTGAACAGTTCAACCGGAACTGGGCGCACTGCAAATGTACCAGGTCTTCCGCTTGCTGGGAAAACAGGGACAACAAATTATACAAATGAAGAAAAATCAAAATATAAAATCCCAAGAGATGCAGTACCTGATGCTTGGTTTGCAGGCTACACGACAAATTACACAGCCGCAGTTTGGACCGGATATAAAGATCGTAAAAATTATGTTTCAAAAGGAAGTAATCAGAGAATAGCACAGCAAATATTTAAAAATGTTATGCAACAGGTTTCTAAAGGTACTCACACAGCAGACTTTACCGTTCCTAAAAGTGTAGAAAAGGTAGCGATTGAAAAGGGAACGATGCCAGCACAGCTGGCAGGAAAATTCACACCTGATAATCAAGTTGTATATGAATATGCAGTAAAAGGAAACCTTCCTAGTCAAGTTTCTCAAAAATATGATAAGCTTGAAGCTCCATCAAATGTATCAGCTGTATACGATGAAATGGCAAATGGGATTAATTTATCATGGAGTTATAATCAAAATCAAAAGGATGTCCAGTTTAATGTAACCTTTTCAAAAGATGGTGGGAATGAGGAAACGATTACGACAACTAGTGAAACAAACCTTAAAATAGCAGGTGCCACCTCTGGAAGTACCTATACATTTAAAGTAACGGCTGTTAAGGGCGATCAGAAAAGTGACGCGTCAACGGGATCTGTAAAAATACCTGATCAAAACAATGATAATGAATTTAACACAGATGATAAGAGCGATGAAAATCAGTCTGATGACAACAATAACCAAAATAATGGGAATCAAAATGAAAACGGCAATAACCCTAGCAGCAACGATCAAGGCAATAACAGCAATACAAATAGCAATACTCCTGCTCCAAATACGAATAATAATGGAAATACTGACGAAAATCAAAATAACGGAAACACACCTACGATTCCAGCTGTTCCAGCTCCTCCAAACACAGATGGAACTGGGCAAACAAATGGAACATAATATTTGATATTATTACATGTTAAAAAGCGTCTAAGCTATCGCTTAGACGCTTTTTTTATTGCCATTTTTTTTGCATAGAGCTTTTCCATTTCATTGATGAGTTCCTTCAGCTGAATAAAGGATGGAAAAATCGCTGGCTGCTTTAAAAGAAATTCTAGTCTTTCATTTATATTAACAGGATGTATTTTCATTTTTTCAATATCGTTCATCGAACGTAATTGTACTGGCAATTCATTCGTCCAAAAAATAAGTTCAATTAAAAGACTAATCCCTATTTTCATTAGACCATATGCCTTTTTCTTTTCTCTCTTTTTAAATATTTCTTCCAGCTCTTCCTTTACTATCTTCCATTTATTCAAGAGAGTGGGAATAGATTGTTCAATACTTTCCCATGGCCTAAAAGCTGGTATATGTGAATAGTGGGCGGCTTCATAAAGGAATAGAAAATCAATTTGAAAGTTATTGTTGTACTCATCTTTCCATATCATTTCGTTTTCTTGAAAAAAAAATGAGTGTCTGAGCTGATCAGGTATAACCATTTGTTTATCAGCTAACATCTTTCTTCATGCTTCCTTTCATTCTTTTTTTCCCTTCACGGCATACTTCTAAAAGTGGACACGATTCACATTGTGGATTTTGAGCTTTACAATGGTATCGTCCAAAAAAGATTAATCGGTGGTGAGTGACGGACCACTCTTCCATTGGAATTTTCTTCATTAACGTTTTCTCCACTTCTAGCACAGAATCCTTCCACTTACAAAAGGCCAATCTCTTACTTACCCTTTCTACATGAGTATCAACAGCAATAGCTGGCATGCCAAATGCAACTGAAGCTACTACGTTGGCTGTTTTTCGTCCAACTCCAGGAAGCTTCGTTAGCTCATCACGATCCTCTGGAACGATTCCATCGTACTCTTCAATTAACATTTTACAAAGCTTTTGTATATTTTTTGCTTTATTTCGAAATAGTCCAATTGATCGAATATCCTGCTGCAGCTCTTCTAATTCAACCCTTAAATAATCTTCTGGTTTTTTATATTTTTTAAAAAGCTCTTTTGTTACTTTATTTACGAGTGCGTCAGTGCATTGAGCTGAGAGTGCGACAGCAATTACAAGCTCAAATGGGTTGGAATGAACAAGCTCACAATGAGCATCTGGGAACATTCTCCCCATTTCATCCAAACAAAATCTTATTTCCTTTTTATTTAACATATTTTCACCACTCAACATTTAAAAATTTTTTTCCAGAAAAAAAGAGAGCGCCCTGCTCTCCTTTACCCGTTATTATTGTAGGAAATCTAGTAAAAGATCCATCAACCATCATTGCTCTAGCCAATTATAAAATGGAACTGAATTAGATTGATGATTCGAGGAATCAGGTTTAGTCTTTAACAGTGAATGATTCTGGCGAAACTTTCTGCCATAGCTTTTGGCTTGCTCGATCGTTCTTATCCCGTTCTTTTTCCATTCAAATAGGATTCGATCAATATATCGAAAGTTTAATTTTCCAGATATGACAGCTTCACGCAAGGCTGCCTTAATGATGATTGGATCATGCCGATCATCATCCATCCACATTGCAAGTGTTTCGCATTCAAAGGGTGATAAAGGGCGACCGAATTCTTTTTCAAAACAAGTATATAAGTCCGTTTCCTCTTGTTTTAATAAAGATTTTTCACTTTGCTTTTCTTGCATCACCATTAAATGAAATAATTTTTCCCATAAAGGTTCTAATGAATATCTTTCATATCTTATTCCATCAGGATTATTCCCATCTTTAATTTCAATAAAGCCTCTTTGGATCAATGATCTAAGTATTTCTATACATTCAGAAACTTCAATCGTCATGCAGGAAGATAATTCTGTAGGAGTAGGAAAATCATTACCTTTTTCAATAAATAAACGCACTTGTAAAAGTAATACAAATTCTTTTTCACTTAATTTTAATTGGCGGTATTGTGTTAACAATGCTACAGGGATAGACATACTTCCTTCCTGCAGCCATTTTATCCATACTGATTTGTTCATGAAGGACACCTCCTTTTTAGTATATCATGAAGCTTTAATGGACGTAAGGAGCGGATAATAATTAAATAATGAAAAATCCGCTAAACGAAACCGCGGATTTTTTTCCTATTATGGGTATAATCGATTTAATAATCTTGGGAATGGAATTGTTTCTCTTACATGCTCAGACCCACTAATCCACGCTACTGTTCTTTCAAGACCAAGACCAAAGCCAGAATGAGGAACAGATCCAAATTGGCGCAATTCAATATACCATTGATACGTTTTGGGATCAAGATTATGTTCCTTTAATCTTTGTTGAAGTAAATCGAAATCATGAATCCGTTCTGATCCTCCAATAATTTCTCCATATCCTTCAGGAGCAATTAAGTCAGCACATAATACTACATCTTCACGATTTGGATCAGGCTGCATATAAAAAGGCTTCAATGACGTTGGATAATGGGTAATAAATACGGGTTTGTTAAAACTTTCTGCAATCGCTGTTTCATGCGGGGATCCAAAATCATCTCCCCACTCAATATCTGTAAAGCCTTTTTCATGAAGAAATTTGATCGCATCATCATAAGTAATTCTTGGAAATGGAACTTTGATTGCTTCTAGTTTGCTAATATCGCGATTAAGTGTATTTAATTCTAAATGACAGTTATTTAAAACAGCTTGCACAATATAGGAAACATATTCTTCTTGAATTTTCAAGTTATCTTCAAATTCAATAAAGGCCATTTCAGGTTCAATCATCCAAAATTCTATTAAATGACGACGCGTTTTTGATTTTTCTGCACGAAAAGTAGGTCCAAAAGAAAAGACCTTTCCTAAAGCCATTGCAGCTGCTTCCATATAGAGTTGTCCACTTTGTGAAAGATAGGCATCTTCATCAAAGTACTTCGTTGCAAATAACTCAGTAGTCCCTTCAGGTGCACTACCTGTTAAAATTGGAGGATCCACCTTTACAAAGCCTTGATCATTAAAAAATTGGTAGGTGGCTCTTATGATTTCATTACGAATTTTCATAATAGCATGCTGACGGCGTGATCGCAGCCATAAATGGCGATGATCCATTAAAAATTCAGTTCCATGCTCTTTTGGAGTAATTGGATAATCAACAGCGTTTTGTATTGGTTCAATTTCTTTTACAAGTAGTTCATAACCAAATGGAGATCTTTCATCCTTTTGAACGATTCCTTTTACAAAAAGAGAAGATTCTTGGGTGATTGACTTGGCTAGCTTAAAAATTTCATCCGAAACTTCACTTTTTACTACAACTCCTTGAATAAATCCTGTTCCGTCTCTTAGCTGTAAAAAGGCAATTTTTCCGCTTGAACGTTTGTTTGCAATCCATGCACCGATTTTCACTTCATCTCCAACATATTTGTTGACATCCGATATAGTCGATTTAATCAAACTTGTTCCCTCCAAAAACGATCATTTTACTGCTATGTATCCCCTATACATTCTATAGGTCTATGGAATCTATTAACATTTATTATACGCTTCCTTTAGTTAGCAAGCAATTGGAAAGCGGACTGCCCATTTACAGCATGTCCGCTTTTTCTTATAAATTTTGTATTTTTTTTAAAATTTTTCCTGATTCAAAATCCACATAAAAGTAGTTCATAAGGTTATTCCCTGACTCATAGTAGACTTCCCACACAGGAATATTCTTCACCATACCAAGCTTTACAGAGGTAATCTTTTTTGGTGATACTTGCTTTAGCACTTCATCTACAGCTTCCTGCTTACTTAGTCCATCTTTTTCCTTTTTTATAATTACATCTTTATTTCCTTGTGGCATCCATACGATGACCTCTTCACCTTTTTTATTTTTCCCCGTTACAATTGAATACGCATTATCTTCATGAAAAAGAGTAAAATCCTCGACCTCTGTTATCGAAGCCTTTTCCTTTGCCGTCCGTATGGCTTTTTTTTCAGCTGCTTTTACAGGCTCCATTGCATTTAAATAAATATTTGTCATCAATCCTAATCCAATAGCTATAATTCCAATAATAATGAATATCCATTTTTTCATTTATATCACTCTTATGTACGATAAATTGTAAAGATTGCTTTTTTTTGATCTTCTTTGTCAAGTGCAAGACCAAACATTAAATCTCGTTCTTTTAATGTACGGTTTAACGCGTCAACCACTTTGTATAAATCCTGACTATATTGAAGCTTGACGGAAGAAATAACTTCAATTTTACTTTCCATATATATACCTCCAATACAAAATCTGCAACTCATATTTATTAAAATGTAAGGATAAAATATTTATAAGTAACAACCATTCACAGCCAATATTATAACAATAATATGGATATGAAAAAACCATTTAACACAACATTTCTAGTCCTTGAATGTCTTTGGCAAGGGTGATTTTATGATCACCCTTTTTTTATTTGGCTGTTTTCGTATAGATTGTTGCTTTTAAACGCGCAAGCCTGCATACACTTCGCTTTCCGTGGGCGAGCGTCATGCCTCCTCGTCGCATACGCTCCTGTGGGGTCTCGCCTTTCTCGCATTCCCACAGGAGTCTACGTGTATGCAGGATGCTCCGAAACGTTTCTCCCAATGTTTTTTATGTCAAAAGCAACAAACTTTGAGAAAACAGCCTTTTATTTTATCCGGCAGTACGACCACTATCGATGGAAATATCCCTTATGCTTTTAAGGGAGCAATCGCTTAATTGTATCAACCATTTCATCAATGGAGCAAATTTGCAAAGGAATATTTGGGATTGATTGTAAGAAGGTTTTTCCATATGATGCTGTTACGATTCTTCGATCAAAGACAATAATAATCCCACGATCTGATTTCGCCCTAATTAAACGCCCAAATCCCTGCTTAAAACGCAGTACAGCTTCTGGCAAAGAAATTTCGTTAAAGGGATTCCCGCCTATTTGCTTTACCTTTTCGCTTTTTGCTTCTGTCAAAGGTTCGTCTGGAGGTGAAAACGGAAGTCTAACAATAATAAGGCAAGAAAGGTCTTCACCAGGAATATCAATTCCTTCCCAAAAGCTATTTGTTCCTAATAATATTGACTTCTCAAACCTTCTAAAGTTCCTCGTTAATCTCATTCTGCTTCCACTTGTAATGCCTTGGGCTAAGATCGAGTAATCAAGAAGAAATCCGCTTTCTTTCATTAGCTCATACGTTTTTTTAAGCATATCATAGGACGTAAATAAAATCAGCATTCTGCCTTTTGTCGCTTCAGCAGCAGAAATGATATGCTCTGTTATTGAAATAATATACTCTTCGATCGGCACGGTATTAATTTCTGGAAGACCTTTTGGTATTAATAATTGAACTTGTTTACCATATTCAAACGGTGACTCGATTCTTTCATGTTTGCATAATTGTGAATCAAGTCCAAGCTCATCTAAAATATAATGAAAAGAACCATTCACGGTTAACGTTGCGGATGTCAAAACTACACTTTTTTTCATTGAGAAAAAATGTTCCTTCAAATATTGACTTACACGAATGGGCTGTGCATACACAGTAGTAGCGTTATGGGGAGCTTTCCCATCCATTTCTATCCATATAACATGGTTTTCATCTCGCACTAAAAACAGTTTGCTTATGGCTTCTCTAAACTTTTCGAGCTGTTTTATGATTGCTTCCGTTTCTTCTAGGACTTTTCTTTCATCCTTTGGATAAGTATGTACATAGTATGATTGAAATAGGTCAAGCCTTGACTGTAAAGACATAATGAGATCCTTTAATAAAAAAGAAAACCGTTCTGCAACACCTTTCATAGCCACGTACTGATTACTTTTGTTGTCATGATGCAATCGGCAGACCATTCTCTGAAAGCTAGACTTGTTGGATTTCTTTTTTGCGTAGCTGCTAATGATTTTAAATAATTCATCCATCTCAAATTGCAGCTCGGAAATAAATTGATCCACTATGAACGAATCGTTTATTGAACCTGAAACAGTCTCTTGTTTTTTCGTTATTATTTCTAGCTTATAAAATAATTGCTTTTGCTCAAATACACCTATTTGGTTGATAAGAATTCGCATCGTTAAATAATCAAATGAATAACCAAAATATTTTCCGGCTGCCTTCGCAAAATGATGTCCTTCATCGAGCATGACATATTCATAGGTTGGTAAGATTGGCTTGTCAGATACAAGATCTGTTAAGAGCAGCGCATGATTTGTTAGGATGATATCAGCATTATAAGCATCATTTCTTGCTTTTAAATAATAATCCTTTGAATGCCATGGATTCGATTGCCCAAAAATCGTTTGATCATGCTTAATTTTGTTCCAATAAAGAATCCCTCCGCTTGAAAGGTTTAATTCATCCTTATCACCTGTTGTTGTTTCTATTAACCAGACTAGAATTTGCATTTTAGTCAAGGAAGAATCATAATGATTATCCTCTTCATGGAGACTTCTTTCAAATTTGGACAAATTTATATAATGATCTCTTCCTTTTAATAGGACCGTTTTCACAGAAAATGGGAGCATTTTTTTCAAAAGAGGCAAATCCTTTGTTAATAACTGCTCCTGTAGCTGTGTGGTATAAGTACTGATCACTACCGGCTTCTTTTTTTCCTTTGCGAAAAAAGCAGCTGGCAGTAAATAGGCTAACGACTTTCCTACACCCGTCCCAGCTTCAATTAACGAATGCTGTTTATTATGAAAGGACTGATAAACATTATCCATCATATTAAATTGACCACTTCTTTTTTCAAAGGAAGGAAAGGCTTTTTGAATAATTTGCTCTTTATGACTATGCTGTATTGGATAAGGAGAATCATCCCCATCTTCCCACTTTTCTGTCGATAACTTTTTTAAGGCGATTCCATAATGGATTTCCAAATCAGATGGAAGCTCTTCAATGGTTTTTTCTTTCATAACAATTATTTGATCCAGTAGTACGTCTAAATCGCTTTTTAACCCATCAGCAAGCTTTCTTAATTGCTTAATTGTCGTTAATGGTAGTTCACCCAGCTTTTGCAATATAATCAAAAGCAGCTCAGCAGTAACCATTGCATCACTATCGGCTTGATGTGGACGTGCATGATTCAGACCATGCTGTGCCGCTATGTCCGACAGCTTGTAGCTATCTGAAGTTGGAAATAAAATTCGTGCCATCTCAACTGTATCGAGAAGCGGTCCATAAAATGAATGATAGCCCGCCTGTTGTAATTCCGCTTGAAGAAATGAAGCATCAAACAAGACGTTATGAGCGACGAAATAAGCATCTTCAAGTAAGGAAATAATTTTAGATGCTATCTCAATAAATTTTGGTGAATCCTTTACCATGTCATCCGATATGCCAGTCAGCTCTTCAATAAAGACCGGGATCGATTGCTCCGGATTGACATATGAAGAGTACTCCTCTATTATTTTTCCATCTTCTACTACTACAGCTGCGAATTGAATGATTCGATCGCCTTTTTTCGGAGCATTTCCAGTCGTTTCTAAATCAACGACAACGTATTTGTTCCTCATTACACACACCTCTAACTCTCATTCAATCAAACCGTATCATAAAAGTGAAAAAAGAAAAAGGATAAACGATCATCTCGTTAATATTTTTCCATCATTTCATGGAAATATAACAAAAAAAGGGAACCTATTAGTCCTGTTCTAACATCTGTGTATAGGTTTGCAATACCTATAACTCCTCAACTTGATGTAGGACTATATTTAGGCCGCCCTTTACTTTTACATGATGGTTCTTTCAGGTTCTTGATGAAGAAGTTCAACGATTTGATTGTGCTCATTCATGATGGCCACTTTTGGCTGGTGCGTTAAAAGATGTTCTTCAGCCACAAGGATATAGGAAATAATGATCACGATATCCCCTTCTTGTACAAGTCTGGCTGCAGCTCCATTTAAACAAATGGTCCCTGTCCCTCTTTCTCCAGGGATGATATATGTTTCGAGTCTAGCTCCATTATGATTGTTGACAATCTGTACTTTTTCGTTTGCCATCATTCCAACGGCATCTAAAATATTTTCATCAATCGTTATACTACCTACATAATTTAAGTTCGCTTCGGTTACACGAGCACGATGTATTTTCCCATTCATCATCGTTCGAAACATAAGATGAGCACTCCTTTATGAAATGGTTAAAATGATGTTATCGATCAAACGAGCACGCGTAAATTTCACGGCTACTGCAATAATAAAACAGCTTTTTAGGTTATCAATTGGCTCTAATTCAGGATAAGAATAGATCTCGACATAATCAATGATCCCATCGCACTTATCCTTGATTTCGTTTTTGATCATCTCTTTAATGGCTACTGGATTTCTTTCTCCAGCTTCAACAATATCTTTTGCATTTGCTAAGCTTTGATACAAAGCAACTGCCTGCTTTCTTTCATTTGGAAGGAGATTTACGTTTCTTGAGCTTTTTGCTAGACCATCTTCCTCACGTATTGTTTCGACTGGAACAAGAGTAACAGGGAAGTGAAAATCACGAATTAAGCCATCTACAACGGCAACTTGCTGTGCATCTTTTTTCCCAAAATAAGCTCGGTCTGGCTGAACAATTTGAAATAGCTTTGTTAAAACGGTGGCTACTCCATCAAAATGTCCCGGTCTCTTGCTGCCGCATAATACATCCGTTCTTTTCTGAACCTTTACCTTTACAGAAGGCTCTGTCGGGTACATTTCACCTACTTCGGGATGAAATAAGTAATCGACACCGTCCTCTAAGGCAATCGCTTCATCTCGGTTAAAATCTCTCGGATAGAACATTAAATCATCCTTAGAATCAAACTGTAAAGGATTTACAAAAATACTTAAAATAACAATATCATTTTCTTCTCTTGCTTTCTTGATCAAAGCACGATGACCTTCATGAAGATAGCCCATTGTAGGTACAAAACCAATTGATTTATTCTCTTGCTTTAATTTCATCGCATATGTTTGCATTTCATGGATAGATGATACCTTTTTCATTGCATGTTGAATGATTGAATTCACTGTAGTCATTGTTTCCCTCCATATAATGTAAGCAACTCTTCTTTTTTCATTGTAAAGCTATGCTTATTGTCTGGGAATTGTCCCATTTTTACTTCCATTACATATTCACTCAATCCGCAAGCAATTGATTCATTAATATCAGCAAACTGTTTAACAAATTTCGGCGTTCTCGCCACACCATAATTTAATAGATCATTATAGACGAGTACTTGTCCATCCGTATCAATACCAGCACCTATCCCAATTATCGGAATATTTAATTGGCGGGTTATTTCATTTGCTAGCTCTTTAGGCACACACTCAAGAACTAGTGAAAAAGCACCGGCTTCCTCACATTTTTTTGCATCATCAATCAGCTTTAATGCAGCTTCCTTGCTTTTCCCCTGCACCTTATAGCCCCCTAATACACCCACAGATTGTGGAGTAAGACCAAGATGAGCCATAACAGGTATTCCAGATTTCGTCAGAGCGCGAATTTGATCAATCACCTCATCAGCTCCTTCAACCTTCACTGCATGGGCTCCTGTTTCCTGGATGAGCTTTGCGGCGTTCATTAATGTATCTTTCGTTGATAAATGGTAGCTCATAAAAGGCATATCAATCACAATAAATGTGTCTTTTGCTCCTCTTTTAACTGCTTTCCCGTGATGAACCATATCACTTATTGTGACAGGCACTGTCGAATCGTATCCGAGGACAACCATTCCTAATGAATCACCGACTAAGATCATGTCAGCACCAGCTTCACTTACATATTTTGCTGATGGATAATCATAAGCAGTAATCATCGCGATCTTTTCATTCTCCGTTTTCATTTTGAGAAAATCGATCGATTGTTTCATATATTTCCTCCTTTTTTTCGGAAGAGAAGACAAAACTTTATAAAAAATGACACAAAAAAACCCTTCATAAACAGAAGGATCCCATCGGCATACAACATTGTTTCATCCCTCTGTCCTGGTCCTGATTGGATCTAGGCAGATCATTTTTTTCATATAGGCGGTTAATTGAATGATTAATTATAGTATTTTCACTAAAATCAATTAATTAACTTTCGCCTTACTAATAATACTTAGGTGCAGTTCAAATACATGATACCGCCCAATAAGAAAAGCGTAAGCTCCTTGATCAGCCCTGAAGAAAAATGTTCACATGACTCAAAAGTGTTTTTTACTTTTATAGGCATGAGGTTATTTTTCATAAGGGTTAGGCGCTGTAGCTAGCCATTTACAAAAGCATTATATCATTTTCATGTTTGAATGGATACTAAAATCACTTTTCTATTTCTATATCAGCAGAATAAATATGTTGGATATTCCCATTGTCTTCTTCAATCTTTAAGACACCATCATCAGTGATTCCTAGAGCTGTTCCATAAATCGTCCCCGTTAAGGTCCGCGCCCTAATCCTTTGTCCAATACTTATGGCGTAGCTCTCCCACAATAGTTTAATTGGATAAAAGCCTTCCTCTAAATATAGCAGATATAATTTTTCTAAATGTGTAAGCACTAACCGTATTAGCTTGGCTCTTTCAAGCCTTACTCCTTTTTCGATCGAAAGTGAGGTTGCAATGGAGTGAAGCTCTTCAGGAAAATCGCTCAATAAGTGATTTACATTTATGCCAATCCCAATAATTACCGAATGAATTCGGTCAGAATCTGCTTGCAGCTCTGTTAATATGCCTGTTACTTTTTTCCCATTAAGTAATATATCATTTGGCCATTTAATTTTTGGATTCAAGTCCGTTAAATCTAAAATGGCTTGAACGACCGCTACAGCAGTAATGAGAGTAAGCTGAGGCGCTTTTAAAACGGGGATGTTTGGTCGTAAGATGATACTCATCCAAACACCTGTATATTTTGGCGAATACCAGCTTCGATCCATTCTTCCTCTCCCAGATTTTTGTTCCTCTGCAACGACAATCGTTCCTTCTGCAGCCCCATCGTAAGCTAAACGCTGTGCAATTTTTTGAGTAGAATCAACTGTTTCTTGATAAAAAATATTACGACCTAGAAAATGGGTTGTTAACCCTAAGCTAATTTCATCCGCTGTCACCTTCTCAGGTCTCCCAATAATTCGATAGCCCTTCTTTCGAACAGCCTCCAATTCAAAGCCTTCTTTTCGAAGCTCCTCAATATGCTTCCAAACAGCCGTTCTTGAACAACCCATTAAATCTGCTAAATATTGACCAGATAAATAAGAGTTTGGCTGACTTGTAAACGCTTCTATTAATTGTTTTCTTATTTCCGATTGCATTTGAAAAGCCACTCCTTTATGATCTCTCTATCATTCATGATTTCACCCGATAAAATGGCCTTTTCAACATTATTAAGCAGATCCTTTATCCAAGCACCGCCCGTCATATGATACCACTCAATTAAATCATTCCCTGTAACAGTGATATCTTTACGATCCTTTATCGGTAAGCGATGAAACATCTCTACTAGTTCTTCATTACCTATTTGGCAACTAACACCTTGTAAAACATTAAAAATACGCTCACATGAAAGAGCGATTTCTAGCGTAGCTTCATACAACGTTTGATTTGTCCACCTGTTTTGATGACGAAAAACGAGCCAATGAAGGATACTTTGAAGCCTTTTCATCTTTTGAACTGGCAGCTTCCACTCTCTTAAAAAAGAGCGAGCTGCCTCTTTATTTATTTTCTCCATTAAATAAAGGAGCAATGACCACATTTCTTCCACATTCAATGAGGTGCACTTTACCTTTAATAGATTATTTATAGCTTTTTCTTGGTTGATTAAACCAGGTAAAAACCGATAGATTTCTGAATTTAGCAATACTTTAAAAGCTCGAATCCGATCTTGACCGCCTAGTAATTTCTCAAATTCAACAGTTTTTCTTTCTACGGCAATCTTTTCAAGCAGATGACCATAAGTATATAAAGCTAGACTTGTTCTTTTATCGATTGTAAAACCTAATTGACTGACAAACCTTACCGCTCTCATCATCCTCAATGCATCTTCAGAAAATCGTTCCTCTGGGTTTCCCACTGCTTGAATAATCATCTTCTTTATCGCTTCTTGTCCATGGAAAGGATCAATTATTTCACCCTTCCAATTCATTGCAATGGCATTCATTGTAAAGTCTCTTCTTTTTAAATCCTCATACAATGATCGAATAAAGGACACCTCTGAAGGGCGGCGATGATCGACATAGGCAGCATCCTTTCGAAAGGTTGTGATTTCATAGATCGTCTGATCCCATATAACAGCCACCGTTCCATGCTCGATCCCTATATCGATCGTTTTCTTAAAAATTCCCTTTACTTCTTCTGGAGTTGCTGACGTTGTAATATCAACATCTGCTATCTCTTTTTTAAGCAAAAAATCTCTTATCGAGCCACCTACAAAATAGGCTTCAAAGCCTGCGTCTTCGATTTGTTTTAGTAAAGGAATAGCATTTATAAAAGCTTTATTCATTTTAATCACCAGATTTTAAAATATCTTCGTATACTTTTTCATATTGAGAGACAATACGATCTCCATGAAAATATTCTTGAACTCTTTTAACAGAGTTTATTGAAAATTGTCTGTGCAAGCTTGAATTTTGAAGTAGGTGCAAACCTTTTTTAGAAATGCCGTCTATGTCCCCTAACTCGCATATATATCCTGTTTCTCCGTCTACAATAACTTCAGGAATGCCCCCAACTTTCGTTCCGATACAAGGAACTCCGCATGCCATTGCCTCTAATGCCACTAAACCAAAGCTTTCTTTTTCCGATAATAACAGCTTGAGATCGCTAATCGAGTATAATTCCTCTAGATTTTCCTGTTTTCCAAGAAATAATACTTGATTAGTAATATTGAGCTTCTCCACAAGTTTAATCATAAGCGTCATCTCAGGCCCATCACCTACTAATAATAGCTTTGCAGGCATTTTATGTACTATTTTTGCAAAAGATTTTACAACATCGGATACTCTTTTCACTTGTCGAAAATTTGAAACATGAATAACTACTTTTTCATGATCTAAAATTCCATATTCTTCTTTTAAATGATTGGCGTCCACTTTATGATATACTCGTTCATCAATAAAATTGTAGACGGTATGGATCTTCTTTCGTGTTTCAATTAATTCATAAGTTTGGGAAATTAATGAGTTTGAAACAGCAGTAACAGCATCCGATTTTTCGATTCCAAAACGGATAGCGTCAATCAAGGAAGGGTCATAACCAAGGACAGTTATATCCGTTCCATGTAGAGTTGTCACAATTTTCGTATCTTTCCCGCTCATTTGCTTCCCTAAAATAGCACAAACCGCATGAGGAATAGCATAATGAACGTGCATAATATCAAGATTTTCCCTTTTAATAACCTCAGCCATTTTACTCGCGAGGGCAATATCATAAGGCGGATATTGAAAAACAGCGTAAGGATTGACTTCAACCTGATGATAATAAATATTGTGGTACATTTTATTTAGCCGAAAAGGAATACTAGAGGAAATAAAGTGAATTTCGTGTCCTCTTTCAGCAAGCATTTTTCCAAGCTCTGTAGCAATCACCCCTGACCCTCCAACCGTCGGATAGCAGGTTATACCAATCTTTAACTTTTTATCCATGATCCTTCTCCTAGCAAATCTCTATATATAAGCAGCGGTTTTTTTCCTTTGAACCCTTCAGCATAAGTTACTCCTGCATCTTTTCCATATAAGCTTTCTCTCGCTTCAATGGCTTCTATGTATCCATTCACCAATGGGGTATCATAAGAGTTGGAGTCTTTGATAAATTGACTTTTATAAGCCTGTAGGCTTGCACGTTTTTTATCCATAAATTTCGTTATATCTATAACAAAATCTGGTTTATGGTAACCATTAATCATATAGAAAAAGAGATTCTGAACACGATGTGGCAATAATCCTTCATTATGATCATATTTTTTTACAGCAGCAGAAAAAACGGCTTCCTCTACTAGTTGTGCACAATGTCCGTGGTCAGGATGACGATCCTCCCAATAGGGGGCAAATATAGCTTTGGGCTTATATTTTCGTATCATACGAACGATTTTCCTAATCGATTCCTGTTGTAAGAATAAGCCCCTATCAGGTAAATCCAGCGTCTCTCTTATTTGGACTCCTAATATTTGACCAGCCCTCATAGCTTCTTCTCTGCGGATTTCTACAGTCCCATTTGATGAAAGCTCAGCATTTGTTAAATCACAAATACCAATTTTCATTCCAGCTTCAGCATATTTTGCCAATGTTCCACCCATTCCTATTTCAACATCATCTGGATGAGCTCCAAAAGCTAGAATATGCAAATCTGAATTAGTCATGAAACTCACCAGTTTTTCCGTGAATAATATTTCTCCAAGCAATATCACCGTGCTCCAGTCCTTTAATTAGCACTTCCGCTGTTCCCATATTCGTCGCAAGTGGTACAGAATATACATCACATAGACGGATTAAGGCGGAAACATCTGGCTCATGCGGCTGTGCTGTTAATGGATCTCGGAAAAAAAGTACCAAGTCCATATTGTTATTAGCAATATAGGCGCCAATTTCTTGGTCTCCGCCCAGAGGCCCAGATTGGAAGCGATGCACGTTTAAACCTGTAGCCTCCATGATTTTTAGACCAGTCGTACCTGTTGCATATAAAGTATGTTTTTCTAAAACGAGTTTATATGCAATGGCAAATTTAATCATGTCCTCTTTTTTCTTATCATGTGCAATTAAGGCAATATTCATCACTGTCACTCCTTGTTTATTCCATAATATTTTCCAATCCATACACAAGAACATCGATTGTTAGCACTGTATCAACGGCTAGTTTTACTCCAGACATAAATGAAGCACGATTATAAGAATCATGGCGAATGGTTAATGTCTGTCCATCTGCGCCGAACAGAACCTGCTGATGAGCAATAAGTCCTGGCAGCCTGACAGAATGTATGTGCATTCCTTCAAAATTTGCTCCCCTTGCTCCTTGGATTACTTCTTTTTCATTTGGGTGACCTTGCTCCTTCTTTGTTCTTGCCTCTGCGATCATTTCAGCTGTTTTTACTGCTGTCCCAGAAGGAGCGTCTAGCTTTTGATCGTGATGCAATTCAATAATTTCAACATCTTGAAAATATTTTCCCGCCCATTGTGAAAATTTCATCATCAATACTGCTCCAAGAGCAAAATTAGGGGCAATGATACAGCCCAGCTCTTTTTCACTGCATAAGCCTTCAAGTTCTTTCAAATCTTCAGGTGAAAATCCAGTTGTTCCCACTACAGGCCTAACTCCATATGTAAGTGCTGTTTTGGTGTGATACATCCCTACCTCAGGAGTTGTTAAATCAATCAGTACCGCAGGTTTTACTTCTTGAAAGCAAGCTTCTATATCTGAATAAATTGGGATCTCTAAACCTGAAAACCCTTCTATTTCACTCAGCTGTTTTCCGTTATATTTATGATCTAGAACTGCTACAAGCTCATAATTTTCTGTATCTTGTACAAGCTTAACAGCCTCTCTCCCCATTCTTCCTCTCGGTCCTGCTATAACAATTTTAATTTTTTCCATCTTTAAATCTCCTTTTACTCTTGATCAATTTTTGTCCAACGATCTTTATCCCGTGTATTAAATTTTTCCATTACTCGATTATGTGCTTCATCTAATTTGATATCAAGCGAATTTGCAAAGCAAATTAATACAAATAATAAATCACCTAACTCTTCCTCAACCGTATTTTCTGCTTCCGTGCTTTTCTTCGGTTTTTCTCCATAAAAATGGTTAATTTCTCGAGCTAGTTCTCCTAACTCTTCTGTCATTCTTGCCAGCATAGCTAAAGGACTAAAATAACCTTCTTTAAATTGGCTTATGTATGAATGGACTTCCTTTTGAAGATCTGATACCGTTTTTTCCTGCTTCAACATTTTCACCTCAGGTGTTGGAACTTGATATCATCTACAGACGAATGATTACACATATTGAAATTATTAAAACAGTAGATGACATCATCTATCATGTTAGCTAAATGCTAGCTTTTTGACAATTATTTTTCCTTTTAAATTTATTTTCAAATGTCACTTGAAGTTTTTTCCTCCTTATTAGGAATAATAAGACAGAAAATGGTATCCTAAAAAATAGAATGGATTTTATTCGTTTAATTTGATATTCATATGATAAAGTCTATAATACAGTATAAATGAGGGATAAGATGCTATCGCGAATAAAGTGGAATCATATTGTATTTATCATGTTAGGTGGAGCGATTTTTTCATTCGGACTTGTTCATTTTAATATGCAAAATAACCTAGCTGAAGGAGGTTTTACAGGGATTACCCTGCTCCTCTATTTTTTGTTTCACTTTGATCCTTCTATTACAAATTTGTTGTTAAATATTCCACTATTTTTCACAGGATGGAAATTGCTAGGGAAAAATGCTTTTATTTATACGATCATTGGTACAATAAGTGTTTCAGTCTTTTTATGGATATTTCAGCGGTATCAAATCAAAATGCCTTTAAACGATGATATGACGTTGGCTGCTTTATTTGCGGGTGTGTTTATCGGATTAGGTTTAGGAATTATTTTTCGCTTTGGAGGGACAACCGGGGGCGTTGATATTATCGCAAGGCTTGTCTATAAATATTATGGATGGAGCATGGGGAAAACGATGTTTCTTTTTGATGCGATTGTCATTACTTTGTCCTTAATTTTTTATCTGACCTATCGAGAAGCGATGTATACGTTAGTTGCCGTATTTGTTGGCTCAAGAGTCATTGACTTTATTCAAGAAGGTGCCTATGCAGCACGTGGGGCGATCATTATTTCAGAAAAAAACGAAAAAATCGCCGAGAAAATTATGAATGAGATGGAAAGAGGCGTAACCGTGTTAAAGGGACGTGGTTCCTATACAAATCAAGAACGAGAGGTTCTTTATTGTGTGGTCGGAAAAAATGAAATTATACGTCTAAAAAATGTTGTGACTTCCGTTGACCCTCTTGCCTTTGTATCCGTCACTATTGTACATGATGTATTAGGAGAAGGATTTACTCTTAATGAAGGGAAAAATATGGTAGACTAACAGATGAGAGGCTGTATAAAGAATGAAATACCTAATAATTTTCAATATTATCAGCTAGAAATCAATAAAGAAAACGCTTTCTTTTTTCACAAAAAAAAGAGATGTTGAATCAAATGAGGTAACACAAATAAGAGGCTCTTAAATTAGGATACCTTAAGGCATGATATTTGATGATTTTCCCATGCAAAAGCACCCCACTTTTTCTTTTGAGGGGGGTTACCATAACTATTATTTTTCTTTTGACATCATGCTCATCATAGATGTCATCATTTCATCGCATTCATGCATTTTAGCCATCATTTGATCCATATCCATACCCATGCTCATCATATCCATCTCACTCATTTGATCCGTCATCATTTTCATACATTTCATTTCGCACATCATTTTTTCCATTGACATCATCATCATCATTGGCATCATCATTTCTTGCATTTTTTCCATTTATTAACCCTCCTAGAAAATAATATAGTATTGAAGATAAAAGAAAACGCCTACAAAATCTATTTAAGCAATTACTCTTTCAAACAATTACAAAAATAATATGTAAAGCGTTTTTTAAATTATCTATCTTCTTTTACTAATAAATACAATTTAACATAATTATGTGAATATTTCAAGTTTTCTCAAATGGAATTGGTTATTAATAGAATTCAAAAAAAGTAATAAAAAAAGATTCAGCTAAACTATTTCTTCATTCTGCTGAATCTTCTAAACTTGTTTATTTTATTGTCTTTCGGAATTCTCCGAACAATCGGTTTGTTTATTTAACATCTTAATTCGACGTCCTAAAGCTAACCGCTGTTCTTTCAATAACCGAAGTCTATTCTCTGAGTTTGCACTTGGCGAAAAGGTTTGCATTTGGTGATAATACTGTAAAATGTCATCATTGACTTTTTTATACTGTTTTAAAAGATTTTCTGAATTTGACGTCATTTTCTCTTCTTCAGCTTTTATCTCCGATTGACGTAATGCTAGTAAAATCTCTTCTTGCCATAATACGTCACCCATACTTTTCGCATAGAGGTATAAATCTAAGTAGTCATCCACTCGTCTTTTTTCTAATGAATACATTGGTAAATCCCCTTCCTTATCTTCTAAGACTAAGCTTTTCTGGAATTAGCACCTTTCTGGAAAAATCCAGTGGTTGCTGAGGCTTCGCTGGGCCAGTCCCTCCGCCTCTCTTGATAAGAAATATTAAATTTTTATTTCTTGTTAAAACATATTACTCACAATATAGAATCTTGTCAATGGATTGATACATGAAAAAAATAATTATTCAACCTTTCATATTTGGCTCAAACGGAATAAAAAGAATCACTGCCATAAAAATCTAATTATCTATACCAAAATATAATTTTTTTGAATTAAGCTGAAAAACGTGTTTAGCCCAATTTTCTCGTGTCTCGCCACTCGTGTAGTGCTTCATTAATGGATCTTCCAAATGAAACGCAAACGCGTCTCGAAATAATTCAGCAGCAAGTGCAAACATTTCTGGCCTTGTATGGGCATCTGATGCAAATAAGTATCTTGAATAAGGGGCTAGTTCTAACGCTTCTGCCACGACACGGCGGGCAGAGCTTAGTCCAAGCGGTAAGATTAGGGACGTATCAAAAAACACATTATCATAAACACTTGACAAATACCCTGCTTCACGATGGTACGGATAACAATGCAATAGAACGACAGACAATCCATTCGGCGTAAACGTCTCAATAAAATCACGTAGCAAAAGTGGATTTCCAAGCCTCAAGTCTGTATCAGGATCCCCGTACCCTGTATGAAATTGAAGAGGGAGCGATTGCTCGGCAAGGACTGGCGCAGCGTTCCACACTAGAAAATTTAATACATCCCCTTCCGTTAGCCGGTTTGCTCCTGATTTTTTCCATCGTTCAAAAGATTCCTTGGCAGCTTCGCTACTTACACGATAAAGACTTAAACCGGAACGGTATGCAGCAATGGATTTGGCTCCAATATACCCACTTTCCCTTGCTGCTTTTATTTGATAAAGGACGGACTCCCACCACTCAGAAAATGTTTTTCTACTTTCAAATTCATTTTCTGCAAGGCTTTCAATGCGCAAAATCGGGTATATATCTATATCCGTCAAATCCGCTAGTTTCTCCAGTGTTAGAGCAGATGCCGGCGAATATCCAGTATCTATGTAAAGAGCTTGATAACGAGAGTCGTTAAATAAAGATCGGCAATAGGCTTTATAATCTTGCTGCCGCAATACATAAGCTAGTTCATCATCATTGATAAATTCTCCTCCCGTGTATCGTCTCACAATTGTCTTAACTGCATGCCAGATAGGTCTCTGCTTCAAATCGAATAATGAGTAGGAACTAGGTGCTTCTGACGTCACTCGAATAAGCGCCTCAACATCTCCTTTTCTGCCTTCATCAACAATCGCATGACAATGGTGGTCAATTAAAGGGATATGTAAGAGATCGTCTTTCATTTTTCTCCTTTCACCTTCCTTCCTCAATAGCAACTTAAACTCTTGCTAACTATTTTTAAAATTTATGAAAGTGGTGTTTCAACTCGAATTCAACATCCTTTTCTGCAAAAGCAGCATGCTCCGATAATTTCACCTTTTTGAACGAACTGTAAAGCAGGTCGCCAAGTAGGTTAGAAAAGAAGGGATCAGCTTCCATCGCATTTACAGCTTCAAGTAAACTGGCTGGCAATCGCTTAATGCCTCTTTTCGCTCTTTCTTCGACTGATAAAGTAGCAGGATCAACTTCAACACAATCCCCAGGCATCCACTTATTGCGAATTCCGTCAAGACCGGCTGCGATAATCGCTCCTAAGGCTAGGTATGGGTTGGCTGATGAGTCACTCGCTTTCAATTCCATGTTCATCGATTTTTCTTCATTTCCCCAAAAGGTTGAGGCAATCCGTATTGCAGCTTCACGATTATCCTTTCCAAATGCCGTATATGCCGAACTCCAAGAACCAGGCTGGAGTCGACGATAGGAATTAACGCTTGCGCAAGTTAAAGCGACAAGACCTGGAAGATGATTTAACAATCCTGCTGCAAATTGGTATCCTATCTCACTTAAATGGTTTTGATCATCAGGATCCCAAAAAAGATTTTTATCCGTCTCTTTATCCCAAAGACTAAAGTGAATATGCCCTCCATTTCCTGCTTGATCCGCAAACGGCTTTGGAGCAAAGGAAGCCACCATTCCATGCTGCTTCGCGATGGCTCTGACCGTTTCTCGATAACGTACTTGATTGTCGGCAGCTGTCAGGAGATCTGTAGGACTAATAGATAGTTCATGCTGGCCATGACCAAGCTCCGGATAATATTGTTCCGGTTGAATCCCCTGGGCTTTGAGTGCACTCATAATATCAAGAATCACAGGAGTACCTGAGGCCATACCAATTGAACTGAAGCATAAGGAATTATCAATCGGAATATATTTTCCTTCCTCATTTAGCCTAGCTAATGTAAACTCATTTTCGTATGTCGCCATAATCTGAATATCCATTTCTTCAGCTTGTTTGATGACAGATTTCAAAAAGCTCCTTGGACACGCTTCCCAAGGTTGATGATTCAAATTGATTTGATCACACATCATCACGGCAACTTTAGGTGAGTATGGAAGTACCCTGTACGATTCAGGATCTGGTATCAATCGGACTTCCCCAACCGCGCTCATCTCAGGAATTGGCTGCAGCTGATCCAGCATGTTCATAGCCATCATCGCTGGCGTCAAACCAATTCCTCCGATCATTCGTCCCTTGAGATGATCAGTATGAGTTACCTTACCACGTGTGCTCCCACCATTATCTACGTACAAAAATTGTACTAACTCTACTCTTTCTTGCTTCGATCGATATACGACGTCATTGATTTCCATTCAATATTCCTCCCCCATTAAACGGATTTATTGAACTTTAGTCTATTAAAATTAGCTTAAATTCTATTAATTTACAAAAAAATACTTTTCTTTATAAATAAAATATTCATTCATCAACCTCATTTATAAATTTTCATATATTTACATAATTTCCAAATTAAAAAAATATGTATGAGGTGAATTATACAGAATAATAAGATATTTTCATGAATTTGGTAAGAAGACTTCACAAGCTTTTTGAAGTTTTTTCATATTTATATCAACTAAAACTCCTAAGGTTAGTGGATCATACTGGATTGATAGGCCATCTAATAGAAATAAAAGGCTGTTTTCTCAAAGTTTGTTGCTTTTGACATAAAAAAATTGGGAGAAACGTTTCGGAGCAGCCTGCATACACGTAGACTCCTGTGGGAATGCGAGAAAGGCGAGACCCCGCAGGAGCGTATGCGACGAGGAGGCTTGACGCTCGCCCACGGAAAGCGAAGTGTATGCAGACTGCGCGTTTAAAAGCAAAAATCTATCCGAAAACAGCCAAATAAAAAGTCATTACATTACCATTGAATTTGTGAAAAACTTAGAAATCATAAGTCAATTCAAACAACTAGATTTTTATGCAAAGCTAGAGGTAAGATAAAACTAGTAAAATTGTTTTTTTGAAAGGAGATTTTCATTGTGAGAGAAATTAAAACCATTTCACTCATTGGACTTGGAGCGATTGGGTGTGCATATGGAAGTAAACTATTCGATCTAGATCCTCATCTTTTACAAGTGATTGCAAACGATGACCGAATCAAAAAATATAAAGAAAATCCGATCCTCGTAAATGGTAAGCGCTATGATTTCCCATTTACGAGACCTGATGAAAAAAAAGAACCCGCAGATTTAATCATTGTCTCTGTGAAAGCAATTCAGCTTTCAAAAGCTATTCAAGATATGAAGCATCATGTCGGTAAAAATACGATCATCCTTTCCCTATTAAATGGAATTACTAGCGAAGATGAGATCGGTAAAGTGTTTGGAAAGGATAAGCTGCTCTATTCTATGTGTGTAGGAATCGATGCCAATCGGATAGAAAATCATACTCATTTTACAAGCTCAGGGACCATTGTATTTGGAGAAAAACAAAACAATATCTACTCTGATAGAGTACACGCTGTGAAAATTTTATTTGATCAAGCTGGTATAAACTATGAGATTCCAAAGGATATGATGCACTCTTTATGGTGGAAATTCATGGTGAATGTTGGAATTAATCAATGTTCAGCTGTATTAAGAGGACGATATGGGGTTTTCCAAACGATCGATGAAGCTAAAAAACTTATGGAAGAAACGATGTGGGAGGTCATCCATGTCGCAAATAAAATAGGGGTTCAATTGTCAGGAGAAGATATCAACAGCTGGTATCATGTACTGAATAAACTTAATCCGGCCAGCAGGACTTCTATGCTAGAAGACATTGAATTAGGCAGAAAAACAGAAGTTGACATTTTCGCTGGTGTGATTTGTGAATTAGGAAAAAAATATGGAGTCGATACCCCAGTTAATCAAATGCTGTATTACATGATTAAAACGAATGAAGCAATGTCTGACACAAGAAAAGCTCAAAAAAAATCTACGCTGCTTAAGTAAACATCCATACATAAATTTACAACTATACGAAGTATAACTACGACAAAATAGGCTCCTTCATTTAAGGGGCCTATTTCATTTCGACATATGGTTTCAACTGATATGGTTGTATATCGATCTCAAGAGATTGATCCATTACAGCCTGTGCAAGAAGGTGACCAATAAAAGGACCTGTCGTTAGTCCTGATGCTCCCAATCCACTTGCCATCCAAATCATTGGATGGTCAGGCACCTGACCTATAAAAGGAGAAAAATCTGTGGTAAAAGCTCTTGACCCCACTCTTATTTCTTTTAGCTTTGCATGAACAATATCTGGAGCAAATTTTAACGCTTCAGTAATAATTTCATTTATACCACCAACAGTTGGAGCAATATCAAAGCCTTGATTTTTTTCATGAGTGGCTCCAATCACAAGCCTTCCTCCGTCAAATGGAACAATACTTTGTGAACTTGGCGGCAGAATGACTGGCCAAAGCTTTGTGTCGACATCTAATTGTACATGTAATAGCTGTCCTTTTTGCGGACCGATATCAACGATTTTTCCAAGGGGAGATAAAATGTCTCTGGCCCAAGCCCCCGGTGCGACAATGATCTTATCTGCCTTTAAGTGTCTTAGATTAGAGGTGAGTGTAACACCATCTACTTTCCCTGCATTTACATGAAGCACTGCTGTATCACGTATAATCACCGCACCATTTTTCTTTGCTGAAGCTTCAAGGGCCAGCCGAAGAGCCCTGCCACTTACACGAGCGCCACCGGATACTTTAACAGCACTGAAGCCCTCTCTAAGCAATGGAAATTCAGCCTTTGCTTGCTCTTCCGTTAAGAGTGTAATTTCACCGATTTCAGGTGCTTCCTTTCTCCGAAGTGAAGCCATTTCAGCAAGATCAGTTAAAGCGTCTTTATTCTCACGGATACAAAGTGCTCCTACCTGTCTATAACCAGTATCCATTTGAACATCAGCATTTAAATCCTTCGTTAATTGATGATAATAACGCGCTCCATTCTTTGCAAGCTCATACCATGCTTTATTTCTTCGTTTTGAAAGCCAAGGACAAATGATTCCTGCTGCTGCATCCGTCGCTTGACCCGCGTCACTTCGATCAATAACCGTTACATGACACTTTGCTTTTGATAAGGAGTTGGCCGCACTCATGCCTACAATACCGCCACCAATAATGATGATTTTTTCCATAATTTCTCAACTTTCATTTGTCTCTATTGTTGAAAAAGAAAAAAGGTACCATCAAAAGCGTTTTGCACTTTAATATGGGGTACCTTCTTCTTTTTATAGGATAGGAAACTATAAAATAGTTTACTGTGGAAAACTTCGATAGAAGTGTATCTACGTCCAGCTCCAACACCTAGCCCTTGTGAAAAATAACCTCATGCTTCTAAAAGTAAAAAACACTTTTTGAGTCATGAGAACATTTTTCTTCAGGGCTGATCAAGGTGCTTGCGCTATTGGTTCCTAATCCTGTCTTTGCATTCCTGTATAAATCAAAATAAGACGAAGTAATTCTGCAACTGCTACTGCTGCTGCTGCAACATATGTCAGCGCAGCTGCATTTAATACTTTCCTTGTCTCTCTTTCCTCTTCATTTCTTATGACTCCAAGAGCAACGACTTGATCCATCGCTCGATTAGATGCATCAAATTCTACTGGCAAAGTTACAAACTGGAATAAGACAGCCGCAGCCATGAAAATAATCCCTAATAATACTAAGCCGCTCATAGAGGATAGCATTCCAATTAAAATTAGTATCCAAGAAAAATTTGAGCCAATATTGGCTACAGGCACTAAAGAATGGCGAAAGCGTAGAAACGCATAGTCTTGTTGATCCTGTATAGCATGCCCGACCTCATGAGCAGCAATAGAAGCAGCTGCAACAGAGTGTCCATGAAAGTTTTGAGACGATAATCGAACTGTTTTCGTTCTTGGATCATAGTGATCTGATAAATACCCTCTTGTTTCCTCAACCGCAACATCATATAAACCGTTAGCTTGTAATATATTTCTTGCTACTTCGGCACCAGTCATTCTGGATGAAGAAGCTACTTTTGAATATTTCGCATATGTCCTTTTTACCCGCATTTGTGCCCAAAGGGGTATAATGATGATGATTGCAAAATAGATTAAAATCTCCATTCTACTCCCCCATTTCAATTATTCCTATAACTATATTATAATTATGAGAAACAAACAATGTCAAATGGCTAGCTAGATCGAGCGATTCTTTTTCTTTTCACGATCTCCTTTATATTTTTTCCAGCCAACATACGATAATGTACTGATAATAATACCACCAGTAGTAAAGATGACCCACCATAGGGATGGATCTGCTTCATCTTCAGAAGAGCTATCAAAAATATTTTCTAAATCGGTTTCTAGTGCATAAAGTTCTTTTTGGCTTGCAGCTTCTTTTAAAACTTGAAGACGGTATTGATCAATATATTGAATTTTCGTGTCAATGTTTTTGATTTTATCCATTGGTAGGTCTACTTTTAAGCTTGGATGTATGACATCATATAATGATAAAAATGAGTTCAGGCTTTTATGAAAATCCTCATTGTCACTTAGAGCAATCGCTTTTTTTACTCCTTCTAGATCGGACATAATCGGTTCCTTCATTTCGACCCATAACGGTTGATTCTTGGAAGAGATCGCATCCATCACAAGTCGAAACTTCGTCACACGATTGATTCTTTCAGTATCATTTAAGGCAGTATTTGTCATTGCTTCAACTGCTTCATCGTGTGTTAGTGTGATCATGCTTAATTCATCCATAGAAAAAACACTCTCATGAGAGGATGCCGCTGGAAATTGATCTGAAAAGTATTCAAGAATTTTCCTGGCATCCTTATATCGATGAAGCTTTACCATCTGTAAAGCTTCATCGGATAATAAATCAAGTTCATCGATAGGCGACTTATGATCTGCGTATACTGAAAATGGCATTAGTAAGAAAAACACGGCAGCTATAATAAGAATTCCTGCTTTCATCCTTGTCCCCCCTATTCGTTACTAAAATGTATGTTGAGGTGGACAAGATTAGACCAATTATTCTTATACAAGAATTTTCTTTATATGACGATAATCAAAAGATTTTTAAAGAAAAATGATCTTTTTTTACAGTTAAATAGTATGTAATCGCGATAGATAACATGGTTAGCCAAAATGTAAAATAGCCAATCTGAGGAGTATACAAATCAAGCATTTGATAGCTTGGCAGCATAAAAAAGACATAGTCAATCACATCATTATGCAACGTCCAGATACTCGCTAAAACGAGATGACGCAGCTTCATTCGATAAAATGGTGCATAAAGCAAGCCTTGAACAGCCATCGCACCGTGTGAAAAGATAAGCATATAGCCATATATATCTAAATTTCCTGTTACGATCAAGACTAATGCATTCATTACAACGGCCCAAACACCATATTTAAATAACGTAATGATTGCTAGAGCTTCTATGTATGGCCAGTTTTTTTTCAATAAAAAAGCGAAAAGCACGATTGTAAAAAATAAACTAGCTGTTGGACTGTCAGGAACAAAAGGGAGAAAAATATTTGGCGTTTCTGCTAATTGAAATCTATACCAATAATATCCATATGCAGTTCCAACAAGATTTACGATAAATAAAAGCCATAATGTATGTTTATTTCCTAAAATTGAGTACATCCACTTCATTCAATATACCTCTTCTCATCTTTGTATCTTTTCCTATTTTAACATAGGGAGAGTTTTACATCATTTTAGAAGAAATTCCTTTTATGTTTAAAAACATATCATAAATAAAAGCTGACGAATTCGTCAGCCTATTTTCCTTCAAGATTTGAAATAAATTCAGATAGTTTTTTCAGCTCTTCATCTGAACCATTAAATTGTCCTGCCGGCATATTACCAGTTCCATTTTTAGCAATTTCAGCAACTTTTTCAGGAGCTAATCCTGTTCCAATTAAGGATGGAGCTGCTGGACCTCCTTGCAGCTCCCCTCCGTGGCACGAAACACAGCTTTGTGCAGCAAATACTTTATATCCGTCCGATTCCTTATCAATATCTGCCTTTGCTACAATTTTGCCTTGCTCAGCTGCCTTCTCCCAATCGTGATGTGCTACGGCCTCCCATGTTAAATAGGTAATCCCCGCAATAGCTAATAGCATAAAGCCAGTTGCAAATGGCCTCTTTATCGGGTGACGCTCTGGACCTCTGTCCAAAAATGGAGCAAGCATAAGTCCTCCAAAAGCAAGACCCGGAATAATAAAAGCGCCAATTGCATTATATGGTCCAGAAGCATAGCTATATTTTAATAGTTGGTATAAAAACAAGAAATACCAGTCTGGCACTGGAATATAGGCTGTATCAGTAGGATCTGCCACCCTCTCAAGAGGTGAAGGATGCGATGCAGTTAGGGTTAGAAACGCTACTAGAAAAACTGCTCCTACCATCCACTCTTTCAATAAAAAGTTCGGCCAAAAGGCTTCTGTTTTCCCGGGAAATTCAGAATAGTCCTTTGGTATATTAGGCTTGCGCTTGGCTGACACACGAGAATCACCAACAAATTTCATTCCCTTGCCTCTATGCATGAAGAAAAGTCTCCCTCCTTAATAGAAAAGCGGAAGCGCCTTGATCAGCCGCGACAGACATAAGACGCAATACGCAGAAAATCCTGATTTTTGGAGTATTGTGGCTTATGATCCGAGCGGCTAGGCACTGCAGCTAGACATCAGTCTACCTTCAGAAAATATTTCTTCCTAGTTTATTAAAAATATTCTTTTTACAATGGACCGGAAATACCTTGCTTACGAATCATTAGAAAATGAGCTCCCATTAATCCTAATAATGCTGCTGGAAGAAAAAATACATGAATAGCAAAAAAACGAGTTAATGTTTGTGCACCTATGATTTCTGAATGCCCAGCAATTAATGTCTTAACTGCCTTTCCAATTATGGGAGTTGATTCGGCGATTTGCATCGTGACCTTCGTGGCAAAGAGCGCTTTCATATCCCATGGCAATAAATAGCCAGTTAATCCTAGCCCTAACATGACAAAGAAAATTAAAACACCTACAATCCAATTTAATTCACGTGGTTTTTTATATGCCCCTTGAAAGAACACCCGTAATGTATGTAGAAACATCATAACGATGACAAGGCTAGCCCCCCAGTGGTGCATTCCACGTACAATTTGTCCAAACGCAACCTCATTTTGAAGGTAATAAACAGATTCCCATGCATTTTTTATATCTGGAACATAATACATCGTTAGAAACATTCCAGAAAGAATTTGGATGACGGTAATAAAAAATGTCAATCCACCGAAGCAATACACAAAAGCGGAAAAGTGATGGGCAGGATTTACATGCTCAGGAACCTCATGATCAGCAATATCTCTCCACAATGGTGTGATATCTAAACGCTCATCCACCCAATCATAGATTTTATTTAACATAAGGCTATGCCTCCTTTCGCTGCTTTGCTTTCCCTAGTAACAGAAATCCATCTTTTTCTTTATACGGGTAAAGATCCAAAGGAGCAGTTGGTGGTGTGCCCGGGACATTGATTCCCGCTTTCGTGTAAAGTCCACCATGACAAGGACAGAAAAAATGATTTGGCTCGGATTTATTTGTATTCCAATCAACTGTACAGCCTAAATGTTTACAGGTTGGTGATAAAGCCACGATCTCATCTTTATCATCCTTATATACCCAAGCTGTATTCGATACTTCAGATTCATACCAGCCGTCTTTTTGTTTAAATGTGAAGTCCACACGTACTGGCTCGTGCGTTAGGTCGCTAACTTTTTGTTTCGTAGCGACAAAATCCCCTTTAGCATCTGCTTTTAATACTGGATCAATTGCAAAGCGAACCATAGGCATTAAAATGGATGCTGCCATAAACCCTCCAACACCCGTCAAGGTATAGTTTAAAAATTGGCGCCTTGAAATTTCCTTTTTACCCATACTTTCCCCCCTATTTTTAAAAGTTCAAAAAATACGGCAGATTGAATTTTGAATATTAAGTCATTTTCATCTTATATGAATATTTAAGGAAGGTCAATTTTCTCTATATCAATTAATAAAGCGTTTTCAAAGTTAAGTCTACATGCATTTGGAAAAAGCCTGCTATTGCTAGCAAGCTTTATTCCACAATATTTTTCATCGATTTCAATTGTTCTGTCAAAATCTGAAATGCTTTTTCATCTTTTTGATCAAGCGCTTCATCAATTAGCTGAAGCAGTTTCTCCTTTTGAAATGCTTCCATACTGTAGGCAAGGAATTTTTCTGCAACCATTCGATCTTTTTCACTTACCTGCAAATTCTGTGGCATAAAAGGATTTTCCTCTAAAACAGCTGCATATTGATGCGCTTTATTTGAAGAATAAAAATTAAGCTGGATAAAAATGTCTTCATCCCTGTTTAATCGAATGTCGTGAAAAGATTTTTCCGCATCAGTCGTAATGACATTTTCCTTATAAAAACGAAATGGTACTTCATCAACACAATGGGTAGACATAACAAGTCCTCTTGGGCAAAATTGAGCTTGCTCAACAAAGTGAACTTTCTCCATTAGCTGATCATGGCTCATTAAATAATTTAAGATCCAGACACATTCTCGTCTTTTTAATTGATAATGATTTAAAAACCAGCGGATAAAATCCTTTTTTTCATTTACAGATACAGGGGTCTTCATCGTTGATTCCCTCCTCTGCCTTTCAACTAATTTGGATAAAGTAATTTAATAAAAAATTTGTAATACCATAGTGATTCTTGGCTTCAAACATCACATTGAATAAAGAAAAAAGATTTTCTCTTTAAAACGAAATTACATGTTTTCTGTCAATCTTTGTAAAATATCCTGATATTCCTCGTTCAATGGATCTAAATTTAGAAGCTTACTAAAAATTTCGGCAGCGTCCTCTCTTTTTCCTTCTTCTATTAAAAAATATCCATAATCTGAAAGGAATTCTACATCATTCTTAAAATAAGTATATGCTAATTGATATTTGTTTAATGCCAGTGAAAATTCTTCCGTATGCCAAAAAGCAATAGCCGCATCCCATAAAAATTGTGGTTCTTCCACATCTTCCGCTTCCATTAATTGTACAATCTCTAGTACATCTTCGTATCTCTCTTGCTTTAGCAATATTTTATTTAATGTTAATGCTGCTTCGGAAAATTCAGGATCAAGCACAATCGCTTCTCTAAAATGCTGTTCAGCTTCCGTTTCTTTCCCTGTTTTCAATGCAAGTTTACCAGCACAGAAAAAGAGGTCCTTATTAAAGTCGTCTTGCTTGATCCCTTCAAGAACAGTTTGATAAGCAACGGTTAGTTCCTCTTCTTTTTCATATGCTTTTGCCAAATACAAATAAAGGGAATGATATTCAGGATCTAGCTCTTTTAATTCAGTTAATTTTTCGATCGCCGTACGTGTTTGGCCTGCTTGTAATGCAGTTAAGCCATAGTTAAATAGCGTATTAATCTCGAGCTTTTGTGAAAGTGATTTTTCATAAAAAGGAAGTGCTTCTTCAAAGGCTCCTCCAGCACTTAAAGCTTCTGCAAGTCGTTCGTTAATGCTAACACTAGCAAGCTCATCCTTCTCTTCTAACACTTTTTTATACGCGTCAATAGCTTCTAAAAATCTTCCTTGTTCAGAATAAAACTCTCCCAATGCAAAGTCGATAATGATCTCATCGGGCAGCTTCTCCTTTGCCATTAAAAGCTTACGCTCACACACTTCATATAAGCCTTCCATTTGATACAAATCAGCTAGTAACAGTAAACCTTGTGGATAACTTGGGTCATTCTCATGAATTTTTTCAAGCTCAAGAATAGCCTGCTCCTCATCGCCAAGCTCCATTAGCGTTTCTGCTAATAAAACAAGAAGTTCTCCTTCTTCAGGATAGGTCTTTAACAGTCTTTCAAACAAGAGCTTAGCTTCTTCAAGAAATCCTAACTGTAATAGCTTTTCTCCCAGATGAAATCGATCGTCATTATGACCTTTTTGTAATATTTGCTGATAATGCTTCATCGCTTCTTCATGCTGGTTATTCTCTAGAAGTGAAATAATCTTATTTATCTTTTCCATTTAAAAGTCCTTTCTAAACATCTTCCAGGGTAAAGAAAGAAGGTACATTATTTTTTAATAAGCTCATATAATACATGTTGATATTCCTCATTATCTCTCACTATGATCACAACATCTTTATGAACATCAGCACGGAGCCTATGACTATGATAATGAATTTATGAGGATAGTTCAATATTTCTGACTTCCTTCTCCTTCATGACTAATTATAACTTACTTCACATCCTGGTTGAATCAAAGACTTAAAATGGCACCCTCTAAAAAAGGTCTTAAGACAAGCTATGCAAGTTATTTTATAACTATGACAATTAAAAGAGCAAAAAGCAAAAACCTCACTCCATTCTGATAGTAAGATTGGAATGAGGTTATTATCTTTCTATTATGGTTTATACATACGATCAATCAACACTAAATCAAGCTATCCAAGTGCTCAAAAAAGGATGGGTAAGATACAGATATAGCTTCTGGATTTTCAAGTAATACTTCTTTTTCAGAAATAAGAGCAGCAACCGCAAGCATCATTCCGATGCGGTGATCGCCGTGACTTGATACTTGGCCGCCTTTTAAATGCGGGTTTCCTTGAATGATCATGCCATCATCGGTTGCTTCAATTGACGCACCAAGCTTTTTCAATTCATTTACAACGGTATCGATACGATTAGTTTCCTTTACTTTAAGCTCATGAGCATCTTTAATAATCGTTTGCCCTTCTGCTTGAGTAGCTAATAAGGCTATAACAGGAATTTCGTCGATCAATCTTGGAATCAAATCACCTTCAATGATCGTTCCTTTTAGCTGAGATGTTCGAATGATTATATCTCCTGTTGGTTCAAACTCTTCCGATTCATTGATTTGAATCTCAATGTCTGCTCCCATCGCCTTCATAACATCAATGATGCCTGTTCGTGTAGGATTCAGCCCAACATGCTTAAGAACGATTTCACTATTCGGCACAATCGCCCCCGCTACTAGGAAAAAGGCCGCTGAGGAAATATCACCTGGCACGTGAATATTCGTTCCTGTTAAGGTTTGTCCACCTGTCACGTTAATTTTTTTGTTGTCGACGGAAATTTCGCCGCCAAAACGTCTAATCATTCTTTCTGTATGGTCCCTAGTTGCTTGTGGTTCAATTACAGTGGTTGTCCCACCTGCTTGCAGTCCAGCAAAGAGGATGGCAGATTTAACTTGAGCACTGGCAACAGGCAGCTTATATTCTATTGGCTGTAAATTTCCGCCTCTTAGTGAGAGAGGAGTAAATTCCCCTTCTTTTCTTCCATCAATCGCAGCACCCATCGAACGAAGAGGATTTACAACACGAGTCATCGGTCTTTTTCCTATAGACTCATCACCGATCAATGTTGAATGAAAGCTTCTGCCAGCCAAAATTCCCATTAGTAAACGAATCGTTGTACCTGAATTCCCTACATCTAATATGTCCTTTGGCTCGGTAAGTGCATCAATCCCTTTACCTTCGATAATAACTTGACCATCTTGATGGATAATGTTAACACCAAGTTTTTGAAAGCACGAAATCGTACTTAAGCAATCATTGCCCATTAAAAAATTAGTCACCTTCGTCGTTCCGTATGCAATTGCACCAAACATAACTGAGCGATGTGAAATAGATTTATCTCCGGGAATGGAAATTTGTCCCTTTAAGGCTGGAATCTTTGTTTTCAGTTTGATTGGTTTCATTTCATCACCTTTACTACACTTAATTTACTTAATCAAGGACCAATGGAAGTGGCGTAGCTTGTATAATATTCGATGCATTTTTCAGCACGACCTCTGTCATCTTCTGTTTGAAAGCTAATGACCAGTATACCGTTAATATCTTCCCTTGTTTCAAGAATCCGTATATTTGTAATACTGATTTTTTCTTTTGCTAAATATCCAGTCACTTCTGAAATGATTCCTGGATAGTCTGGTATTTCAACAAAAAGATCGTAAAAGGAAGGTATAGCCCCTTTTTCTTTTTGAGGTAATTCATCACGAAATCTTTTTGCCTTAAGAAAATAATCATAAATTTGTTCTTCGTCTTCTTTTTCAAGAATATCAGACACCTTTTGCATTTCCATTTGCCAATCCTTTAAAAGCTGAAGCAGTACTTCTTTATTATGAAGCAAGATATCTCTCCACATTGCTGGACTGCTAGAGGCAATTCGAGTTGTATCTCTAAACCCCCCTGCCGCAAGTCTTGTAACAAGCTGCTGCTTTTGACTTGCATGATCTGCTTGATGAACAAGGGATGCTGCGACGATATGTGGCAGGTGACTGATTACACCCGTTAAGTAATCATGTTCTTTAGGAGAAACTGTAATAAATTTTGCTTTCGTTCCCTCAAGCCATTGTATTAAACGATCAAGCTCTTCCGTTTTAATATGATCTTCTGGGGTCAGCATATAAAATGCGTTTTCAAACAGGATATCCCTCGCAGCCGTAACACCACTCTTATGAGAACCTGCCATTGGATGTCCTCCAATAAACGCAATGCCAAGCTCTTTTAATTTACGTGCTTTTTTCACAATTTCGTTCTTTGTACTGCCAACATCAGTAATAATGACATTATTTTTCAAAGGAATTTCCGTTAAAAGACCTAAAATTCTTTCAGTTTCCTTTACAGGTGTTGCAAGTAGAATAAGGTCTGCTTCCTTAGCCCCTTCTTCAATACTTTCTGCCACTCCATCGATAACGCCAAGCATAAAACCTAGCTTCACATTTTTTTCACTTATATCATAGCCGACAACAGTGGCTCTTGCATGCTTATTTTTAATCGAAAGTGCGATCGACCCTCCGATTAATCCTAATCCAATAACGAAGACGCGTCCGTCCAAGCTAATCCACCGCCTTCATTACGCTTTTAAGACGACAGCCTTTTCGTTAAGAAATTCTGTCATTATTTTAATGATGCCTTCATTTTGGCTTTGTGATCCTACTGTTACCCTTACAGATGTAGGAAATCCTAGGGCTTGCCCAGATCGAACAATATAGCCTTTTTCTAGTAGATATTGAAACACTTCATTTCCATCCGTGTTGAAATCGATCAAAACAAAATTCGTTTGTGATGGCATGCAAGTCAGGCTATTTTTCTCACAAAATTGATAAAATTGTTCAAGACCTTTTCGGTTTTCTTCACGACAATATCGAACAAACTCTTGATCTTCTAATGCTTTCTCTGCAGCTAATAGAGCTGCAGTGTTCACATTAAAAGGCTCTCTAATGGGTTCAAGTGCACGAATGATCTCAGAACTTGCAACACCATAGCCTACTCGAAGACTTGCTAAACCATATATTTTAGAAAACGTTCTTAATACGATCAAATTTGAAAATTCATTTAAAAGATCAATAGCGTCATAATAGTCATTGGCAACAACGTACTCATAATACGCCTCGTCTAAAACGACCAAAACATCAGATGGAACTTTTCTTAAAAAGGAAAGAATATCTTCCTTTGTAATATAAGTACCCGTAGGATTATTTGGACTGCAAAGCCACACAATCGCTGTTTCATGATCAATAGCCTGAAGCATTTTATTTAGGTCATGCTCCCCATCCACAAGTGGTACTTCTCTAATTTCAGCCCCTTCAACAACGGCATTATGTCGATATTGAGGAAACGTTGGAGCAGGCATGACTGTATTCTTTCCTTGCTCAAGCATAGCTCTTGAAATCATTAAGATAATTTCATCAGAACCATTTCCAAAAATCAGTTGATCTGGATTCACTTTTAAAGATTGTGCTAATGGGAAACGCAAATTACTTGCATAGCCATCTGGATAAATCGCTAGAGATTCAGTCATACTCTCTAATATTTTTTTTGCTTTCTTCGAGCACCCAAATGGATTTTCATTTGAAGCAAGCTTTACAATATCACTTAATCCGTATTCCTTTTTGACTGCATCTGTCGATTTTCCTGGTTGATATGCTGTTAAATGCAACAGCTGTTTCTTCCACTTCATTTTTTGTCCACCTCATTTTGGAGCATCCAACACCAGTATTTCTATTATTTATTATAATCCTATGTGAAAATGAGTTAGCATATAGGGGTTCTATTCAGTAATTAAATCTGGCCTTAATACAGCTGCTCCTTCTAAATAAATATGCTCAATATCCATTGGTGACATATCTGTATTAATATGGAACATTACACGGATGCATTTCTGTAAGGCAGATGGAACAGAAATTTCTTTCATACACATTACTGGAACAAAAGTCCATCCTTCCATTGACCGCAATACCTTTGCTGGAAATGCCGCATTTAAATCATCTGTTACTGAGATAAAAACGGAGGCGACTTGATCAGCTTCGATGCCATTTTTAACAATGACCTCATTGATAAGTCTTTCTGTTGCTGAAGTCATTTCAGCTTCAGTATTTTCCTTTACTGTGATGGCTCCTCTCACACCTCTGATCATCAGCACTCCCCTCCATTCATAAACATTTCTAATTCTTTAATAACAAATTCTTCTTCTAACTCAACAATTGTTGGACGACCAACTTTTTCAAGTAGAACGAATCGCAGTTTTTGACCATAGGCTTTTTTATCTTGCTTCATACGATCAACTAAACGATTAATTTGTAAATGTTCTGGAACTTTAATATCATAACCTAGCTTCCGAAGCCAACGATTACATTCAACTAATTGGAAGGACAAGTCTGACACTTTTTGGCTGAGTCTTAAAGCGAAATGCATCCCAATGACAACCGCTTCTCCATGTGTCATGTTTCCGTATCCCATCTCAGCCTCTATAGCATGACCAAGTGTATGACCGAAATTTAAAAATGCTCTAACTCCCGTTTCTTTTTCATCCTGAGCTACAATTTCCCCTTTTATTTCTATTCCTCTTGTCAAAATACTTATTAATGTTTCTTCAGGGATAGAATCAAGCGTAAGCAGGTTCAAGCGCATCCAATCATAGAGAGCTTCGTCGCTAATTAATGCGTGCTTAATCGCTTCTGCAAAACCAGACCTTTTTTCATTGATCGGCAAGGATTTCAAAAAATCGATATGATAAAATACCGCTTCTGGTTGATAAAAAGCACCTATCATATTTTTTCCAGAGGGATGATTGATCGCAACCTTTCCCCCTACCGCACTATCATGAGCCAATATGGTTGTTGGAATTTGAATAAAAGGAATTCCCCGCATATATGTAGCCGCAACAAAGCCAGCTAAATCGCCAACAGCTCCTCCCCCAAGAGCAAGAATGACAGAATGGCGATCAAGCTTTTCTTGTAAGGAATAAGTTAAACATTGATAATACACATCAAATGTTTTGGCTAATTCTCCACTTGGAACAGTGTATGATACAGGATGATAGGACGATACATATTTTAACAAAGTTGAAAGATGGAGCCTTTCAACCGTTTCATCTGTAATAATGAGCAGCTTTGTCAAAGATGGAAAATTCTCCTTAAGGAAAACATTTAAATGCTCAAGTGAATGAGAATCAACAAAAACCGGATAGCTTTTTGAGCCAGTTTCTATAGAAATGGCTTTCATTAGAATTCCCTCGCATATGCTCTTTGCTCTTCAACCGCCGCTTTTAATGTCTCAAATCGATCGGAAGAAAACTGCTCGACAATAGCACTTGCCAGCTCCCAAGCAACGACACTTTCTGCTACAACCGCTGCTGCTGGAACCGCACAGCTATCAGATCTTTCAATGCTTGCAGCGAATGGCTCTTTTGATTCAATATCAACGCTTTGTAATGGCTTATAAAGCGTTGGAATTGGCTTCATAACTCCTCTTACAACAATCGGCATTCCAGTTGTCATTCCACCTTCGAAACCACCAAGACGATTCGTTTTACGCGTATAACCTTTTTCTTTATCCCAAATGATTTCATCATGAACTTGACTTCCAGGAATATGTGCAGCATCAAATCCAATTCCAATTTCAACGCCTTTGAAAGCATTAATACTCACTATAGCTCCAGCAAGCTTTGCATCAAGCTTACGGTCATAATGGACATAGCTGCCTACTCCAACTGGCATTCCTTCAACAATAACTTCAACAATTCCGCCAATCGAATCTCCATTTTCTTTTGCTTGATCTATGGCATTCATCATTTTTTGTTCAGCTTCTTTATCAAGACAGCGAACAGGTGAGTTTTCAGTTATTTCTTTTAAGCTTTGAATGGAATCATATGTACGAACAGCTGACTTCACGCCGCCAATTTCAATCACGTGAGAAGCTACTTCAATTCCTAGCAATGATAATAATTTCTTCGCTACAGCTCCGGCTGCAACTCTTACAGTTGTTTCTCTTGCAGAAGATCTTTCAAGTACGTTTCTCATATCTCTATGACCATACTTAATCGCTCCATTTAAATCTGCATGCCCAGGACGAGGACGTGAAATTTTTCTTTTTACCTCTGCTTCTTCTTCAGAAGAAATAGGGTCTTGTCCCATGATTTTTGTCCAGTGCTTCCAATCATTATTATGGACAACAAGAGCAACTGGAGACCCAAGAGTATATCCGTGACGAACCCCTCCGACTATTTCTGCCTGGTCTTTCTCAATTTGCATTCTTCTTCCTCTGCCATGACCCTTTTGCCTTCTTGCAAGATCTTCATTAATATCTGACGCAAGAATAGGCATTCCAGCTGGCAGTCCTTCAATAATTGTGGTTAGTTGGGGGCCGTGTGACTCCCCTGATGTTAAGTATCTCATAAAAATCCTTTCCCCCTTCAACTCGTTAAAGGAAATAAATATGTTTCAATATATCATACGTTTCATCATAAAAATAGTAAAAGAAATAAAAAAAATAAATTAAAGCATAAAAAAATACACGAACGAAGTCATTTTAACATGGAATAGCTTTTAAAAACAAAAGAAATTTAAAAGTGCTTAAAAACAGATTTATTATTTTGGCTGTTTTCGTATAGATTGTTGCTTTTAAACACGCAGCCTGCATATACTTCGCTTTCCGTGGGCGAGCGTCAAGCTTCCTCGTCGCATTCGCTTCTGTGGGGTCTCTCTGCGGGGTCTCGCCTTTCTCGCATTCCCACAGGAGTCTACGTGTTTGCAGGCTGCTCCAAAACGTTTCTCCCAATGTTTTTTATGTCAAAAGCAACAAACTTTGAGAAAACAGCCATTATTTTTTACGATAGAAAAAAGTATCCTCTGGAATTAAATCAAATTTTGCTGGATAAAAAATTTGTTCTGTACTGCCAACAAAAAGGATTCCCTCAGATCGAAGGGATTTTGAAAACTTATAATATAAATCATTTTTTGCAGCTTCTGTAAAATAGATAAGGACATTCCGACAAATGATTAAATCAAAAGGACCTTGAAATGGATCTGCTAATAAATTATGCTTTTTAAATCTGACAGCTCTTTTAATGTCTTCGGAAACAAAATAATGACAACCGTCTTTTCTGAAAAACTTATTCTTTTCAGTACTTGGAACCTCCATAAGTGATTTTTCGTTGTACATCCCTATTTTTGCCCTATTTATCACATTTTTATCAATATCCGTTGCTAATATTTGCACTTCAGATAGTGGAATATATTTTGACAGTATCATTGCCACTGTGTAAGGTTCTTCACCTGTTGAACAAGCAGCACTCCAGATTTTAGGACGATTATTATACGATAATATTTTAGGTAATATTTTATGTTCAAGAATTTCCCATCTTTTTGAATTACGATAGAATTCTGAAACATTAATCGTGATACGATCTAAAAACTCTGTTAATAATCTCTTATCCTCATTCAATCCTTTTGAGAATTCATTAAAAGATTTAAAGCCTTTTTTTTCATACATGGATGTTAATCTTCTCTTCATTTGTGCTTCTTTATACAAGGAGATATCAATTCCTGTTATTCTTTTAACATCTTTTACAAACCCATCATATTCAAGAGTCATTTATGTTCTCCCCTTGACCCCATAAATTTAATCACATATCTCTAGTATATCGAATTTTAAAAGTTTATGGATAGTCTTTTATCAAACCGAATTTTATGGTAGATTTATTTTTTACTCGTTCCATTTGTGTAAAACTATTATCATAGATCTTAGAGCTTTTTACATTTCGATTAGAAAAGCGTAAGCGCCCTTGGTCATCGACGTAAAGTGCTGGACTGAATCGAGTGAGATATAGGAAACACGAAGAGCGCAAGCGTCAATGCTGACTTATCGTAGACGAGGTGAGGGAAGCACTTCTAGTCGATAGAGTGCTGGAGCTAGACAGTAATCTAACTTCAGATATAAATTCTGATTATACAAGAAAAAAGAGGATGAACCAATGAATGACTGGCATCCTCTTAATACATTTGTATTTTTTATCAGAGTCTTGAAAACAATTAAGCATTCACATCAATCTTCTTTTATTCAACCCATTGTTGGATAGCTTTATTGTATTCTACTATCTCTTCAGGTTTAAAGAAAAGCCCTATTTCCCTTTTTGCGCTTTCAGGTGAATCAGAACCATGGATTACATTTTTATTCATAATTACAGCGTAATCTCCGCGAATAGTTCCAACTGCAGCATCTTTTGGATTGGTTGCACCCATCATTTGGCGAGCAGTTGCAATGACTTGATTTCCTTCCCACACCATGGCAAATACGGGACCTGAGGTAATGAAATGAACTAAATCATTAAAAAACGGCTTTCCCTTATGCTCAGCGTAATGTTGTTCTGCCAATTCCATCGAGATGACCATTAATTTTGCTCCGCAAAGCTTGTACCCTTTCGATTCAAAGCGTGAAACAATTTCCCCTACTAAATTTCGTTGTACACCATCAGGTTTAACCATTAGAAACGTTTTCTCCATGAATTCCACTCCTAATAAGAAATGCGGAGGCACCTTGTCCAGCCCTGAAGAAAAATGTTCCTTTGGCTCATAAAGCGCTTTTTGCTTTAAGAGACAAAGGGTTATTTTTCACAAGGGCTAGGTGCCAGAGCTAGACAATAAGAAATGCGTAAGCGCCTTGATCAGCCCTGAAGAAAAATGTTCTCATGACTCAAAAAGTGTTTTTTACTTTTAGAGACATGAGGTTATTTTTCACAAGGGCTAGGCGCTGAAGCTGGACAATAAGAAATGCGTAAGCGCCTTGATCAGCCCTGAAGAAAAATGTTCTCATGACTCAAAAAGTGTTTTTTACTTTTAGAGGCATGAGGTTATTTTTCACAAGGGCTAGGCGCTGAAGCTGGACAATAAGAAATGCGGCCGTTTAAGAGCGCCACGTCCTGTACGTCGGAAAACCCCCACTGTTTGAAGTTTCACTTTATGAAAATGTTAACATTTATTAAAAATTTTGGCAACGCTTAAAAAGTTCTTTTCCCTATGTATTTTGCTATATCCCTTAACGCTTTTCTTGCTTTATTATCAGGGAGCTCTTCTAATATAGACAAAGCTTTATGCAAATAACGTTCACTAACTTTATAGGAACGTTCAATAGCATCCGTACTTTTAATCGAAGCAATGATCGAGTCTACTTCATTTTGTTCCATATGTTCATGAACTTTTACTATTTGTGATCGAACTTCTTTCGTTTCCATGGCAAATAGAACAGGCAGGGTGACGTTCCCTTGAAGCAAGTCTCCGCCTGCAGGCTTTCCTAGTTGCTTTTCTGTTCCTACAAAATCAAGGATATCATCAATGATTTGGTAAGACATTCCAATATAGTAGCCATATTGATAAAGCTTTTGATGTATAGAACAAGGAGCATTTGCAGCAATTGCACCTAATTGACAACTAACAGCAATGAGAGATGCCGTTTTCCTTTTAATTCTGCGCAAATAGTCCTTTAAGTGTTGATCAAAACGGAACTTATCTTTTATTTGTTCAATTTCCCCTATACACAATTCAACGATCGTATTCGCTAAAATTCTATGTGCGTCTATTTTTTCAATATGCGTCATCAGTTCCAGCGAGCGCGCAAAAATATAATCACCTGTATACATAGCAACACGATTATCCCATTTCACTTTGACTGTCGGCTTTCCACGTCGCACCTCTGCATCATCAATGACATCATCATGAACGAGGGAAGCCATATGTATCAATTCAAGTGATACAGCAACTTTTTTTATTTTCTGAATATCATAATCACCAAACTTACCTGCAAGCAAAACAAAAACAGGCCGTATTCTTTTTCCACCTGCTTGCAAAAGCTCCAAGGAGGCCTGACGTAACAAAGGAGACTCTGCATTTACAGTCTCCTCTAAAGCTTGTTCAATCAACGTTAAATCTGAATTCAAAAACGAATAGATCATTGATAATTTCATGTCTATTTCCACCTAGCTTTAATATCTACACACTAAGTTTTGTTTCACTTTAGTATACAGAATGTATAGTTTAATTTTGCTTGTATCCGATATGAACTGCAGCCACTCCACCGTTATATGGTTTAAAGCGAACATCTGCAATTCCGGCTGCAGCAAATAAATTAGCAAGTTCTTTCATCCCCGGGAAGTCCTTTGCTGACTCTTGAAGCCATGAATATTCTTTATAGCTTCGCGCGAAGAATTTTCCAAAAAAAGGCATGATATGTCGGAAATATATATAATAAATCTTCTTATAAATAAAATTAGTAGGCTGTGATGTCTCTAAGCATACAATCATACCACCTGGTTTCACTACTCGATGCATTTCTTTTAAAACCTTAACATAATCAGGGACATTTCGAAGGCCAAAACCGATTGTTACGTAATCAAAGCTATTATCTGAAAAAGGGAGTTCCATTGCATTTCCATGCACAAGATGAACATTCTTCATTAATAGCTGTTCCACCTTTTTCTCGCCAATTTTTAGCATGTTTTTACTAAAATCTAGACCATGAACCTCTCCTATTGGTCCAACTGCTTCTGCAAGAGCAATCGTCCAATCAGCTGTCCCGCAGCAAACATCTAATGCAGTTGAACCTGGTTTCACATTCATTTGCTTCATAGCGTCTTTTCGCCATCTTTTATGTTGCCTAAAGCTTATAAGAGAGTTCATTTGATCATAACGCTTATATATTTTTTCAAAAACATGATGAACTCGTTCTTCTTTCGATTGTTGCATATTACCTATCCTTCTTCCACAAATGATTTGGTCATTGGTTGATGTTGGTTAATGATCGAGAAAATCCGATCCCCCATTCTCTCCCGAATATATGGCAGCTTTTTCAGTCCATTTTCAATCATAAGCTTTGCAAAATCGATATAATGGTCACAAATAGTCATTAATTTTTTTTTCTGATCAAAGGTTAATTCTTTCACCTTATAATCACTCTTTGAGAATGACAATTTCTTTAAAGCTTCAAATACAACTGAAGTTCCTGTATGTATGAATTGATTTTTTTCCTCAATTAATCTTTTTACAAATAGTAGATTAAAAATGACATCGTTCCATTCACACAAATGAAAATAATCAGTTAATCTTTCAAAAAGAGAAGATTCAATCATTTTCACACTATTCATTAATTCTTCCAATTCGTTTGGTACTTTTCTATAAAGTGCGATCTTATGCTCGTTTACATTTTTAATGCCCTCAGCTAATGTTCGAATCATTAAGATATCATCCACTTCTGCAAGTGATTTGTAATATAAACCACTATAATAGTCTCCAGCAAGAACGGTTAGCTGTCTAGTTTTCATGCTGGACTCATTCAATTTAGAGTTTGTAACAATCTCATGGGTATCAAGGGCAATTTGTATCAGCATTGTGGTTAAAGCATAGTTATGAATTTTACTTTCTGGTAAATTGGCATGCTCCATAAGCAGAACAAGCATTAATAATTTGTCTTCGTCAATGACTGGAGAATCAATATATTGGAGTAAATACGGGTGCAAGATTTTTCCCTCTATTTTCTCTTTTATGTTATCGATGCAATTGTAAATATCTTGCATATTTATCACCCTTGTTCCACAAAGATTTCTCATGTTATGCATTTTGTTTTATATTATGTATTAAGCTTCCCCTTTAAATAAGGCATTCAACATTATAACATATTGAACAAATATAATCATATTAGCATGTATTTCTAATAATTAAGCCCTTGATCTTTTCTTTGCTAAAAGAAGATTATTCAGATGGAGATGACTCTCCATCTGAAGTATTTGATTAATATATCCCTTAAAACAAAGTCATTATTTTATGAGAGAAAGGATTTCTGCGCGTGCTTTAGAATCTTCTTTGTATAATCCGCGCACGGCTGTGGTAACGGTTTTAGCCCCAGGCTTTTTTACACCACGCATGGTCATACACATATGCTCTGCTTCAATTACAACCATTACTCCATGCGGCTCAAGCTTATCCTGTATAGCATCTGCAATTGTGGCTGTAATACGTTCTTGTAGCTGTGGTCTTCTTGCTACTGCTTCAACCGCACGAGCTAGCTTACTTAACCCCGTAATTTTTCCATTTCTAGGATTATATGCAACGTGTGCTTTCCCAAAAAACGGTACTAAATGATGTTCGCACATTGAGAAGAATGGGATATCCTTCACTAAAACGAGCTCTTCATGGTCTTCGCCAAATACCGTTTCAAAATATTCTTTTGGATCATCATTTAAACCTGAAAAAACCTCAGCATACATTTTCGCTACTCTCTTTGGAGTATCTAATAAGCCCTCACGATTAGGATTTTCCCCAATCGCCTCTATAATTAATCGCACAGCATCTTCGATCTGAGCGAGGTTTACATTTGACATCTTTCTTCCTCCTAAACACTCTATCTGTCTATTATAACATTTTCATATTTGCATATTCATTTTATTTATATTGAAAGCGAGGTTAAAATAACCCATTTACTTTTCTGAAAGTTAATATAAACCTGCTGTTTTTAGTTTTGAGTGAAATCGCTTTTTTATAAGATAATGAAAAAAAACCGCGATAATCGCGGTTTTTTTCATTTACAAGAGTATGACACTGTATGTAATTACTTAACTGCGTCTTTCAATGCTTTTCCTGGTTTGAAAGCAGGAACTTTACTTGCTGCGATTTCAATTTCTTCACCAGTTTGAGGATTACGTCCTTTACGAGCTGCACGCTCACGTACCTCGAAGTTTCCAAAACCAATCAATTGGATTTTGTCACCATCTTTTAAAGCATTTAAAATTGTATCAAAAACAGCATCTACTGCTTTAGTAGCGTCTTTTTTAGAAAGCTCACTTGCTTCAGAAACTGCATTAATTAATTCTGTCTTGTTCATGCCTTTCACCTCCTCCCAAAATTTCAATCATCCTTTAAAAATAAGAACTCTTATCTTCATTTGTAAACAAATTTACTGAATTCTATACTTCTTAACGTGTTTTTGTTTGAACACGCTCTAATATTAAAACAAGAAAGAAAAGATTTCAATGTTTTTTAACTAATAATCCTTTATTTATAAGGGTTACAGGCAGTTGCATGGTTAAGTCTGATAAAAGATTATCATAATCAATTCAGCATATCAAGGAAATTTCGTGTTTTATTGGCAAACTTTTCTTCAATGGGGTATTTTGCACCCTTTTTCTTGAATATATTGAAAAATTATAGTATTTTGTTAACAATATTCTTTAACAAAGCTAACAGCAAAAAGGACTCTTATACAGAGCCCTTCTTTTACAAAATGATCGCTATTAAACCGCCTGATCCTTCATTTATGATTCTTTCTAACGTTTCTTTTAACTTATATCTGGCATTTTCAGGCATTAATGATAACTTCGCTTGGATGCCTTCTCGAACAATGGAGCTTAAGTTTCTTCCGAAAATATCTGAGTTCCATATAGATAATGGGTCATCTTCAAAATCCTGCATTAAATACCTGACTAATTCTTCACTTTGTTTTTCCGTCCCTATAATAGGTGCAAATTCAGATTCTACATCAACTTTAATCATATGAATAGATGGAGCTACAGCCTTCAATCGAACGCCAAACCGAGGGCCTTGGCGAATAATTTCCGGTTCATCCAGACTCATATCTGCTAATGAAGGAGATGCAATGCCATAGCCTGTTTGTTTAACCATTTTCAACGCTTCAGAAACTTGATCATATTCCATTTTAGCATGCGCAAAATCCTGCATCAGCTCTAATAAATGATCCTTCCCTCTTATTTCAACCCCAACGATTTCTTTTAAGATTTCATCATAAAGATCATCAGGAGCAAAAAGATCAATTTCAGCTATTCCTTGCCCCATTTCTATTCCTGCTAGTCCCGCACGATCAATAAATTCAAAATCGTTAAAGTGATGAACAACTCGATCAACATCACGAAGTCTTTTTATATCTTTCACGGTTTCCTTTACTGCATTTTGATAGCTATCGCGAAGCCAGTGGTTTTCTTTTAGCACCATAACCCAGCTTGGTAGATTCACGTTAACTTCTAGAACAGGAAATTCATATAAAGCTTCACGCATGACATTTAAAACATCTGATTCTCGCATGCTCTCTACACTCATTGCTAATACAGGAATATCATATTCTTCAGACAATTTACTGCGTAGTTTTTCGGTATTAGGATGGTAAGGCTGAGCACTATTAATGATCATAATAAACGGCTTTCCAACTTCTTTCAGTTCATCAATAACCCTTTTCTCCGCATCAAGATAATTGGATCTTGGTATCTCCCCTATCGTCCCATCCGTTGTAATGACCACTCCTATTGTCGAGTGCTCTTGTATCACCTTTCTCGTACCAATTTCAGCAGCTTCATGGAAAGGAATCGGCTCTTCGTACCATGGAGTCGAAATCATTCTTGGGCCATTTTCATCTTCGTACCCTTTAGCGCCAGGCACCGTATAACCAACACAATCCACGAGTCGAATATTAACATCTAGGCCTTCAACAACATGTACACTTGCTGCTTGATTTGGGACAAATTTCGGTTCTGTTGTCATAATTGTTTTCCCAGCTGCACTTTGAGGCAATTCATCTTGGGTACGTACCCGATCTGCTTCATTTTCCATATTTGGGATAACGACAAGTTCCATAAATTTCTTTATAAACGTTGATTTTCCAGTGCGAACTGCACCTACTACTCCAAAATATATATCGCCGCCTGTTCTCTCAGCAATATCTTTAAATATATCGACCTTTTCCAAGCGATCCCCTCCCGAATCGTAGAGTTAGTGGGATAATATTATCCAAATAATTATTTTATGACAGTATAAGTGTATGACGTTGTCCTAGATAGTTATGACTGTTTTCTATATTTTTTTGCGACTATCACAAAACTGTCTGATTTCATTCTGTTCATTCATTTTGGTAAAAAAAATCCCTTCTCTTAAAATATATTTTTATAGAGAAGGGTTATGACTACTTCACCAAAAAGATTGGCTTATTTAAATGTTTATCCAATGTATAAGGGAGTGAATAAGCGGGAACAAATAGGGAATTTGTTAAAAGAATTGTTCTAATATCCATGTTTACGAGATCTGCTTTTTGATGTGTAGTCTTCATCACATGCACAATATCACTTCGATAGTCTACATAAATTTCAGCGTTACTTGTAATGACGAAGGGAAGATCGTCGTGTGTATATGGACTTGTAACTACAGGATCTTTTTTATAGCCTAGTTTCTGAAAATCTATCGTATAGACATTATCAGCAATTTGATCTTTAAAAGGAGGAAAGCCCTGTGCCTTAATTCGAAGGGTTATATCTCGAATAATCTCGGCAATTCTTAAATCAAATATTTTTACCTTTGGATTTGTCTCTGGATTAATCAGAACGTATTGAAAGACCCCGCCCATTTCATAAGAATGATCAGGAGGATTAGGTAAATATTTAGGAACAAGCTTGTTGAAATCAATGGGATATTTTTCATAAATCGGAGTTTTCATATCTTTAGTTTTAATTGGTAATAAACCTTCATTTTCTTTTTGGTAATGATCGACAGCAGCTTGTACGGTATTAATCTCGTCAATTGAAGGAATTTGATGATTTTGTTGATTTATTTTTGGATTCATACAGCCTATAAGAATGAAACTAGCGATCAATATCATCAGATAGTAATTTGTTTTTTTTACCAAGAAGGACCATTCCTTTATTAAAAGGTAAGATAATTTTTGAAAGGTAGACTGGTGTCTAGCTCCAGCACCCTTTCGACTATAAGTGCTTCCCTCACCTCGTCTACGATAAGTCGAGAACGAACGACTAACGTCCTTCGACTCTCCTATATCTCACTCGATTCAGTCCAGCACTTTACGTCGATGAGCAAGGGCGCTTCCGCTTTTCTTAGTAGAATCATAACTAATTAACAGGACCGGAAAATACAATTAGTAAAATGATAATGCCGGAGAGGACCATAAGAAGGTAGGCAAACAAGGCTAAAGAAAATTTCAAAAGGCGATTGGATAATTTATATCTACTTAGATAGATAAACAAAATAGACAGTAACATAAAGCCCATCGCAATAAATGAAATCCACATTTTCATTAATCCCTCTGACATCATATCACCTCAAGTAAGAAAGCGTTAACAAAAAATATGAATCTATGAAATGGAAATCCTTTTTCTGAAATTATATCATACCAAAAATGAAAATTAACAGATATAAAGGAAAAATCCTTCTCTCTATTTTTCTTAAAAAGCACAAGTTCCTTGAACACCGAGTTAAACATAAGTCTCTTTCTCCAAGAAATCCTTATGACATTCGGATAATGGCTTATAACCCACCAAGCCGCTAGGAGAAGGCCGATTATAGAAGTCAAGGCAATATGTAGCTTCCCCCTAAACGACACCGAATAAAAGCCTAGAGACAAGATGGGGCCATCCTTGACTCTAAGCTTATACGACTAAATATTCTAACCCCTGTTCTATTGACCAGGTCGCTTCGTTGCATTGTATGCCTTAATGCAGCTAACTGTATCCTCAAATGCCTATTTTTCCTAAAATATTATTGCAATTGATCATTTCGATCTTCCAATACATTTGTTAAATCTTCCATTTCATGCGTTTTGCCACGTGTCATTAATGCATCAACAGCATCTTTTGGATCTTGGTTGTCAAAAAGCACATGATAAAGAGCTGTAGTAATAGGCATCATGACATTATACTTTTGAGCAAGCTGATAACCAGCCTTCGTGGTCCGAACACCTTCAACAACCATTCCCATATTATCTAATACTTCTTGCAGCGGGCGGCCTTGGCCAATTAAATTACCAGCCCTCCAGTTACGAGAATGGATACTTGTGCATGTTACGATTAAATCACCTACCCCAGTTAACCCTGAGAAGGTTAACGGACTAGCCCCCATTTTCGTCCCCAAACGAGCAATTTCCGCTAAGCCACGGGTAATCAAAGCAGCCTTTGCGTTATCACCATAACCAAGCCCGTTTGTGATCCCTGCCGCAACAGCAATAATATTTTTTAGAGCACCGCCAATCTCCACACCAATGATATCAGGATTCGTATAAACGCGGAAATTTTGATTAATGAATAAGCTTTGAATTCTTTCAGCTGCTTCCATGTTATTTGATGAAACTGTAACCGTTGTAGGCTGCCGGAGACTAACCTCTTCCGCATGACTTGGTCCAGATAATACAACAACAGATTCAAGAAGACTTGCTGGCAGTTCTTCTTCTATCATCTCAGAAATTCTAAGAAGAGAGCCAGGTTCTATCCCCTTACTCACATGTACAATCGTTATTGGCTCCTTCTGAACCTCAGCAATGTTTCTTACAACTTCCCTAATGGCTTTAGTTGGAACAGCTAAAATAATTGTCCTTACTCCTGCCAATACTTCCTCCAAGGATGTGTATCCTTTAATTGAAGATGGTAAAACAATTTCTGGAAGATACTTACTATTCATATGCTTTTCATTTATTTCTTCCATTAATTGTGCATGTTTACCCCAGATCCTTACATCATGACCGTTATCAGCAAGCACCATAGATAGAGCTGTCCCCCAGCTCCCTGCCCCTAATACAGCGATTTGCTCTTTATGCTTATCCACAATTTCACCTTCTTTATTTTCTTTCCCTTGCAAATATCTTGATTGGTGTTCCTTCAAAACCGAATGCTTCCCTAATTCGATTTTCTAAAAATCTTTCATATGAAAAATGAAGGAGTTCAGGATCATTTACAAATATGACAAAAGAAGGTGGCTTAATAGCAACCTGTGTTGCATAATAGATTTTCAAGCGTTTTCCTTTATCAGTAGGTGTCGGATTCATAGCTACAGCATCCATAATGACATCATTTAGAACACTCGTTTCAACCCTCATTGCATGATTTTCACTGGCTGTATTAATCATTGGAATCAATGTATGAATTCTTTTTTTCGTTTTAGCAGATAAGAATACGATTGGAGCATAGCTTAAAAATAAGAAATGCTCACGAATTTGTTGTTCAAATTCCTTCATCGTTTTCTCATCCTTTTCGACTGCGTCCCACTTATTGACAACTATGACAACTGCTCTTCCAGCTTCATGAGCATATCCTGCGATACGCTTGTCTTGCTCAATAATTCCTTCTTCTCCATCAATAACCACAAGTACAACGTCGGATCGTTCAATCGCCCTTAATGCTCTTAGCACGCTATATTTTTCCGTACTCTCATAAACTTTCCCTTTTTTTCTCATCCCAGCCGTGTCAATAATGACATATTTTTGACGATTATAGGTTACAACCGAATCAATCGCATCTCTTGTCGTCCCAGCTATATTGCTGACGATAACTCTGTCTTCGCCTAGGATGGCATTAACTAGTGATGATTTCCCAACATTCGGGCGACCAATTAGTGAAAATTTAATTACATCATCTTCATAATCCTTTGAATCGAACTTAGGAAAATGACTCGCAACTTCATCCAAAAGATCTCCAAGTCCTAATCCATGAGAACCTGATATTGGAAAAGGTTCTCCAAACCCAAGAGAATAAAACTCATAAATTTGCTCCCTCATCTCTGGATTATCAATTTTATTAACTCCTAACACAACTGGTTTTTTTGCTTTATACAGGATTTTTGCAACGACCTCATCTGCAGAAGTTACACCTTCTCTTCCATTTGTTAAAAATAATATGACATCCGCCTCATCAATCGCAATTTCAGCTTGTTGGCGAATTTGTTCTAAAAAAGGTTCATCTCCAATATCAATCCCACCGGTATCAATGATATTAAAATCATAATTCAACCAATCTGCTGAGCTATATATACGATCTCTTGTCACACCAGGAATATCTTCTACAATTGATATTCGCTCTCCTACAATTCTGTTAAAAATAGTCGACTTCCCTACATTCGGTCGACCTACAATTGCTAAAACAGGTTTTGCCATAGCATTCACCCTTTCATCTTAATCCTTATCTATACAAAATAAAAATTTATTATGTCATTTTTTGTATCTTTTGATAAAAGAAACCCTTCTTATCATGTAGAAGGGCTCAACTTAATAAGTCTACCAAAGAGATCACTTCATCGCAAGAACAAAAGTGCAAGCTCCTTGATCAGCCCTGAAGAAAAATGTTCATTTGGCTCCAAAAGCGCTTTTTGCTTTTTGAGACAAAGGGTTATTTTTCACAAGGGCTAGGTGCTGGCCGATTAAGTGCGCCACGTCCTGTGGCAACATCGGCACTCGTACATCCTGTACATCGAAACTGGACGTCGATACATAGCTCTCAAAATTATTAATAACTAACTATTTTATTCTTTAATGTTTTACAATAACATATATTTCTTCTGTAATTGAATGGGCAATTCCATCTAAAATCGCCTCTAAATTAGCGGCAATCCCTTCCATTTCCATTCTATCTTCACAATGAAAAACCGTTGTCCCACTCGGTGCTTTTTTTGGATTTGTCGTAAGCACAGCAAGAATATACTTTTCGAGCGTCATAACGTTCCCCCACCTTTCTTTTTTGATAGCGGAGCTTTAGACATTCTGATGGCATTTTCTAACGTTGGAACAGCACCAATGATTTTTATAGCTTTATCTATATTTTTTTCTTGAGGTAAAACAAATACACCAATTTTTCCATTTCCAAGATCTCTTTTCGCAAGCGGCACAAGCGCAGGGGTGCCTGAATCACGATATACACCAAGAGCCGTTGATACATCATGAAGAATCGCTTGTCTCTGTCCTAAATTTGCAATGGTAGAGCGTGAGTTGAAATTCTTCGGACTTAATATAAAACCCATCCCATATTCAAGGACTTCCTTTTGTCGCTCTTTCAATCCGATATTCATAATATAAATATTATCCACATATAAACCAGCCCCAATAAATTTAGGCTCTACATAGTCAATTTGAACAATATCCTTTAAATGCCCACCAGTCATTAGTTTTTTGCAAATGATAATTGCCACAATGGCTGCTACTATCCCACCCCATAAATGAAAAAAAAGAAAGCTAATAGAACAAAGAAAAGAAGTAAATATAACGAGATAATTCCTGCTTTCAAATGCAATGGCAATTCCTTCAATATAGGTTTTCCCTCTTGGAACTAATTCATAGCTATCAAGCTCAGTTAGTGTGTTTCGCTCCATATTCCGAACTTCTCGAAATTGAGAAGCTGCAAGCGTCAAAAAGGTAACAGCAGTGAAATCCTCTTTCACAATGGATGGAACAGCAACTGCTCCTAATCCAGCCGCAATGAACCCTATTGCAACATGGATGATTTTCCCATGTAGATAAGTTGGATATTGTCTATAATCAGATACAAGCAAATATAATCTTGTAATCGTTCCTATGACTACACTAAATACGATTGATAATGTTATATCGCTCATGTTAGTTTGTGTTTCTCTCCTTCACGCTGATTAAAATGCTTTTCGATAACAGATATAAAGCTATAAAGTCCATTCCATGCTATGAACAAAATTGATGTCATAGTTAATATATCAAGGAAGGACAGTGATCCAATTGTATAAGAAATGGAATGGTTTTTTAGAATAAGGCGATAGAAAAAATCTCCATAAATTGAACCAAAAAATAGAACTAATATTCTTAAGTGGCGCTCTTCTTCAAGAAAAGCTGCAAGGACAACCAAAAACAACGATAACATCCAGTTTCTATTGAAAATAAACCAGATTGGGTCATAAAGCTCAATTAAATGAAAAGCAACAAAAAAGATCATGATAATAAAAGAATGCATAAAAAACAAAAATATTTTTCTTTTCCCTAACTTAAACGACTCTATATAAATAACGAATAGCAGAAACAGAACAGCTCCTGTTACTTTCACCATTCCTATTGAAAAAGTGAATCCAGAGAGACTTATGAGCATTAGAATGATAAATGAGAATTTATATCGATTTGGGTTCTCTTTATTGTAAAAAAAAGTAGTGACGACCCAAAAAATCCAAGAAAACCAATAAAATAAGACGCCTTCCATCTGACTACCTCCTATTATTTCCATTATGGCTGTATGTTATGTACATTAAACTTTTTGAATAATCTTTTTTTCAACATCCATGCTAATGAAAGGAGGTGTTAAAGTGGGTAAAGACCGTCAAGAATACAAATTAAAGCAAAGCAGAAGGGTTGAATCAGATCGAGATCAAGCCCTTCATTATCCTGGTGCTACAAAGCTTTCCAGCCCAGGAGAAGCAAGAAATTTAAATGATAATAAATAAAGAGAAGAGAAGACAAAAAAAGAAGCTCTTAAAGATGAAAGAGCTTCTTTGTTAACGTATAAGAATATATAACTTTTTGAAAGAAGACTGGTGTCTATCTTTAGGGCTGATCAGGGCACCTCCGACGTACAGGACGTACTAGTGCCGACGAAGACATAAGGACGTGGCGTTCTTAATCGGCCGTTTTTCTTTTGTCTAGCTACAGCGCCTAGCCCTTGTGAAAAATAACCTCATGCCTCTAAAAGCAAAAAACGCTTTTTGAGTCATGAGAACATTTTTCTTCAGGGCTGTTCAAGGCGCCTTCGCTTTTCTTTCTATTTTTTTAAATTTTTTAATTGGTCGCCAATCATCTCACCGAGCTGAAAGCCTTTTGTTTCTTCAGGAAGTTCATAGTCTAACACTTCTTCGGCTTCTTTTTCTTCTAGTTCCTTAATGCTTAATGATAAGCGCTGCTCTGCTTCATTAACTTCAAGAACCTTGACACTCACAGCTTGCCCTTCTTTTATAACTTCGTGTGGAGTTCCAATATGTTTATGGGAAATTTGAGAAATATGCACCAAACCTTCAACTCCAGGGAATACTTCAACAAATGCACCGTAGGAGACAATTCGTTTTACAATACCCTCTAATGTACTTCCTTTTTTCGCTTTCTCAGATATATTTTCCCAAGGTCCTGGTAAAGTCTCTTTAATAGATAAGGAAATGCGTTCATTATCGCGATCTACACTTAATACTTTTACCTTTACTTCTTGCCCTTCTTCCACAACTTCCGTTGGTTTGTCAATATGCTCATACGATAATTGAGATATATGAACAAGACCATCAATGCCGCCAATATCAACAAATGCACCAAAGTCTGTGATTCTTTGAACAGTCCCATCTAGAGTTTGACCCGGCTGCAAAGAATTTAACAACTCCTGCTTTTTCTTCCCTTTTTCTTCCTCAACCACAGCTCGATGAGAAAGGATTAATCGATTCTTTTCTTTATCAAGCTCAACAATTTTAAATGAGATGGTTTTGCCTTTATACTCTGAAAAATCCTCTACAAAATACGCTTCCACTAAAGATGCTGGAACAAATCCACGGACGCCTAAATCTACGACTAATCCACCTTTAACGACATCCTTCACTTCGGCTTCAATCACTTCTTGCTCATTAAAAGATTCTTCAAGCTTTTCCCAAGCTTTCTCGGCATCAACTTTTCTTTTTGATAATATTAATGCTTCTTCCTCTACCTTCAATACTTGCAGCTCAAGTTCATCGCCTTCTGTAACGACATCACTCGATTTTTCAATATGCAGACTAGATAATTCGCTGATAGGAATAATCCCGTCTAGCTTGCAATCAAAAATATTAATGATTACTTGCTTTTCTTCTACTTTTGTAACTTGACCCTTTACAATGTCTCCAACTTCATAAACTTTCACTTCTACATGATTCATTTCTTCAGACATTTGTATTCCTCCTTAATCCAATGACTGCTCCTACCATTCATTTATAGGATGTGTTCAGCACAATAAATTGAAGATTTCATTTTAAGAATAAAGAAAATTCAAATAATATCTCTTTTTAACTTCTTACAAATGGCCTTTTTTGTCAAGTAAGAAAGCTCACTTACCTTACATGTATTGTACATGATTTTTAATGAACATGAAAATATTACAAGTTAGCCTTGCTGTAAACTAGCCCCATTATTTTATCGACTACTAATTCAATTGAAAGATTGGTTGTGTCTATTTCAACGGCGTCCTCTGCTTTTGTTAATGGTGCTATTTCACGCTCTGAATCTAGTTTATCTCTTTTTGCAATCTCTTTTTTTAATTGATCTAAATCCGATGGAAAACCTTTTCGTAAATTTTCCTCATGTCTTCGCACTGCTCTTTCTTCTACCGAAGCTAATAAGAAAACTTTCACCTCTGCATTCGGTAATACAAACGTTCCAATATCTCTTCCGTCCATCACGACCCCACCAGATTTTGAAAAGCTTTGCTGGCGCTGTACCATTTCCACTCTTACTAACCTGTGCTTTGCTACAATTGAAACAGAGTTTGTCACTTGTGCCATTCTTATTTCAGTTGTGACATTCGTGCCATCTAGAAAAATCATTTGACCTGATTCACTCGGAAAAAGCTCGATTTTTGTATCATCCAATAGATGTTTTAATCCATTTTCATCTTCAATATTAACATGGTTTGTGAGAGCTTTATAAGTTAATGCTCTATACATTGCTCCTGTATCAATATAGATATAAGAAAGTTTTTCTGCAATGATTTTCGCCACTGTACTTTTTCCTGCTGCTGCAGGACCATCAATTGCAATTGATATTTTTTTGTTCATAAATCCTCCTGTAACGAATGGTGGCGAAAATACTCCAAAGTGGTTATAAAGGAAGTCCCTATCCAACTTACGAGTGTTATCACCAACCAATAAGCTCTTGCTGAAAATATACTAATACTACTATTTTAACACATTAAGGGACGAGCAACTGTTTTTACTAATGATTTTTTCTATTTTATAATTTTAAATAACAAAAAAAAGCAGACCTTCACCTGCTTCATTTTAATTCCTTGAAAGTTTCAATTAAGTCTGTAAAATTTTGTTCCGTTACACCTTCAAATTGTGTTATTTGCTTGAGTTCAGGAAATGCATTCATCCCATACAAAAAAAATTGCACAAGTAATAAGCATATAAATTGAACAATTGTAATTTTCAAAATAATCCTTTCAGTTGTTTTCATGCGTTTATCGCCCCAAAATATTATTGTTTTTTCTATTATTGGGGCTTAACATGAAATTTATTCCTAATTTGGCTCTATTCCTTTTTTCTTCATGGCAAGCTGTCGATCGAAGGTAAATCGAAGTAACAATTGTCTTTCCTTTGGTGAAGTTTCAACGAACTGAACAGATATTTTTTTATATTCGTTATGTAAATCTACCATTCTAACCACTTTACTTTTTATGGTAATATAATGATAATCCCCATTTTGCATCGGCAATATAAACCACGTAGAAATAAACATCCCTCTTTTAAACGGTAATGCCTTAGGGATCACTAATGCTGCCCCACCTGCACTGATATCAAATGTGGTCGTCGTGAATGGATCAAATTCATCATCGATTGCGTGTACCGCCACATCAACTGACGTTTCAATTCGAACAAATTGTCTTCGCTGTATTTTCAAAAGCTGATCTTTACCAGGATAGTTTAACATGATCATCGGAATATCTTGCTTTATTCTCCCAACTACTTCTGACTCAAACAAAAAAACATTTCCATCTTTTGTAACAAATGTGACTTTCAACTGAGTTCCATCTACAAGATAGACCGTTCTGTTTGTATCCATATGTATCGGATAGTCAACGTAAAAATTATCAGCTTTTTTTTCAACTACTTTGCATTTATAAAATTCAAGTTTTTCAGCATAGGTTGATTCTAAAATGATTTGATCCCCGATATTTAACATGATTATCTCTCTTTCTCTAAAGAATAAAAGGTTAATATTGTCAGATAATACATTATTGCATGAAAGTTAAATGAACTTCAAGTACCTCTTCAAATAAAAGAAACCGAAAAATACAATCCAGCACTAATTCTGCCTTGTATTTTCCGGTTTTTTATTATAGTATCAAAATTTTCTTGAATGAAGATTAATACATATAACTAAGGGCTATAATCATAATTTTGCGCTTTTTGATCCTGTGGAACATTTTTCTTCAGGGCTGTTCAAGGCGCTTCCGCTTTTCTATACAACCTCTTCATAAAGTGCTTCTGCGTTCTTTAGTTTTTCAATTTTCTCTTCTGTACCATCCTCTGCGTTTATAAAAATTCGATAAGTGTCATTATCTAACGTTCCAAGAAATTCATAGCAAAGGACTTCTTTATTAGCATCATTAAGAATGATCGCTCGTCCCTCTTCCATTATTTTTACTTTTGGATTAATGCTTGCTCTTGCAGCATTTGAAGAGATAGCAGGTTTTGGGATGCTTCTTTCATGTTGGGATTTCAAGTAGTCTTCAGCTGAAAATCCAATTATATTCCCGTCATCTAAAGCTACTTTAATTTTAATCGCATCAGGATAAATTCTAACTCCATCTTGATTTGTTACAAATGTAAACATACCAATATTGTCATATTGAGCACTCTCTAATAAAGCTAGATTTTGAAATTTATTTTCTTTCAAAAATTGGATTGCTTTATTACTGGCTTCATTTAATCCAATCTTACTTTGCTTCACATCTCTCGAATAAATAAACCAAATTGGATATCCACCCTTTTTTGTAATATCCATATTTGCTTCTTGCTTAGTTTTTATATTTTGTATTGACACACTATAGAATCCGAAACTTGAGCCCTTTCCGTTTTCTGTGATATTCACCTTTTCTTGTTTACCCATTTTTACATAACGCTTTGCAATTTGAAGCGCTTTTTCTTTTGAAATGACCTCACCCTTAATGGATTTGAAATTCTCATCTTTTTTTTGCATATTGACATAAGAAGGACCGAAATCAGTCTCATCATATCCTGATACTGTTTTTTCTACTGTTTTAAATCCGTCTATAATGGTATTATCAGCACCTTCCGCACCCGATGCTAAAGCCATTTCTACATCCATCCAGCGTAAATTTTCCTTCAATACTAAATGCTGAACTTCACGAAGCTCATTTTGAATATCTTCGGCTTGTTTATAAAGCCCTTTTAATGAAGTATACTCCTTATCAGTTAATGGATCTTTATCAAGATCTCTCACAGCTGTTTGATAGCTAAAGTCTCCAATTTTCGCTAAAAATTCTTCTGTTTTATTAAAAGGGAGTAATGTTAACGGCAGTTGACCAACACTGCTGTGTGCTTCTGAAGTAATTCTCCATACTTCTACAAGAGCGGGAGATAATGATTTCCTTGAATTCATCGCTAAAGTGGTACCAATTTTATCATGTAATAAATCAACTTGATAGGTTAAATCATGAAAAGCTCGTTGATAGTTATTTTCTGCATTTAACAAAATCGCATTCTTTTCACGATGCTCCTGATAGCCCCAAAATGCAGTTCCTGCCACGCCAAGAGTTAACACTCCTATTAAGATTCCTCTAATCAATTATCGTCACCTCATTATTTACAGAATATATGCTTCCCAATCTGTTTAATTTGTGGTCGGGTCCAAATCCACGGGCTTGTTGCGGTATCTGGATTAAAATAATAAACGGCATTCCCAGTAGGATCCCAGCCATTTATGGCATCAAGGACAGCATCCTTTGCTCTTTGATTTGGAGTCAGCCAAATTTGCCCATCTGCAACAGCTGTGAATGCTCTCGGCTCAAAAATAACGCCTGATATCGTATTTGGAAATATCGCACTTTCTAATCGATTTAAGATAACTGCTGCTATAGCTACCTGTCCTACATATGGCTCGCCTCTCGCTTCCCCATAAACCGCATTTGCTAATAATTGAATATCATTTTGAGAAAATCCATTTGGGACATTTGCTGCTGCTGGTTTTGGGGCTCCAACTCCTGTTTTAGCAGGAGCTTTTGCAGGCGGCTTTGAAGGTGCCTTTGCTTGTTTTGCTAAATTTACACCTCCATAGTGACTAAATTTACGCCCTTTATTAATTTGCTCCTTTACATATTTCTCATTGTATTTTGAAGCTTTTGCAAGTTTTGCCTTTGTTGTTACTCCAGCAAGACCATCAATAGGTAATCCGAATTCATACTGAAAATTTCTAAGTGCCCAGTAAGTACTCCATCCAAAAACCCCATCAATTTTCTTGTTGTAAAACCCTAAATATTGAAGTCGAGCCTGTAATTCTATCACATCATCACCGACTGCCCCATGTTGTATTACCTGATTTGAAAAAGCATACACTTTTTCATTTGAGATACAGAACGTAAAAGCGGCTAAAAAAATAGTTAGGATTAAAAAAACCTTCTTAAGTTCAAATTTAATTCTCATTCATTGCTACCCCCAGATGTAAACTTAACATTAACTCTATTTTTTGTAGAGAATGGAATTTTATACACAAAAAAGCAATCGATTAAGGACACCGCATCCTGTAACAGCATTGACACTCGCACATTCTGTACATCGAAACCACACAAAAAAAACCATTCATTTTGAAATGAATGGTTTTTGAAACGCTATGCGGCTTTCCATTTGTTGTGTTGTTAAGATTCGCGCCATTTTTACTTTCCTTAATCCAAGCCACCATAGAAAGATCATAAAAGGCAGCATAAAAATACCCCAATGTTTCTGTAATTGCAAAATGTAATCATATGTTCCATGTAGGATAAAAGGAACACATAAAGAGAATAAGATCCATTTCTTTTTTGCTTGCAATGAAAATTTTCCTTTTCCAAGGTAATAGCCCATGATAACTCCGAATAAAGCATGGCTAGAAACTGGCAATAAAGCTCGGCCTAAAGCATATTCGAGTCCATTCGCAATTAAGTAAAAAATATTTTCTACAGTAGCAAAGCCTAGCGAAACTGAAGCGCCATATACGATTCCATCATAAGGCTCATCAAATTCAACATGCTGATAAATGGTGTAAAATAAAATAAACCATTTGAAAAATTCCTCTAATAAACTAGATGAAAAAAATGCGTCTATCAACCCAGTTTGTACGATCATCTCAGTTTCCAGCACATATTGTATAAACATAATCGGAAATACTAGCAGAGCGCCAAACAAAAAAGTTTTTAATACCATCGAGATCGGCTCAGATTCATATTGATCTTTTAAATAAAAATAACTTAGTAAGGCTAAACCTGGAGCAATCCCAGCAGATAATATTCCCAACATGAATTGTCCTCTTTTCAGTAGGTTTTCTTAATCGTATCATGTTATAGTGAGAAAGAAAATGAATTATTCATGATTTAAAAGGAATTATTTAGAAACTAAAGGAAAATTAGGTTCATAAAAATATAAGATACTACTCTTAATTTTAATAGACCTCTTAAACTCGTTGCTGTTCTTTTTCCAAAATTGCTTTGGCAATTTGCTCCCCATGAAAACGGCCGTTTTCAATAAAGATTTCATTTGCATTATTTCCAGCAGCAATGACTCCGGCAATAAAGATTCCTGGTACATTTGTTTCCATCGTTTCACTATCGAATAAAGGTCTACCAGAATCTTTATCGATTTGCACACCCATTTCTTTTAAAAATCCATGATCTGGATGATAGCCAGTCATTGCAAATACGAAATCATTATGAACACTATATTCTGTTCCTTCTTTCACATAAACAACTTTATCCTCGTGAATTTCCTTAACAGTAGCATTAAATTCCATTGTAACAATCCCGTTTTTTACTAACGATATAAATTCTGGTAAAATCCAAGGCTTAATACTTTCAGAATACACTTGCCCCCTATAAAGAACGGTAACTCTTGCACCAGCCTTCACAAGCTCAATGGCTGCATCAACACTTGAATTTTTTCCACCTACCACAATAACGTCTTTATCAAAATAAGGATGTGCTTCTTTAAAATAATGCATAACCTTCGATAACGACTCACCTGGAACATTCATATAATTTGGATGATCATAGTAACCGGTCGCAATGACAACGTTTGAAGTTTGATACTCGTCTTTGTCTGTTTGAATGAGGAAAATTTCATTTGAAAGCTTCGTAACCTTCAATACCCTTTCAAAAGCATGTACGCGTAAATTTTTTCTTTTTGCAACCTCACGATAATAGCAGAGTGCCTGATTCCTTTTAGGTTTATAATTTTCCGTAATAAAAGGCACATCTCCTATTTCTAATTTTTCACTTGTACTAAAAAATGTTTGATGGGTAGGATAATGATAAATGGCATTGACGATATTACCCTTTTCAATGATTAACGGATTTTTACCTGTTTCTTTCAATGCAATCGCAGCCGCTAAGCCACATGGACCTCCGCCAACAATAATGACATCTTCCCTATTCAATTCATTCATTCCTTCCTCAAAGTCTCATTTCTGTAGGCTGTTTTCGTATAGATTGTTGCTTTTAAACACGCAGCCTGCATACACTTCGCTTTCCGTGGGCGAGCGTCAAGCCTTCTCGTCGCATACGCTCCTGCGGGGTCTCGCCTTTCTCGCATTCCCACAGGAGTCTACGTGTATGCAGGCTGCTCCGAAACGTTTCTCCCAATTTTTTTATGTCAAAAGCAACAAACATTGAGAAAACAGCCTTTCTGTATAAGTACCTATATACCATAATTCCCCTACCAATAATGATAGGGGAATTATGGTTATGAATCAATGTTCAATTTCGATTTGCCATTTGTTTTAAATCCAACCTCTAAATCTCGAGGCTTCTGCCATTTTTCTAACACCAACCATATAGGCAGCTAGTCTCATATCAACACGACGTGATAAGGCTGTATCATAGATATTTTGAAATGCTTTACTCATCACTTTTTCTAGCTTTTCTTCCACTTCCTCTTCAGTCCAATAATATCCTTGATTATTCTGGACCCATTCGAAATAAGAAACCGTTACACCACCAGCTGAAGCCAAAACATCTGGAACTAATAAAATTCCTCGTTCAGTTAATATTCGAGTTGCTTCTAATGTAGTTGGACCATTTGCTGCTTCAACAACAATACTCGCTTTAATTTTATCTGCATTCTCTTCTGTAATTTGATTTTCGATCGCAGCAGGAACAAGAATATCACAATCTAATTCAAGAAGTTCTTTATTGGATATTGTAGTATTAAATAATTTCGTCACCGTACCAAAGCTGTCTCTACGATCTAGTAAATAATCTATATCAAGGCCATTTGGATCATATAAAGCGCCGTATGCATCGGAGATACCAACAACTTTTGCTCCTGCATCATGCATGAACTTTGATAAAAAACTACCTGCATTTCCAAAACCTTGTACGACAACTCTTGCACCTTCTATGTTAATGCCCTTCCTTTTAGCAGCTTCTTGTATACAAATGGTAACACCTTTTGCAGTAGCAGATTCTCGTCCATGTGATCCACCAAGAACAAGCGGTTTTCCAGTTATGAAACCAGGTGAATTAAACTCATCAATACGGCTATATTCATCCATCATCCAAGCCATAATTTGAGAATTGGTAAAAACATCTGGTGCAGGAATGTCCTTGGTCGGCCCTACTATTTGACTAATAGCTCGTACATATCCTCTGCTTAAGCGTTCTAATTCTCGAAATGACATATCACGAGGATCACAGACAATTCCACCCTTTCCTCCTCCATAAGGAAGATCTACAATTCCGCATTTTAAACTCATCCAAATGGATAGTGCTTTAACTTCCTTCTCTGATACACTTGGATGAAATCGAATTCCACCTTTAGTAGGTCCTACAGCATCATTATGCTGCGCGCGGTAGCCAGTAAAAACTTTAACAGTACCATCATCCATTCGAATTGGGATTTTTACTGTCATCATTCTAAGAGGCTCTTTTAGGAGCTCGTACACTTCCTCAGGATACCCTAGTTTTTCTAATGCTTTATAAATGACAGTCTGTGTTGACTTTAACACATCATTTTTGCTTTCTGAGCTTGTACTCGTTTTGCCATTCTCGGCTACCATCTATAATCCTCCTAAAATAATAACTTACATTTGTTGTCGTCTTTCATGACATAGTATACACGTTTAAAACATGAATACAAGAAGAAAATCAAACGAAAATTTGAATGAAAAAAGAGAAAAAACCGCTTCCAAAGTTACTAAGAAAGCACTTCTTCTCTATTGAAGTTCTTTTCATATCATTTTTATATCATTTATAGGATTACCATTCTCAATCATTTATATGTCAGAAATTCTTACAAAATTAAGTTTACTAATGAAAAAAATGATTGATTGTTTTTACCGCTTCACTGTTTATGATTTCAACGCCATATTCTTGGAGACAATGTATGCTCAAAAAGCTCGGATTTCCAAACTCTGAAAGGATAGCAAAAATTTGATTTTCTTTTCCAGTTGAAAGATGTTCTATAAATAGAAAATAAGATTCATTCATTTTATATAAACAACCATCTGAATAATGGATGCAGGATAGTTGTTTTGCTGCTTGGATTACGTCTTCAAATTCAAAAAATTCAAACAGGATATCAGTGTTTTTTTCTAATGTCACCTGCATTTCAATAAAGCCATCACTTAAGGTTTCCTCTTCAGGTTCCTCCATCGTAACAATCATAATCATTCCTTGAGCTTGCATGGAAAATATTTCAACAGCTACAGAACCTTGAAAGTCAACCCCAAATTCCTCATTTGCTTCCTCAAGCATGTCATGGAAGAGCTGATGCCATTTCAAAGAGTCTTTCCAAATATCCTCTTTTGTTAACCCTCTTTCATGAAGATCATCAATGGTAAGAAAAATCTTTATCTTATTGTAATTTAATCTTTCTAAGCGCATGTCAATGCCCCCTGACAATGAAAAACTCTTGATTTAGTGTATGAAGGAATTACAGGATGGTGAGTAACAAACTTCTTTAAATTAGCCTTTTATTTAATTATGTATTTCATAGGATACTTTTCTTCAGGCCTGTTCAAGTCGCTTCCGCTTTTCTTCTAATCCTCAGTGACATCTAGTATCCGGAATCCTGATGTTTCTAATTTTTCTATAAATTTTTGGATATTGTCTTTTTTCTCGATCTTCATGACCATTCTTCTAATTAATTTATCCGTCTCATCAAAGGTTACCAATGATATGATTTGCTCATGAAAATGACGAGCAATGTCTGCTAGTCTTGCTAATCTCCCCTCTGATTCTACTGAGGTAAAAGCAATTCGCACACCTGATCGTTTTGTACCAAATGCCGATTGAAACTGCTCGAGTACATCAAATCGAGTAACCGCACCTAAAAAGTTCATATATTCATCAACAACAGCCAGTAATGGGAAATCTTTTAAATCAAGCAAGGTTTTTTCAAACACCTCATTCCCATTCAAAATTTTTTCTACATGTCCAGCAACATCTTTCACTAATGTATTTTTCATATACTCTTCTTTCGCTTGCTCAGAGAAAAAGAAATTTTCGTACAAATCATATCGAGTTAATGTCCCAACAAATTTTTCATCATTTAATACAGGGATTCCATCAATCTGATGAGATTCCAGCTTGTTAAGCGCCATTTCGATTGTGTCATCTTGATTTACAGTAATGCATTTATTCTTAGGAATCATCACACTTTTTACAAACATTTCTTTCACCTCGAATTAAAGAATATATGTATCAATGTATAAAAATTCAACAACAAACATAAAAAGTCCTTTGCTCTCCAAAAAAATATTTCATGTATTTGTAAATCACTCATATCCTTTAATGATGTCTAGTTCAAATTATTAGTGATGTAAAAAAGGGGGATTATTTTGTTTACACCAATCAAGGTTTATCATCCTTATGTAAGTCCATTTGATCCTTGCAAGCCTATGACTGTTAAATCCTTTTCAACACCACCAAATTTATATTTAGGCTTTCAGCCGCCAAATTATCCTCAATTCACACCGATGGAAGCTTTAAAAGCTGGAACACTTTGGAAACCATTCTACGATCCCTATTACAGTCCATATGAAATGGCAGGGAAGGAGCATCTGTCATGAAACAATTACCGAAGGAATATTATGTTTTATTAGAACAGCTTCAGGCGGTAGATTTTGTTCTAGTAGAGTTGACCCTTTATTTAGATACTCATGAAGACGACCAAAATGCGATACAACAATTTAATTTTTACGTAAAGGAAAGAAAAAAACTTAAAAAAGCTTTTGAAAGTCAATTTGGTCCTTTAATGCAATTTGGCAATAGCTACTCGGGTGATCCCTGGAATTGGAATGATTCGCCATGGCCATGGCAGGTGTGAAGTTTTTAGATAAGGGAGAGGATTAACATGTGGGTTTATGAAAAAAAGCTACAGTATCCAGTACGAGTCATGACCTGTAACCCTAAGCTTGCAAAATATTTAATTGAACAATATGGAGGGGCAGATGGTGAACTAGCTGCAGCTTTAAGATATCTAAACCAGCGATACTCGATACCTGATAAAGTTATAGGATTGCTTACAGATATAGGGACGGAGGAATTCGCACACTTAGAAATGATTGCAACTATGATTTATAAGTTAACGAAAGATGCTACACCAGATCAATTAAAAGCAGCTGGACTTGGTGAACATTATGCTAATCATGATCATGCTTTATTTTACCAAAATGCTGCTGGCTCCCCTTGGACAGCAACTTATATTCAAGCTAAGGGTGATCCTATTGCAGATTTATATGAAGACATCGCTGCTGAAGAAAAAGCAAGGGCAACCTACCAATGGCTCATTAATTTGAGTGATGATCCTGATTTAAATGATGCTCTCCGATTTTTACGAGAGCGTGAAATTGTTCACTCCCAGCGCTTTAGAGAAGCTGTTGAAATATTAAAAGAAGAAAAAAATAAAAAGAAGTACTACTAGCTTTAAAAGTTTAACCTGAGGGTGAATCAATACAACTTCTTAGGCACTCATTGAACCGCCCTCTTTTAAAGGATAATAAAGTTTAACTTTTCAAAGTTCGACGGTTGTCTAGCTCTAGCACCTACCCCTTGTGAAAAATAACCCTATGCCTCTAAAAGTAAAAAGCGCTTTTTGAGACAAATGAACATTTTTCTTCTGGGCTGATCAAGGTGCTTCCGCTTTTCTTATTTGTTTTCATGGTATAGATTAATATCATAGTTTTTTTTCATCATTTCGAAAACGAGGTGACGATTGTTCCATGCCTCTTCCTTTTTCCATAAATCCTTGCTTTTATCAATAATTTCACATCTTATTGCATGAAATTCTTTTTCGGCTTTATCTACTTTTTTCTTTAGTACATTTGTGATTCCGAATAAACCGACTGTCAAAATTAGCAGATATACATTCAATGATGTTTGAACATAGATTGAGAACATCGTTGTGAATGAATAGGAATAAGGAAGAAAGATTGAACGGTATAGGTAATAAATATAGAAAAACGCTATAAATACAGCTAACCATAAGAATAATAAATGCTTAAATTTATATTGATCGAACTTTTTTTTCTTTTCTACCACCCTTTGCAGTATTTGTTTGGTAGCTTGGTCCGTTCGTTCATCCAGCAATATAATCGAATTTTCCATATGACCTCCTCCTCTTCTATCATGATCTTATGTGAATAGAGGACAAGATATGATAAAAAAGGAGGCATGCCTCTAATATATGGATGATATTTTTACTTTAAAGGGATGGTTAGAACCTGACCTATTTCAATTTCATTACTTTTTAACTGGTTTGCTTGTTTAATAATATCTATACCTGATGGTGAATGATAGTACTTCATCGCAATTCGAAATACTGTCTCCCCTTTTTGAACTGTATGATAGACAGTTTTTTCATTTGGAACTGGTTCAGTCTTATTTTCCTCTTCCTTTGCTAAAGCTTCTTGTTTCGCTTTTTCTTCCTGTTGTTTAGCCAATTCCTCTTGCTTCGCTTTTTCTTCAGCCTTCAGCTTATCAGCATCCTTTTTACTGCTCGCACTAGCTTTTATTTGTTCTTTTTTAATGATATTCGGGCTATTGTTTTTATCATCTACTCCATTTACTTTTGTCTGTGTTTCTTTATAATTAGCCGAGTTCGACGAATCTACACTTTGTTCATCTGCTTCTTTCTCTGCCGACTGATCTTGATCTGATTTATTATCAGTTTCATTTTTATTAGAAGAATTCTGATCAGTTAGTTCTTTTTTTGAAAGATTCACTGTTTCAACACTACTAGGATTATTGTTTACATGTAAAATATTAGAATTCCCTTTATTCAATGATGAATAAATACTAAAGCTTACAATTGGTAAAAGAATAAAAAATAATACAAGTAACCGAATAACGGGATATTTTAATTTCCATTTATTTTTTTTCTTTGTTTGGTGATGTACCTGGGCCCGTGGAGGAAGACCTGTTTTTTCATTTTCGTCTGTCAATTCTTCTTGATGCAATTTTTCAATTTTTTCGCGATGCCGTTCGGCTTTTTCTCTAAAAGGATCCTCTTTATTCATGGAACATCCATCCTATCTTTTTGCTTTTTCAATTTTAATGTAATCACTATTCCTAAAAGAAAATCAATAATAAAATGGGTGGTCATTGTTACTAGTAGGTTACCTGTAATATAATAAAACGCACCCAAAATGAAGCTTAAAACTATTACATTTATTAATAAAAACCAATTAAAAAGGTATCGATAATGTATGATAGCAAAGATAAAGCTCGCGATCACTAACCCAAAGTGAGTTTGTAAAACCCCTCGAAACAATATTTCTTCACTTATAGAGACTAAAAGGGCAATCAATGCGATATGTAGCGGATGTCTATTTTCAAATATTTTCTCATTTAAACCACCATCGTCAAAATAATGCTTAGGTACTATTTTCATAAAAATAAGATCAATCGCCACGATTATGATTCCAGCTGACATACCTACCAAAAGAATATTCTTATCTTTCCATTGAAACAGATGTAAAAAATTAGAAAAACGATCAAATAATATCATACCTAATATAAATGAAATCATTAATAGTAAAATTTGTGAAGCGTATAGATGAAAAAGGATTTGCCTTCTCGATAAACTATTTACTAATCGTCTATACTTTTCTTTTTTCATCTTCTCCCTCACTATTTATTAAAATGGTTTGTAAATGTTTTTTCCAATAAAAAGGTTGAGAATGGGTTAACATATCTTCATTCTCACGATAAAATGACTGCTTTTCTATACCACAATAGTCACAGCAATCTTTTTGCTGCTGTGTTTTGGCGTCGCTAAAATAATGTAGAAGTAATTCTCTTTTGCATTGATTTAGTTGAATCCAATGTAATACTTGATCCACTTTTTTTCTTTTATATTCATATCTTTCTTTGATGAATGCTTTAAATTGTATCATTCTTTCATCTATCCTCCTACCTATTCGAGTACATTCATGAAAGAATTCTTCAAATATTCTCCATTGTATATCTGAAAATCCACCTGTATGCTTCAGCTGTTCTGTCTCCAGTTGATTCATAAATTCTTCTAGCCCATCTTTTTTATAAATATTAATCAGCCATTCTATTTGTTCCTCGGAAGGCAGCTCATTTTCCACTAATTGGTATGAAAGTTGTTCATCAAAGGCGGCATACAGCAAGATTGCGATACTTTTTCCCCCATCTCTTCCCGCTCGTCCAATTTCCTGTAAATAAGATTCAATTTGTAGTGGCATATGGAAATGAATAATATAACGAATGTTTTCCTTATTAATCCCCATCCCAAATGCACTCGTCGCACAAATCAAATCTAATTGACCGCGAATAAATTGCTGTTGTATTAAAATACGGCTTTCTTGATCCATCCCACCATGATACGGCATGACACGCTGCTCCGTTTTTTCTTTTATTATATCGGCAGAAAGCTCCGCTAGTTTTTTACTGGAGAAGTAAATAATTCCTGGACCCTTTAACTGCTTCACTAGCTCGATTAAGCGATCCATTTTCTCCTGATGATGACTAAGCGTTTCAATACTAATTGAAATATTAGGCCGATCTACGGAAAAGATATATTCCTTCCATGTATGAAGCAACAGTGATTGGACTATATCCTCCCTTACATTTGGTGTTGCAGTTGCAGTTAATGCAAGGGTCAGCGGTTGACCTAAAACCTGCCTAATCTTACCGAGTTTCCAATAGTCTGGTCTAAAATCATAGCCCCACTGTGATATACAATGAGCTTCATCTACAACAAATAAAGAGATTTTTAATTGCTTTACCTTCTCAAGAACAGGCTCCCATTGAATCATTTCTGGAGAAATGAAAATATATTTATATTGGTTTAACTGACTTAATGCTTGTTTTCTTTCTGAATTTGATAAAAATGAATTTATTGCAATAACTTTTTTTTCACCATTCATTTTCATTTGCTCTACTTGATCCTGCATGAGAGACAATAAAGGAGAAACAATTAATGTTGCCCCATCTAAAAACAATCCAGGAAACTGATAACATAACGATTTCCCTGTACCTGTAGGGAGCATGGCCAACGTATGATTTCCATCTAATACAGATTGAATAACCTCTTTTTGACCTGGACGAAAGGTATCGTAATGAAAATAGGTTTTTAATTGTTCTTCTAATATCATAACATGTCACCAAACTTCGCTAAAACTAATCTTATTTCAAAATAGGTAGCCGAAGCAGCCTCTTTACGAATTTTTTTTAGCTGCCTTGATGGGACTTGCCTGGCTGCTTTTATCACCATCTCTTGAATGATATCCGTAACATAAGGTGATATATCAAATTCCGAGATATTTAATGCTAATTCGACGATATGATCCTCAATTGTATTATGTTTCAATCTTCTCATTTTAGCGATTGATTGAATGGAATAACCTTGTAAAATATATTCATACGTTCGTTTCGTTGAATTTGTTATTGAAAACTCATGCTTTAATGTTGAAATGATTGAAAAAAGGATTGGAAATTGTTCTCTGTTTGAAATCACGGTCTTTAACATAAAATGAAGAAAAGACATATAATGAAAATGATAATAAGAAGCTTCCATCTGTAGGGAATTTGCTGCTTGTTCAGGAGTCATCCCTATACATTGAAACCCTGTTAATCTTATCACGAATATGGATGGGTCTATATCCTGATCAAAATTAAAACAACGAATTAGCTCATCATATAAAAAAGAGGACAAGTCGTTTCGTGAAATATCTATTTGATGAAGATAATCTTTTAGCCATCTTTGTACATCTCGATTTCTTTGTATCGGCACATATTTAGAATGATGAACGTTTAAATGTGAAGATACTTGTACAAGTAAAGACAATCGTTCCCAAAACGAAGTCGTTAATAGATGATACTTCCATCCATTTAAATGGATTGGTATAGGTTGATTTTTTAACATTTGCTTTAATATTTGTTTTCCCTTATTATTCAATCGATAAAATTCATCAGAATCTCTTTCTAACCACTTCAATTCCTCATATTTTTTGACTACACGATCTAAATAGCTCCTTTCAAGCTGAGGATAAGTTTTGAAGAAAGGTGTTAATTGATAAAGATGAGCATCTTGTATCGTTTGAGAAGATTTTTTTCCTTTTAGTATATGGAGGATTGAGTAAATGGTCCTTTCGGAATGAATATGATTTAAACAATGTAGAATGACCAATTCTAAAAAATCAGGTTTCATTTCTGCTCCTTCGTAACCGGTTCATTATTATATTACATTACTTTTTCTTTATTGATGAATAGCATTATTTTATCATGTAATGTCCATTTTTTTTGAATGAATTTTTACCCCTGTTTGCTTCAAAGCTTTATATGATAAGCATTCTCAATGTTTTTTTTATTGAAAAGTTTCTCATCCCGCTTTACAATAGTGTAGAGCAAGATGTTCCAATCACATAATAAACTAAAAAAATTATTATTTTCTTTTTAAATATGGGAGGTTATTTTCATGGCAAAATATACTATTGTAGACAAAGAAACATGTATAGCTTGTGGCGCTTGCGGCGCTGCTGCACCAGATATTTACGATTACGACGATGAAGGCATTGCGTTCGTAACACTTGATAACAATCAAGGGACTGCAGAAGTTCCTGAAGTGTTAGAAGATGATATGATGGATGCTTTTGAAGGCTGTCCGACCGATTCCATCAAAGTTTCTGACGAAGCTTTTGATGGGGATGCAACTAAATTCGAATAATAATGCTATTGCTTAGAGAGTCTTACATGATAAGACTCTCTTTTATATTTGGTTTGTGAAAATCTTCAGTCATTTAGCCCCGATTTTTTTAATTTTGGACAGCTTGTTTTTGTAGCCATCCGGATAAATTAGAAAATACTAGCATAAAGACAATCGTTATTAAGGAACCTTTTACCAAATTAAATGGAAAAATGGACGCCACAATAAATTGTCTTGTCTCTTCTGCCGACAATACTGGAGCATGCATGAAAAAAGTGTAGGCTGGCAGAATGACATAATAGTTTAAGATACTCATTGATACAGACATGATCAAGGTTGCAATGATGAGAGCCATTATCATTCCTTTTTTCGATTTAAATTTACGATAGATATAATAAATCGGCAAAATAAACGTACAGCCAGCAATAAAATTAGCTAATGGTCCTATTGGAACTCCCGTTATACTTCCAGTTAAAAAATAATCAAGTATATTTTTAACGAGCTCAACTAATATTCCCGCAACAGGTCCTAAGATCAAAGCTGATATTAAAGCTGGGATATCACTAAAATCGATTAACAAATATTTCGGAAATATTGGCAATGGAAAATTTAAAAGCATTAATATATACGAAAGACTGCTTAACATGCTAATTAACACGATGCTTTTTACACGGTTATTTTTCAATTTTACTTCTCCTTTTTATATACATATTGGTCTTTTTAAGAGATCTTAGATACTTCCATTCATGCAAGCGTATTTCGATTTGAAGAAATGTACATGTATGATATAAGATACATTAATCCCTCTTAAGAGCATTGTACAAAAAAAGGATATATTTGTGAATATTTTATCATTCTTATATGGATACCCAACTTTTTTTCTTTTTTTTAATTGCACCGTATTAAGTGTTTCATCTATAATAAAAAAGGCAAGTTTACATATTAAGAGAACAAACTGTTGCATACTAAATTTATCCCGCATTAACGGTCAGCAGGACCCACACCTCAAGGTTATGAGTGAAAACACGAAATCCTAGGTAGGGGATGAAGAAAATTCTCAGATTGAAGTTTCACTTTATTATTGTGACTGATGGTTTTACACCAAATCAGTCAAAAGTTTTCTTTTTGTAAAATTCAGAAAATTACTCATTTAAAAAATGGCAGGTGTATAAGATGTATCAAATATTAGTTGCAGACGCTATTAGTGAAGAAGGATTACAGCCATTATTAGAATTAAAGGAAGCAAACATCATTCAAAAAAAGGTCACTGATCCTGAGGTTAATCTTTCTGAAATAGATGCCTTACTTGTAAGAAGTGCTACAAAAGTGACTGAAGAATTAATGGAGCAAATGCCTAATTTAAAAATTGTGGCTCGTGCCGGAGTTGGTGTTGATAATATTGAAATCAGCGCTGCAACAAAGAGAGGAATTATTGTTGTTAATGCTCCAAATGGTAATACCATTTCAACCGCTGAACACACTTTCGCTATGATGGCTTCTTTAATGAGAAATATTCCTCAAGCACATCAAACTGTCAAAAATTTAGAATGGAAACGAAATACTTTTGTAGGGAATGAGCTATTCGGAAAAACACTTGGAATCATTGGCTTTGGTCGAATAGGTTCTGAATTAGCTAAACGTGCAAAAGTCTTTGGCATGGGTGTACGTGTATTTGATCCTTTTCTAACAAATGAAAGAGCAATCCAAATTGGGGTTCAGCCTTCATCTTTAGATGAACTATTAGCAAATGCTGATATTATTACTGTTCATACTCCTTTAACTGCTGAAACAAAAGGGTTAATTAATGAAGAAACATTAAAGAAAACAAAAAAAGGCGTGTACTTCCTTAACTGTGCTCGAGGCGGAATTATAGATGAAGAAGCTTTAGCTATCTTTCTTGAAAATGGTCACGTTGCAGGTGCTGCACTTGATGTATTTGAGGTTGAGCCTCCAACAGACAATCCATTATTAAAATTTGATAATGTTATTGTTACTCCACACCTTGGAGCTTCTACAAAAGAAGCGCAATTAAATGTGGCAACTCAAGTTGCAGAGGAAGTTAAATTGTTCTTAGAGGGTAAACCGGTATCAAATTCTATTAACCTTCCTGCATTATCTAAAGAAGTATTTGAAAAAATTAAACCATTCCATCAATTGGCTAAACAAATGGGTTCAACCATTGCTCAATGTATGAAGGAAGGAATCAATGAAATTTCAATTTCTTATGCAGGAACTGTAACTGAACTTGAAACATCCTATCTAACAAAAGCATTACTTGCAGGATTTTTCAATGACAGAATCGATATTCCAGTAAATGAAGTCAATGCTATCTTAACTGCCAAAGAAGTACATCTTACTATTGGAGAGAAAATTTCAACGAATACATTTGGTTATTCTAACTGCATTACCGCTGTTGCAAAAGGCGACCATAATACATTTACAGTTAGAGGTACTTATATTGAGAATTATGGTCCTCGTATTGTATTCTTGAACGGATTTAATATCGACTTCTTACCAGAGGGTAATTTGCTTTATATTCAACATACTGACCGCCCAGGTGTTATTGGACGAGTTGGAAGAATATTAGGCGATTATGAAATTAACATTGCAACAATGCAAGTTGGTAGGAAAGCAGCTGGTGGAGAAGCCATAATGATTCTTTCCTTTGATAAAGATATTGATGATTTCTACATTTCTCTGATTAGCCAATTAGACGAGATCACATCCATTAATAGACTAATACTATAAAGAAAAGCGAAAGCGACTTGAACAGGCCTAAAGAAAAATAACCTAATGGCTCAAAAAGTGTTTTTTACTTTTAGAGACATTAGGTTATTTTTCACAAGGGGTAGGCGCTGTAGCTGGACAACAAGAAAAGCGGCCGATTAAGTACGCCACGTCCTGTGGCAAAATCGGCACTCGTACCTCCTTCCTGTTGGTCGGAAGCACAAAAACCGATTGAGAACAATAATTTTGTTTTCAATCGGTTTTTTTTGTTTGATTTTTAGCCCTTCATTACCTATTTACTACTTTTGTAAAAGATAAACCTCGTATGGCTTAATTTGAGATCCTTTTTCATGATGACTTTCTTTTGAAGATTGTGAGGACTTTAATGATCTGTTATTTAACGAATAACCTTGTTTATTCTCTCCAATCGATATCAGGAGAGTTTGTCCAACAAATATTTGTTCATTTTCAAGTGCATTTTTTTGTCGAATGCTTTCAACCGAAGAATGATAAGCTTCTGCAATGGACCATAATGTTTCACCATCCATGACTTGATGGCTTTTGATCGTAATGTCATGATTGTCTTGCTCGTTTTTTTGTTGATTTATTTTTGATGCCGCTACAACAGCATTTTCCTCTTTATTTAGAGCATAAACAGTACTACCTTTTGACACATCACCGAAAGCCAGTACTGGATCAACAGCGTTATCTTTCCTATACGTCCATTTAACAAGATGCATTTCAAAGTGAAGATGAACACCGGATGAATCCCCTGTATTCCCCATTTCTCCAATGATTTCACCTTGATTTACAAACTGTCCTTCCATTACTTCTCTCTTTTTTAAATGAGCATAAACCGTTTCTGTATGGTTCGGATGTTTAATAAAAACAACATGACCATATGAATTCGAATAGTAAGACTTTGAAATTACACCATTGTCCACTGCATAAACGGGAGAACCATAGGCTGCAGCAATATCAATTCCTTTATGTTGCCCATGTCTTGTCCCATATGTATCCGTTATTATTCCTTCCGCTGGCCATATCCAGTTATTTGTTCCATCGATCTCTGCTTGCGGATGCTTCTCTTCAATAAATAAAAAGCTGAAACAGAGTGCCATAATTCCTGTTATAAACAAACGTATTACAAAATCTGTCATACCTATAAATTTCCTCCTAAACTAATTACGTTAATGAGTGAAACTTTTTCAGTAAAAACTTTCCAACGTGAAATGCAATATTTTGCAACACATTTGTTATTATATGCTCAAAAATTTCTTTTTTATGCAAAGAAAAGCGGCCGATTAAGAATGCCACGCCCTTATGACTTCATCGGTACTAGTGCATCCTGTACGTCGGAAGCGCCTTGATTAGCCCTAAAGAAAAATATTTGACAAAAAAAGTGTATAGCGCCTCTAAAGAGACTACGATACACTTATGTCACTTCTATCATCTGATATTATTCACTTATTTCTTTTTTATTAGGTGCTATAGGAACTTGCATTTCATTTGCCAAATTAAATTTGCCAACATGGCTTACTTTCGCGTTTTCAATTTTTACTGCTCTATACTTAAATTCCTTTGCCGTTAACAAAATCGCTTCAATCATATGAAGAGCCTTTGAACCTTCTGGAATAATAGTATTATTTGACAAATAGATCGTTAATATTTTGTCTGATTCTTTTATTTTTTCAATATTTAACTCTTTAGGTATAGATGCTTTCAAATCGTGGTCTTCCTTACTCAAACTCATAGCTGATAGCGCGTCTTGAATCGTTTGATACTGTTCATCAGATGGAACAAGATACGGTTTATCCGTCATTTTATTTGGGTAGTAAAAGAAGTAGCCGTGCTTCCCGGAATCTGTAACGGATAGTTCGTATAATTTTCCCTTATTCCCAAATTCGATCCCTTGTTGTCCATCTGTCATTAAACTTACCTTCTCGATATTCATTAATAAAAGCTCACTGGAAAGTATTTTTTGAAACATTATTTCCGAACCAGAACCAGTTCCATACTGGTGATTATTTGGTACATCCACAATAAGTTTTTTATGCTCAGGTTTGTATTCAAGCTTTGCATTTAGAGGATAATAATCGGATAGTCCCCACTCTTCCTCAGTTAGTTTAGGCATATTGTCTTTAAATTGGTCAAATTTAGTCTTAGCAGAATTTTTCTCCACCAATATACTAATTGGGACGACGACTTGGGCATCTTGGGAAGGAATAGCATAAATCAGTAACTCTTTGTTTTTTAAATCTTCTTCATTTACAGTTGTACCCTCATTAACTGTATCTGCTGTATTCAAGCTATCCTTTTGAGTCGAGTCAAAATTTATCGATTCTGCTTTACGCATATCTGACTTATCTAGACTATTTTTCATCGTCTTATCCATTGAAGCAGTTGATTCTCCAACACTACTTTTATCTTCGTTACTTGAATCGTTTAAGAAGGTTGGAACAAGCAAGAAAAAAACTAGTAAAGCTGCTGCTGTTGCAAACGATGGAATAATCCAATTTACCCTTCTACTTTTGTTTATTTGAATTGAAATATTTTGATAGATGTCGCGGGGGTCACGGGGGTCTTTTACTTTGGGAAGCTGTTTAATCCATTCCTCTAGTTGATTATCGCTCCACTCTGACTTTCTCACTCACTGTCCCCTCCTTTGCCATCCGTTCACTCATATGCTTTTTCAATACTTTCAATGCTCTATGCTGAGTGGTTTTAACCTTGCTTTCTGTCCATTCTAGAGCATCTGCCGTTTCTGCAATCGATAGCTCTTGTATATATCTTAAAATAATGACCATTTTTTGGTCTAATGTACAATATTCTAGACAACGATAGATGAGTTGAACCTCTTCTTTAAGAATCGCCAATTCCTCAGGAATCGGATGATCATCTTTAATTTGCTGTTTTGAAAGGTCAAACTTTTCAATGATACTTTGCTTCAAGCTTTTTTGCTTACGGAATGAGTCAATCGCTACGTTTCTAGCAATAGAAAATAACCATGTTTTCTCACTGCTTTTCCCCTCAAATTTTTGATAGGATTTCAAAACACGGATATAGACATCCTGTACAAGATCTTCTGCTTGCTCCTTATTCTTTACCATGTAAAATAAAAATTGAAATACATCCTGATGATACTTCGTATAAAGTTCATTAAAAACGGAGTCCATTTATAAACCTCCCCGTTTACAAAATTAGTCGTTTTCTATGTACAAAAAGTTTCACTTTTAATAAGAAAAGCTCGATCGGCCCTGAAGAAAAATGTTCTAATGGCTCAAAAAGTGTTTTTTACTTTTTAGAGACATTCGGTTATTTTTCACAAGGGCTAGGTGCTGACCGATTTAAGACGCCACGTCCTTATGTCTTCATCGGCACTCGTAATCGGGTACATCGAAGCTAGACAATTAGAAAAGCGGTAGCACCCTGAAGTAAAATAAGGAAGGAACAATTAGATGTTTTTCCTTCCTTATTTAACCGTTTATGAAAAATATTCGTTCTTGTTGTATCATACTATCCTTTCATTCGTGGAAGAAAGAAAGTAAAAGTCGTTCCATGACCAAGCTTACTTTGCACGTCTATATTGCCCTTGTGTGCCTCAATTATATTTTTTGCGATGGCAAGCCCTAAACCGGTTCCTGACCGACCTCTTGTCCTTGCTTTATCTGCCTTATAAAAACGCTCAAAAACAAATGGTAAATCTTCTTCTGAAATACCTTCTCCTGTATCACTTACTTCAATCGATAGTCCACGGCCATCTTCAGTTACTGTGACTTGAATCGATCCTCCAGAAGATATATGCCGTATGGCGTTATCAATTAAATTCGTTAAAACCTGCTCCATTCGATCTGGATCAAAAAAGAATATATCATTCTCACATTTGTATTCAACATGTAACATGATCTCTTTTTCTTTTACTAAACCTTGAAATTTTCTAATGATCCTTTGAATATAAGGATGTAATTCTACTTCTTCTATATTCAAATGCTTATGTCCTGCTTCCATTCTTGCTAAATCTAACAATTCGTTTACAAGACGACCCATTCTTAGTGATTCATCATAAATGATGCTTGCCATTTCTTTTTTCTCTTCATCCGTGCCTGCAATATCATCCACAATCGCCTCACTATAGCCCTGGAGCATAGAAATTGGTGTTCTAAGCTCATGAGAGACATTGGCAATAAAATCATTTCGGAGTTTATCCAGTTTTCTTTCTTCAGTCATATCCCTAATAACAGCTACAGCACCTCGAATATATGTATTATTATACAACGGACTTACTATAACAACCCAGAATCGTCCTTGAAGAGAAATCTCGCCTACTTGTTCATCTTCGGTGCTCAATGCGAGTTGAAATAAATCCATCACTTGTGATGGGATTGCTTCCGTATTCTGATGCGTCCGATCTTGCTCATAATACCAATAATGAAGAAATCGTTCCGCAGGAGGATTTGTAATTAAAATGGTCCCATCCCTACTGAATGTAATAACTCCATCCGCCATTCCGCTTAGTATGCTCGAAAGCTTTTCTTTCTCCTGACTTAGAGCATTCATATTAAATTTTAATTGTCTACCCATTTGATTAAAGGCTGTTGCTAATTCTCCAATTTCATCATGTGTTAAAATGGGAACCTTTGTATCAAACTTTCCTCTTGCTACAGCAAAAGCAGCCTCTCGCATCTTCCTCAATGGAGATGTGATTCGTGATAAAAGGAAAAACGCAAAAATAGTAGTCAACACAATCGCTACACCTGCAGCTAAAAAAATAAACTTCGTCGTCGACCGAGTGGTCTCTTCCTCAAAAGGCTGATAGACATAAACCGCTCCTGTTTCCCCTGTTTTCGAGTGGAAAGGAATTCCGATCATGACCATCTTTATTTCCTTATTAGAACCCTTAAGATCTCTATGATAGGTTGTAACAATGGTTTTCTTTTTTTCTTGTATCAACACCTGAGAAAGTTCTTTATTTTTAAGAAAATAGGAAATTGGAATAGAAAAATTCCTTGAATTAACTGGTGAATGAAAGGCTTCATTTTTTGTTTTTGCAATTGTCATTCCCATCTTTTCATCCAATAAATCCCATGAAACTTCTTGACCGAGGGTATCATCATATTTTTCAAAAATGGTCGCTACTTTAGTAGCAGTACTTGATAAGTTTTTCTTCATCTCATCAATGTGGTAATTCTCGAAAAATTCTAGAAGCATGAGTGTAAGGATAAACAAGACAAAGGAGACAAGAAAAATGATAGTAATCCATAATTTACCAACAACACTTCTCCAGAGCATCATTCATGGACAACCTCAAACTTATAGCCCACGCCCCACACTGTAACAATCATTCTAGCTGCTGGTTCAGAGACTTTATTTAGCTTTTCTCGGAGTCTCTTAACGTGTGTGTCAACTGTTCTCAAGTCGCCAAAAAACTCATAATGCCACACTTCTTTTAACAATTGTTCACGATCGAATACACGATCTGGTGATTTACCTAAAAAGTAAAGCAGCTCATATTCCTTTGGAGTAAGGCTTACTTCGATTCCATCAGCTAATACACGATGAGCATCATGATCAATCATTAAGTGAGGGAAAACAATAACATCTTTTGTTGTTGTGTCTGTTTGCAAATAGGTGGTTTGTGACGATCTGCGCAGTAAAGCCTTAACCCTTAACACAACCTCTCTCGGACTAAACGGTTTGACAATATAATCATCCGTACCAGCTTCAAAGCCTTGTACTCGATTTACCTCTTCTCCCTTTGCCGTAAGCATAATAACTGGAGTTGCCTTTTTCTCCCTTAATTCCTGGCAAACTTCAATCCCATCTTTTCCAGGCATCATAAGATCTAAAAGAATGACATCGTAATCAGTTGCAAAGGCTTTCTCAAGCGCTTCTTTCCCATCCTCAGCTTCGTCAATTGTGTAATGTTCACGCTCTAAATACATTTTAAGTAATCTTCTAATTCTTTCTTCATCATCAACAATTAATATTTTTGTGTTATTTTCCATTTATGAAAATACCCCCTAAGCAAGTTTAAAATAGCATTTTCGTTATGTCCCTGCATATGAATGTAATCCTGCAATAACAAGATTGACTGCAATTAAGTTAAACATAATAATGATAAAACCTATGACAGCTAGCCAAGATGATCTCTCTCCATGCCAGCCTCTTGAAAGACGTAAGTGCAAGAACGCCGCATAGAATAGCCAGGTAATGAGTGCCCACACTTCCTTTGGATCCCAGCCCCAAAAACGCGTCCATGCAATTTGCGCCCAAATCATGGCAAATATTAAGGCACCTAGTGTAAACACCGGAAATCCAATGAGAACAGAGCGGTAACTAATTTCATCAACTAAATCTAATTTTATATGTTTTACCAAGGGCTTTAATGTTGCTGCTAATCTTTTACGAATTAACAGACGAAGAATTCCGTAGAGGAAAATTCCAACTCCAATTGACCATACAACTGTATTTAATTTTTTCGCATTTATCCAAGCTGGCATCTCTACTATAGGCTTGAACCTGTCTGCAGTTACCAGTTCCCCCTTATTAGGGCCTATAAAAGCTGGAATTGAATATTCTTGGACAGCGATTTGATTCGTTTTATCTTTCCAATTAAAGGATACTTTATAATCCATAACACTGAAAATGCTCGATACGATTATAAAACCAATTGCACATATAAGACCAACCAATGTGATTTCTAGCCAAAAAGTTTGTTTACTTCTTTTAGTCTGGTCTACTACTTTTACAAGATAGATTAAGGCAGATGCAAAGCTTACAGATAAAATAGCCTCACCCAAAGCTGCTGTTGTAACATGGATATAAAGCCAATCGCTTTGCAAGGCTGGGATTAAAGGGGAAATATCTCTTGGAAACATACTCGCATAAGCAATGACTAAGATGGCAACTGGTAAGGTAAATAAACCAAGTACAGGCGTTTTATATATATAATAGAGAACGATAAAAGCTCCAACTAAGGCCATACCAAAGAAGGTCGTAAATTCAAAAAGATTGCTTACAGGAGCATGCCCTCCTGCTAACCACCGAATAACAAAATATCCTAATTGTGATAGAAATCCCAAAATAGTGATCAGAATCCCTATTTGACTCCATCTGTTCATGAAGTTACTTTGGTTTTCTCTTTTATCTTTAATAGCTCCACCAAAAAAAATCGTTGCTGCTAAGTAAAGGATAAAGGCTGTGTATAATAAATTGCTGCTTAAATTTACCATATTCTGCCTCCTTAACTATCTCGTTTTTCTGGCAACTGATCAATAGGTTCGCTTATTTCTGTTTCAACCAATATTCCTTTTAATTCATTTTTTAACCCGTACCAATTCTTATTCGTATGTGCGGCTGTCCAAATTTGATCTTCATCCCGACGAATCCAAATTCGGCGATGGTTCCAATAGCTGCCTTGAATGACCCCAATCATAAAGATCACTCCCCCAACGATAAACAGCCATAATGTTAAATCCTTGCGAACGGTTAAAGCTGAAACATTTTTTGTTTCTGCTCCTTTAAAAGCCATTTTGTATAGATTATCTCCCGAAGGTTCGATCGTTTGCATAATAGCAGCAAAGCTTACTTCTCCTTCTGGTTTTTCTGGAGAGTACATTTTAAAAACAAATGCTGGGTTGTTCGGGATTTTTGATTTTGTCGTTGGCTTGCCATCTTCATTGAATTCAAAATCAGGAAAATAGCCAACAAGCTCTACAGAGTACCCGTTTTGAAGCTCATATTTTTTCTTTGGATGGAACAAATCAACCTTTATACTCCCGAATTCTTCTTGTGTCTCTTTTCTTATGAGCGCAAAGGACATTTGATTTAGTTCATCTAGTTTATAGTCTACCTGATAAAGAGCGTAGCCTTCAAATTTCAATGGCTGATTCACTCGAATTGGATAGTCCTTGATTTTTTCTAATTTTGGTTTTTCTCCAGGAAGACTATTCCCTTTCTTCTCATATAAAGTAATATTTGTTTGATAGTTCTTTGCTACTATACCAGCTCGATCAATAGCGTTTTGGAATACTTCATTGTCCTTTTTTTTATCATAAACCTCCAAAAGGAACTGATGATTCTTAATATAATACTGCCCATTAGTATCTGGTATAACCTTCGTTTCGCCTTCACGCAGCCAAAGAACATCGTCTACATACATTCCAGGAACAAACCTAAGCATGGCACCAATCAAAAAGATAATAAGACCAATATGGTTGATATACGGCCCCCATCTAGAAAAACGGCCTTTTTCAGCTAAGAGATGGTTTTTGTCTTCCCGAATATGATATCTCTTTGCTTTTAGGTTTTCTTTTAACTTTTGATAAGCTTCTTTACTTATTTTCTTTTCTGTCATTGAAAATAATCTTTGCCTCATTAAAAAATGATCATCTTTGATGACACGCTGCGCGTTTAAAGCTCGATATAAGGGTACAATACGATCAAGACTGCAAATGACCAAAGATACTCCTATCGAAGCGATTAATAATAAATACCACCAGGAACCATATAAATGATGAAATCCAAGGACATAATAAATCTTGCCTAAAAAGCCATATTGATCTTCATAGTAAGTGGCCGTATCTGAGACAGGTGGTATATACATTTCCTGAGGAAGAATAGTTCCTACTGCAGATGCAATTAGTGTAATCACAATGAGACAAATGCCGACTTTTACAGAAGAAAAGAACACCCATATTTTATCAATAATTGTTTTCTGATAGGTTTGTGAACGACGAGCACTCCCCTCATATCGCATGTCTAACAGCTTTTGAGCTATTGGAGACAGTTCTTTCCCACATGCTTCACAAAGTACTGTTCCATGAGGATTTATATGTCCGCATTCGCACTTTACTTCATTCATACGAATAACTCCCCGGTATTTATGGCTTAATTTGCTCCATAAAATCTTGAACCATTTTTTCAGTCAACTCTCCCGTATAAGACTTCACCATTACCCCATTTTTATCTATTAGAAATGTAATAGGAAGCGGATTAATTCCATAAGCAGTTTGAACCTGGTTATCACTGTCTATCACAACTGGAAATGATAGTTTATACTGATCAATGAATTGCTGTACAGCGAGTTCCGATTCTCCAACGTTTACCGCTAAAACTTGAACCCCTTGCTCTTTAAATTTCTGAAACCCGGAATCCAAATAAGGCATTTCCTTTTCACACGGCTTACACCATGTACCCCAAAAATTTAGTAACACTCCTTGTCCTTGATAATCAGATAGGCGATGCTGATTCCCACCCATATCGACTAATACAAAATCAGGTGCTTTTTTTCCTACTGAAACCGTTGCTGCTTCCTCTTTCGTCCAATTTGCATAAAGAGTATAAATTACTGCAGCTCCTAGTAGAAGCAAAATAATTGTTCTGATTAGTAAACGCCGGCTTTTCATAGATCCCCCTCCGATTACCATTTGGATACTATTATATCATTTATCACCATAAGGATATTGTTTACACAGCTTAACACATGTGACATTTTTATGAACTTATTTTTTAGCTAACACTCTCAGCTGCTTTACTTCGTGTGCGGTTAATTCACGACCTTCTCCCGCAACTAATCCATGCAAATTCAAAAATCCGTATCGTTCGCGCTTTAGTTTCAAAACAGGATGGCCAATCGCTTCGAACATTCTTCTTACTTGGCGATTACGTCCTTCATGTATGGTTAATTCAATGATCGCAGTGTTCTTTTTCTTATCCAAAGAGATCATTTTCACTCTAGCCGGTGCTGTCTTTCCATCCTCTAGCAAAATTCCTCTCTCTAAGCTTTTTAATTTTTCTCTTGAAGGAATTCCTTTCGTTTTTGCCACATACACCTTTTCTATTTGGTTGCTAGGATGCATGAGTATATTCGCAAATTCTCCATCATTCGTTAATAAAATAAGTCCCGAAGTATCGTAGTCTAGACGACCAACCGGGTAGATTCTTTCAGAAATCTCAGGAAAAAAATCGGTTACAACCTTTCTTCCTTTATCATCATTGACGCTTGAAATGACGCCCCTAGGCTTATATAAAAGAAAATAGACAGGTTCTTCCCGTTCAACAGGCACTCCTTCAACCTCTACTCGATCAGAGGGTGATACCTTCACACCTAATTCTTTTATTATTTTCCCATTTACTTTAACCTTGCCATCTAGTATCAACTCTTCTGCTTTTCTTCTGGAAGCAAAGCCAGCATGAGCAATAACTTTCTGTAATCGTTCCATTAATTTCACCTCTAAGTTATTCCAATTCTATCTTAATGAATTATGACATAAGTTTATCCGTTTTCAAAGACTTTGAATAGGCTTGTTATACGAACATGAAAAAAGATACCTATATCGGTACCCTTTTACGAGACTTTATTTTCCACTTTGTCCTATTTAGTTCCAAAAAACAGAGTAACAACTATGATCGCGGCAATAATGCCAACTAAATCTGCTAGTAGCCCTACCTTCACAGCATCCCCCATCTTTCTGATCCCAACTGCTCCAAAATACACAGTTAGTACATAAAAGGTTGTATCTGTACTTCCTTGAATGGTTGATGCCAGTCTGCCAATAAAGGAATCTGGTCCGTAGGTCGCCATTAAGTCACTTGTCATGCCTAAGGCAGCATTACCGGATATTGGACGAATTAAGGCAAGTGGCGCTATCTCAGGAGGAACTCCAATTACTACTAGTACAGGACGTAAAAAATTCATAAAGAATTCCAGTGCGCCTGACGCTCGAAAAACAGAAATAGCTACCAGCATTCCGACCAAAAATGGAATAATGGAGAATGCGATTTGAAGCCCTTCCTTGCCACCTTCAACAAAGCTTTCATAGGTCGGAATTTTTTTATATGTACCGTATAGTAATATAAAACCTATTAATACAGGTACAAGCCATAACGAAAGGATTGAAATAATTGCCATAATGTTTCATCCTCTACGAGTTCTTCGATAATAAAAGTATCGATCAATAAATACAGCACCAATCGCTGAAATGATTGAAGTGATTAAGGTAGGGCCCACAATTTCTGTAGGAGCTTGTGAGTGATAATTCATGCGTATAGCAATCACCGTTGTAGGAATTAACGTTAAACTTGACGTGTTTATCGCTAAAAATGTAATCATGGATCTCGTCACCACTTTTTTCCCGCCATTTAATTCCCTTAACTCTTCCATTGCTTTTATCCCTAATGGTGTAGCGGCATTTCCAAGCCCGAACATGTTAGCCATCATATTAGAGAGAATATATCCAAGCGCTGGATGATTATTTGGTACATCGGGAAAGAGTTTTTTTACAATAGGCCGAAATAAGGTACATAGCTTATCCAACAAGCCGGCTTCTTCTGCAATTCTCATAATTCCTAACCAAAAAACAAGAATACTAATTAACCCTATACAAATGGTTACCGCTTCCTTCGCACCTGAGAAAACAGCTGCATTAACCTCGTTCATCGTCCCATTGATCATCGCAAAAACAATGCCGACCACTGTTAAAAAAACCCAAATGAGATTAACCATTTTCTTTCACTCCAAGTACCGACATAAAAATTCCGCGATACACTTCCATAAACGCAGGTTGCTCGTGATCTGCTTTATGTTTATAGTAAATTGGAATGCTCTTTACCGGTTTATTATCTAAATAAATAATCGCTTTTCCAACTATTTTAGGAACTTCTTCATCATGTCGTCTCCAACGTTTTTTTGGTTTTTGCAATTGATATTTAAGTTTAAAATGGACTGTCTCTTCAGAAGTAACTGGGTAGTCAAATGAATTTTGAACAAATAATTTATTTTTATAAAAACGATTTTTAATGTCTTTGATTTTTCCTTTTGGGATGATTTGGATCATTCGATAGTTGTTAAAGCCCATATCAAACAAAGCCATATGGTCATTCCAATCATCTGGATCATTAAGAGTCACCACAATCAACTTCATATCTCCTTTTTCTGCTGTACTCACGAGTGTACGTTTTGCTCTTTTGGTGTAGCCTGTTTTCCCTCCGGTTGAATATTCATAAAACTCAGTTAATAAACGATTTTTATTTTTCCATACTCTGTCCCACTCTTCTGTTGGATGAGGGGCTCGGTATACCTTTGATCCCGCAATACTGCGATACACATCGTTTATCATGGCATACTTTGTGAGTAAAGCCATATCATATGCGGTTGAATAATGATTCTCATGATCATCCAGTCCATGAGGATTTGCAAAATGCGTCTTTTTCATCCCAATTTCAGCTGCCTTTTGATTCATAAGAAAAACAAACCCGTCCAAGCTTCCTCCTACATGCTCTGCAATTGCAACCGCTGCATCATTCCCAGAACGAAGCATCAACCCATAAACAAGATCCTTTAATTTTATCTTTTCACCAGGAATTAAATAGAGGGACGATCCCTCTGCCTGTACAGCTTTTTCACTTACCTTAACCATATCATTCATTTTTCCGGATTCAATCGCTATAATCGCTGTCATAATTTTCGTGATACTGGCAATTCTACTTTTCTCATAAGCATCTTTTTCAAATAAGATACGGCCTGTTTTTTGATCCATTAATATGGCACTCTTCGCACCAACAGAAACGGAAGCTTTCACCTTATGCGGCAGATGGAGTAAAAGGATAAAAACAGTAACAAGGAATATAATAAGAGACTTATAGAATTTCATTTAGCCATACCTCGTCTTCTTTTTTTAATAGTACAAGTTTATGCAGGACAAGTTAGGATATGACTAATATGCCATTTCTAGTGTGTATGAACCGTTAAAGCTTTTTTATGAATAACAGCTATGCTTAGTAGACTTGCGCCTGTAATAAAAAAACCAAGGCCAGCAAATAAGCCAAGCATCCGGGGCGCAACCAAATCCAGAATGAACCCCGTGGCCAACATCGACAATCCTATTGTCGTGTTGCTAATTGTAGCCAATAAACTAAACAAGACGCCTTGTTGGTGAATGGGTACACGCTTCATGATTATCGAATCAAAACATGTACTGCCAATTCCTCCACAAAAAGCGGCAAAACAAAAAAGACAGAAAGCAAATAAAGGTGACTGTGATTGACTTTGCACCATAATGAACGCTCCTTCTAGCATTAATACAAGCAAGCCAATATAAAGGAACCTGGACTGTATGAATCGTGCGACTGTATAACTAAGCATAAGCCCTATTCCAAGAGCACTGTAAAACAAACCGACTCCTATATCACCTAATAGATACTCCTTAACCGCATAGACACTTATCAGAACATTATCTATTCCGCTAAATAAAGGAACGAGGATCTCCAAAAGAAGAATGATTTGTAATAGAAAAGAACTAAAAAACAATGTTATGATATTTATTTTTTTTGCCTCTTGGTGCTGTTCTTTTCCTCTTTCAGTAAAAGTTAGCGTTGATAGAATCATACATGCTATAAAAAAAGATACACTGTTAATGACAAAGGAAGCTTTTGGTCCGAACAAGTATGAAAAATAGCCCCCTATAAATGCTCCAAGGATTAGAATAATCCCTACCATCACTTGCTCTAAACCATTGATTCGAACAATATTTTTTTGCTCCACTACTTCTGGTATGACGGATTTTCTTATAGGTGAATAAATGGCTTCACCCGCTGCTAATAAAAAAGTACTTGCATAAATCACCCAAATTTCTTCCTCGGAATGAACAAAAAGAAGCGAAAGAGAAACGAAAATGCGAATAAAATCTGCCGCTACTAGAATCCATTTTTTAGTAAATCGATTAACAAGCCATGCACTGATCGGTCCAAATAATAAAAACGGCAACACTCTAATAGCTAATGCAATCCCCACGCCAATCCCTGATTCAGTCAGATTTAGCAGCAAGGCTAACACCGCCACCTGACTAAATCGATCACCTATTCCATTTACTAAACCTGCCAAAAAAATTTTTGAATAAATTTTTTCTTTTCTTAATAAAGAAATCATTTGCCCTACACCTCAAAACACATTTAATTAGATAATCATCTAATTTGATAATAATCTAATTCAATGTGTTTGTCATCCCTCTAAAAAAAATAAAAACGAAAGCGACTACCCTCGTTTTTACTAATACGGCCTCCATTTTAGCTGACTAGCTTTTTGAAATCTTTCTTCAACATCCTTCCAATTGACAACCTCCCACCAATTGTTTATATATTCTTGTCGATTATTTTTATATTGCAGATAATAGGCATGCTCCCAAACATCTAAAACTAATAACGGGATTGTATCCCATTGAGTGAGGTCCATATGCATTTCCGCTTGTAAAATTTCTAAATGACGAGATCTGGGTGACCAAACGAGTATTGCCCACCCCACACCTTCGACTTGTTTTGCTGCTTCTGTAAATTGTTGTTTAAATGCCTCAAAGCTACCAAAATATTTATTTATTTCTTTTAATAATGATCCACTTGGCTTTCCTCCACCATTTGGACTCATGTTACTCCAAAAAATAGTATGCAAGTAATGTCCAGATCCATTAAACGCCAGCTCACGAGACCAATGCTTCACAAGAGAGAAATCCTTGGATAATCTCGCTTGCTCAAGCATCTTTTCTGCTTTATTTAATCCATCGACATATGCTTGATGATGCTTTGTATGGTGCAGCCTCATAATTTCTTCATCTATATAAGGTTCAAGTGCATTATACGCATAAGGTAAAGGGGGAAGTGAATGACCACCAGCCGGAACAAATGATTCATTCATAAAAATGTTCCCTAACTGCTGCCTATTAGTTACATACTCTTCCATTTTCTCATGTAGCTCCTCTACTTGTTCTTGAATACGCAACAAATCAGGTACATCTAATTCTTTGTTTTCAATTTGATCCATAATGGCTGAAAAGTGATTCAGCTGCATCCAAACCTCTTCCTCTTTTTGAATATTGGCTCCTTCTAGAAAAGCTCGCAGTTCGTAATTCCATTGTGATACTTCTTTTAAATAATCTTGAAAGCTTCTCAATTCTTCCACCCCTCTTGATGTTAATTTACACGATCTTCCTGGTTAATCGAGGCATCCTCATTATTCAATCGTATGTGGAAAAATTTAAAAAAGACTGCATCGTCACATGATACAGTCCGTAAAAATCATTTATTTTAAATTAAGCATCAATTGTCTCTTGAAACTTTTCAAAAAACAAATCCGCATCCTCCTGAATCCCATCTTCCTCAATCATATCAGGTAAAGATGGCAGTTCCTCTAAACTCTTCAAACCAAAGTAATCTAAGAATTCTTTCGTTGTTCCATATAAATAGGCTCTCCCTGTTCCTTCTGCTCTCCCAACCTCTTTAATCAACACCTTAGCCGCAAGCGTTTGTAAAGGGCGCTCGGTTTTTACTCCTCTGATCTCTTCAATTTCAGCTCTGGTGATCGGCTGCTTATAAGCGATAATCGCTAATGTTTCCAACGCTGCTTGTGATAATGAAGAGGTATGAGGTGATTCAATAAATTTTTTTAAATAAGGAGAGTTTTCTTTTTTCGTTGCAAACTGATAAGTACCTGCAAGCTCAACAATGATTATTCCACGTTCATGATTGTCTTCATATTCCTTCATAAAATCATACAAAAACGTTTGAACTGTTAATTCATCTATTTCAAGCACTTGTGAGAGCTGTTTAATCGTAAGGCCTTCATCCCCAGCTGCAAATAGAAGACTTTCGACAATACCTTTCCAATGATCCATCTCTTATTCTTCACCTTTCTTATGAGATACAAAAATTTCAGCAAAATTAGACTTTTGTTCGAGGAAAATTTGTTTTCTTTTCATCAGCTCTAAAATAGCTAAGAAAGTGATCACAATATGCTCACGATCTGAGACGGGAAAAAGTTCATAAAAGCTTCTGCGCCTTTTTCCAGTTTTCAGTATCTCAAGAATTTGATCCATTTTCTTTTCTATTGGGATTTCTTGTCTAGTTATTTTGGTGGACAATGGTTTTTGAATTTTTTTTCTTCTTAAAAGCTTATGAAAAGCAGCGAGCATATCATAAAGCGTAACATCCAATTCTTGCGACTCTTTCTGAATTTCCTTTGAATAATCTGAAAGGTCGGTAGGTGGCTTTGTAAACATGAGACCACGTTCATGTTCTAGCTCTTTTAAGTCTTCTGCTGCTTCTTTGTATTTTCGATATTCGATCAACTTTTCAACTAGCTCATCCCTTGGATCATCTTCCATTTCAAGGAACTCATCGTCCTCTAGCTGTTCTTCTTCATGTTTTGGAAGAAGCATCTTGCTCTTAATCGCAAGCAAGGTTGCTGCCATTACTAAATATTCACTCGCAACATCCAGTTCAAGCTCCTTCATCGTATGTATATACAAAAGATACTGCTCTGTTATTTCTGAAACAGGAATATCGTAAATATCTATTTCAAGTCGATTAATTAGATGTAGAAGCAAATCCAGCGGACCTTCAAAAGCATCAATTTTTACGTTATATTGCATGACTCTCACCAAAGTTTCTTTCTAACAAAATTTTCAAATCGATTGAGGGTGACCAAACAGTGTTTTTACTTAACATATGGGTATCTCTCAATTAGCTATCATAAGTATAGAGCATTCTTTATAGTTGTCCAATGAAAAATTATGACACGTATACGTATAAATCGTCAAACCCATTAGAACAATCATCAAGGTTATGCTACACTTAATGTATTGCTTCAAAGGAGAGAAATGATTGATTATGTATCCTACAGAATATATTAACTATTTGATTCATTTTCATGGTGACCGCGATTATTTTGAATGCCATGAAATTTTAGAAGAATACTGGAAAACAGTAGATAGAGCCAATAAAGAGTCCATATGGGTGGCATTCATTCTGCTGTCTGTATCAAACTACCATTATCGAAGAAATAATAAGATTGGTGCCAAAAAAACACTACAAAAAGCATTAAGCATTTTTATAAAACAAAAGCACCAAATCAATGATCTCGGAATAGATTCTGAAGTGTTATTAGAGCAGCTCAAGCAAAGATTAAAAAACATAGAAGCTAACGAGCCATATCAAAGCATAAATTTACCGATCTATGATCAGCTTCTGATTCATCGTTGTCGTTCTTTATGTGACAGACTTCAGATCAGATGGCAGCAGGTAAGTGACCTTTCAAATATGGATATCGTCCACCGTCATTTGAGGAGAGATCGCAGCCTTGTGATACAAGAAAGAGCTGATGCCTTAAAAGCACGGCGATTGAGGTGAAATAGCTGTTTATAGAATGTGAAAAGGCAAAGAATCTTTTATTCTTTGCCTTTTCATTCACCATTTATATCGCATTTATCAATAAAAGCTACTGTATAATCATTCGCAGTAAATTGTTTATCTGGATACATTTCTTTTAAAGCCTTCACCATTGATTTTCCAATTCCTTGTTGTCTATAAGACGGATTAACTGTAATATGTTGAATTTGGAGTTTTGCTTGATCAAGAAAAATCACACCAATAAGACCTATAATATCTTCATCCTGTTTCCATAAAAACAACTGCCAATTATCTTCTGTTTCATATTGTTTGATCGTTTGCTGCAGCTTCTTTAAATCTCTTTCATCTGGCATAAAAGACAATAAGCCCATAGCAATCTTCTCAAATGTTTTTTTGTATCGAATAATCATGATTATCCCTCATTATTAAATAAACCGTATTTCATCCTATTTTTCCCATTTTTTCGTATATCCAAACCATTTATCTCCTACATCATCGTACCTTTTATATCATACATAATTCACAGCAATTCTTCAATTATTAGTTTTGATATAGGCTTATTTTCAGTTAAAAACACAAAAATAAGAAAAGCATAAGGCGAATTACGCAAAAAATCCTGATTTTTTGGAGTGATTTGATTTATGACTCGAGCAGATGGCACCAGTAGCTAGACTAATAGAAATGCACTAGCATTTTCTTTACTTTTCAAAAAAATTAGCTGTCATATAAGACAGCTTAATTTTTTACTTTTTCTTTTAGAGGTACATCAAATCGAATAAGATCCTCAAATGTTTCACGCTTCACAACAAGTTTTGCAACACCATTTTCAACAAATACAACTGGCGGTCTTGGAATGCGATTATAGTTATTTGCCATTGAATAACCATAAGCACCTGTACAAAATACAGCTAAAACATCTTCATCCGTTGTCTTTGGCAAAGGCAAATCCCAAATAAGCATATCGCCTGATTCACAGCACTTCCCTGCAATTGAAACGGTCTCGTCCGCTTTATCTAATGGTTTATTCGCAAGAACCGCTTCATATTTTGCTTGATATAAGGCAGGTCTAATATTATCGCTCATCCCACCATCAATCGCTAAATATTGTCTAACATTCGGAACTTCTTTACGAGAACCAATCTTATATAAAGTAGTACCAGCATCTCCAACTAAAGAACGTCCTGGTTCAATCCAAATTTCCGGCATTCTCATTGAGTATTTTTTTACTTGTTGCTTAACTTCAAGAATGATTTCTTCAACATATTTTGCAGGAGGAATTGGTTCATCTTCACTCGTATAGCGAATTCCAAAGCCACCACCTAAATTAAGTACGGTCGGTTCATATGCATGGGCTTGCATCCATTCGTTTAATTTTTCAAATATTTTTTGGGCAGCTAAAATGAAACCTGTTGTCCCAAAAATTTGAGATCCTATGTGACAATGAATGCCTAAAGGGTTTAACCATGGAGATTGGATCGCTTTTAATAAAGCTTCTTCAGCTTGCCCATTTTGTAAATCAAACCCAAATTTAGAATCTTCTTGTCCTGTTAAAATATAGTCATGTGTATGGGCTTCAATACCCGGTGTTACCCTCAGAAGTATATTTGTCTTTGTTTCTCTTTTTTCACAAATTGAATGAAGTAATTCTAATTCGTAGAAATTATCAACCACAATACAGCCGATATTATAATCTAAAGCCATTTCTAGCTCTTCTTTACTTTTATTATTACCATGAAAATGAATTCGTTCTACAGGAAAATCAGCTGCAATAGCAGTATAAAGCTCCCCACCAGAAACCACATCAAGTGAAAGACCTTCCTCATTTGCTAGTTGAACCATCGCTAATGTCGAAAAAGCCTTACTCGCATAGGCTACCTGTGCTTTTATGTCAAGTTGATCAAATGTTTGTTTAAAGCCTCGAGCTCTTTCTCGAATTAAAGAAACATCATATACATACACCGGAGTTCCAAATTCTTTTGTTATTTCAACTGTATCAACGCCGCCTATTTCTAAGTGACCCTTAGCGTTCACTTTTGTGGTACCATGAAAATACATACTTTCCCCTCATTCCGTTAAATGCTTATACATTCTATTTTCTAATATAATGAAATAAATAGACAGCATCTAATAAGACAACTGTCTATCCATTTTTCTTTTTCTATTGAATGAAATTAACAATAACTTATCATATCTTGTATAAAATCGCAATCGTAATTGATTAACTCTATGCTATTTAGTATGTCATTTGACCGGCTGGCGATAACGATCTCTAGGATGTACAATGCTTGGACGAGTAACGGATCCTGCTATCGATCTTCTTAAAATAATCTGTGCAAACGCTTTTGGATTAAATGGTAAAAATGGCCATAAATAAGGAGTATTCAAGGAACGTATATTTATTAGCCATAAAATATAGAGTGTAAATCCAATAACAAAGCCTGGCGTATGAAACATTGCGACAATGATCAATAACACAAGTCTAGCGATCTTATTGGCAATACTAAGCTCATAGCTCGGTGTACAATAATTTCCAATTGCAGCAACAGAAACATATAAGATCACTTCAGACACAAATAATCCTACATCAATGGCAATTTGTCCAATTAATACTGCAGCAATTAATCCCATTGCAGTAGAAAGCGGTGTAGGTGTATGAATGGCAGCAATTCTTAGAAATTCAATCCCAATATCAGCTAAAAACAGCTGGACCACTATTGGGATATTCGTTGTTTCATTTGGTCCAATAAACGCGATTTTTTCCGGCAGCAAAGAAGGCTCCAATGCAAATAAAAGCCACATAGGTAGTAAAAAAAGCGAGGCAATCACACCAATAAATCTTACCCAGCGAACAAATGTCCCAACTCCAGGTGATTGACGATATTCTTCTGCATGCTGTAAATGATGAAAGATAGTGGTTGGCGTAATAATAACACTCGGCGAAGTGTCTACATAGATAATGACATGCCCTTCAAGTATATGTGTAGCTGCAACATCTGCGCGCTCCGTATACCGAACAAGCGGATATGGATTGTATCCCTGCTTAAATAGGAATTCTTCTATTGTTTTATCAGCCATGGTCAGCCCGTCAATTTTTATGGCTTCCAGCTCTTTTTTAAGCACGCTAATTAAATCTGGATCGGCAATGTCTTTAATATAACCGATAGCGACTGCTGTTTTGGATCTTTCTCCTACTTTAAACATCTCAAAACGAAGCCGTTCATCTCTAATTCTTCTTCTTGTTAAAGCTGTATTGACAACAATATTTTCTACAAAGCCATCCCTTGATCCACGTACTACTTTTTCAGTATCCGGTTCTTGCGGAGTTCTGCCTGGATAGCTTCTGACATCGACCGTAAAAGCTTTCGTTTCTCCTTCAACAGCAATAACAATTAATCCCGACAAAACCTGATCAACAAATTCATTTAAAGTTTCTATTTGAGTAACCGATTGATGAACCAATCGATTTTCAATAATGGAAAATAAATGAGTAGAAAGCTTTTCATGATCATTAATTTCAACAAGCTGCTCGATAATTTCCATAATAAATCGTGTATCATTTAATCCATTTAAATAATAAATATGTACATTCTTCTTTAAAATCTTTAGCTTTCTTGCATCCAAATCAAAGCTTTCACCAAGGCCGACTCTATTTTTCATATATTCTTCTATTTCATTTAAAGATGGAGGGATGCTTATTTGATTATTCATGCTGTTCATATGAATAGCCGCTCCTTTCTAGAATAAGTTCCACTGCTTTTCTTGTTATAGGTGCACCAGATTCATAATGATCTTTTTTAGCCATTTTTCCTATATCGCCTATTCCTACAATAATTGGAATATCCAGCTCGTCTAAGCAATAAACGGTATCCCCATTCATTCTCCCTATGTCCATTTCTTGGAATCCATACTTATCTACCCCAAAGGCAGTAATATCTCCAAACTGATCAATGGAAAAATCGATTTTAGTCCATTCTTCTTGTTTTGTTTTTGAGGCTACTGCAAGCACGCCTAATACTTCAATATCTGGATGTTTTGCGACATATTTTAGGGCTGTTTCACCTTGCCCCTCACCAACGAAACCACTGTCATCAAACATTACGAGAACTGGATCATGGTGTGCCTTTTTAATAAGCTTGACAATATCAGGTCCCGATAAAACGGAGGGATTACCACAAGACATTGTTATACATCTTCCACCAATATCTCTTGCCACATGCTCAACTGCCTTACGCGCATATTTATCACCGTCAGTAATTAATATAACCTTCCTCCGTTTATCCATTCCCTCACTTCCTTTCTTATGTTAATGGTCTATAAAATAAATCCATTGAAATAAAGATCCGCATATTTTCCCAAGTACAATAGCCATTAATAAGACGACTATCCGATCATCTATTCTTAATCTCTTCGCTAGAATTGGGAAAACATTTAACACCTCCGTTAATGCAGCAGCAAGCATACCAATAAAGACACCGTCTGCTAAGCCGATAATAATTAATAAGAAAGGCGATAAAGTAAAAGCGGGATCCCACAAGCTTGCGAATGTACCCATTATGGCACCAAAAACAACTGCCCATTCATACTCTTGAATTTTCTTCATTGTTTTGGATAACTGTGTTAATCGTGGAATAATCCCAAGAACGGTTAAAAAAGCAACAAAGCCAGAACCAACTCCTAATCCACCTGCAAAGCCGATAAAAATGACAATCATGATTTTAATGGTCATCAAGTTTTTTCATGCTTTCTTTGTTTTCATTCATAATGACATATTGATCTAAGTCCTGTTGATAATTAAACATTTCAACTTCAAGTGGGCTCGGCTCTTCATTCAGGCGCTTTTTAAATACATGATTAAAGAAAATAATCATCCCTAAACCTAGCCCAAGTGAATACGGGATTTGGAATAGAAGCGGTTTTTTTTCTACTTTTCCAGTGATTATCGTATATATACGCTGTTGAACGGCTTGCATGCTTACATCTTCATGAAAATTCATAATAGCTAAAGCTGCTCCAATAAATAACAGGAACCATATGAGTAGAAACAAAGGTAACGCAGCACCTTTTTTTTTATAAACGACCTCAACGATCGTTTGCATCGGACCAAGAGTTTGTATATTAATTGTTCGATCTAGCTTTAATATTTCTTTTATAACCCTTGTCACATCTATAATGATAATATTTTGATCTTGATCGGATACTTGATAAATAAATAGCTTATTTAGTTCTTTATCCATCGACTCCTCCGCAATAATCTGGGCTACATCGTTAAGAAAAACTTTATCATGTGGTCGAACTTGAATACGATGCCGCATTCTAAGATAAATTGTATTTTCGATTTTTATCACTTCCCACACATTCATATCCTCAAAATTAGGTTTCGTCATAGACAATATTTTCATGAAGACCAATAAATGGAAAAGAATTAGAGAAAACTTGAGAAGAGAAAAGAAGAAATAGCCAAATAAGGTTGGCTATTGTGCATGTTTAGAAGGGTAAAATGGATTGTCAAAATCTATTTTCTAGTCTTTTTATTAAGTTCGTATCGCTTAGGTGATTTAATTTATTTTGTCTTTTCTTCTTATTTATCAACATCATTTGAATGGTCATCAAGATAAGGATGAAGCTAAAAGAAATTACATACATTAGAAAAATCCAAATATTTTTTGCATCTATTCCCCCAAGAATTCCATGAGCCAGAGCCAATATATATACAGGATAGGCCCCCATATGTATGGTATGCCATACTTTTTTTGAAAGCTTACTTCTTAAATCTGTCGATAACAGGATGATGAGCATACAATAGACTGTTAACGTTCCAAATCCGTATAGGATCGGTTTGCTTGGGGCAATAAAAGGAATAAGCAATTCTAGCCAAGAAAAGGTTAAATACTGATCAATGACAAGCAATATTGGGTGCAGCATTCCGCAAAATAGGCCACTTATGGTTACAATAGAATGGAGCTTATAAAGATTTGCCTTTATTTTTCCCTTCCAAATAGGCATGCTATAAATAATCCCAAGACTAATTCCAATGAAAATAAAACCATAAGAAATAAGGCCAAGTACTCGAACTACAATCCATGTTGGGAAGCTGCTCCAAAATCCGGTTAATTGCACTTTTTCAGTTGCTCGCACATCTTCAACTATAAGAACGATGATGAGAATGATCGCACTACCAATGATCCATTTCAACCACTTGGACTTTCTCATTTATCCCCCTTCCTTTACATGAGATAATAAAACAATTGGATCTAATTAAACTTCATGACAGTAACGATTTAAATTAGAAGAAGCGATTTGCCGTCCTTTTTTATCTACTAAAATATAAGCTAAATCAGGTTGTCGATTTTTTAACCAAGCTGGACCTTTTTGACTTCCTAGAATAAGAAGGCACTTCGCATACACTTCAGCTGGCAGCAGTTCATTTCCTATTACGGTTGCTTGAATGCAATCTGATTGTGCAGGAAGAGCTGTACGAGGATCAATAATGTGGTGAAACAGCATTTGCTGATGCTTCCAATAGCGCTTTGAGATCGTACTGGTAGCAACTCCAGCTTGACTCTTCAAGGTTAGCTTTGCGATTGATTGCGTATCAGAATAAGGATGAGCGATCCCTATTATCCAAGGTTTTTTCGTATCTTCATTATTCCAAGCAAAGATATCTCCACCAGCATCAATCAATCCTGCTGGTAATTTATTTATCATCTTCAATGCAATCTGCTGAACAGACCAGCCTTTTGCAATTCCACCGAAATCCAATAAATTTTTCGAATTTGTTTTTACCATTCTTTCTTTAATGTTTACAAAAATCTTTTCATCGTGATGACTGAAAGTTTTTGGATGTTCTCTTTGAATAATAGAATCATGAATGTTCTCAAACGTCTTGTCATAGCCTAAACGATTCATATGAGCTCCTAAAAAGGGAGTAAAAATCCCTTCCGTTTGTTCGTAATACAGAAGTGCTTGATAAAAAATTTGGATGAACCGCTCTGATACTAGCGTTTCTTTCCCTGCGTTACCATTCACTCTGCTTAATTCACTGCTCGGTAAAAAACGTGAAAATTGTTTTTCAATCAACTCAAACCACTGGAACACCTCAGCTGCTTGAACAGGTGAAAGACCAACTGTTAAGATATCCGTATTCATCGCTTTACTATAAAACCGTTTCACTATCATGACCCCCTTGATTGCGTGGTCACTTCCTCTTTTGAAGCAACCATCGTTTCTCCAGGGAGAAAATCAGCAGATACATGTTCAACTAAAGTTCCCTTTTCTTTCGCACTCGCAGGAATATAGGCAGCGCTAGCGCTAGATTTGGATTTTTCATCCCCAATATTAATTTTTCCTGAATAGATTACTCGATTTTCCCATTCAATATTACCTTCAATTTTAAAAACATAGATTCCATTTGGAACTGAGCTTCCTGAATCATCTGTACAATCCCAATAAACGGTATGGTCACCAGCTTCTTGTTGAGGATGGCTGACTTTATTTACTAACTCTTTGGGAGCTTTTTCCCAATTGGCGGCTTTCCTCCACTCTGGCAAGCTTTCAGGTCGCTTTTCGTATCCTCCATTTGCTGTAAAGCTTGTAGCAAACAATGACTTTACATAGTTTCCTTGTTCGTCTTCAATCCAAATCGCAATTTGGTTGCTCGCTAGTCTTGAAAGATGATGCAAGTTATAGTTAATGCTTACTAATCCAAGGGTATTTTCTTGTTCTGTGTGAACTGGGGAATCACTTTTCATTTTTACTTTTTTTGTAGTGGAAGGAACTTGATGTACTAATGCAGAAGGTTGTTGGTCTGTCTCTATAAAATTCGATATGCCAGATATAACAATCACGCTTGCTCCGAGCGTACCTACAACAGGTATTAACACTTTTTTCATTATTTGAGATGCCTCCATGAATCATTTTCAAGAAGTCAGCAATCTATAATTTACTAGCAAGTTATGAAGGAAAAAATTGAGAAACCCCATCTATTTCAATATAAAAAGGTGGGTACGTTTTGAATCGTTAATTTTATTATACTTCCAATTTGTATAAGCTTGTCAAATTATGTTTACTTTTACCGAAATAGCCACAATTTAAATAACCATCGTATCGGAGAAACTCTGTACAATTTAGCCAGACAACAGCCTACATATAAACAGTTCAATACAAAAAACCACATGGATGTTTTCACATATCCATGCGGTCTTTCATTTGTTGAAGTATTTTTTTTTCAAGCCTTGATACCTGTACCTGAGAAATCCCAAGCCTTTCTGCTACTTCTGATTGTGTTTGATCTTTATAATAACGAAGATAAACGATGATTCTTTCCCTTTCATCTAATTCGTTAATCGCTTCCTTTAGAGCAATTTTATCAAACCATTTTCCTTCATTCCCATCATCGATTTGATCTAACAATGTAATAGGATCTCCATCGTTTTCATAGACGGTTTCGTGAATAGATGACGGTGCTCGACTAGCCTCCTGAGCAAGGATAATATCTTCAGCTGGGATGCTTAAGTGTTCAGATAGCTCACCAATCGTGGGCATCTTCCCTAAAGTTTTTGATAATTCATCCTTTGCTCTTCTAATTTTATTGCCCATTTCCTTGAGAGAACGACTGACTTTTACAGTTCCGTCATCACGTATAAAGCGTTGAATTTCGCCAATAATCATCGGAACAGCATAAGTCGAAAATTTTACATCATAGCTTAGATCAAATTTATCAACAGATTTTAATAATCCAATACAACCGATTTGAAATAAATCATCTGGCTCGTATCCACGATTTAAAAACCGCTGCACAACTGACCATACGAGACGCATATTTTTTTGAACAATTAAGTCCCTTGACTCTTGATCTCCAGCTTGACTTTTCTCAATTAGCTCCTTGACTTCATGGTCTTTTAAAAAGGATTTATCCGCTTTAACCTCCACATCCATTTGCATGACTCCTTAATTGAAAATCAATTTGCTTTTTGATAGGTTTTTACGTAGACGAACCTCTGTCCCTTTTCCCAGCTCTGATCTTACATCAATTTCATCCATGAAATTTTCCATTATAGTAAATCCCATCCCTGAACGCTCTAATTCAGGCTTTGTTGTAAATAATGGCTGCCTAGCTTCATCTACGTTTGCTATACCCTTTCCATGATCCTTAATCGAAATTTCAATATACTCATCTTCGATCACTACCGTTATAAAAACCATTCCGTTTGGCTCACTTTCATATCCATGGATAATTGAATTTGTCACTGCTTCTGAAACAACTGTTTTAATCTCTGTTAAAACATCCATTGTTGGATCGAGCTGTGCAATAAAAGCGGCTACCGTCACCCGTGCAAACGATTCATTTTGACTTAATGCACTGAATTCAAGCTTCATTTGATTTTTCATATTATGCAACCCCCAATCTTTGCAATGCAAACTCTTCTGATGGTTCAAGACGAATAATTTTAAAAAGTCCTGAGAGATCAAATAGTCTTTGAATTGCTGGGGAAATTGCACATACAACCATTTCTCCATGTAATTGCTTTATCTGTTTATATCGTCCTAAAATTACCCCAAGTCCAGAGCTGTCCATAAATGAAAGCTGTTCTAGATTTAAGACAATATGGCGAATATTATTTTTCTCAATCGCATAAATAGCCTTCTCTCGAAGCTCGTCAGATGAATGATGATCTAATTCTCCTGATAATCGAATACAAAGCACTTCATGCTTTACTTCCAATTCTATATTTAGACTCACTAGCTATTGCCTCCTTATTTCGTTTAGTGAGTCAATTCTATACGTTTGTTCTCATTTCCTTCCTTAAGGACAAAACTAGTGATCATTCGCTAAATTAAATACGTTTAACATAAGGTTCGACAACGTCCTATCTTTTTTAGCCTTGCTCACCCTTTGTAAATATTCCCATTGATCGTTTATATAACACCCACCAATTAGCCTCTTTCACATCGTCTTTCGCAATAATCGGACTTTTCGCTACAGTCTTTCCATTTTTGATAAGCTTGATCGTTCCAATTGGATCCCCTTTTTTAATTGGTGCTTTTATCTTATTATCTAGACTAATTTTTTGCTTGACATCATCTACTGTTTCACCTTTTTTTGTTAGTAATGAAATGGATTCACTCGTTAATGCTCCTACTTGTTTTTCCTTTCCCTTACTGACATTTGCCTTTCCTAAAAGCTCATTTCTTTTATACATTGGATGAGTTTCATATTGACTAAAAGCAAAGTCAAGCATTTTCGTAACTTGTGCATTTCTTTCCTTAGAGGTTGGGGCGCCAAATACAACTGCAATAACACGCATTCCATTTTTTTCAGCTGTTGCCGTTAAGCAATATTTTGCTTCATTCGTAAAACCCGTTTTTAGTCCATCTACTCCTGGATAAAAGCGAACAAGACGATTTGTATTAACAAGCCAAAACTTTTTTTCCGTATTTTCACGGAGGTAATCTTCGTACTTCCCTGTATATTTTGTTATATCTTCATATTTTAAAAGTTCTTTTGCCATAATCGCCATATCATAAGCTGTACTATAATGATCTGCAGAAGGCAATCCTGTTGTATTATGAAACTTTGTATTTTTCAAACCGAGTTCCTTAGCTTTTTCATTCATTTTTTCAACAAAAGCATCCTCTGATCCTGCGATTCTTTCTGCCAATGCAACGGAAGCATCATTTCCAGAACCAATTGCGATCCCTTTTAGAAGCTGATCCGTAGTCATTTCTTCCCCCGGCTCTAAAAATATTTGCGAGCCTCCCATTGAAGCAGCATATTCACTTGTTCGAACCTTTTCATCAAGCTTAAGTTTTCCTTTATCCAATGCTTCCATAATTAAAAGCATAGTCATAATTTTCGTCATGCTCGCAGGAGGAAGCTCCTCATGACTGTTTTTTTCATATAAGACAGTTCCAGTATCTCTCTCAATTAAAACAGCTGATTTCACGTCCTGTACTAATTCTGATTTTTCTTCTTTTGCAAAAGCTGATGGAACATAGGCGGTGATGAATACGAATGTGATTAATAGAGATAACGATCTTTTCATTCCATACTCCTCCATTCTTTATAAAATACATTTTTTCCATATAGACCAAATTTATACAAATTCTTTTTTGATAAAATAAAAAAGCACTAAGACTAAAATAGCCTTAATGCTTTATGTTCATTTATATCATGATAATCTCATGAATTAGGGCTGGAGGATCAATCTTCTCAGCTGAAATTTCAATATTTTCGTACAGCATTTGCTTAACATCTTCGATTCGTTCATTGTTGCTGTATATGGAGAGAAGCGATTCGCCTGTTTTTACTTTATCGCCTATTTTCTTTCTTAGCATAAGCCCAACAGCTAAATCAATTTGCGAGTCCTTCGTTGCTCTTCCAGCACCAAGCATCATCGCAGCTGTTCCTATTTGATCTGCCACCATTTTCGAAACGTAGCCATCTTCCTTTGCCTCAAGCTCAAATACGTATTTCGCTTGCGGGAGCTTGTCAGAGTCATCAACAACAGACCCATCTCCGCCTTGAGCACTTAAAAAGAGCTTTAATTTTTGTAAAGCAGCTCCACTTTGAATGGCTTTTTCAAGCTTTTCTCTCGCTTCTTCAAGACTAGAAGCTTTTTCTGCAAGAACAACCATTTGACTTCCAAGTGTTAGACAAAGCTCCACTAAATCTTCTGGTCCCTCCCCTTTAAGCGTATCAATCGCTTCCTTTACTTCTAACGCATTTCCAATAGCATAACCGAGCGGCTGGCCCATATCGGATAAAACAGCCATCGTCTTTCTTCCTAAATTATGCCCAATTGTTACCATCGTTTTTGCAAGCTCTTTAGATTCCTCAAAAGTTTTCATTAATGCCCCAGCGCCCGTTTTGACATCTAGCACAATCGCATCAGCACCTGCGGCAATTTTTTTACTCATGATAGAACTTGCAATAAGCGGGATGCTATTGACAGTAGCTGTTACATCTCTTAATGCGTAGAGCTTTTTATCTGCTGGTGTTAAATTTCCGCTTTGTCCAATGATCGCAATCTTATTTTTATTGACAAGGTCAATAAATTCATCTTTATCAATTTCTATATGGAAGCCGGCAACGGACTCAAGCTTATCAATCGTTCCTCCTGTATGGCCAAGTCCTCTCCCTGACATTTTGGCCACAGATACACCGACTGCGGCGACAAGCGGGCCCAATACTAAAGTGGTTGTATCGCCAACTCCTCCAGTTGAATGCTTATCTACTTTTATTCCATCAATTTCAGATAGATCAATTTGATCGCCGGACTCTACCATTGCATTTGTCAAATAAGCTATTTCTTTTTCTGTCATCCCTTGAAAATAAATCGCCATCGTTAAGGCGCTTATCTGATAGTCTGGAATAGAATCTTCAGTATAACCTTTAATGATAAAATGGATTTCTTCTTCTGTTAGCTCTTTTCCATTTCTTTTCTTTTCAATTAGATCAACCATTCTCATTCCCTTCACCTCTATCCGCGAATTAAGTACTATCTATTTCCAATTTCAGAAACTAATTCTTTTACATAGGAAAGAAAACTAGCTTTAATTTTTTCAGTTGTTTCAATAACCTCTTCATGGTTTAACGGCTGATCTAATATACCTGCAGCCATATTCGAAATACATGAAATGCCTAGCACTTCTATCCCTGAGTGTCTTGCTACAATAACCTCAGGTACAGTAGACATCCCTACAGCGTCGGCTCCAACCACACGAAGCATACGAATTTCAGCTGGTGTTTCGTAGGCAGGTCCTGTATTTCCTACATATACCCCTTCCTGAACCTTGATCGCGAGCGTATTTGCTACTTCCTTTGCTAACATTCTAAGCTCTTTCGAATAGGCTTCTGACAAGTCGGGAAACCGGACACCAAATCTTGAATCATTGGGGCCAATCAGTGGACTTGTTCCCATATTGTTGATATGGTCAGAGATAATCATTAAGTCGCCTGGCTTAAAGCTTTCGTTAACTCCTCCAGCTGCGTTCGTAACAATCAATGTATTAACCCCTAATTCTTTCATAACACGAACAGGAAAAGTTACTTTTTCGAGAGTATAACCTTCGTAAAAGTGAAAGCGTCCTTGCATGGCTACCACATTCATTCCACTTAATTTCCCAAACACAAGCTGTCCTGCATGACCTTCTACAGTTGATACTGGAAAATCAGGTATTTCATGATATGGGATCTTAACAGCCTCTTCTATCTCATCCGCTAATATTCCTAAGCCTGAGCCTAAAATCAGTCCAATTACAGGTTCAGATGTATATTTTTCTTTTAAAAAGCTTGCAGCTTGTTGAATTTTCTCAAAGTTCATTTCATTTATTCCCCCTATTTCAAATCGTTTAAAAAACTTTTTCCGTATTTTGGCATACTTACCTTAAAGTTATCTGCAATGGTTGCACCGATATCAGCGAAGGTTTCGCGAATCTCCAATTCTTTTCCATCTTCGCATTGCTTTGAATACACGAGTAATGGTACATATTCTCGAGTATGATCCGTTCCAGGATGAATCGGATCATTCCCATGATCTGCAGTAATAATCAGCAAATCATCGTCTCTTAATTTTGGTAAAACCTCTCCAAGTCGTTCGTCGTATTCTTCCAATGCTTTTCCATAGCCTATCGGATCTCTCCTATGACCATAAAGTGCATCGAAATCGACTAAATTTAGAAAGCTGATCCCGGTAAATTCCATTTCTAATGTTTGAAGAAGCTTATCCATTCCGTCCATATTCGAAATAGTGCGCAATGATTGTGTGACTCCTTCTCCATCGTAAATATCTGAAATTTTTCCAATTGCAATAACATCAAAGTCCGAATCCTTTAGTTCATTCATAACTGTTCTGCCAAAAGGCTTTAATGCATAATCGTGGCGATTAGCCGTTCTTTTATAACTTCCAGGATTACCTAAGAATGGTCTTGCAATAATTCTTCCAACCATATATTTTTCATCTAGCGTTAATTCCCTGGCTATTTTACAAATATTATAAAGTTCATCTAATGGGACAATTTCTTCATGTGCAGCAATTTGTAGGACTGAATCCGCAGATGTGTAGACAATTAAAGCACCTGTTTTCATATGTTCTTCTCCAAGCTCATCTAAAATAGCTGTCCCACTTGCAGGTTTATTGCCAATGATTTTTCTGCCTGTACGCGCTTCTAATTCCGAAAGCAATTCTTCAGGAAATCCTTCAGGAAAAACTTTAAAGGGAGTCTCAATATTCAGCCCCATAATTTCCCAATGCCCAGTCATTGTATCCTTCCCATTGGATGCTTCTATCATTTTTGTATAATGGGCTAAAGGTTTAGGTACAGGGGCAATTCCTTTAATACTTCGAATATTACTTAATCCCAATTTCCCCATATTAGGCATATACAGTCCATTCATTCGTTCGGCAATATGACCTAAAGTATCTGCATGAACATCACCAAATTTGGCAGCATCAGGGGCTTCCCCAATTCCAACTGAGTCCATAACAATTAAAAAAATTCTTTTATATGTATGTGAAGCCATTTCATTTCCTCCAATTTATAGCCATGGTTCTTAACTATTACTATCATATCGTATTCATTTATAGGATGCTAAATTCAATTACTTCTAGATCATAGCTTATCATAAAATAACGAAATTTTCGATCATTTATTCGTCAGAAGTCTGACGTCTTTTATTTTACTTTTAACAATAGTGGTAATACAAGAAAAAGCTGCAAAATTCTGAATGCAGCTTTAATTGTTCTTTAAGCACGTGGGTGAAATTTACTATATACATCCTTCAATCTCGTTTTACTTACATGGGTATAAATTTGAGTGGTTGAAATATCAGCATGTCCGAGCATTTCTTGAACAGCTCTTAAATCAGCCCCATTTTCTAATAAGTGTGTTGCAAAAGAATGCCTAAGGGTGTGAGGAGTTAATTCTTTTTGAATTCCAGCCTCGTTTGCTAAACGTTTTAATATTTTCCAAAAGCCTTGTCTTGTTAATCTTTTTCCGTGATGATTCAAAAATAAAGCATCTTCTATATTTTTTTTGGAAATAAAATGAAATCTTCCTTTATCTATATAGTTCTCAATTGCATTTGTTGCTGCCTGCCCAATGGGGATAATCCGCTCTTTATTTCCTTTTCCTATACATCTAACAAAACCCATTGATAAGTGAACATCACCTTGATTAAGACCTATTAATTCACTGACACGAATACCTGTAGCATATAGCAGCTCAAGCATAGCCTTATCTCTAAGTCCGAAATGATCATTTGTTTGAGGAGAATCCAATAATGTTTCAACTTCCTCCATATTTAATACCTTGGGCAATGTTCGTTCTGTTTTCGGTGTTTCGATATGGACAGTTGGATCCTGATCCACAGCTTTCTCTCGAAGTAGAAATTGATGAAAAGACCGAATAGAAGCGATATGCCGGGCAATCGTTTTCGATGATTTTCCTTGTTCCTTTAACAAGGCCAAAAAATGAATAATATGAATTCTTTGCACCTCATTTAAACTTTTCATTTCTTCTACGTTAATTAAGTAGTTTATATAATAGTTTAAATCTCGTTCGTAGGATATCATCGTGTTTTTTGACAATCCTCTTTCAACAAGCAAGAAATGAATAAAATCCTTTAATTGATCCTTCATGGTACATTACTCCCCAATTTGATAAAACAATATGAATCGATGAAGCCAATCTTCTTCATCCTGATTCGCAGTACTCACCTTAATGGCAGCTCCCTTTGGTTCATCGTATCTATGATAATCCTGATATTCTTCATTTAACCACATAATACCATAATAAAACAGGATCGTGCATCCTGTAAAAAGGATAAAAACTTTAATTGTATATAGAATAAGCTTTGTCCATTTTGCCATTTCTTTTCCCCCAATTTAACATTCATCCCTACAAGCTATGCCAGATTGGACAAGAAATATACCAATTAAAAGCGGAAGCACCTGCATATCAGTGAAAAGCATAAGGTGAATCACGCAGAAAAATTTGATTTATGGAGTGATTTGACTAGACTTTTACCGATGGCTTGGCCGATTAAATACGCTGCGGCGCATGTCTTCATGGGCACTAGTACATCCTGTACGTCGGATCTAGACACTAGTCAACCCTCTAAAAGTTATGTAATTATGAAAACGAAAACCCCTTCTTTTTCACCAAAAAGAAAGGGCTTTTCGTTTATTCTTCTTCATTTTTTTCTTGACAACGGTGGCATATCCCATGAAAGGTTAAACGATGATCCTTTATTTTAAATTTCCAATCTCGTTCAACAATTTCTTCAACTTCACCTAATAAATCTTCCTGAATTTCATCAACTGCTCCACATTCAATACAAACTAAATGATGATGAAAATGGGCTGCTCCCTCTTGTCGGAGGTCAAACCTTGATACGCCATCTCCAAAATTAATTTTATCTACAATTTTCAGTTCAGCCAACAGCTCTAACGTACGATAAACCGTTGCTAAACCTATTTCAGGCGACTTTTCTTTAACTAGGAGATATACATCCTCTGCACTTAAATGATCTTCTTCATTTTCAAGTAACACCCTAACTGTTGCTTCACGTTGAGGTGTTAATTTATAACTGGATGAATGCAATTGCTTTTTTATTCTTTCAATTCTACTTTCCATACTGAAAGTCACTCCCTCGACGCTCTCTGACTAATTATATCAGATGGAAGGAAAGTTTCAAACTAAAATCATTATTATTAAAAATAAATAATGATTATTAAATTATAATCATTATTCACATATATCATCAAAGCCATTACTTTGCAGTAGCTGTGACCCATTGAATGAGAATTGGAGATAGATAGGCTTCAATTCCTGCTGCTGCTATTAGAAAAAGGACAGCAGTGACTAAAAAGAGTGTATATCGGCCAAATAAAGGAAGCATCGGCTCGCCCATCTTTTTCATAAACTGCTTTTTAATCATTTTTAATGAAAAGGTAACTGACAGAGCAGCTGACATGACAAAAATGGGAATAATAATCAGATTTTGTGGTAAAACCGAGACAAAGGACAATAAAAAACCATTCCAACCCATTTGATTGACAAGGAACCCAACTGTAAAGCCTACTACCATCCCTTTTATAAATAATAATATTAATATGACAGGAAGCCCAATGATTGAAATTCCTAATATCCACATTAATCCGATAAATTTACTATTATGAAAAAAGCTTTGCATAAACAAATCCTTGCTAGCTGCAATTTTTCCTTTAGATATTTGTCCAAAAAACTGTGAGAGATAATAATATAAATCTTCTTTTTGCGTAAAGTTTAAACTATTAACAACAACCGCACCAAATATAACACCCATTAAAAATAGAACAACGACAAACATATAGATGGAGGAATGCTCCTGCAAATGAATTGCGACAACGTTCTGGGATATTTTTTTTCTCATTGCTCATCCTCTCCTCTTATCAATCAATTACTACAGTGTATGCAAATCTCTTATTTCTATGACTTTTCTATAAACTCTTAAAATGGTTGATATTCCCAAGTAAAATCTCTTATACTAGCATTAATATATTTAGAGAAGGTGTGCTATGAAGCATTTATTAATTGATTTTCCAGATAAAATTGAAACAGAAAGATTGTATATTCGTCCTTGCTTACCGGGTGATGGAAATGAATTATTTCATGCCATTGAAGTATCCAGAGAAGATTTAAAAAAATGGCTGCCATTTGTACATACAAAGCAAACCATAGAAGAAACAGAGGAAAATATTCGAAAAGCACATGCACAGTTTATTTTGCGAGAGGATTTTAGGCTTCATATTTATCGTAAAAAAGATCAGAAGTTAGTCGGTTCGACCGGTTTCCATCGAATTAATTGGGAAGTTCGAAAATTTGAAATTGGGTATTGGTGTCATTCATATTTTCAAAAAAAAGGATACATAACGGAAACAGTTCAAGCACTGATAAAGTTTGCTTTTGACTCATTTCAAGCGAACCGCATCGAGATAAGATGTGATCCTGATAACACCAACAGCAGGAAAATCCCGGAAAAACTAGGGTTTACCCTCGAAGGAATTCTAAGAAAAGACTGCTTAAGTGCTGATGGGAAGAGCCTAAGGGATACATGTGTTTTTTCATTAGTGAGGGAGTAACCATTGTTATGAATTTAGTATTCTTACATTGGGATCGAATACAACGATGTTCGATCCCTATTATTTATGTAATTAAGACTGTGCTTTTTGCAGCTGCAAGTACTGAACAGCATACGCTGTTTTTGCATCATAAATTTTATGCTCCTTCATATATTGAAGGGCCTCTTCTAGTGTGATCTCTAGTAATTGAACAAATTCATCTTCATCAAGACCAGCGGCATTTTCCTTTTTGTATAGATCTTTAGCTAAAAAAAGATGAACAATTTCGTCTGCAAATCCGGGAGAAGTATAAAAAGAAGTAATCAATTCAAGATGATGGCACCCATAGCCGGTTTCCTCCTCCAGCTCCCTCTTTGCACAAACAAGAGGATCTTCATTCCCTTCTAGTTTTCCTGCTGGAATTTCAATAAGTGTTCTTTCTAATGGTTTACGATATTGCTCTACCATTACAATTTTTTGATCATTTGTAACAGCTAAAACCGCCACAGCTCCAGGGTGCTTAATAAGTTCACGTGTAGATGTTTTGCCATTTGGCAGCTCCACTTCATCTACTTGCAGTTGAATTATTCTACCTGAAAATATTTTCTCCGACTTAATGGTTTTCTCTTCAAATTGACTCAACTTCCAACACTCCTGTTCTAAATTCGTTTCGTATGCATACATTTTAGCATATTTGTCCAATCATAACTAAGCTACACCTGCTATTGAAATGCTAACGTATTCGTTTTACAAAGATTGGAATACTAGATGACAAAAGGAAGTGAAGAGATGAAAATCTATGTAAATCAAAATGGAATCATTTTGGCCGGAAAAGCATGGGAAATACGTCATCAACTGAAGGTATATAGCCAAAAACATCGATTTTTAAAGGATTGGATTAACACAGTCAATCAAAATAACAAGCTTTAAATTACAAAATTCTTCGCCACTTCGCTAAAATGTAATTAAATCAAAAAGCGAGGTGGTTGTTTTGAAAAAAAGACAATTAGGCCAATCGGATTTACTTGTATCAGAGCTTGGTTTAGGCTGCATGTCTTTAGGAACAGATGAAAAGCAAGCCTATCCTATTTTAGAGGCTGCGGTGGATAAAGGTATCAATTATTTTGATACAGCTGATTTGTATGATTATGGGGAAAATGAAAGACTGCTAGGCACTTTTTTAAAGCCTATTCGAGAAAAAGTGATTATCGCATCGAAAGTCGGGAATCGTTGGAATCAGCAGAAGGATGGCTGGAGCTGGGACCCATCGAAAAAGTACATAAAAGAAGCAGTCAAACAAAGCTTACTAAGGCTGCAAACGGAATATATTGATTTGTATCAGCTGCATGGCGGAACGATTGATGACCCGATTGAAGAAACCATTGAGGCATTTGAAGAGTTAAAGGAAGAAGGATTTATTCGATACTATGGCATATCTTCCATCCGTCCTAATGTTATTCGAGAATATGCAAATAAATCTTCGATTGTGTCTGTGATGATGCAATATAGCTTATTAGACCGACGTCCAGAAGAAGAAGCTCTGCCTTTATTACAGGACAAGAAAATAGGAGTTGTGACCCGAGGTCCACTGGCAAAAGGGCTAATAAGTGATAAATTATTACAAAAAGCCTCTTCTAATGGCTATTTAGATTACAGCTTTCAAGAACTATCTGAGCTGCTTCCAAAACTGAAAGAACAACTTGCTTTATCACGCAGCTTTACTGAGATTGCTCTTCAATATAATCTCGCTCATCCTGCTGTATCCTCAGTCATTGCTGGTGCCAGCTCAGTTGAACAATTAAAGGAGAACGTAAAAGCAATCGAAAGCACCCCTCTTACGAAAGAAGAAATTGAATTAATTCAACAGTTGACGATAGCAAATAAATACGAACAGCATCGTTAATTTCTACTACTAAGCTAGATAAAAAGTTTTGTTTACATGACGCTCTGACATCACTTCATCCGTCGGATGGCGTTATCAATCATAAGAAGTTAATAAAAAAGGAGACAAGCAATTCATTGCACTTGTTTGTCTCCTCTTTTATTTAGAAGGCTTACTTAAAATCTTTCCAATTAAATGAACTTTCATTTAGCAATTCTTCAAATGATTTATTTTTTTCCTTCATCCTCTTTTCTTCGCGTTTTCTTTCTTCCTCTTCCTTCTGCTTTTGCAATTCTTCTGCTTTTAACTGCGCTTTTGTATCCTTTAGCTTTTGCATTAAATCTTTGCCTAACGCATCACCCAATGTCACTGGTTTATCATCATTTTTTACTGCTTTTTGTCTTTTTTTCATCTATATCCCTCACTATTTAACGAAGACTCTATCCTTCATACTCTAAAAATTCTACCCTATTTCCAAAAGGATCGGAAGCAAAGAATCTTCTCCTCCCATTTATCGGTATATCTTCTTTTAACTCTATCCCTCCCTCTTTTAAACGCTCCTCTAATCCACTTAAATTTTTCACCCTAAAAGCTGGATGCGCTTTTTTTGCAGGTGAAAATTCAACTTCAACTCCGATATGTATTTCTTGATTGCCACACTGAAACCAGCATCCGCCGCGTTTTTTTAAATGCTCTGGTTTTTCAAGCTCTATTAAACCAAGTAGCATACCGTAGAATGATCGCGCTATTTCTTCGCAGCCCTTAGGTGCTGCTAATTGGACATGGTCAATTCCTATCCACTCATGCTGCTTCATACTTTCACACCTTTATCTGCGTATATTTTTATTCAAACAAACACACGTTATTAAATGATTGCGTGTAAGAAAGGAGAAAAATATGAGTCAAAAACGTGAAAAAGGATACAGTCAAAAAGGTCAACCAAATGGAGATACAGTCAAACAAACGATTGCAGCTGAAGAGCTTAACAAAGCGATTCACCCAACAAAACGCCAAAACTCACAACAGTAATCGTTGAGGGGATGCTTCAGATCGCATCCTCTTTTACCAATTTTTTATCATTTTTATGCGAGAAGACTCCTTCCTCAAAATGCGTTAGCATTTAGGTGGGTGATGAATCGCCCTT
>NZ_VATK01000015.1 GCF_006546985.1 Bacillus sp. 03113
CGATGGAAAAATTCTTAAAAGATATGGGATAAAACCTTTAAAATTAATTTGGAGATTCAACAAAATTTTCTGGTATTTAAAAAATAACTAAAGGAGGTGAGTCCTGGTTATTTTAATATGTTTTGTTATGAATTGTTATATTTTAATATGACCAGGATAAGAGAGTGACCTTTAGACTCATGTTTTTTCGATTTATAATAAAGCTAGAAACACTTTTTTCGAAGAATATGTTTAAATGGTCATTCTCTAATTAGTACATTGATTAAAGTAACTCGCTTAAATGGAAAACCGTTTTTCATTAATGCCTTGTTTATAGAAACAATCGAATCTTTTCCAGATACAACACTAATGTTAACAAACGGGAGAAAATATGTTGTAAAGGAAACTGAGAAACAAATCGTTAATAGCGTTTTAGATTATTACAAATCTATCAATTTATTTGGACTAGATTTATGTGGGGAAAGTGATCATGAAGAATAGTAGTATGTTAACAAAGGTGCTTATCTGGGTAATGATCTTAGTTCTTTTAAGTGCTGTTGGACTATTTATTTATTTAAAGCTTATGAATACAGACAAATCAAATACTCCATCTATAGATGAGGTTTTAGAGGAATCTGTAGATGTTCCCCAAATTACAACCAACCTAGCAAGCGATGATTACATCCGTATCTCTTTTAAAATACAAACGGATAGTAAAAAAGCGAAAACTGAACTAGAAAAAAGAGATTTTCAGGTTAAAAACATTATTATCCAAGAATTATCTGAAAAAAAACCGGATGATCTAAAGGGGAAACAAGGGCAAGTAAATTTAGAAACTGAGCTAAAAAATAAAATTAATGAACTAATGCAAGATGGGAAAATAGAAAAAGTCTATGTTACAGAATCTCTTTTACAATGATTGGAAAGAACTAACCTCTTCGTATAGTTCAACAGAAAAAACCTTCATTAATAGAATGATCAATTACTATTAAAATGAATTTGGTTCACATAGGGGGTGATACATTGTCAGGAGAGGTTCTATCACAAAATGAAATAGATGCCCTTTTATCAGCTTTGTCAACTGGTGAAATGGATGCTGAAGCATTAAAAAAAGAACAATCTGAGAAAAAAGTAAAGATCTATGATTTTAAAAGAGCTTTAAGGTTTTCTAAAGATCAAATACGCAGCTTAACAAGAATTCATGAGAATTTTGCCAGGTTATTAACCAACTATTTTTCAGCGCAATTGAGAACGTATGTACAAATAACCGTTTCCTCAGCTGACCAAATACCTTATGAAGAATTTATTCGATCAATACCTAAGATGACGATCTTAAATGTGTTTGAAGTACCTCCACTAGAAGGAAGGGTCCTAATGGAGGTGAATCCTAATATAGCATATACGATGATGGAGCGAATGTTAGGAGGAAGCGGCTCAAGCAATCATAAATTTGAAAAATTAACTGAAATTGAAACGAAAATAATGTCAAATATATTTGAACGGGCCTTTGAACATTTAAGAGAAGCGTGGGCGACAATATCGGATATTGATCCGATCTTAACTGACTTTGAAGTGAATCCACAATTTTTACAAATGGTATCACCAAATGAAACAGTTATTGTCATTTCATTAAATACTACTATTAATAAGAACAGTGGAATGATCAATATTTGCATTCCATATGTTGTGCTGGAATCAGTAATCCCAAAATTATCCGTTCGATACTGGATGCAAAATGAAAGAAAGGATCCAGAAAAAGAGGATATTGAAAGACTGGAAAAAGGGATTCAACAATCAATTATAGAGCTTACAACAGAACTAGGGAGGACGAATATTTCGATTCAAGATTTATTAACACTAGATCCCGGAGATGTTATTGAATTAAATCAAAGAATTAATCAGCCTTTAATCATAAATGTTAGCGGGATCCCCAAATTTGTTGGACAACCAGGAAAAGTAACGAAAAAACAAGCTATTCAAATATTACATGCATTAAAGGAAGGAGATGAACATGATGAGTAATGAGATGCTTTCACAAGATGAAATAGATGCCTTATTAAAAGGAAATGATTACTCCCAATCTTCTAGTAAAGAAGATTCCTATGAAATAAATCCTTCCTTATCGACTATAGAGATAGATGCATTGGGAGAAATAGGGAATATTTCCTTTGGAAGCTCTGCAACAGCTTTGTCAGCTTTATTAAATCAAAAGGTTGACATTACTACTCCAGTAGTGCAAGTAATTGAAAAAAGTAAATTGATACATGAATTTCCAGAACCATATATTGCTATACAAGTTCATTTTACGAAAGGATTCACTGGTAGTAATCTTTTAGTATTTCAACAAGGAGATGCTTCTGCTATTGCTGACATCATGCTAGGTGGAGATGGTACAAATTTGCCGGATTCATTAGGCGAAATTCAAATCAGTGCTGTCCAAGAAGCGATGAACCAGATGATGGGTTCTGCAGCTACTTCTATGTCTACAATTTTCAATAAAATAGTCGATATTTCACCGCCTTCCATAGATGTATTAAATGTTAAAGAAGGTGAAGGTACAAATCGAATTCCTGAAGATGAGCTGCTAGTTAAAACTTCTTTTAGATTGAAAATCGGGGAAATCATAGATTCAAAAATCATGCAATTACTCCCTATTCATTTTGCAAAAAGTATGGTGGAAGAATTGTTAAATCCTCAGGAAACTGCTTCAGAGGAAAAATCATCTTCTTCTAATTTGAGCGAAAATCATTTAGAACAAAACTTGAGTTCTAAACAATCTTTTGATTCTATAGGCCATCATGAAGAAAGAAATCAATATGAGTCTATGCAAAGTACATATTCAAAGGATCAAAAAAATGTTAGTAGTTCACAGCATTTTGGCAATAGCTTTACTGGAGGAGAACAGCCTAAAGTCCAACCGGCCGTTTTTACTGATTTTGAACCTTATACATTGCCTGAAGCTGAGGTGAAAAATTTAAATGTACTAATGGATATTCCATTGGAAATTACGGTTGAGTTGGGGAGAACTAAACGTTCTGTCAAAGAAATTTTAGAGCTATCAGCAGGATCTATCATAGAGTTAGATAATTTAGCTGGAGAACCAGTGAATATTCTGATAAATGGAAGACTTATTGCAAAAGGGGAAGTAGTCGTAATAGATGAAAATTTTGGAGTTAGGGTCACAGATATTCTTAGTCAAAGCGACCGTATAAAAAAATTAAGATAAAGTTGGGGGTTTGTAGAATATGGCGAATAAAATATTAGTTGTTGATGATGCGGCATTTATGAGAATGATGATTAAAGATATTCTAACAAAAAATGGATTTGATGTTGTCGCTGAGGCTGCAGACGGGATTCAAGCTATTGAAAAATATAAGGAACATCAACCAGACTTAGTTACTATGGATATTACAATGCCTGAAATGGATGGTATTACAGCTTTAAAAGAGATTAAAAAAATTAATTCGAATGCAAAAGTTATTATGTGTTCGGCTATGGGGCAGCAAGCGATGGTAATAGATGCTATTCAAGCTGGTGCGAAGGATTTTATTGTTAAGCCTTTTCAAGCGGATCGAGTTATCGAAGCCATTTCAAAAACATTAGGATAAGCAATATTGGGTAGTAAAGGGTGCAAATAAATGCTAAATCGAATAAAAAAAATGCCTTATCTGCTCCTATTGATGATTGCTCTGCTAGGTTTTCATACGGAAGCCTATGCAGAGCAGCTTAATAACAGCGTTAAGGAATGCATAGAAAATCCTAAAAGTTGTGATAATCAATTTACAAATCAAACAAAAAACAATGATAAGAAACAAGTTTCAGAGAGCGTTGGATTGAATATAATAGATTTTTTCAAAATGATCATGGCAACTATTTTTGTTGTTTTCTTGCTTTACTATTTGCTAAAAATGATCAATAAAAAGAATAAAAGTTTTGGCAGTTCTCAGTTAATAGAAAATTTAGGTGGTACCTCACTAGGCACAAATAGATCTGTTCAAATCATTAAAGTAGGAAATCAATTATTAGTCATCGGAGTTGGAGAAAGCATTCAACTTTTAAAGGAAATAACAGATCATGATGAATATAACAGGATAATTAAGGAATACAATGAACGAATGGACCAAATGACCCAACCAAGCGATATTGTGACAAAGGTGCTGAATAAAATGAAAAAAAGCTCATCTGTTCATCATAAAAATGGCTCTCATTTTCAAGTAATGTTAAAAAATCATTTGAATGAGCTTGTTCAAGGAAGAAAAAATAAGTTTATGGAGCTAGAGGAGAAAGGAAAACCAGAAGATGAATGAGTTTATGGATTTTTTTCAAAACAGTTCACCAGAAAATGTGTCAACTTCTGTAAAGCTGTTTTTATTATTAACAGTTCTTTCGCTAGCTCCTAGTATTCTTATCTTAATGACATCCTTTACTAGAATCGTCATTGTTCTCTCCTTTGTCAGAACAGCGCTTGGAACTCAGCAAATGCCACCAAATCAAGTAATTGTGGGTATATCACTTTTTTTAACTTTTTTTATTATGGCACCTATCTTTCAAAAGGTAAATGATCAAGCTTTAACACCTTTATTTAATGAAGAAATTAATTTGGATGAGGCATATGAAAAAGCAGCTGTTCCTTTTAAAGAATTTATGAGTGCACATACGAGACAGAAGGATTTAGCACTCTTTTTAGAATATTCGAATGCAGATAGACCAAAATCCATTGAAGATATTCCTTTAACGACACTAGTTCCAGCTTATGCGATTAGTGAGTTAAAAACTGCTTTTCAAATTGGTTTTATGATATTTATTCCTTTTCTTGTTATAGACATGATTGTCGCAAGTGTATTAATGTCAATGGGAATGATGATGCTACCACCAGTTATGATTTCTTTACCATTTAAAATTCTTCTATTTATTTTAGTAGATGGGTGGTATTTAGTAGTTAAATCACTTTTACAAAGCTTTTAAGCAGGTGAAAAAAATGACTTCAGAAGCAGTAATCTCTATTGCTGAGCGGGGAATTATGACCGTGTTAATTGTGTGTGGACCGTTATTATTAATTGCCCTTGTTGTTGGATTAATAATAAGTATTTTTCAAGCGGCTACACAAATACAAGAACAAACTTTAGCATTTGTTCCAAAAATTATTGCTGTGTTATTAGGCATTATCTTTTTTGGGCCATGGATGTTAAGCAAAATGCTTTCTTATGCAAATGAAATATTTTCGAATTTAACTAGATTTGTAGGCTGAACGAAATGATTAATTATATAGATAAATTCCCTATTTTTTTGTTGATTTTTGTAAGAGTTACAGCTTTTTTTCTTATGATGCCGATATTTTCATATCGGACCATTCCGAATTCACAAAAAATTGGTCTTGGTTTTTTTCTTGCCTGGATATTATTTTTTTCCAATGATGCCCAAAATGTAGAGATCGATGGTTTTTATTTCTTATTAATATTAAAAGAGGCATTTGTAGGCATTTTTTTAGGATTTATTGCGTACTTGATTCTCTCTGCCATTCAAATTGCGGGTGGTTTCATTGATTTTCAAATGGGTTTTACGATTGCGAATGTAATCGATCCGCAAACAGGATCACAAAGCCCGCTAATGGGACAATTTTTGAATACAATTGCTCTTTTCTTTCTACTTACCGTAAATGGGCATCACTTGTTAATAGATGGAATTATGAGCAGTTATCATTTTATCCCTGTCGACCAGCCATGGATTCACCTAGGCAATGAAGGATTTGTGGTATCTGTCATGAAGGCTTTTAATCTTATGTTTTTAATCGCTTTTCAAATGGCTATTCCAGTTGTAGGGAGTCTTTTTCTTGTTGATGTAGCTTTAGGTATAGTCGCAAGAACTGTCCCGCAGATAAATGTTTTTGTCATTGGCCTTCCATTAAAGATCGGTGTAAGTTTTGCTATTTTAATAGCTATTATAAGTGTAATGATCACCGTGATTACGAAGTTATTTGAAACGATGTTAAAAATTATGCATGATATGATGCTGCTATTAGGGGGCTCTTAAATGAAATGGATTTCCCTTGATTTACAATATTTTGCGGGTGAGAAAACAGAAAAAGCAACTCCGAAGAAGCGTCAAGATACAAGAAAAAAAGGACAGGTCGTAAAAAGTCAGGATGTTAATACTTCCTTAATTTTATTAGCTGTTTTCCTTTTTCTTTTTTTTGCAGGTCCCTATTTACAAGATCATGTGCTTCACTTGTTTAAACATTCATTTGAAAATTTTATGCTATTAGAGCTATCAGAGAACAATGTGATAAGTTTTTTTTACTCTGTACTTAAAGATCTTTTTTTCATAGTTGGACCTATCATGGCAGTTGCAGCTGTGGCTGGAATGATTACAAACTACATGCAGGTTGGATTTATATTTTCTACAGAAACAATTCAATTTAAGCTGGATAAATTAAATCCTATATCTGGCTTTAAAAGGATTTTCTTATTACGTGCGGTTGTTGAATTGTTTAAATCCATTTTAAAAATTGGTATTGTCGGATTTATCACTTTTATTGTTATTTGGAAAAATAAAGAAGAATTGATTTTGTTATCACACAAATCAATTGGGGCCTCTCTTTCAAGCTTAGCAAGTATCGTCATTCAAATGGGGATTTTTTCATCTATCGCACTGCTTTTCCTCGCTATTCTTGATTACATATATCAAAAATTTGATTATGAAAAAAATATTCGTATGTCAAAACAAGATATTAAGGATGAGCATAAAGGCACAGAAGGGGATCCTTTTATAAAGTCAAAAATTAAGCAAAAACAAAGAGAAATAGCAATGAGAAGAATGATGCAAGAAATTCCTAAAGCTGATGTCGTGATTACAAATCCTACACATTATGCAATTGCACTTAAATATGAGGACGGAAAGCACACCGCACCATTTATAGTAGCTAAAGGTGTAGATTTCATTGCCCTAAAAATTAAAAAGATTGCTAAGGAAAATAATGTAATAATGGTAGAAAATCGCCCGTTAGCAAGAGCTTTATACAGTCAAATTGAAATCGGAGAGGTCATTCCTGAAGAATTCTTTAAGGCTGTTGCAGAAATTCTTGCATATGTATATAGAACAAAAAACAAGATTAATTAGTAATGCTTCTTTTATCCCGCATTAACGGGCAGTAAGACCTCCACCTCTAAGCTTTAGAATTATCGAAGAAGCGAAGGTGGGGGATAACTGCCCGTAAAAGCCCGACGACGGACAGGACGTCCTAGTCAGGCGAATGCCACAGGAAGTGGCATGTATGAGCGTGATTGGTTCAACAAACCATCAATGGGGGATGAAGTTGACAAAAGCGCGACGTCCTGTCGCATTGTCTGTACTAGTACTTCCTGTATGTCGGAAAACCCCCACTGATGGAAGTTTCACTTTATCTTTCTTATTATGTTAGGAGATTGAAAAATGTCAGCGAGAGATTTATCGGTATTATTAAGTGTTATATTAATTGTAGCTATGCTCATCATTCCATTTCCTACTTGGTTGCTTAGCATATTAATTATGCTGAACATTTCACTAGCTTTACTGGTGTTGCTTACATCGATGAATATGAGTGAACCACTGCAATTTTCCATCTTTCCTTCCTTATTATTGCTCCTGACATTATTTCGATTAGGTCTGAATGTATCGACAACAAGATCCATTTTGTCAACAGGCGATGGTGGTGGAGTAGTCGAGACCTTTGGTACATTTGTGGTTGGAGGAAATGTCATTGTTGGGCTGGTTGTATTTTTAATCCTCATTATCATTCAATTCGTTGTCATAACGAAAGGGTCTGAACGTGTTTCTGAGGTGGCTGCTAGATTTACACTTGATGCAATGCCTGGAAAACAAATGAGTATTGATGCGGATCTAAATGCTGGAATAATCTCTGAGCATGAAGCGCGTGAACGACGTGAGAAGGTTAGCAAAGAGGCTGATTTTTATGGAGCAATGGATGGAGCAAGTAAGTTTGTAAAAGGAGATGCAATCGCTGGCATCATTATTGTCATCATAAACTTAGTATTTGGAATTCTTATCGGAATGATGCAGCAGGGAATGAGCATTGCAGACGCAGCATCACACTTTTCATTATTAACGGTAGGAGACGGTATTGTCAGTCAAATTCCTGCCCTATTAATTTCTACTGCAACAGGGATTGTTGTGACAAGAGCAGCTTCTGATGGGAATATCGGAAAGGATATTACATCTCAGCTTTTAGCTTATCCAAAAATGCTATATGTTACTTCAGGAACGATTTTTCTGCTAGGACTTTTCACGCCTATAAATGACTTGTTAACCATTCCGATTGCAGTCCTCCTTTTGTTGGGTGGATATTCCTTTTCTCAAAAACCAAAATCAAATTTAGATCAGTTGCAGGATTTAGAGGAAGAGCAGCAAACGGATACGATGAAAAGCCCGGAAAGCGTCGTAGGCTTATTAAATGTAGATCCCATTGAATTTGAGTTTGGGTATGGTTTAATTCCACTTGCAGATACAAACCAAGGCGGCGATTTACTAGATCGAATCGTGATGATAAGAAGGCAATTAGCACTAGAATTAGGAGTCGTTATACCTGTTGTTAGAATAAGGGATAATATTCAATTACAGCCAAATGAATACAGGCTTAAAATAAAGGACAATGAAATGGCTCGAGGAGAACTTTTATTAGATCATTTCTTAGCGATGAGTCCAGGTGTAGAAGATGATACGTTAGATGGAATAGATACGATTGAACCAGCATTTGGTCTTCCGGCAAAGTGGATTAGTGAAGAAATGAAGGAGCAGGCGGAGATTTTTGGTTATACAGTTGTAGATCCTCCATCTGTTGTATCAACACATATTACTGAAGTGATTAAAGCAAATGCTCATGAGTTATTGGGCCGCCAGGAGACGAAACAATTAATTGATCACTTGAAAGAAACATATCCAATATTAGTTGAAGAAGTAACTCCTAACCCTTTATCAGTAGGAGAAGTACAAAAAGTATTAGCAAAATTATTGCGAGAAAACGTATCCATTAGGAATTTACCAATTATTTTTGAAACACTCGCTGATTTTGGAAAAATGACAATTGATACAGAGCTTTTAACTGAATATGTACGGCAAGCGTTAGCAAGGCAAATTACCAATCAGTATTCTCAAAATGGCAGTGTGATTAAAGTCCTTACGCTTTCAGGGAAAGTTGAGAAACTTATAGCAGATAGTATACAACAAACAGAGCATGGGAACTATTTGTCACTAGATTCAACCATGTCTCAAGAAATTATAAAGTCTATTAGTTTACAAATTGAGCAATTATCAATAATGGAGCAATCCTCAATCATTCTTTGCTCACCAAATATAAGAATGTATATTAGGCAGCTAATAGAAAGGTATTTTCCAAATATTCCTGTCATTTCTTATAATGAGCTAGAAACAAATATTGAAGTTCAAAGTGTTGGGGTGGTGAATATTTAGTGAAAGTGAAAAAATTTGTTGCACCTTCTATGCCTCAAGTAATGAAGATCATTCGTTCAGAGCTTGGCAGTGATGCAATCATCCTTAATTCAGAGGTAGTCCATTCTGGTGGAATTTTTGGTTTATTTAAAAAAAGAAGTATCGAAGTGCTTGCAGCAGTTGATTCAAACATTCATGAACATCCAAAACAAGCACCTGTAAATGAATCATATCAAAAGTCTTCTTCCCATCCTGTTGAAAAGTCAAATTTAGCATTTGAAAAGGAACAAATTAAAAATGCAGATGTTACGGTCTCAAAGTTATCAATTGAGGTAATGCAGCTTAAAGAAGCATTTTTTAACTTGGCGGAATCATCGAATGTGATAAATGTAAATTATCCAGTTCCTATAAAAAAAATTCAACAGAAGCTTGCGTACCAGCAAATTGATAAGAAGATACAGCAACAGTTATTAAAAGAAATGATTGAAAGATGGTATTCTTCAGGAGTAAAGGCACCTTATCCAGAAGTTGATTCATGGTTAAATGATATACTCTATAAAAAAATATCAAAGTATTCATTTGGCGGGATCACCTTTCAAAAAAAATTTGTTAATGTTATAGGACCCACGGGTGTTGGAAAAACAACTACTTTAGCAAAAATTGCTGCTGAATGTGTTTTGAAATTTAATAAAAAGGTTGCCTTTATTACAACAGATACGTATCGCATAGCGGCAATTGATCAATTAAAAACGTATTCAAGTATATTAAATGTCCCCCTTGAAGTTTGTTATAACTTAGAAGACGTAAAAAAGGCATCAAACCGCTTTAATCATTTTGATCTCGTATTAATCGATACAGCAGGAAGAAACTTTAGAGATAGACAAAATGTAGATGATTTGAAAGGTTTGATGCAATTTAATGAAGAAATGGAAACATTTCTTGTCTTATCTTTAACAACGAAACAAGAGGATATGGAAGAAATATATTCTCAAATAAGTGCCATACCAATTGATAGATTTATATTTACAAAAGCTGATGAAACGGCAACTTTTGGTGCAATGATTAATCTTATGATGAAATACAAAAAAGGTGTCGCGTATATAACAAATGGTCAGAATGTTCCTGATGATATCATTACAGCTAAACCAGAAGATGTAATACACAGAGTCGTTGAGGTTGAATAATGAAGGACCAAGCTGAAAGATTACGCCAACAGTTTCAACGTATGGAAAAACAGAAGAAACAAAAGGTAGTCGCAGTATTAAGTGGAAAAGGCGGTGTTGGTAAATCTAATTTCTCCTTGAATTTTTCAATATCAATTTCTCAAAAAGGTCATTCAATATTACTTTTTGATATGGATATAGGGATGGGGAATATTGATGTATTGATGGGGTGTAAAGCCCAATACACGATAACGGATTTCTTTGAGAACAATATTTCGCTCACTGATATAATTACAGAAGGCCCAAAAGGGATTCATTATATAGCAGGTGGTTCAGGATTATTACATCTTATCAGTATAAATGAAGAGGCATTTGAAAAATTTACTAATGAACTTTTACAAATAATAGACGAATACGACTATATCATTCTTGATATGGGTGCAGGTATTAATCATGAATCCATTAAATTCATCCTCTCGGTAGATGAAATTATCATGATTACAAACCCAGAGCCGACATCCCTTACAGATGCATACGCAGCAATGAAATTTATACATTTGAAAAATGCTCATATCCCTTTTTATCTTGTTGTTAACCAAATTGTATCGGATAGAGAAGGTTTAGATACATATATACGAATTAATAGAGTATTGCATCACTTTTTGGGCAGAGAATGTTTGAGCCTTGGAATGGTGCCAAATGATAGAGCCGTTCAGCTTGCAGTTCGTATGCAAGTTCCATTTATTTTACTAAATGATAAATCACCAGCATCAAAAGCACTCCACAGCATGACAGATCGTTATTGTAATAGACCAGTAAATCAATCAAGTAAGCATTCCTTTTTGACAAGATTAATCAATTTCGTTCAAAAATAAAGGCTGTTTTTCCAAAGTTTGTTGCTTTTGAGATAAAAAACATTGGGAGAAACGTTTCGGAGCAGCTGCACACGTAGACTCTTGTGGGAATGCGAGAAAGGCGAGACCCCGCAGGAGCGTATGCGACGAGGAGGCTTGACGCTCGCCCACGGAAAGCGAAGTGTATGCAGGCTGCACGTTTAAAAGCAAGAATCTATACGAAAACAGCCAAAATAAATAGAGATATCATAAAGGTCATGAAGGAACCAAAAAGGAAGTGGCATGAATGGAAATCATAAAAGTACTAATCGTTGATGATTCTGCCTTTATGAGAAAGCTAATCACTGAATTTCTTTCGGAAAATCCGCTTATTCAAGTAATTGGTACAGCTCGTAATGGTGAAGATGCTATTAAGAAAGTGAAACAGCTTAAACCAACAGTTGTCACCTTGGACGTAGAAATGCCTATATTAAATGGAATTGAAGCTCTAAAAATCATTATGAAAGAAAATCCTGTTCCAGTAGTCATGCTTTCCAGCTTAACTAAAGAAGGAGCAGAATCTACTCTTCAAGCCATCCAGTTAGGAGCAGTTGATTTTATTGCAAAACCTTCAGGTGCTATTTCCCTTGACTTGTATAAAATTAAGGTTCAACTTCAAGAAAAAGTAATATCTGCGTGTAAAGCAAATATACAAAGTATGATTAAATTCTCAAAAAGGTCAAATAGTTCTACTTTAAATGTAGAAGATTGTAGTAAAATAGAACTATGTAGTTCGAAGGCTGTCTCTTCTGTAAATTCATGGAATCATTTGTCGAAAAAAATAATATGTATTGGTACTTCTACTGGTGGACCAAGAGCATTGCAGCAAGTATTATCAAAGCTTCCTAAGAACATATCAGCTCCAATACTCGTTGTTCAACATATGCCGCCAAGCTTTACCAAATCATTAGCCAAGCACTTAAATTCTTTAGCTGAAATTAATGTTAAAGAAGCAGAGGAAGGGGAGCTTATTAAGAATGGGACCGCCTATATTGCTCCTGGTGGATTCCATATGAGTGTAAGAGCTATCGGAACATCTTTAGCCATTCAGCTTGATCAGTCTCCACCGATTAATGGTCTTAGACCATCCGTTGATGTTTTATTTAATTCTATTAGTAAAATAACTCAATACTCCATCATAGCTGTTATCATGACCGGAATGGGTTCTGATGGAGCGAAAGGGCTTGTTTCTTTAAAGAAAAATACTAATGTTCTAGCAATAGCGGAATCAAAAGAAACGGCTATCATTTTCGGAATGCCAAAAGCAGCGATTGAGACAAGTTTTGTAGATAAAGTTGAATTAGTTGAAAAAATTGCTAGCTTAATAATGAAATATGTTTAACGCCGAGGAGTCGATTGCTAATGGAAATGAATCAATATTTAGAGATTTTTATAGAAGAAAGCAAAGAGCATATACAAGCTTGTAATGATCATCTATTAGTATTAGAGAAAAATCCAGAAGATGTAAATATCATAAATGAAATATTTAGATCAGCACATACATTAAAAGGTATGGCAGCTACTATGGGCTTTGAAGACATTGCGAAATTAACTCATCAAATGGAAAATGTTCTTGATGATATAAGAAATCGAAAAACGAGGGTTACTCCAGAGCTGCTTGATGTCGTTTTTTTAGCGGTTGATGATTTAGAAACAATGCTCCAATCCATAACAGAAGGTGGTGACGGAAAAAGGGATATTGCTGAGACGGTAGAAAAATTGGCTTCTCGTGGACAAATAGAAATAAAGGGGCCTATTCAAAAAGAGGGTCGTGAAGACCAAATCGACTCGATTGCAAGATCCACGTATGATGAATTTGAGCTTACTGTCCTTCAGCAATCTACTGAGCAAGGATTTTCTTGTTATGAAATTCTTATACAATTAAGAAAAGACTGTCTATTAAAGATTGCTCGAGTATTTATGATCTTTGATGTGTTTGAAAAAATAGGAGAAGTCATTAAATCAAATCCAACTGTCGAAGAGCTTGAAGAAGAAAAATTTGATGATCATTTTATTGTAACATTGATAACAAATGAAACAGCAAACAACATTCAAGAAAGCATACTTAATATTTCAGAAATTGAAAAAGTTGATGTGCAGCCAATCTCAGTTCAAACGATTCGACAAAGGGATAAGAACGTGGAACAAACTCCAACCGATGATACAACCGTTGAAGTACAGGAAATGACAACTGAAAGTGTTCAGAGAAAGAATGAGCCAAAAAAAGATGAAACTTCTTCATTAAAAAATACAGCAAGTAAAACAATTCGAGTCAATATAGACCGATTGGACATTTTAATGAACCTTTTTGAAGAACTAGTCATTGATCGCGGAAGACTTGAACAAATTTCTCATGAATTGAACAATTTAGAGCTACAAGAAACAGTGGAACGGATGTCTAGAGTCTCTGCAGATTTACAGAATATTATTTTAAATATGAGAATGGTACCTATTGAGACAGTTTTCAATCGATTTCCTCGTATGGTACGCGAATTAACTAGAGAATTACATAAAAAAATCAATCTAGAAATAATAGGAGCTGAGACAGAATTAGATCGTACCGTTATTGATGAAATTGGTGATCCTCTTGTTCATTTAATTCGTAATGCTATTGATCATGGTATTGAAATGCCTAAAGAAAGAAGAGAAAAAGGTAAAAATGAAGAAGGAACGGTCGTTTTAAAAGCATACCATAGCGGGAATCATATTTTTATAGAAATTGAAGATGACGGAGCAGGGATTATTAAAGAAAAAGTTCTTCAGAAGGCGTTATCAAAAGAGATTATTAACGAACAAGATGCATCAACATTAACAGATTCAGAGATATACGAGCTAATTTTTTCATCAGGCTTTTCTACAGCTGATAAAATTTCTGATATTTCTGGTAGAGGTGTAGGACTTGATGTTGTTAAAAGTAAAATTGAGTCTCTTGGTGGAAAGGTATCCATCGATTCTCAAGTGGAGAAAGGGTCTAAATTTTCCATTCAATTACCTTTAACAGTGTCTATAATTTCAGTCATGTTAGTTGATGTTCAAAATGAAACATATTGTATCCCGATTTCATCCATTATTGAGACAGCTATTATTCAAAAATCTGAAATTCTCCATTCACATAACCAAGAACTGATCGATTTAAGGGGAAAAGTCATTCCACTAATCTATTTAAAAGATATTTATGAGGTGCCGGGGGTGAAGGATACAGACGATTTTTATTCTGTTGTAATCATAAAAAAAGGAGATAAAATGGCTGGGCTGATTGTTGATTCTTTTATAGGTCAACAAGAAATTGTTCTCAAGTCACTTGGTCATTACTTAACGCCAATAACAGCTGTTTCAGGGTCAACAATTCTAGGGGATGGAAAGGTAGCGTTAATAATCGATTGTAATGCCTTACTTACATAAAATGGTCTTAGAAACAGTTTGGTAAAAGGAGTGATATGGATGTCTGAAATAATCGAGAATCAAAAAATGATTATTTTTCAGTTAAGTGAAAATGAGTATGCAATTCCAGTAAATCAAGTTCGATCAATTGAAAAAATATTACCTATAACAAGAGTTCCAAATGTTGCTCATTTTGTTAAAGGTGTAATGAATTTGCGAGGTGTAGTAACTCCAGTCATTGATTTAAGAAATCGATTTGGAATTAAAGAGGTTGAATACTCCAATCATTCTCGTGTGATTATTGTCAATGTAGAGGAAATAGAAGTTGGATTAATTGTAGATGAAGCAAACGATGTACTTGATATTCATAATGACAATATCCAACCTTCACCAGATATAACCAAAAATTCAGAGGTGGATTTTATTGGTGGAGTAGTTAATTTAGAAAAAAGATTAATTACAGTTATAGACTTGTCTAAAGTACTTGATCGAAATGCATTCCTACTAAATAGATTAGAAGGGTAAATCAATGAGAAACATAGAAAAAATCACCTTGATTCATTTAGATATTTTGAGAGAAATTGGGAATATCGGTGCTGGAAATGCCGCAACCTCTCTTTCAAAACTTTTGAATCAAAAAATTGATATGAAGGTGCCCAGTGTAAAGGTTGTTTCTTTCAATGAAATGATGGAAATGGAGGGGGGAGCAGAGAATATTGTTGCTGGTGTATTTCTTAGGATTGAAGGAGATGCACCTGGAAGTATGTTCTTTGTTCTGCCAATAAAGCAAGCCTCTATCTTTATTCAACGAATGATAGGGGATCCTTTGTTCACATTTGAAACCCCACCGTATGATGAATTAGGAGTTTCAGCTCTCCAAGAGCTCGGGAACATTTTAGCAGGTTCTTATCTGTCTTCGTTATCGGATTTTACGAATTTGTCTTTATATCCGTCTGTACCGGGATTAAGTATTGATATGTTTGGAGCCATCATTAGCACTGGATTAATTGAGGTATCACAAGTAAGTGACTATGCTATTGTAGTTGATACTGCGATTTTTGATGATGAATCAAATTTTAATGAAGACGTTAATGGCCGCTTTTTCCTTTTGCCTGATCCTTCCTCTTTTGAAATTATTTTCAAATCATTAGGAGTTGCGATCAATGAGAGATGAGGTTCAAGTGATAAAAGTTGGCATAGCAGATATGAATATTGTTCGTGCACCACATATGATCCGAACCACAGGATTAGGATCGTGTGTAGGAGTTGTGCTCTATGATCCGTCTAGTGAAATAGCTGGGCTTGCTCATATTATGCTCCCACATTCCGCTTATGCAAAAGCTGGATCGATTAATTTAGCAAAGTACGCAGATACTGCTGTGGTTGAGTTAGTAAAAAAAATGAAAAATGCTGGGGCTAGATCTTATCGTATTCAGGCAAAGCTGGCAGGCGGAGCTCAAATGTTCAAGTTTTCCGGCGCAAGTGAAATGATGAAGATTGGTCCGCGAAATGTTGAGGCTGTAAAGCTAGAATTAACGAAATTAGGGATTTCAATTATTTCAGAAGATACTGGAGGAAGCAATGGGCGTACAATCGAATTTAATCCGCTTACCTCTATTCTAGAAATTCGAACAGTAAACAAGGGGATTTACGAAATATAAAGATTCATTTTAGAAGGAGGATTTTCATGGTACTTAATTGCGTAAATGATGAAGAATCCATCTGGGAAAAATGGAAAAGCTCTCGAGATCCTCATGCTGGAAATACTCTCGTGAAAAAATACTTGCCATTAGTAAACTATCATGTTCAAAGAATCGCAAGCGGCCTCCCCAAAAATGTATCTAGAGATGATTTGAAAAGCTTAGGTTTGACAGGCTTATATCAAGCCCTCGAAAGGTTTGATTCTAAAAGAGATTTGAAATTTGATACATATGCTTCATTCAGGATTCGTGGAGCGATTTTAGATGGATTGCGGAAAGAAGATTGGCTACCGCGAAGCCTTAGAGAAAAGTCAAAGATAATTGAAGCAACTATAGATAAACTTGAGCAAAAAAATCAACGAACAGCATCTATAAAAGAAATTGCACAGGAATTAGATATGTCAGAAAATGAAGTATACAATACGATGAATGAATATTTTTTTGCACATATTCTATCAATTGATGAGCAACCAATCGACGGAGAAAACAATTATGAAGGACATTCCTTTTTGATAAAGGATATGAATACTGATTTACCTGAGGAGCAGCTTGTAAAAAATGAGATGATCGATGAATTAGCAGAGGAAATTGCATCTCTTAATAAAAATGAACAGCTAGTTGTTAGTTTGTTTTATAAGGAAGAATTAACCTTAACAGAAATTGGTCAGGTCATGGGTTTATCAACATCAAGAATTTCACAAATTCATTCAAAAGCTATTTTTAAGCTAAGACAAGCATTAGGTAAATTTATCCCGAATTAACGGGACTTTAAGAGGATCGTAAGTTGACTTTTCAATCAGGTGGAGCAGTAGCTCCACCTGATTTCTTGAAAATTATAGAATGAGTTCGCAATGTTGTGATTCTAATGAAAATGGATTGAGGGATTATATGTTGATATTTTTACTATTAATCAGCTTTTTCTTAAACATTGTCGCTTTTTTTTTCATCATTATCCTCTTTTTAAGACAAAATAGGTTCATTGAATTAGAGAAAAAACAAGAACGGATAAATAGTGAAATGGAAGATCTGTTTTCTAGCTACCTAATTGAAATGAAGGAAGAAAATGATGAATTTTTAAAGAAAATCCAATTGTTTATGAAAACGAATAAGAAGCCAAAAGAAGCTAGCGAAAAAAAAGAAGAGTTTCGAATTATGGAAAAAAGTATGAATGACCAGCATCTTTCCTTTCAAAAACTTCAAGCTATAAAATCTTATACGACTAAGCCAGCTAAACTAGAAGAGGAGATGAAGATTCCTATTTATCATCAGGAAAATCATAAAGATGATCTTTTACTTTCCTCAAAGAAAAAGGCTGAACCTGTTTCTCAAGAATCAGCACCAATGCAGAATCGGAAAAACACAGATCAAACGTTATTTAATCAAGTCAAAATGCTTGAACATGAGGGACTCTCAACAGAAGAAATTGCGAAAAAATTAAACAAAGGAAAAACAGAGATCGAGCTTTTACTAAAATTTAAACAAATAAGGCAATAATAACTTGATTGTTATACCTTATTATGCTATATTAACCAATGGTGTTAATACACACGCTTATTGATTTTATTGTTTGGTGCTGTATGATACAGTTTACAATAAAAGATGAAATGAGCGGAGGAAATCAAAACCATTTAGGAGGAAAAAACATGTCAGTTATTTCTATGAAGCAATTGCTTGAAGCTGGTGTACACTTTGGACACCAAACGCGCCGTTGGAACCCAAAAATGAAAAAATATATTTTCACAGAGCGTAACGGCATCTACATTATCGATCTTCAAAAAACGGTTAAAAAAGTTGAGGAAGCTTACAACTACGTAAAAGAACTTGCTGGTAACGGCGGTACGATTCTTTTTGTTGGTACTAAAAAGCAAGCTCAAGATTCAGTTAAAGAAGAAGCAATCCGTTCTGGACAATATTTTGTAAATCATCGTTGGTTAGGCGGTACTTTAACAAACTTTGAAACCATTCAAAAACGTATTTCACGTTTAAAAGATATTGAGAGAATGGATGAAGATGGAACTTTTGATGTTCTTCCGAAAAAAGAAGTCGTTCAATTGAAAAAAGAGCAAGAGAAATTAGAAAAATTCTTAGGTGGAATCAAAGAAATGAAGACTCTTCCAGATGCTTTATTTATTATCGATCCACGTAAAGAGCGTATTGCAGTTGCAGAAGCACATAAATTAAACATCCCTATTGTTGGAATCGTTGATACAAACTGTGATCCTGATGAGATTGATGTTGTTATTCCAGCAAATGACGATGCTATTCGTGCCGTAAAACTTCTTACAGCTAAAATGGCAGACGCTATTTTAGAAGCTAAGCAAGGCGAAGAAGTTACAACTGCCTAATTCTAGTTTTAGAGTGGCCTAGCAAAGAGAGAACGATTTGTTTAAGGCAATTGAAGTTGGACATTTTAAAAGGTGATTAGAGGGTGCACCCTTTATCACCTTTTTTTAAAGATTAGATGAACTGAATTCTTGATAAGAGTCAATAATGTATAATGTATAACTACATAAATCAACTTTAAGGAGGAATTTTATCATGGCTATTACTGCACAGATGGTAAAGGAATTACGTGAAAAAACTGGCGCTGGAATGATGGATTGTAAAAAAGCGTTACAAGAAACAGACGGAGATATGGACAAAGCGATTGATTTTCTTCGTGAAAAAGGTATTGCAAAAGCAGCGAAAAAAGCAGATCGCATTGCAGCTGAAGGTACATCTTACATCCTAGTAGAAGGTAATGAAGCAGTAATTCTTGAAGTAAACTCTGAAACAGACTTCGTTGCAAAAAACGAAAACTTCCAAGTGCTTGTTAAAGAATTAGCTGCTCATATTTTGAAAAATAAACCAGCTACTACTGAGGAAGTTGCTGCACAAACTTTAGAAAATGGCACTTCTGTTGAAGAATATATCAACGCTGCAATCGCAAAAATCGGAGAAAAAATTACACTGCGTCGTTTTGAAGTTAAAACAAAAACTGACAATGATGCATTTGGTGCTTACCTTCATATGGGTGGCCGCATTGGAGTATTAACGCTTCTTGAAGGATCTGCTAATGCAGACGCTGCAAAAGATGTTGCGATGCACATTGCTGCATTAAATCCTAAATATGTATCTCGTGACCAAGTGTCGCAAGAGGAAGTTGAGCATGAGCGTCAAGTATTAACTCAACAAGCATTAAATGAAGGAAAACCAGAAAAAATTGTAGCAAAAATGGTTGAAGGACGTCTTAGTAAATATTTTGAAGATGTTTGTGTTCTAGATCAAACATTTGTAAAAAATCCAGACCAAAAAGTCCGCCAATTTGTAGAATCAAAAGGAGCTACTCTAACTTCTTTCGTTCGCTATGAAGTAGGAGAAGGTATTGAGAAGCGTGAAGATAACTTTGCTGAAGAAGTAATGAGCCAAGTTAAAAAATAATTAGATAAGGAATAGATTTCCATACACAATGTGTAGTTGGAGCTATTTTAAAAAATCAGCAATAGGGAGCACATTGTGTTCCCTATTTTTCAAACAAAAAATGTATAATACTTATAATAAAGTTTTGTTAAATGATTCAAGTTAATTAAAACAGCTATTATTAAATGAATTTTGCTAACGGTAAAACGTTAAAGCATGGCTGAATATTACATAAGGAGGTTCTTATGAGCGACCCTAAATACAAACGTATTGTATTAAAATTAAGTGGTGAAGCATTAGCTGGTGAAGCAGGTTTTGGTATCAATCCTTCCGTGATAAAATCAGTAGCTGAACAAGTAAAGGAAGTTGCTGAATTAGGGGTTGAAATTGCACTTGTTGTCGGTGGCGGAAATATTTGGCGCGGTAAAATAGGCGAAGAGATGGGAATGGAAAGAGCAAATGCTGATTATATGGGTATGCTTGCAACCGTTATGAACTCATTAGCTCTTCAAGATAGCTTAGAACAAATGGGAATTGAAACACGAGTTCAATCATCCATTGAAATGAGACAAGTTGCTGAGCCTTATATTCGCAGACGTGCCATTCGCCATCTTGAAAAAACCCGTGTGGTTATTTTCGCAGCTGGTACTGGTAATCCTTATTTTTCTACCGATACAACAGCAGCTTTAAGAGCGGCAGAAATAAATGCTGAAGTCATTTTGATGGCTAAAAACAATGTTGATGGGGTATACTCTGCAGATCCTCGAACGAATAAAGATGCAATAAAATATGATGAATTATCTTATTTAGATGTCCTTAAAGACGGATTAGCTGTTATGGATTCAACTGCTTCCTCTTTATGCATGGATAATGATATTCCTTTAATTGTTTTTTCTATTATGGAAAAGGGTAATATTAAAAAGGTGGTCCAAGGTGAAATGATTGGAACCATTGTTAGGGGGAAAAAGTAATGCCTAAGCAAATACTTGCGACTGCAAAAGATAAAATGACTAAAGCCATCCAAGCCTATACTAGAGAGCTATCTAGCATAAGAGCTGGAAGGGCGAATGCTTCCCTTTTAGATCGCATCTCAATCGATTATTATGGAGCTCCGACTCCTATTAATCAATTAGCTGGAATCTCTGTTCCTGAAGCAAGACTGTTAATCATTCAACCGTATGATAAATCAGTACTTGGAGAGATTGAAAAAGCGATATTAAAGTCAGACATTGGTTTAACACCTAATAATGACGGGAGCCTAATTCGACTTAGCATTCCTCCTCTAACAGAAGAACGTCGTAAAGAGCTTGTTAAAGTGGTCAAAAAAGAGTCTGAGGAAGCGAAAGTAGCCATTCGTAATGTTCGCCGTGATGCAAACGATGATTTGAAAAAACTAGAAAAAAATGGGGAAATTACAGAGGATGACCAAAGAGGTTATTCAGAAGATATCCAAAAGTTAACGGATGACCATATTAGTAAGGTTGATGGAATTACAAAAGAGAAAGAAAAAGAAATTCTTGAAGTGTAAACAAGTGATATTCAAAGCTCTCTATGAATAGGGAGCTTTTTTTAAAAAGACAAGAAGGAATAAATTATTTGAGAGTAAGCGGAATCGTAGCTCTTTTCTGAAGGCTGTTTTCTCAAAGTTTATTGCTTTTGACATAAAAAACATTGCGAGAAACGTTTCGGAGTAGCCTGCATACACGTAGACTCCTGTGGGAATGCGAGAAAGGCGAGACCCCGCAGGAGCGTATGCGACGAGGAGGCTTGACGCTCGCCCGCGGAAAGCAAAGTGTATGCAGGCTGCGCGTTTAAAAGCAACAATCTATACGAAAACAGCCTTTCTGAAAGATGAATGAAATTTCATTTTTCTTCCCTTTCTTACATATCTATATTTAAGAAGAAAAATTATTTGTTTTTTGGTATGATAAGATCATATTCTAGGATCATAAGCCTTGTTCATACATATTTGTTTGTATTTTAAATGATTCTTAACACAAAAAATTCCGAGGATACTTTTCCAAGGAATTAAGTTTAACCTATTTTGGAGGAGCAGTTTTATGTTAGATAAAATGAAGTTATGGAAGACTCCGAATTCCTCTTCCAATCTCCGAGATCGAATTTCAATGATAAAAGAACACGAGGTCCCTTCACATGTAGCAGTCATTATGGATGGTAATGGGCGATGGGCAAAGAAAAGAGCCCTTCCAAGAATTGCTGGCCATCATGCAGGCATGAAGGTTGTGAAAAAGATAACTAAGCTTGCAAATAAGTTGGGAATCAAAACATTGACGCTTTATGCTTTCTCTACTGAAAATTGGAAAAGACCAAAAACGGAAGTAGAATATTTAATGAAGCTGCCTGAAGAGTTTCTAGGGTCTTTTTTACCTGAGCTAATTGAAGAAAATGTTCAAGTAAAACTAATGGGATATAAAAAGGATTTGCCTGCTCATACACTAAATGCGATTGAAAAAGCGATAACAGAAACAAAGGACAACACAGGCTTGGTATTAAATTTTGCTTTAAATTACGGTAGCAGAGCAGAAATACTAGATGCAGTTAAGGACGTCTTAACAGATTGTAAAAGTGGTATAATAGATGAAAAAGATCTTGATGAAGAGGTTTTTTCTTCATACTTAATGTCAAAAGGTTTACAAGATCCAGATTTATTAATCCGTACAAGTGGTGAAATTAGATTAAGCAATTTTATGCTTTGGCAGCTTGCTTATACTGAATTTTGGTTTACAAATGTTCTTTGGCCAGATTTCGAAGAAGAGCATTTTATTGAAGCTGTTGAAGTCTTTCAAAATCGTCAGCGACGTTTTGGTGGAGTATAAAAAGGTGAGGAAAATGGAATGAAACAAAGAATTATTACAGCAATAATCGCAGGAGGGGTATTTCTTCCCGTTGTTCTATACGGTGGAATACCATTAATTGTTATCACATATATATTAGCTACTATTGGTTTATATGAATTATTAAGAATGCGGAATCTACGTTTATTATCCATTTCAGGGCTAATCGCATTATTAGTTCTTTGGCTTTTTTTAATGCCTAAATCGTGGCAAATATCGATCCAGCAACTGCCGTATACAAAAGTGGAGATTGTGCTAATTGCCGTTTTATTATTTTTGACTTATACGGTTGTAACAAAAAATCGGTTTACCTTTGATGATGTAGCATTTTCAATCATGGCTACCATATATATTGGTTTTGGTTTTTACTATTTAATTGAAATAAGAGAAAATGGTGGGATTTTATATATTTTATATTCTCTATTCATTATTTATGCTACGGATTCAGGTGCCTATTTTATCGGGAGAGCAATTGGTAAGAGAAAGCTTTGGCCCGAGATCAGTCCAAATAAAACCGTTGAAGGCTTTATTGGCGGCATTATTAGTGCATTTGTCATTTCAATCTTTTTTTCAATCTTTACGGATATTAATGTTTCTTTCATAAAGCTAACATTGATTACGATCGTTCTTTCAATTTTTGGACAAATTGGTGATTTAGTTGAATCAGCATTAAAAAGGCATTACGATGTAAAGGACTCAGGAGCTATTTTACCAGGTCACGGCGGGATACTGGATCGATTTGATAGTCTATTGTTTGTTTGGCCCCTCCTGCATTTCTTAACACTATTATAAATTTGTTTTTAGCGGGAAGCGGAAAACAGAAACAACGACTCAGTTCAAAGATAAGAAAGTAGCGCTTTGGTAGGAGTGAATTTGGTTGAAATATATAAATTTGTTAGGTGCCACTGGTTCTATTGGCACCCAGACATTAGATGTGATTAGAGAACATCCAGAAAGTTTTAAATTAGCTGCATTTTCAGCGGGGAAAAATACGGATCTTGCTAGAAAAATCATTCATGAGTTTCAACCGAAGCTTGTGTCAATGATCGATAAATCTTCTTCGGAACTCCTTAAAACGGAATTTCCGAATATTACTTTCGTTCACGGGAACGAAGGCTTAACAGAATGTGCAGTTTATCATCAAGGTGATATTCTTGTTAATGCAGTTATTGGCAGTGTTGGGCTATACCCTACATTAAAAGCAATTGAAGCAAATAAAACGATAGCGATTGCGAATAAAGAAACTTTAGTAACTGCAGGACATCTAGTAACGGAGACAGCAAAGAAAAAAGGTGTGGCTCTCCTTCCTGTAGACAGTGAACATTCAGCTATTTTTCAAGCCCTGCAAGGTGAGAGGGAAAAGAACATTCATAAACTGATAATAACAGCTTCAGGCGGAAGCTTTCGTGATAAAACTAGAGAAGAGCTAACAAATGTAACTGTTGAAGATGCCTTAAAGCATCCAAACTGGGCAATGGGAGCAAAAATAACAATAGACTCTGCAACAATGATGAATAAAGGGCTTGAGGTGATTGAAGCACATTGGCTTTTTTCAATGCCTTATCATAAAATTGATGTATTACTCCATAAAGAAAGCATTATACATTCGATGATTGAGTTTCACGATAGCAGCATCATAGCCCAGCTTGGTTCCCCTGATATGAGAGTACCTATTCAGTACGCACTTACTTATCCTGAAAGGCTTCCGCTCTCTTCAGCGAAGCACTTAAATTTAGCCGAAATAGGAAAGCTGCATTTTCAGGAAATGAATTTTGAGCGATTTCGATGTCTAAAATTTGCATATGAAGCTGGGAAAGCTGGCGGTACCCTCCCTACAGTGTTAAATGCTGCAAATGAAGCAGCAGTTGCACTTTTTCTTTCAAGAAAGATAGGTTTTTTACAAATTGAAAACCTAATCGAAAATGCGCTCGAAAATCATCAAAGTATTTCTAATCCAAGCCTTTTAGAAATACAAGAAATTGATCTGGAAACGAGAAAATATGTCAATACACTCTTAAAAACATTGAATTAATAGGCTTGTGGAGAATTGCACTTGCCAATTAAGGAAAATACAATTGTTTGTTTTCATAGATACTGGTCTCGTACCTTCTGTACTTCGAAGTAGGTAAAAACGTAATTTCAAATTTTACTAAAAGGTGGTTATATTGTGAGTACAGTAATAGCCTTTATCATTATTTTTGGTGCTCTTGTTTTCTTTCATGAACTAGGACATTTTATTTTTGCTAAAAGAGCTGGAATCCTGTGCCGTGAATTTGCCATAGGGTTTGGTCCAAAAGTATTTTCCCATAAAAAAGGCGAAACAACTTATACAATTCGATTGCTGCCACTTGGAGGATTCGTGCGGATGGCGGGCGAAGACCCTGAAATGGTTGATATAAAAGCCGGATATCGGGTTGCTCTGCTTTTTAATAAGGATGATCAAGTAAGTAAAATTATCTTAAATAATAAAGAAAAATATCCAGATGCACGTGTAATAGAGGTTGAATCAGCTGATATCGAGCATGATCTTGTGATTAAAGGTTATGTAGAAGGAGATGAAGATGAACAAATAAAAGTATTTCCTATTCATCGAAAAGCTGTCATCATCGAAAATGGTGTGGAAACACAGCTTGCTCCTCACGATCGCCAGTTTGGCTCAAAAACGTTAGGTCAAAGAACGATGGCTATATTTGCTGGACCAATGATGAATTTTATCCTTGCTTTTGTTGTTTTTGTCATGATCGCTCTATTACAAGGAATTCCTACAAATGATCCTGCATTAGGAAAGCTTACTGAGGATGGGGCAGCATTAAAAGCAGGATTAAAAAAAGGTGACATTGTGAATAGCATCGACGGCGCGGAAATCTCTAATTGGAATGATGTTGTAGAGATCATTCGTAAAAGTCCAAACCAACAGCTGGAATTTTCAATTGAACGAAATGGGAAAGAGCATGAAATACCGGTTACTCCTCAGGAAAGAGTGATTGAAGGGAAGAAAATAGGTATTATCGGTGTTTATACTCCAATGGAAAAATCACCGGTAAAAGCAATATCTTATGGTGTAAAAGAAACGTATTTTTGGACAAAAGAAATATTTTCTATGCTAGGCAAGCTTGTTACGGGTCAATTTTCTATCAATGCTTTGTCAGGTCCTGTAGGCATTTATGTTTCTACAGATACAGTAGCGAAATCAGGTATCTATTATTTAATGAAATGGGCAGGTATATTAAGCATAAATTTAGGAATTATGAATTTACTCCCAATACCAGCGTTAGATGGTGGAAGATTAATGTTCTTTGCAGTTGAAGCAGTTAGAGGGAAACCAATTGATCGTCAAAAAGAGGGAATGGTTCATTTTATAGGATTTGCTCTTTTAATGCTACTAATGCTTGTTGTGACATGGAACGATATTCAAAGGTTTTTTCTATAATTAATTAGATTGTTCCCAAAAGTGATAGACATCGTCTAAGAGATACATGACTTCGATACTTGCCATCATCTTAGAGGATGTCTGTCTCTTTGTTTTGGGTTATTTCGTATTAAATAAAATTGATTAATAAAACAGAGGTGCTAATTTTATGAAACAAAGTATGACACTGATTCCTACTCTGAGAGAAGTACCCGCAGATGCAGATGTAAAAAGTCATCAGTTACTATTAAGAGCTGGGTATATTCGTCAAAATGCTAGCGGTGTATATAGTTATTTACCACTAGCTAAAAAGGTATTACACAAAATTGAAACGATTATTCGAGAAGAGATGGATGTATCGGGAGCTGTTGAATTACTCATGCCTGTCCTTCAACAAGCTGAGCTTTGGCAGGAATCGGGTAGATGGTATACATATGGTCCTGAATTAATGAGGCTACAAGATCGTAACCAGCGAGAATTTGCATTAGGAGCAACACATGAGGAAGTCATTACAAGTATTATACGAGATGAAATTAAATCTTACAAACGACTGCCTCTATCCCTTTATCAGATTCAAGCGAAATTTAGAGACGAAAAACGTCCTCGATTTGGAATACTGCGCGGAAGAGAATTTGTTATGAAGGATGGTTATTCCTTTCATTCATCTCAAGAAAGCCTCGATGAGGTTTACGATAAAATTTATACCGCCTATTCAAATATCTTTAAAAGATGTGGTTTGAATTACCGAGCTGTAATTGCTGATTCAGGAGCAATGGGTGGAAAAGATACACATGAGTTTATGGTATTGTCTGAGGTAGGGGAAGATACAATTGCCTATTCAGATACGTCCAGCTATGCAGCAAATATTGAAATGGCACCTGTTATTACGAAATATGCAAAAAGTGATGAACCGTTTAAAGCTGTTGAAAAAGTTTTAACGAAGGACGTAAAAACGATCGACGAAGTGTCTGCTTATTTACAAACCAGTGCAGAGAAATGTATTAAATCGCTTTTATTCAAAGTAGATGATCAATATGTATTGGCATTGGTTCGAGGGGATCATGAAGTCAATGATATTAAGCTTAAAAACTTATTTGAAGCAAAAACAGTAGAATTAGCAGATCAAGAGGAAACAAAAGAAGTAATTGGTTGCCCAGTAGGGTCGATTGGACCTGTTCGTGTAAATAACGTTGTAATCGTTGCTGACAACGCAGTTCAATCAATTGTGAATGGAATTTGTGGTGCTAATGAGGATCATAACCATTTCATTAATGTAAATCCAGAGCGTGATTTTCAAGTTAGTTCCTATGCTGATATTCGATTTATTCAAGAGGGAGATCTTTCTCCGGATGGTGAGGGGATTATTCAATTTGCAAAAGGGATTGAAGTAGGACATATTTTTAAACTAGGTACAAGATACAGCGAAGCAATGAATGCTACGTACTTAGATGAAAATGGCAGATCAAAGCCTATTATTATGGGTTGTTATGGGATAGGAGTTTCAAGAACTCTAGCGGCGATCGTTGAACAATTTAATGATGAAAAAGGAATTGTTTGGCCATCGGATATTAGCCCATATGATCTACACATCATTCCAATTAATATGAAGGATGAAACGCAAAGAACGCTTGCGAACGAATTATATTCTTTATGTAAGAAAAATCGCTATGATGTCCTATTAGATGATCGTATTGAAAGACCAGGTGTGAAATTTGCTGATTCTGACTTGATTGGTTTGCCAATTCGTATTACAGTTGGGAAGAAAGCAGATGAAGGAATTATCGAACTTAAGGTGCGTAAAACAGGTGAAGTGAAGGAAATTCATCAAGATGAATTACTACAAACTCTAGCTGAACTTCTAACAGCAGAATAAACGATAGGAAAGAAAACGGACCCGTTCTTTTTGTAGGCGTCCGTTTTCTTTTATCCCGCATTAACGGGTCAGTAAAACCCCCACTGTTTGAAGCATCACTTACTGGGATATAACACATTGTATTTTGACCTAACTCAATAAGAACAAGTAGATATGTTATAATGGTGTTTGTTTTTATTTATAAAATAATTGAGTAAACATAAAAGGGGGGAGATCGATGAGCGATGCATCTGGCAAGCAGGAGCGATTCCAACTCTTACTCCAGCAAATACAGCTTACTGAAGATGCCGTAATGCCATATTTTCAACAAGCACAAATTGAAAAAGTTGTAGTTGAAAAGAAAACAAAAAAATGGCATTTTTATTTTCTTTTTAAGAGTATAATTCCTTGGAGTATTTATAGTCGCTTCTCAAATAAATTGGTGAGCTCTTTTTCTCATATAGCAAATGTTAGTTTTTCTATTCAGGTTATGGATACTAGCTATTCGGAACAGCTAGTAAAGGAATACTGGAATGTGTGTATACAAAAATTAGATGGGATATCCCCACCATTATTAAAGTTGTTAACAGAGCAAAGCCCTGCAGCTCAAGGACAAAGGCTAATCATTAATGTCCAAAATGATATGGAAAATATGGCGATTAAGCGCAAGTATGCTAATTTTATCATTGAAGCATATCAAAAATTTGGATTTCCAGCATTTACGATTGATACCGAAATTAACGATCTTTCTTCAAATAAAGAGTATGAGCAATTTTTACTTGCAAAACAACAAGAGGATATGGAAAGAGGAAAGCAGGCCTTTGAGGATATCCAAAAAACAGAACGAGAAAGAGAAGCAAGTGAAAAAGGAGAATCAGAAGGACCTCTAATTGTTGGGCTAACGATAAAAAACGATGTTGAACTAATTAAATTAGAAGATATTGTGGATGAAGAACGCCGAGTAGCCATTGAAGGATATGTATTTTTTGCAGAAACAAAGGAATTGCGCAGTGGCCGAACACTTTTAACCTTTAAGATTACCGATTATACAAGCTCCATTTTAGTAAAGATGTTTTCTCGCGATAAAGAGGATGCTGCACTTTTTGAAAGAGTTAAAAAAGGCATGTGGCTAAAGGTTCGAGGAAGTATTCAAAATGATACGTTTGTTCGTGATCTTGTTATGATTGGGAATGATCTTAATGAGATAAAGCCAATTGAGAGGAAGGATACCTCTCCAGATGGAGAAAAGCGTGTTGAGCTCCATTTGCACTCTCCAATGAGTCAAATGGATGCTGTCACCACGGTAAGTTCACTTGTTGCGCAAGCAAAAAAATGGGGGCATAAAGCCATTGCTTTAACTGATCATGCTGTTGCTCAGTCGTTTCCGGAGGCATTTGGTGCAGGGAAGAAAAACGGAATAAAAATATTATATGGGGTAGAGATTAATTTAGTCGATGATGGAGTTCCCATCACATACAATGATGCAGATCTTACACTTGAAGATGCTACATTTGTCGTCTTTGACGTGGAAACAACAGGACTTTCTGCTGTTTACGATACGATCATTGAACTGGCGGCTGTAAAAATCCAAAATGGAGAAATTATTGATAAATTTGAAGCGTTTGCTAATCCTCATCATCCTCTTTCAGCTACAACGATTAATCTAACAGGTATAACAGATGAAATGGTTGAAAATGCCCCTGATGTAGAAGTAGTGCTTAAAAGATTCCATAGCTGGTCATCAGATGCCGTTTTAGTTGCACATAATGCATCTTTTGATATGGGATTTTTAAATGTAGGTTATAAAAAAATTGGGCTTGGCAAGGCAACAAATCCAGTAATTGATACGTTAGAGTTAGGTCGATTTTTATACCCAGATATGAAGAATCATCGTCTTAATACGTTGTCAAAAAAGTTTGATATTGAGCTAACTCAACATCACCGAGCGATCTATGATGCAGAAGCAACCGGTTATTTACTTTTAAAAATGTTAAAGGACGCACATGAAAAAGGCATTAACAATCACAATCAGTTTAATGATCATATGGGGCAAGGTAAAGCCTATCAAAGAGCTCGTCCTTATCATTGTATATTGCTAGCGCAAACTGAATTAGGCTTAAAAAATTTATTTAAATTAATATCGATCTCTCATATTGAATATTTTTATCGTGTCCCAAGAATCCCAAGGTCCGTCTTGCAAAAGTTTCGAGAAGGTATCTTAGTAGGATCGGCTTGTGATAAGGGAGAAGTATTTGAAGGAATGATGCAAAAATCTCCAGAAGAAGTGGAAGAAATCGCCCAATTTTATGATTATCTCGAGGTACAACCGAAGGAAGTATACGCCCATTTACTTGAATTAGAACTAGTGAAAAATGAAAAAGCACTTGAAGAAATTATAAAAAACATCGTTCTTTTAGGGGAAAAACTAGATTTGCCGGTCGTTGCAACGGGTAACGTACATTACTTAAATCCAAACGATAAAATCTATCGAAAAATACTTATTAGTTCTCAAGGCGGAGCGAATCCTTTAAATCGTCACAAGCTGCCAGATGTCCATTTTCGTACAACAAATGAGATGCTAGATTCGTTCTCATTTTTAGAGAGCGACCTTGCAAAGAAAATCGTCATTGAAAATACGAATAAAATTGCAGATAAAATAGATGAAATTAAACCAATTAAAGATGATTTGTATACACCTAAGATTGAAGGTGCTGATGAAGAAATTCGAGAAATGAGCTATTCTATGGCACGAAGTATTTATGGAGATACATTGCCTGAAATTGTAGAAGCTCGGCTTGAAAAAGAATTAAAAAGTATTATTGGTCATGGCTTTGCCGTTATCTATCTTATTTCTCATAAACTCGTAAAAAAATCATTAGACGACGGCTATTTAGTTGGTTCTCGAGGATCGGTAGGCTCATCCTTCGTAGCAACAATGACAGAAATAACAGAGGTTAATCCTTTACCTCCTCATTATGTATGTCCGGTTTGTAAGCATTCTGAATTCTTTAATGATGGATCAGTAGGATCTGGATATGACCTTCCTGATAAGGAATGTCCTAACTGTGGAGAAAAATATAAGAAGGATGGCCATGATATCCCATTTGAAACATTCCTTGGGTTTAAAGGAGATAAGGTTCCAGATATCGATTTGAATTTTTCAGGGGAATATCAGCCAAGGGCCCATAACTATACAAAAGTATTGTTTGGTGAAGATAATGTGTATCGTGCTGGGACCATTGGTACGGTTGCTGATAAAACAGCTTACGGATATGTGAAAGCTTATCAACAGGATCATAATCTGCAAATACGAGGAGCGGAAATAGATCGATTAGCTTCTGGGTGTACAGGGGTAAAAAGAACAACCGGTCAGCATCCAGGTGGGATAATAGTTGTCCCAGACTACATGGATATTTATGATTTTTCACCGATACAGTTTCCAGCAGATGATCGAAATTCAGAATGGAAAACAACCCATTTCGACTTTCATTCCATTCATGATAATTTGCTGAAGCTTGATATACTTGGGCACGATGATCCGACTGTTATTCGTATGCTCCAGGATCTGAGTGGAGTTGATCCTAAAACGATACCAACTGACGACCCAGAAGTAATGAAAATTTTTAGCGGTACTGAATCACTTGGAGTAACAGAAGAACAAATTATGTGTAAAACTGGGACGTTAGGGATTCCTGAATTTGGAACACGATTTGTTCGACAAATGCTCGAGAGTACTAAACCTACGACTTTTTCTGAGCTTGTACAAATTTCAGGACTTTCCCATGGAACAGATGTATGGCTTGGAAATGCACAAGAGTTAATACATGATAACATTTGTACCTTAAGCGAAGTAATCGGCTGCCGGGATGATATTATGGTTTATTTAATTTATCAAGGCTTGGATCCAGCTTTTGCTTTTAAAATTATGGAGTCTGTACGTAAAGGAAAAGGGTTAACAGATGACATGGAAGTAGAAATGAGAAAAAATGAAGTCCCTGAATGGTATATTGACTCATGTAAAAAAATTAAATACATGTTCCCTAAGGCGCATGCGACTGCATATGTTTTGATGGCTGTTCGAATTGCTTATTTTAAAGTGCATCATCCACTATTGTACTATGCAGCATACTTTACTGTACGTGCTGAAGATTTTGATATAGAAGCTATGCACAGAGGCTCTCAAAGCATCCGCTCCAAGATTGATGAAATTAATGTTAAAGGGCTTGAAGCATCACCAAAAGAAAAAAACCTATTAACTGTATTAGAACTAGCACTTGAAATGGTAGAAAGAGGGTATTCCTTTAAAAAAGTGGATCTATATCGATCAAGCGCGAATGAATTTATTATTGATGATCATTCATTAATTCCTCCTTTCAACTCGATTCCTGGTTTAGGAACAAATGCCGCTTTCAATATAGTCAATGCTAGAAAAGAAAGAGAATTTTTGTCTAAAGAAGATTTACAACAGAGAGGAAAAGTTTCAAAAACAATCATTGAATATTTGACCAATCATGGCTGCTTAGAAGCATTGCCAGATCAAAATCAGCTTTCATTATTTTAGTAAATAGAAAATCCTTTGATCGATATCTATTCTTCCAATAGGAAATGGATGATTGGAACTTTTAAATCCGTGTATCATCTACTTTAATTTGCATATTAGAAGGGGTTATGATATAGTTTTATTGGAAATACTAACATAACTCTCGTAACCAAGAGTGGGGCAACCCACTCTTTCTCTTGTTGTGTAGATAAATTATTAAAGATGGGATGGATAAGCGGGCTATTTTGTTAAGCCTTTGAGCTTTCTCAACTTATCCTTATATAAAAAATGTTCTAAAACTCGTTCTATCTTTTCAATAGATGGCTGGTGTAAAGGAGGGATTGTCATGAGTAAAGTGGTTGAAACCGTTGAGCAATTAGTGCTTCCAATATTAGATGAAATGCAGCTAGAACTTGTTGATATTGAGTATGTAAAAGAAGGAAGAGAATGGTTTTTAAGAGTTTTTATTGATAAAGACAATGGAGTAGATATTGAAGATTGCGGAATAGTAAGCGAGAAGCTTAGCGGGAAACTTGATGAACTAGATCCAATTTCGCATAACTATTTCCTTGAAGTATCTTCACCTGGTGCTGAAAGGCCGCTTAAAAAAAGCAAGGATTTTGAAAAAGCAATTGGAAAAAACGTTTTTATTAAAACTTTCGAGCCATTAGACGGTGAAAAATCCTTTGAAGGAATTCTTACTCAATTTGATGGGCAGTTTGTTTCAATCGAAGTAAAAATAAAAACAAGAAAGAAAAATGTAGAGATTCCGTATGAAAAGATTGCCAACGCTCGATTAGCAGTTACTTTTTCATAATGGTCATACGTGATAGCGATTAGCTACATGGTCAACGATTTTAATTGAAAGGGATTAGAAGGGGGATAAAATCTCATGAGCAGTGAATTATTAGATGCTCTTGTCTTACTAGAAAAAGAAAAAGGAATATCACGTGAAGTGATCATTGATGCGATAGAAGCTGCACTTATCTCGGCTTATCGACGTAACTTCAACCAAGCTCAAAACGTTCGTATCGATTTAAATTTAGGAGCAGGTACGATGCGGGTATTTGCTCGAAAAGAAGTCGTTGATGAGGTGTTTGATCCTCGACTTGAAATTTCGTTAGAGGATGCAAAAAACATTAATCCTAACTATCAGTTCGAAGATGTAGTTGAACTTGAGGTAACACCTAAGAATTTTGGCAGAATTGCCGCACAAACAGCAAAACAAGTTGTTACTCAAAGAGTTCGTGAAGCAGAAAGAGGCATCATTTATTCCGAATTTATTGACAGAGAAGAAGACATCATGACGGGGATTGTTCAGAGACAAGATTCAAAATTCATTTATGTTAGTTTAGGGAAAATTGAAGCTATTTTGCCTGCTAACGAACAAATGCCGAATGAGCAATATAGACCTCATGATCGAATCAAAGTATTTCTGACAAAGGTAGAAAAAACAACTAAAGGTCCTCAAATTTTTGTTTCAAGAACACACCCAGGGCTGTTAAAAAGATTATTTGAAATGGAAGTTCCTGAAATCTATGATGGAACAGTTGAAATTAAATCTGTTGCTAGAGAAGCTGGAGACCGTTCCAAAATTTCCGTGTATTCCGATAATCAAGAAGTAGATCCTGTTGGTTCATGTGTTGGGCCAAAAGGGACGCGAGTTCAAGCGGTTGTAAATGAACTTAAAGGAGAAAAAATTGATATTGTAAAATGGTCACAGGACCCTGTTGTGTTTGTTGCTAATGCTCTCAGTCCTTCGAAAGTATTAGATGTTATTGTTAATGAAGAGGAAAAAGCGACAACTGTAGTTGTTCCTGATTATCAGCTTTCTCTTGCAATTGGTAAGCGTGGTCAAAATGCAAGACTTGCAGCAAAACTAACTGGATGGAAAATCGATATCAAATCAGAGTCTGAGGCTCGAGAAATAGGGATTTTCCCACGAGAAGAACAGCTTTTAACTTTTGACCATGATGACGAAAATGAAGATGACTTTGAGTTACATGAAGATTTAGAATAAAAGAGGTGAATGATCGTGAACCGACAAAAAAAGGTTCCAATGCGCAGATGTATTGCAACGGGTGAAATGAAACCAAAAAAAGAACTCGTTCGCATCGTTCGCTCTAAAGAAGGAGAAGTTTCTGTCGATTTAACAGGGAAAAAATCGGGACGTGGAGCCTATCTTTCACGTGAAAAAGAAGCGGTATTATTAGCAAAGAAAAAAAATATTCTATCCAATCAACTTCAAGTACAAATAGAAGATTCTATTTATGAAGAACTGTTTGAACTGATAGAGAAAGAGAAAAGGCAGTCCAAATGAGATCAAATCAATGGATGTCATTTCTTGGTCTAGCCAATCGAGCACGAAAAATTATTTCAGGTGAAGAGCTTGTTGTTAAAGCTATTCAAAACGGAAAAGCAAAGTTAATCATTTTATCAAAAGATGCATCCACTAATACAGCAAAGAAAATAACAGATAAGTGCAAGTTCTATAATGTTCCAATCCAATATGTTGAGAATCGACATATACTCGGCAAGTCGATAGGAAAGGAAGCACGAGTTGTGGTTGCTATTTTGGAAGAAGGCTTTGCAAAAAAACTGTTAACGCTGCTCGAGGAATTCTAGCGGGGGTGAAAGAATGAGTAAAATACGGGTTTATGAATATGCAAAGAAACAAAACATATCTAGCAAAAATATTATTGATAAACTAAAAGAATTAAATATTGAAGTAACAAACCATATGACAACTTTAGAAGAGGAAACCATTAAAAAATTGGATGGCTTGTTCGCAAAGCAACAGCAAGAACAAAATAATCAAAAAAAAATACAACGACCTGTCAGTGTAAGTTCGAAGGCAAGTCAATATGAGGATGATGAATCTACTGTGATTCCAAATAAGGGGAAAAACAAACCAGCTGCTACAAAAACAAGAGATGGAAAAAAATCTTCTCAAGAAGTTCAAAATAAAGAAAGTAAAGTGTTAACAAAAGGGAAAAATGGAAATAAGAATAATAAATCAAAAAATTTCGCTTCAAAAGGGAAACAGCAGCAACCTGTTCACCAAGTTAGAAAAGAGAAAGAACTACCTTCTAAAATAACGTTTAGTGAATCATTGACCGTTGCGGAGCTTGCTAAGAAGCTTCATAAAGAGCCTTCAGAAATCATCAAAAAGCTCTTTATGCTTGGTGTAATGGCAACGATTAACCAATCGCTAGAAAAAGAAGCGATTGAACTAATTGCTTCTGATTATGGGGTAGAAGTTGAAGAAGAAATCAAAATTGACGTTACTGATTTAGAAAATTATTTTACCATTGATGAGGATGCGCAATTAGTAGAACGACCTTCCATTGTTACCATCATGGGCCATGTTGACCATGGGAAAACAACTTTGTTAGATTCTATTCGACATACAAAAGTTACCGCTGGTGAAGCTGGAGGGATCACCCAGCATATCGGTGCGTATCAAGTACAAGAAAACGGAAAGAAAATAACATTTTTAGATACTCCAGGGCATGCTGCTTTTACAACAATGCGTGCACGGGGTGCTAAAATTACTGATATTACGATATTAGTCGTTGCAGCGGATGATGGGGTAATGCCTCAAACAATTGAAGCCATTAACCATGCAAAAGCAGCTGAAGTTCCGATAATTGTTGCTGTTAATAAAATGGATAAACTAGCAGCTAATCCGGATCGCGTGATGCAAGAATTAACCGATCATGGTCTTGTACCAGAGGCATGGGGTGGAGAAACAATATTCGTCCCTATTTCTGCACTAACTGGAGAAGGCATTGATTCGTTGCTTGAAATGATTCTACTAGTAGGTGAGGTAGAAGAATATAAAGCAAATCCAACGCGAAATGCGGTTGGAACAGTTATTGAAGCAAAATTAGATAAAGGAAGAGGCTCTGTTGCTACGCTTTTAGTACAAAACGGAACCTTAAAAATTGGTGATCCAATCGTAGTAGGAAGCACATTCGGGCGTGTACGTGCGATGGTAAATGATGTTGGCCGACGTGTGAAAGAAGCTGGTCCATCGACTCCTGTAGAAATCACAGGTTTAAATGAAGTACCATTAGCTGGAGATCGCTTCGTTGTCTTTAACGATGAAAAGACAGCTCGCCAAGTTGGTGAATCTAGGGCTTCTCAAGCACTACAGGCACAGCGTACAGAAAAAACAAAAATTAGCTTGGACAACTTGTTTGAACACATGAAACAAGGTGAAATGAAGGATCTTAACATCATCATTAAGGCAGATGTACAAGGTTCTGTTGAAGCATTAGCAGCAGCTTTACAGAAAATTGATGTTGAAGGTGTTAATGTAAAGATTATCCACACAGGTGTAGGGGCAATAAACGAATCTGACATCACGTTAGCTTCTGCTTCTAATGCTATTGTTATAGGATTTAATGTTCGTCCTGATAATAATGCAAAACGTGCTGCTGATACTGAAGAAGTAGATATTCGTTTGCATCGAATTATTTATAAAGCGATTGAGGAAATTGAAGCTGCGATGAAAGGGATGCTTGATCCAGAATTTGCAGAGAAAATTATTGGGCAAGCAGAAGTTAGACAAACCTTTAAAGTATCGAAGATTGGTACCATTGCTGGTTCATATGTGACAGATGGAAAGCTTACTAGGGATAGCGGCATTCGTCTTATTCGTAATGGAGTCGTTATTTTTGAAGGAGAAATTGACGCATTAAAACGTTTTAAAGATGATGCGAAAGAAGTTAATCAAGGGTATGAATGTGGAATTACTATCAAAAACTACAATGATGTTAAAGAAGGCGATGTCATTGAAGCGTATATTATGGAAGAAGTAGAACGCGCATAATCGCTTCAATTTTCTTTAAAATACCTCTTGTGACAACTAGTGGCATTTATGAATGAGGTGAATACCATGAGCCATCGGGCAAACCGTATTGGAGAACAAATGAAAAAAGAGCTTGGAGAGATTATTGGGCGGAAAATAAAAGATCCGCGTATTGGATTTGTTACCGTTACCGACGTTCAATTAACAGGAGATCTTCAACAAGCAACTGTGTATATTTCTGTTTTAGGTGATGAGCTGCAGAGAGAAAACACATTAAAAGGTTTAGCTAAGGCAAAAGGATTTATACGCTCAGAGATTGGGCAGAGAATTCGTTTGCGAAAAACACCAGAGATTATTTTTGAGTTTGATGAGTCGATTGATTATGGAAATAGAATTGATCTTCTCTTGCATCAAATACATGAAGACGATAAAGCTAAAGAAGATAAATAAAGTGTAGAAAATGACCTTTCCATTTATAGAGGGTGACTCAGGATAAAGTGCTAAATATCCCAGATCAATATAGTCTTAAAGAATGAACGTGACTATATCTTGCAAGAGGATGTTCGGCACACTTGAGACACTCTCTATTTTTATCCCGCATTAACGAAAGTAAAGACTTACACCGATGAAAGTTTCGCTTTATAAAGAAGCTATAAAGGAGTAATTAAAGATGGAAGGAATATTACCATTATTTAAACCAAAGGGTATGACATCACATGATTGTGTATTCAAATTACGAAAAATACTGAAAACAAGGAAAATAGGACATACAGGCACCCTAGATCCTGATGTTACAGGGGTATTACCTATTTGTATTGGAAGAGCAACAAAAGTTGCTGAATATATTACAGATGCTGGAAAATCTTATGAAGCAGAAGTTACAATTGGTTTTTCTACTACGACTGAAGATGCAACTGGTGAGTTGGTAGAGGAAAAAAGGATTGAAAGACCGATTAAAAGGAAAGAAATTTTGGATGTATTGAATCGTCTAACAGGTACAATTCAACAAACTCCCCCAATGTATTCTGCTGTAAAAGTAAAAGGAAAAAGACTATATGAGTACGCGAGGCAAGGCATCGTCGTTGATAGGCCGACACGAGAGGTTCAAATTTATTCAATGGAATTGATGGATGAGGAAGAGTTATTTTCCGGTGATCAAATTCGTTTCCATATACGTGTCTCCTGCAGTAAAGGAACATATATTAGAACGTTAGCTGTCATGATTGGAGAAGAATTTGGGTATCCTGCCCATATGTCAAAATTAATACGTACAAAATCCGCATCCATTACATTAAAAGACTGTTTTACATTTGAAGAGATAGAGAATACAATGAGAGAAGATAAAATTCAGGATATTTTATATCCAATTGAAATGGCACTTTCTCATTTGCCGAAATATGAATTAAATGATACATTAGCAGAGAAAGTGAAAAACGGAGCCGTCTTACCAGCACCCGCTTTTTGCGAAAATATAGACGGTCCAATAAATATGATGACACATGGCATGACAATTGCACTCTATATTAAGCATCCCCAAAAGCAAGGGTTGATTAAGCCAGTAAAAGTGCTGCGAAATGAGTAATTGATTAATTTGAATGCTAGAAAAGGTGAGTTAGGTAGTGGAAGTTTTTAAAATCGGACACCCCCATCAATTAAATAGAAGTAAACTGCTTCCAATGGCTATGGGACTTGGTTATTTTGATGGGATTCACATTGGCCATCAGCAAGTAATCCATGAAACAAAGAAAATAGCAAAAGAAAAAGGGCTTAAAAGTGCAGTTATGACATTTGACCCTCATCCTTCTGTAGTCCTTAGAAAATCTATTCAGCATGTTGAATATATTACCCCACTTGAAGATAAAATAACATTAATTTCAGACTTAGAGATTGACTATTTATTTGTTGTCCATTTTACTAATGATTTTTCTCAGCTTTTGCCTCAAGAATTTATTGATGAATTTATCATCGGTTTAAATGTACATCATGTGATAGCTGGTTTTGATTATACTTATGGAAGACTTGGAAAAGGGACAATGGAAACATTAAAATTTCATTCTCGAAGCCAATTTGACTATACAATTGTACCTGAGCTGCAAATGAATGGTCATAAGGTTAGCTCAACTCATATCCGTTCACTAATCAAAGAAGGAAAAACAGAGCAATTAAAGCCATTTTTGGGACGTTTTTATCAGACGAGCGGGGAAGTTATTCATGGGGATAAAAGAGGTAGAACACTTGGTTTTCCAACAGCAAACATTGATACTGTTAAAGAGTATTTATTTCCTCCTCTAGGTGTCTATGCAGTAAGAATATTCATTGATGGAAATTGGCATAACGGAGTTTGTAATATAGGGAAAAAACCAACTTTTTATGATGCGACGAAAAGAAAACCATCTGTAGAAGTACATATTTTTGATTTTAATAGAGAGATTTATGGTCAGTATGTCAAGATTGAATGGCATATTCGCATACGAAGTGAAGTGAAATTTGCAGGTATTCAGGAACTTATTTCCCAAATTGAGAAGGATAAGCAAAATGCACTTGTTTACTTTAAAAAATAGTAGAGTTAAGCTTGCTTTTTGTGAAAAAAAGTTGTATTCTTATTATCGTACTAAAAATGAACCTTTGCTTGGCAAGTCGAATCACCGACGCTTGCTCAGTAACAGGCGATTAGAAAATTAGGAGGTGAACCAGGATGGCAATAACTCAAGAGCGTAAAAATGAATTAATTAATGAGTATAAAACTCATGAAAACGATACTGGATCTCCAGAGGTCCAAATCGCTGTCCTTACGGAATCTATTAACAACTTGAACGATCACTTACGTACACATAAGAAAGATCATCATTCTCGTCGCGGTCTTTTGAAAATGGTTGGTAAACGTCGTAATCTTTTGACTTACCTTCGTAACAAAGATGTTCAACGTTATAGAGAGTTAATTAACAAACTTGGCTTACGTCGATAATCAAAAGCGGGATATTTTTCCCGCTTTTTTATTGTACAAAATAAAGAGTACATAATATGGTTATCATTCATCCTGAATCATACATAATAAAAGTTCTTTGTTTTGAAGTTCGTTAATAAGTGTATACTATGAGTACTTATTCATCTATATGATTTCATATAAAATAAATGGTTTGTGTAGTGTCGGTCATACTTTATTACCAAACCTCCAAAGTGAATAAAGCAAGAGAGGGGTTTACTATATGGGACAAGATAAGCATGTCTATACGATAGAATGGGCTGGACGTGAGTTGACTGTCGAAATCGGTCAATTAGCGAAACAAGCAAATGGAGCCGTGCTTGTACGATACGGAGATACAGCTGTTTTAAGTACAGCAACTGCATCAAAAGAACCAAAGAATTTAGATTTTTTTCCTTTAACAGTTAATTACGAAGAACGCTTATACGCAGTTGGGAAAATACCAGGCGGCTTTATTAAAAGAGAGGGTAGACCGAGTGAAAGAGCGATTCTTGCAAGTAGGCTTATTGATCGCCCAATTAGACCATTATTTGCAGATGGCTTCAGAAATGAAGTCCAAGTCGTTAGCATGGTAATGAGTGTTGATCAAGATTGTTCAACTGAAATGGCTGCCATGTTTGGATCTTCTTTAGCTCTTTCAGTATCTGATATTCCATTTGACGGACCAATAGCAGGAGTTCATGTTGGTCGAGTAGATGGTGAATTTATCATTAATCCAACGGTTGAACAAATGGATAAAAGCGATATTAATCTAGTTGTTGCTGGAACTAAAGATGCTATAAACATGGTTGAAGCTGGGGCAGATGAAGTACCTGAAGAGACCATGCTCTATGCCATTATGTTTGGACATGAAGAAATTAAACGCTTGATTTCTTTCCAAGAATCAATTGCAGAAGAAATCGGCAAAGAAAAAATGGAAGTTTCTTTATACGAATTGGACAAGAATCTAGAAGCTGAAATTCGTGATTTTTGTGAAAAGGATATGATAGAAGCAATCCAGGTTCAAGAAAAACATGCGAGAGAAGCTGCGATTAGTGCAGTCAAAGCTTCAGTACTTGAGAAGTATGAGGCTGAAGAAAAAGCAGAAGATGAATTAAAGCAAATTAAGCAAATTCTTGATAAAATTGTAAAAGGTGAAGTTCGCCGTTTAATTACGGAAGAAAAAGTTCGTCCTGATGGCCGTGGAATTGCAGAGATCCGTCCTCTTTCTTCTGAAGTTGGAATGTTGCCAAGAACACATGGATCTGGGTTATTTACTCGCGGTCAAACACAAGCACTAAGTGTTTGTACATTAGGTGCTCTTGGAGATGTACAAATTTTAGATGGTTTAGGAATAGAAGAAGAAAAACGATTTATGCACCATTATAACTTCCCTAATTTTAGCGTAGGGGAAACTGGCCCAATGAGAGGACCGGGTCGTCGTGAAATAGGTCACGGTGCTCTTGGGGAACGTGCACTAGAACCTGTGATTCCTTCTGAAAAAGACTTTCCTTATACAGTTCGACTTGTTTCTGAAGTATTAGAATCAAACGGGTCGACTTCACAGGCAAGTATTTGTGCGAGCACACTTGCGATGATGGATGCTGGTGTACCGATTAAAGCCCCAGTTGCTGGAATTGCAATGGGACTTGTCAAATCAGGAGATTTTTATTCGATTCTTACGGATATTCAAGGAATGGAAGATCATCTTGGTGACATGGACTTTAAGGTTGCCGGTACAGCTAAAGGTGTTACAGCACTACAAATGGATATCAAAATTGAAGGCTTATCCCGTGAAATACTTGAAGAAGCTCTTGAACAAGCAAAAATAGGAAGAATGCAAATCTTAAATTCAATGCTTAGTACGATTTCACAACCAAGAGAAGAACTGTCTGCATACGCTCCAAAAATATTGACGATGACAATCAATCCTGATAAAATTCGTGACGTAATTGGACCAAGCGGTAAACAGATTAACAAAATTATCGAAGAAACTGGTGTTAAAATCGATATTGAACAAGATGGTACAGTATTCATCTCTTCAACTAATGAGAAAATGAATGCAAAAGCAAAGCAAATTATTGAAGATATTGTGCGTGAAGTTGCAGTTGGTCAAATGTACCTTGGAAAAGTGAAGAGAATAGAAAAGTTCGGTGCATTTGTTGAAATTTTCAACGGCAAAGACGGTCTTGTTCATATTTCTGAGCTTGCTGAAGAACGTGTTGGAAAAGTAGAAGATGTTGTTTCCATTGGAGATGAATTACTTGTAAAAGTAATGGAAATTGACAAGCAAGGAAGAGTAAACTTATCCAGAAAAGCGGTTATTCGTGAAGAACGCGAAAAGAGCGAAAAAGGTAATTAATTTTATTAGTATGATATCAAGTAATATGTAATGTTCAGAAACAAATCAAGCTTTCATTCCTTTGTTAAAGAGGTAAGAAGCTAAATGATAAATTTTCACAGTGAGTCAGGGGGATCCTGGCTTTTTTCATTGCTAATAAATTTTTCAAAACACATATCGGCTCGTTCTACCTTGTCCTCTCCTTACATAATGTGTAGGGAAGGAGGAGTCTAGATTCATGAAAAAATTATATCCATTCCTTTTAATTGGTTTGATAATTATTTTTGTGATCGTTTATTCTTGGCCACATACAAAACTGCTTGCTGTATTGAATAATAAAACAGAATTGCTAACAGAAATTACAGAGAAGGCTCATGATTACTATGTTCCACCAATAGATGCTAAGATAGACCCAGTGTGGAAGGCTATTCCTGGCTATAATGGACTTGAGGTTGACATAAAAGCTTCCTATCAAAAAATGAAAAAGTTAAATCAGTTTGATGAAAAAAAACTTGTCTTTAAGCAAGTGGAACCAAAGGTACACTTAAAAGACCTTCCTCCTGCCCCCATATATAAAGGAAATCCCTCTAAGCCAATGGTTAGCTTCGTCATAAATGTTGCATGGGGAAATGAATATATTTCAGATATACTTGCAACGCTAAAAAAACATAATATAAGGACTAGTTTCTTTTTGGAAGGGAGATGGGTTCAAAAGAATCCAGAGCTAGCGCAAATGATTGTGGCTGCTGGTCACGAGGTCGGAAATCATTCTTACACTCACCCTAATATGAAAATAATTACCTCAGCCAAAATTAGAGAGGAAATTGTAAAAACGAATGATGTTATTAAAGCAACAACTGACGCACCTTTATATTGGTTAGCTCCACCAAGTGGAAGCTATAGGGAAGAGGTAGTTAAAATTGCAGCAGAAGAAAAATTGGGAACGATTATGTGGAGTGTCGATACAATTGATTGGCAAAAACCTGCCCCAAATGTACTTCTTGATCGTGTGATGGGGAATATTCATAATGGAGCATTGATCTTGATGCATCCTACAGATCCTACTGCAAAATCTTTAGATAAACTCATCACAGAGATAAAGAAGAAAAAATTGGAGATTAATACAGTTTCTGAATTACTAAATGAAAATAGAGTAATGCATTAAACCTAAGATCATTTTTTTAGTAAATATTGTTGATATCATATATACTAACATTCGCGAGCGCAATTATTTAGCAACATGTTTAAGGACAGAACAGGAGGAGTTTAGTTGATACAAAAATATACATGTCAAAATGGGGTTAGAATAGTATTAGAAAATATTCCTACCGTTCGATCAGTCGCCATCGGTGTTTGGATTGGAGCTGGATCGAGAAACGAAACAATTAAAAATAATGGAATTTCTCATTTTCTTGAGCATATGTTTTTTAAAGGGACAAAAACAAGATCTGCAAAAGACATTGCAGAATCATTTGATAGCATTGGCGGACAGGTAAATGCATTTACATCTAAGGAGTATACTTGTTACTACGCTAAAGTGCTTGATAATCATTCTCATATTGCACTTGAAATTTTAGCGGATATGTTTTTTAATTCTACATTCATAGAGGAAGAGTTAAATAAAGAGAAAAATGTTGTCTATGAAGAAATAAAAATGTATGAAGATACACCAGATGATATTGTTCATGATATTTTAAGCAAAGCTGTTTATGAAGATCACGCATTAGGATTTCCTATTTTAGGGACGGAAAATACATTAAAAACCTTTAAGGCTAATACATTAAAAGAGTATATGTATAAACACTACAATCCAGAAAATGTAGTTGTTTCAATAGCAGGAAACATTAATGAAGATTTTATTAAAGAAGTAGAGAATTATTTTGGCGATTACAAGGGTGGAGAAAATAAGTCGGTTATTTCTAATCCAAAATTCCATTCAAATCGAATCATTAGAAAAAAAGAGACTGAACAGGCTCACCTTTGTATTGGTTTTAATGGACTAGAAATTGGAAACGATGATATGTATCAGCTAATCTGTTTAAACAACATATTAGGTGGTAGCATGAGCAGCCGTTTATTTCAAGAGGTTAGAGAGAAAAACGGGTTAGCCTACTCTATTTTCTCTTACCATTCTGCCTTTCAAGATAATGGAATCATTTCCATTTATGGAGGGACAGGGGCTAACCAAGTAGATTTATTATATAAGACTATTCAGGAAACATTAGATATATTAAAACAAGATGGAATTTCTGATAAAGAATTAAAAAATAGTAAGGAACAATTAAAAGGAAGCCTGATGTTAAGTCTTGAAAGCACAAATAGCCGCATGAGCAGAAATGGAAAAAATGAATTAATGCTTGGAAGACATCGTTCAATGGATGAGATTGTGATGGAAATTGATTCGGTTTCAAAGCAAGCTGTTAATGAAATGGCACATAAAATTTTTAACGATGAATACTCTATTGCTCTTATTAGTCCAGAAGGGAAGCTTCCTGAAAATTGGTAAGTATCATAGACTAAGGATTTTTCACCTGTGAGGAGGATTATTGATGAAGCTAAGTGAATTAAGCGGAAAAGAAATAGTTGATGTGAATCGTGCAGAGCGTTTGGGGGTCCTTGGTCAAACTGATTTGGAAATCAACGAAAAAAATGGCCAAATTCAAGCGTTACTTATTCCATCATTAAAATGGTTTGGCTTGAAAAAACAAGCTGGAGATTTGAGAGTGCCTTGGACACACATTAAAAAGATCGGAGTCGATATGATTATTATCGATATACCAGGGGACGATCAAGAATAATGAGAGCTTCTTAAAAGCTTAGCTTTTAAGATAACTTTTCAATAATCTAAATCCTGAAATACATTTCATGAAACATTTCTAGTTTGATGAAATCCAATGAACAACAATGTCTTAATTTGCTTTATTTTTATAAAGAGAAGTGTTTAACACGAATTCTTCTTATAAAAATATGGAGCAAATTAAGGCATTTTTTTATTCAATTGGAAAACTCACCTAATGAAGTATACATACATAAGATGTTGAAGAGTTTATAACTTACCTGTTGGATTCTTAAATAAAAGAAGGTGAGAATTTCATGCTGACAGAGATGCATATTGCCGTCATCGGTGGTGATGCAAGACAGCTAGAAATCATAAGAAAATTAACAGAGCTTGATGCTAAGCTTTCATTAATTGGTTTTGAACAACTCGATCATGCTTTTACTGGTGCGGCAAAAGTAAAAATAGATGAGTTAGATTTCTCAGATGTGGATGCCATTCTGTTACCAGTTCCAGGAACAGATCTTCAGGGTCAAGTAGATACAATTTTTTCAAATGAACAAGTTTTTTTAACGGAAGAAATTCTAAAAAAAACCCAAAACCACTGTACGGTATATTCTGGGATTTCGAATTCTTACTTAAATGAACTTTTGGAGAAAACGAATCGCCGCCTTGTACAATTATTTGATCGTGACGATGTTGCTATCTATAATTCCATTCCAACAGTAGAAGGTACCATCATGATGGCGATTCAACATACTGATTTTACCATTCATGGGTCAAATGTTATTGTGCTTGGACTTGGAAGAGTGGGCATGAGTGTTGCCAGAACGTTCTTTGCCTTAGGAGCAAAGGTAAAGGTGGGGGCTAGAAAAAGTGAGCATATTGCACGGATTACAGAAATGGGTTTAATCCCATTCCATTTAGATGAGATTGAACAAATCGTTAAAGATGTTGATATCTGTATCAACACAATCCCCTTTCTAGTGATTAAATCATCTGTTATATCAAAAATGCCAGCTCATACGTTAATTATTGACCTAGCTTCAAAGCCGGGTGGAACAGACTTCCGTTATGCAGAGAAAAGAGGAATTAAAGCATTGTTAGCACCTGGATTACCTGGTATTGTTGCACCGAAAACGGCAGGACAAATTCTTGCAAACGTTCTTTCTCAATTATTAATAGACGATTTACAAAACAGAAAGGAGAAACGAACATGAGCTTAAAAGGTAAACGAATTGGATTTGGGTTAACTGGCTCCCATTGCACATACGATGATGTTTTTCCTGAAATTGTAAAATTAGTTGAAGCTGGTGCTGAGGTATTGCCTGTCGTATCTTTTACGGTTCAGAATACGGACACACGTTTTGGAAAAGGGCAAGAATGGATTCAAAAAATTGAAGAAGTTACGGGGCATAAAGCCATTGATTCTATTGTCAAAGCGGAGCCATTAGGGCCAAAAATCCCACTTGATTGTATGGTAATAGCTCCTTTAACAGGAAACTCAATGAGTAAACTGGCGAATGCTCTTACAGAATCTCCCGTTTTAATGGCTGCTAAGGCTACATTAAGAAATCAAAGTCCTGTTGTATTAGGGATTTCTACTAATGATGCATTAGGACTAAATGGTATGAATTTAATGAAATTAATGGCAACCAAAAATATTTATTTCATCCCATTTGGTCAGGATGATCCGATAAAGAAACCAAACTCATTGGTTGCTAGAATGCCTTTATTAAGTGAAACCGTTGAATCTGCACTTCAATCGAAACAACTACAGCCTGTTTTGGTAGAAAGATATTTAGATTGACAGAAATGATTGATTTTTTACAATTCAAAAAAAGTTTCTTTCTTTCATGAATGATTATGTTAAAATAAATGTTATTATAAGATGGCGGCGGGCAGATTATAAGTGCCGCCGTCGTATTGTTTTGCTTTTTTTATAAAATAAAAATAGCGCAATTATTATATAGGATTGGAAGGAGAACATTTAATGGAACAGAAAAAAAGATTCCATGTAGCAGTAGTAGGAGCAACAGGTGCAGTAGGACAACAAATGATTCAAACTTTGGAAAATAGAGATTTTCCAATTGAAAAACTAACTCTATTATCCTCTTCCCGTTCTGCAGGATCCAAAGTAACATTTAAAGGTAAAGAATATATTGTTGAAGAGGCGAAGCCTGAAAGCTTTAAAGGAGTGGACATAGCTTTATTTAGTGCAGGTGGAAGCATATCAAAAGAACTAGCTCCACACGCTGTTAAGCATGGTGCTATTTGTGTAGATAATACAAGTGCATTTCGAATGGACGAAAATGTACCATTAGTTGTCCCAGAGGTAAACGAACAAGATTTATTTTCACATAATGGCATTATTGCTAACCCAAACTGTTCAACCATTCAGATGGTTGTGGCATTAGAGCCAATTCGTAACAAATATGGCTTAAGCAAAGTGCTTGTTTCAACTTATCAAGCGGTTTCAGGTTCAGGAGCTGCAGCTGTAGAAGAACTTATGGGACAAACAAAGTCGATTATTAGTGGTGAAAGCTTTGAACCAAAAATCCTTCCGGTAAAAGGTGATAAAAAGCATTACCAAATTGCATTTAATGCGATTCCGCAAATTGATGTTTTCACAGAAAACGGATTTACGTATGAAGAAATGAAAATGATTAATGAAACAAAAAAAATCATGCATATGCCAGACCTATCTGTTGCAGCTACTTGTGTACGTTTACCTGTGGCTACTGGACATTCAGAATCCGTTTATTTTGAAATTGAAACAGAAGGGGTAAAAGCGGCAGATCTTAAAGACTTGCTTCATGATGCACCTGGGGTAGTATTACAGGATGATCCTGAAAATCAAATTTATCCAATGCCTGCAGACTGTGTAGGGAAAAACGATGTGTTTGTTGGACGTATCCGCAATGATCTTGATAAAGGTACTGGCTTCCATATGTGGGTTGTATCAGATAACCTACTAAAAGGTGCGGCTTGGAATTCTGTTCAAATAGCAGAAAGCCTCGTTAAACTTGAAATTGTAAAATAAATATTTATTAAAATGCAACCTCTTCAGTAGGGAATAGGATTATTATAATAATTATTTTTGCCGTATCCGAATAAAAAAGTGCAAGGCGCCTATAGCAAGACATTATCAAAATCTTCCCCAGCTGATGGGTAAATGTAACAAGAGTTTGTCCAAAATCAAGGTCCCAAACTCTTCAGTCAAATTTAAATAAACGGGTTTTGGTTTTGGACACTCTCAAAAATTCACTTTATCGAATAAAGTGGTTAGAGGTGTTACGATGAAGATAATTGTACAAAAATTTGGCGGTACTTCTGTTCGTGATCAATATAGTCGTGAACATGCAGTAAAACATATAAAAAAGGCACTAGCAGAAGGTTATAAAGTTGTCATTGTTGTTTCTGCTATGGGGAGAAAAGGGGAGCCATACGCAACTGACACCCTGCTTTCACTAGTTGGCGGAAATGTAAATAAAATAAGCAGAAGAGAAAATGACCTTCTATTATCTTGTGGTGAGATTATCTCCAGTGTCGTATTTACAAACTTACTGCTGCAAGAAGGAATAAGGGCAACGGCTCTTACAGGAGCACAGGCAGGCATTAAAACGAATCAAGATTTTACAAATGCCAGAATCATCGATATGAAATGCAACAGATTGTTACATGAATTAGGAACATTTGACGCAGTTGTAGTAGCTGGTTTTCAAGGAGCGACTGAAAATGGTGATGTAACTACCCTTGGCAGAGGCGGGAGTGACACTTCTGCAGCAGCATTAGGCGCTGCGCTTAACGCTGATTGGATTGATATATTTACGGATGTTGAAGGGATTATGACGGCAGATCCTAGAATAGCTGAGAACGCTAGACCTCTATCGATTGTTACTTATACTGAGGTATGTAACATGGCTTATCAAGGTGCAAAGGTGATACACCCTAGAGCAGTTGAAATAGCTATGCAAGCAAAAGTACCCATTCGTATTCGTTCTACTTATTCTGATAACCCTGGGACTCTCGTTACGACAATTAACAAATTTAATCAGGACAGTGATATTAAAGACCGCCTTGTTACAGGTATTGCACATTTAGCCCCTGTAACGCAAATAAAGGTTTTCGCAAAAAAAGATCAGTATGATTTACAGGCAAAGGTATTTAAAGCGATGGCAACTGACAAGATCAGTGTGGATTTTATTAATATTTCACCGAATGGAGTTGTCTATACTGTTAGTGAGGAAACAACAGATAAAGCAATTGGCATCCTAAAAAACATGGGACATGACCCTGTCGTTGAAAGAGAATGTGCCAAGGTCTCAGTAGTAGGAGCTGGAATGGCTGGAGTACCTGGAGTTACCTCGAAAATTGTGACATCTCTTTCAGAAAACGGAATTCGAATATTACAATCAGCAGATAGCCATACAACTATCTGGGTATTAGTTAAGCAGGATGATTTGCCTAAATCAGTAAACGTACTCCATGATGCATTTCAACTTGAAAAAGAAACAATTGAATATACTCGTAAAGATCTATAAGTTTATTAAGGAGTGAAAAAATGGTTTTATTTGGTCGAGTCTCAACCGCCATGGTGACACCTTTTGACCATAAAGGTCATGTTGATTTTGCAAAAGCAACTCAGTTAATTAATCATTTACTTGCAAACGGAACAGATTCACTTGTTGTTGCAGGTACAACGGGAGAGTCGCCAACTCTTTCTAAGGAAGAAAAACTTGCATTATTTCAGCATGTTGTAAAAACCGTGGACAAAAGAGTTCCTGTTATTGCTGGAACTGGTAGTAATAATACTTATGCTTCTATTGAATTAACAAAAAAAGCTGAAAAAATCGGTGTAGATGCGGTAATGGTTGTGGCACCGTATTATAATAAACCTAATCAAGAAGGAATTTATCAGCATATTAAAGCAATTGCTGAAAGTACCTCTCTACCTGTCATGATATACAACATTCCTGGCAGATCCGTTGTTAATATACTACCTGAAACGATTATTCGTTTATCTCAAATTCCAAATATAGTTGCAGTTAAAGAAGCTAGTGGCGATCTTAACTCCATGACTACCATTATCGCTGGAACGGATGATGAGTTTACACTATACAGTGGGGATGATAGTTTAACATTGCCAGTATTAGCAATTGGAGGTGCCGGTATCATTTCAGTGGCTTCACATGTTATTGGAAATGAAATGCAAGAAATGATCCGTTCTTATCTTAACGGTAATAGAGAAAAAGCAGCGTTGCTGCACCAACAATTACTCCCTCAAATGCAAGGATTATTTGCTGCTCCTAATCCTGTACCTGTAAAAACCGCTTTACAATTAAAAGGTCTCGATGTTGGTTCTGTTCGTCTTCCATTAGTACCTTTAACTGAAGCGGAGAGAGTAACCTTATCAAAGCTCTTTAACATTTAATTTGTAAAGTGTAAGAAGCTTAAAAAGGCTACTGTCCTAACCTCAAAGAAAAAATATTTCTAATGCGATCATAAAAAAACTAACCATCAATTTTAAAATGGTTGGTTTTTTTTGGTTGTACACATTTTCTGAGTTCAAGTATAATAATGATAACTGATCATTGGTCGGGTTAACACGCCTTAGGAGGAATTGAATTGATAAAAAGAGAGAATGATAGCATCAAGCTGATAGCCCTAGGTGGAGTGGGGGAAATTGGCAAAAATATGTACCTAGTGGAGGTGGATGAGGACATATTTGTTATCGATGCAGGTTTGATGTTTCCGGAAAATGAGATGCTCGGCATTGATATTGTAATTCCTGATGTCACATATTTAATTCAAAATAAAGAGAGAGTTCAAGGGATATTTTTAACGCACGGGCATGAGGACCATATTGGTGCTTTATCTTATATCCTTCGTGATTTAGATGTACCGATATATGGCACTCGATTAACATTAGCTTTAGCAAAAGCAAAAATGAAAGAGTTAGATTTTAAAGGAAAAGCACAGTTTCATGAAATTACATCAAAATCTAAAATTGACTTTGATACGGCATATGTGACTTTTTTTAAAACGAATCATAGCATTCCGGATTCAGTTGGGATTTGTATTCATACTTCTGAAGGAGTTATTGTACATACAGGTGATTTTAAATTTGATCAAGCAGCTGGAAGTTTATACAAACCTGAAGTTGGAGAAATGGCCAGGATAGGAGAAGAAGGGGTACTTTGCTTATTATCTGATAGCACGGATGCCGAAAAACCAGGACATTCTGTTTCAGACGCCATTGTCACAAAAGAATTAATTCATGCCTTTTACAGTGCCTCTGGGAGAATTATAGCCTCTTGCTTTGCTTCTGATCTAAATAGAATCCAACATATTTTTGATGCGGCATTAGAATGTAAACGTAAGGTTGCGGTCGTTGGAAAAAGTTTGAAAAGAATTTTTGATATTGCACTTGAATTAAACTATCTTCAAATTTCCGAGGATTTAATTGTTTCAATTGCAGAGTTAGATCAATATGCAGAACATGAACAGATTATTTTAACAACAGGCACTCAAGGAGAGCCAATTGAAGTATTACAGAAAATGGCAAAAAAAACACATAAACAAGTTAATATTAAACCTGGTGATACGGTCCTATTTGCTGGAGCACCTCTACGCGGAAGCGAGGTATTTATATATAAGACAATTGATATGTTATATCGTGCAGGAGCGACCGTACTGTCTGGCAAAAAAACCTTTAACACTTCTAACCACGGAAGTCAGGAAGAATTAAAATTTATGATCAATTTAATGAATCCTAAATTTTTCATCCCAGTCCATGGAGAGTATCGAATGCTAAAAGCTCATGCTAAAATTGCAAAGGAATGTGGGATAAAGGATAACCAAATTTATATACCTGAAAAAGGTGAAGTAGTTGAAATTAAAAATGGCAAACTCCGTACTAGGAATTCCATATCTGCAGGAAATGTATTAATTGATGGAATTGGTGTTGGAGATGTAGGCAATATTGTATTAAGAGATCGAAAGCTTTTATCTCAGGATGGCATCCTAATTGTGGTTGTAACTTTAAACAAGTTTGAGAAGAAAATTTCTTCTGGTCCAGAAATTATTTCTAGAGGCTTTGTGTATGTGAGGGAATCAGAAAAACTATTGGAGGAAGCAACCAATAGAGTAAAAGAGATTGTCGAAAAAAGCATTGCTATGGATTCATTTGATTGGGCAGGAATTAAACAAGATATAAGAGATGTGTTAAATCAATTTTTATTTGAAAAAACAAGACGTAGGCCAATGATTATGCCTATCATTATGGAAATAAAAAATTAATCCTTATTAAGTTCTGTCGAAACCGATAAAGGCGCCTTCCGACGTACAGGATGTACGAGTGCCGATGAAGACATAAGGACGTGGCGTCCTTAATCGGCCGCATTTCTTGTCTAGCACAGCGCCTAGCCCTTGTGAAAAATAGCCCATTGTCTCTAAGCAAAAAACACTTTTGAGCCAAGGGAACATTTTTCTTCAGGGCTGATCAAGTCGCTTCCGCTTTTCTGGATTGAAATATCCCTTCTCGTTCATACTAAGAAATATCATGCTTGAAGGGAGAAATTGAAATGATGATAGAGAACAATGATTATGATTTTAATCAAGAAGGGGAACAAGAAAGACCAAAAGAAGAGAAACCATCAAATCTAGTGGAAAAAATACAGCAGTTAGGTCAAACGAATGTTCCTCAGCTTTCTCAAGATTCAAACATACATTGTTTAACAATCGTTGGTCAAATAGAAGGACATTTACAATTGCCTCCACAAAATAAAACGACTAAATATGAACACCTTATCCCTCAGATTGTAGCAATTGAACAAAACCAAAAGATAGAAGGGCTTTTAGTCATATTAAATACGGTTGGTGGAGATGTAGAAGCGGGTTTAGCTATTTCAGAGATGTTAGCCTCCTTATCAAAGCCTACCGTTTCAATTGTTTTAGGTGGTGGCCATTCCATTGGTGTACCTATTGCAGTCTCTACAAAATATTCATTTATTGCTGAAACAGCGACCATGACCATTCATCCAATCAGATTGACAGGACTTGTTATTGGGGTTCCGCAAACTTTTGAATATTTAGATAAAATGCAAGATCGTGTCATTAAATTTGTAACGAAGCACTCTAATATAACAGAAGAGCAGTTTAAAGATCTAATGTTTGCTAAAGGCAATTTAACAAGAGATATTGGAACGAATGTAGTCGGTTTGGATGCAGTAAAATATGGTTTAATTGATGAAGTAGGTGGAATTGGCCAAGCGATGAAAAAGCTAAATGAGCTAATTGAATGGTCAAAAAAGGGGCAGAATGAGGGGATGGTCCAATGATTTTATATACGGTTATTCCTCAAGAGCTTTTATTTCCACTAGACGAAAGTGAGTATCAAAAGCAGCTCTATGTTTCTTATCAAGGAATCCCGTTATTAGTGGAAAAGACACATGAGGATGAATATAAAATTATTCGTTTAGTCAGCAGCAATCCGAGTCATTATTTAATATCGAGGATTGAACCAGGAATGACTATTCCCATGTCTGAAATCATTAAGTAGTAAAGAGTCCCTTCGTTATAAAGCCAAAATCCATACTATATGCTATAATGATCCTAATGAGAAAGAGGGTGACCCATGGGGACACCCTCTCTTCATTCATCACCCCATATACTGCAGCAAATCATCCATTAATTGGACTCATCCTATTCAATACGAAAAAATAAGGTGATTATATGGTGAAAAGAAAAAGAAGAAAAACAAGGAAGAAAGAACAAATCAAACGTATCATTCAATATGAATTAACAGCCATGTTATTATTAGCCCTTGCTGCTATTTCATTAGCGAAGCTCGGAGCAGTTGGTAAAGCAACCGTATTATTTTTCCGATTTTTTATGGGTGAATGGTATGTTATTAGTTTGCTTAGCTTAATTGTTTACAGCGGATATTTAATGTGGAAGCGAGAATTGCCCAACCTTTTACATGTTAAATTAATAGGGCTTTATTTAATCATAAGCTCCTTACTATTACTAAGCCATGTAACCTTATTTAATTTACTATTAACTGAAGGGAATTTTGCCAATCCAAGTGTCATAAAAAACACTTGGGAATTATTTTGGTTAGAAGTAAAAGGAAGTACAAGCACGTCTGATCTTGGCGGGGGGATGATTGGTGCCGTCTTATTTGCTTTATTTTATTATTTGTTTGATGCCTCTGGAACTAAAATAATTGCGGTTGTATTAATTTTAATGGGTTTTATTCTTCTTACAGGGCGAACTTTCGGTGAGTTTGTAGGGAATATTATCCTGTCTATTTGGGATTTTATGAAAAAGCAATGGTTAGGTTTTATCGAAGACGTAAAAGATTGGAAAGAAGAACATAAAGAGAAAAGAGCTGAATCAAAATTACGGAAACAAGCAGAAAAAGAGAATAAACAATCGCAAGAACCTGAAAATCAGCCTCAAATTACTCACAATCAGGAAACGAATGTAGAAACAAAACGAACTGAACCAATCATTTCAAGCTTTGTAGATAAAGCTTATCCAGATGAACAACCCCAAAAAAGGGGGCAGCAACAGACAGCACAAACTGAAGAGGAGGATACTGCTCCTGCTATATCCTTTACCGAAGTAGAAAATACGGCATATGATTTACCTCCAATCCACTTGCTTAATCAACCTCGGCAAACCGATCAGAGTGGAGAGTATCAGCTGATCCATGCAAATGCTGCTAAGTTAGAAAAAACCTTCCAAAGCTTTGGGGTCAAAGCGAAAGTAACACAAGTGCATCTCGGACCTGCAGTAACAAAATACGAGGTGCATCCTGATGCAGGAGTAAAGGTAAGTAAAATTGTAAGTCTTAGTGATGATCTAGCTTTAGCATTAGCAGCAAAGGATATTCGAATAGAAGCGCCTATTCCAGGGAAATCAGCCATAGGAATTGAAGTTCCAAACTCAGAAGTAGCGATGGTCTCATTAAGAGAAGTCCTAGAATCTAATCGAAATGATAAACCAGAGTCAAAGCTTATGATCGGACTGGGCAGAGACATCACTGGAGAAGCAGTGCTTGCTGAATTAAATAAAATGCCTCATTTATTAGTTGCAGGAGCAACTGGAAGTGGAAAAAGTGTGTGCATTAATGGAATTATTATTAGCATATTAATGAGAGCCAAGCCTCATGAAATAAAATTAATGATGATTGACCCGAAAATGGTAGAATTAAATGTATATAATGGAATCCCGCATTTATTAGCGCCTGTTGTAACAGATGCGAAAAAAGCTTCGCAGGCACTAAAAAAAGTAGTAAATGAAATGGAAAGAAGATATGAGTTGTTTTCCCATACAGGAACAAGAAATATTGAAGGCTATAATGAGTATGTAAAAAAACATAATGCTGCTGAAGGGGATAAGCAGCCATTATTGCCTTATATCGTCGTCATAGTAGACGAGCTAGCCGATTTAATGATGGTGGCATCTTCAGATGTAGAGGATGCAATTACGCGGTTAGCCCAAATGGCTCGAGCTGCTGGTATACATTTAATTATCGCAACTCAAAGACCATCAGTTGATGTCATAACTGGAGTGATAAAAGCAAATATTCCATCTAGAATTGCCTTTGCCGTTTCATCCCAAATTGATTCAAGAACAATACTTGATACAGGTGGGGCAGAAAAGCTGCTTGGTCGAGGAGATATGCTATTTATGCCAATTGGTGCTTCGAAACCAATTAGAGTGCAAGGCGCTTTCTTATCGGATGAAGAAGTCGAAGAAATTGTTGATTTTGTTATTTCTCAACAAAAAGCACAATATCAAGAAGAAATGATTCCAGAGGATGTTCCAGAAGCAACTGGAGAAGTAGATGATGAATTATACAATGATGCAGTTGATTTAATTGTCGAAATGCAAACTGCCTCCGTTTCGATGCTTCAACGAAGATTTAGGATTGGATATACTAGAGCGGCAAGATTGATCGATGAAATGGAGGCAAGAGGTGTTGTCGGCCCTTATGAAGGGAGCAAACCTAGATCCGTATTGATCACGAAATCGTCAGAAGAAGCTAGTTCCTAGCTCAGAAGTATGCTTACCTATTGTGACATACTAAATGGTTGGATAGTCTAAAAAACTACAAAAAGAATTTGAAAATTTACTAAAATCGACAAATATTTGAAATTTCTATTTATTTATTCCTAGAAAAGTGTTATAGTATTTTCGATTAGTAGGAATGATTATACATCAGAAGTCTGATGTCTTGAGAAAATCGTTTGGGGGATACCTGCATGTCTATTAAGTCTGATAGTCGACACTTGTATTTACAAGTAATCGATCATTTGAAGCAAGATATAAAAGAAGGCGTTTATCAAGAACGTGAAAAACTGCCATCTGAATTTGATCTTGCAAAAAAGCTCGGTGTTAGTAGAGCAACACTTCGAGAAGCGTTAAGAATCTTAGAAGAAGAAAATATTATCACACGCCGACACGGAGTCGGTACATTTGTCAATGTAAAACCTCTGTTTACTTCAGGAATTGAACAATTAAATAGTGTGACAAAAATGATTGAACAAGCAGGAATGAAGCCAAGTACGATTTTTTTAAGTTCAGTTTCTTTAGAACCAACCAATGAAGACGTTCGTCGATTTTCATGTTCCTATGATGAGAAGATCACGATGATTGAAAGAGTTCGAACTGCAAATGGCGAGCCGGTTGTTTACTGCGAGGATAAAGTCCTTGAGAAATTCCTTCCCGATACATTGTCACACGATCAAGAATCCATCTTCAATATGCTGGAAGTAGAATCTCAAAGAAAAATTACATACGCCGTTGCTGAAATTGAACCCATTAGCTACCATGAAAAAATTTCTCCTATATTGGAATGTGATCCAGAAACAGCTTTGCTCGTATTAAAGCAAATGCATTTTGATGAAACGGACATGCCTATTCTTTATTCGGTTAATTACTTCAGAGCAGATAAATTCAGTTTCCACGTCTTGAGAAAAAGAATTTAGTCCCTATTAGGTTACTTTCAGTGAAAGGAAGCTCTATGCTACATCTCTACTAATTTATTAAAATAATTATATTTTGGGGGAATTGACTTGAAAAAAAGAAATTTTAGTCTTATTCTTACGCTAATTATTGCTTTAGGTGCAATTTTAAGTGCATGTGGCAAGAGCAATGACAATGGAGCTTCAAGTGATGAAAGTAAAAAGAATTCCTTCTCAGTTGCGATGGTAACTGATGTTGGTGGGGTTGATGATAAGTCATTTAATCAATCAGCTTGGGAAGGACTTCAAGAATTCGGAAAAGATAATGGACTTAAAAAAGGAAAAGGTGGATATAATTACCTTCAATCAAAATCAGATGCTGACTATGCTACAAACTTAAATAATCTTGTTCGTAATGATTTTAATTTGGTGTTTGGTATCGGATTTTTAATGCAAAAGGATATTGAAGAAATTGCAAAGCAACAAAAAGATGCTCATTTTGCAATTATTGATGCCGTAGTGGAGCAACCGAATGTTGCAAGTGTTGTCTTTAAGGAGCAAGAAGGAGCATTCCTTGCTGGAGTTGCAGCAGGATTAGCAACAAAAACTAATACGATCGGATTTATCGGCGGGATGGAAATTCCTGTTATAGAGCATTTTGAATCAGGCTTCTTAGCGGGCGTGCAAGCTGTTAACCCTAGTGCGAAAGTAGATGTACAATATGCGGGTGCATTTGATAAAGCTGAAACAGGTCAAACGATTGCTTCAAAAATGTATGCATCGGGTGCTGATGTTGTTTTCCACGCTGCAGGTGCAACAGGTAATGGATTATTTAAAGAAGCACGTGACCTTAAAAAGAAAGATCCTTCTAAAGTGATTTGGGCAATTGGAGTTGACTCTGACCAGTCTGCAGAAGGTGTTGTCGATATTAATGGTAAGGAACAGAATGTAATTTTAACCTCTGCTTTAAAAGGTGTAAAAACAGCTGTAATCGACCTTTCAACTAAGGCGAAGGACGGTAAATTTCCAGGTGGAGATGTGATTAGCTACGGCTTAGCAGAGGATGCAGTTGGACTTGCACCAATTAATGCTGAAGTATCAAATAAAGCAGATATTGAATCTGCAGTTAGTGAATGGAAAGAAAAAATCAAAAGTGGCAGTCTTAAGGTTCCAGCTACTAAAAAGGAATTAGCTACTTTTAAAGCAGAATAAATCTTCAATTTTACAAGGAATAAGCGGGTACATTCTATCCTCTTATTCCTTTTTTAAAAGATAAAAGTATAGCTATTAGAAGGTATACTAGTTTCTTGATCTAACGCCTTCACCTAGTGAAAAAATAACCCTTTGCCTCTTAAAGCATTAAGCGCTTTTCGAATCAAAAGAACATTTTTCTTCTGGGCTGAACAAGCGCTTCTGCTTTTCTTTAGCATTTGTATACATAATGATTCAAAAAGATTTTTAGCTGTTTAATAACATACAAGTCTATGCAATGTTAAAAAAAGAATAGTAAGCAGCTTTTGTCTTTTTTGAAAAGGAGAGTGTAAAGTTGGAGTATGTAATTGAGATGCTGAATATAAGGAAAGAATTCCCTGGGATTGTTGCAAACGATAATATTAATCTACAAGTAAAAAAAGGAGAGATACATGCACTCCTTGGAGAAAATGGTGCAGGTAAATCAACTCTAATGAATATTCTCTTTGGCCTATATCAGCCAGAAAAAGGAGAGATTCGAGTTAATGGGAAGCCAGTTAAAATTACGAATCCAAACATCGCGAATCAACTTGGAATTGGGATGGTGCACCAGCATTTTATGCTTGTAGATACGTTTACGGTGACTGAAAATATCATATTAGGGCGAGAAATCACCAAAAATGGGAAGATTGATATTAAAAAAGCTGAAAAAGAGGTAGAAGCCATTTCTAAACGATACGGTCTTGCTGTAAATCCGCAAGCCAAGATATCAGATATATCAGTAGGGATGCAGCAAAGAGTAGAAATATTAAAGACATTGTATAGAGGTGCCGAGATTCTTATATTTGATGAACCTACTGCTGTCTTGACTCCACAAGAAATAAACGAATTGATTCAAATTATGAAAAACTTAATAAAAGAAGGAAAATCGATTATTTTAATTACTCACAAGCTAAAAGAAATCATGGAAGTTTGTGATCAAGTAACTGTTATTAGAAAAGGGAAAGGGATTGGCACACTTTTCGTAAAAGACACAGAGCCAAATGAATTAGCTAGTTTAATGGTTGGCCGTGAAGTAACCTTTAAAACGGAGAAAAAAGAAGCACAGCCTAAGGAAGAAGTTCTGCAAATTAAAGATTTAGTTGTAGAAGATGCTCGTGGGGTAAAAGTGGTCAACCAGCTCAATTTATCTGTTCGATCAGGTGAAATTATTGGAATTGCTGGTGTTGATGGGAATGGACAAACAGAATTAATTGAAGCCATAACAGGATTAAGGAAATCGCAAGATGGTTCTATTTTGTTTAATGGCCAGGAAATACGGAAGTTTAGTGCGAGAAAAATTACGGAAGCTGGATTAGGGCATATTCCACAAGATCGACATAAACTAGGACTTGTTCTTGATTTTCCAATTGGAGAAAACATGGTTTTACAAACGTACTATCAACCTCCTTTTTCAAAGAATGGTGTTCTTAATTATAAAGAAATCTATGTTAAAGCACGAAGTTTAATCAATGAATACGACGTTCGTACGCCGAATGAATATACATTAGCCCGTTCATTATCTGGTGGAAATCAGCAAAAAGCCATAATTGGCCGCGAAGTAGATCGAGACCCTGATTTATTGATTGCAGCTCAGCCAACAAGAGGCCTAGACGTTGGGGCAATCGAGTTCATCCATAAACGTTTAATTGAGCAGCGTGATAATGGAAAAGCTGTATTGCTGCTATCCTTTGAGCTTGATGAAATTATGAATGTCAGTGACCGGATTGCAGTCATTTATGAAGGGAAAATTGTCGCAATCGTTGATCCCAAAGAGACAACAGAGCAAGAGCTTGGTTTGTTAATGGCAGGATCAAGCAAGGAGGTAATAGATTAGATGACTAATCGATTGAAAAGCTTTTTTATTTCGATTATTGCTGTTTTTTTAGGAATCATTGTTGGAACGATCTTAATGATAGGAACAGGCTATAATCCGATTACAGCTTACTCTGCCTTATGGAATGGCGCATTTGGAGATAGTTATTATATTGGAGAGGTCATTAGACAGGTTACACCATACATATTATCTGGACTTGCTGTAGCTTTTGCCTTTCGAACAGGTTTGTTCAACATCGGAGTGGAAGGTCAGTTAATTGTTGGATGGGTGGCTGCTGTTTGGGTCGGTGTTGCTTTTGATTTACCGAAAATCATTCATTTGCCACTTGCTATTCTTGCAGCAGCAGCAGCTGGTGCTATTTGGGGATTAATTCCTGGGTTTTTGAAAGCTCGCTTTCATGTTCATGAAGTTATTGTATCCATTATGATGAACTATATTGCTTTACATGTGACGAACTATTTGATTCGGACTGTCTTATCTGAGAACAGTGACAAAACGGATAAAATATCGGAATCTGCTTCGTTGAAATCCCCTTTATTGGAGAGCATGACTGATTATTCTCGCTTGCATTGGGGGATTTTAATCTCCATTCTATGTGTCTTTATTATGTGGTTTCTTTTAGAAAAAACAACAAAAGGATACGAGTTAAGAGCAGTTGGGTTTAATCAGCATGCAGCAAAATATGCTGGGATGAATGTCAATCGCAATATCATGCTTTCAATGGTGGTTTCTGGAGCTTTTGCTGGATTAGCCGGAGCGATGGAAGGTCTAGGAACATTTGGCTATGCAGCTGTTAAGGGCGGCTTTACAGGCGTTGGATTTGATGGAATTGCTGTTGCGTTGCTCGGCGGGAATGCTCCGCTTGGAATTGTACTAGCAGCATTGTTATTTGGCAGCTTAAAGGTAGGAGCGTTAAATATGCCTTTAGAAGCTGAAGTTCCAAATGAACTTGTCGATATTATTATTGCTTTAATAGTCTTTTTTGTTGCAGCTAGCTACTTAATTCGATGGCTTATGGAACGATTTAGTAAAAAGGGGGTGAAATAAGTGGGGTTTATGGACATGTTGTTAATCATTGTTCCATCTACGTTGCTTTGGGCGGCTCCCCTTATTTTCACAGCAATAGGTGGTAACTTTTCTGAAAGATCTGGGATTGTAAATATTGGCTTAGAAGGTTTAATGGTGATTGGTGCTTTTACTGCCATTGTATTTAATTTAACGTTTGATCAAACTTTGGGAAGCTTTACACCGTGGATATCACTACTCGTTGCTATGATAGTAGGAGCTTTATTTTCACTTTTACATGCAGCAGCGTCTATTACATTTCGAGCAGATCAGACCGTGTCTGGAGTTGCCATTAACCTCCTTGGCCTTGGACTTGCTTTATTTCTTGTAAAATTTATTTACGGGAAAGGGCAAACAGATATTATCCAAATAGGATTTAGCAAGGTGGATATACCTTTTTTGAGTGATATTCCTTTTATTGGGGAGATATTTTTCTCAAATACGTATTATACATCGTTTGTGGCTATTGTCGTTGCGATTATTGCTTGGTACGTGATGTTTAAGACTCCATTTGGTTTACGCCTTCGGTCCGTAGGAGAGCATCCCATGGCAGCTGATACGATGGGGATCAATGTAACAAAATTGCGCTATATTGGCGTTATCATTTCAGGAGCCCTTGCTGGGGTCGGAGGTGGAGTGTATGCACAATCCATTTCATCAGATTTTAGCCACGCTACCATAAGCGGACAAGGGTTTATGTCCTTAGCTGCTTTGATTTTTGGGAAATGGCATCCACTTGGTGCAATGGGTGCAGCCATTTTCTTTGGTTTTGCACAAAGCTTAAGTATTATCGGATCGAGCTTGCCATTTTTAGATAATATTCCAAATGTATACTTACTCATTGCCCCTTACGTATTAACCATTCTTGCCTTAACTGGATTTATCGGACGTGCTGATGCTCCTAAAGCATTAGGTACCCCTTATTTAAAAGGAAAAAGATAATTTAAGCTTGAAGTACCAAATGAACGGATGGACGAAAATACTTTTGAATGTATTTTTTGTCCATCCTTTTTTGTTGTAACAAAAGCGCAAGTGCCCTTGCTCATCAACGTAAAGTGGTCGAGCTAGACAAAGTCTACCTTCCAATAACTTATACTTCAATACAATAGACCAAAAAACGAAATGACTTATTATTTGAAAAACGATCAAGCAGCAAGGTATAGTTAGAATAGACTCGGAGAAATTGGAAAAACTAGATATGTTCTTATTGAATGTATACATATACATAGAATAAAGCATGCAATTTGATAGGAGGATGTAGAATGGGTGTTGTTCAAGAAACGATTAAACCAATGAAGGGGTATGCTCTTCATCTTGTTCAAACAAGCAAATATAAAACGAATACCATTGTGTGGAGGATGAAAGCACCTTTAAACAAAGCTGATGTTACAAAAAGATCGTTACTGCCATATGTGCTGCAAAATAGTACAAAGAGCTACCCGAGCACAACGATTTTACGTTCTCATTTAGATGATTTGTATGGAGCAACCTTTTTTGTTGATCTTTCTAAAAAAGGCGAATACCATATTATGAGCTTTTCTTTAGAAATAGCAAATGAAAAGTTTTTATCAGATCCAACCCCATTATTGCAAAAAGGCTTTCAATTTTTAGCTGAAATACTCTTAAATCCAAATGTTGAAGTTGATTATTTCCGTAAAGACACTGTTGAGATCGAAAAAAGAAACTTAAAACAAAGAATTCAATCTTTATTTGATGATAAAATGCGTTATTCGAATTTCCGTTTAGTAGAAGAAATGTGTCAGGATGAACCATACGCCTTGCATGTACATGGAAATAAAGATGAAGTGGATGAAATTACGAATCAATCTCTCTTTAAGTATTATCAACAAGCGTTTTCGGAAGATCAATTAGATTTATATGTTATCGGCGATGTGAATGAAGATGAGGTTTCTTCCTACTTAGAAGATCTAATTCAATTTGAGCAAAGAACACCTAAACAATTGGAGAAAAACGAGACTGCAATAAAAGAAAAAGTACACGAAGTGAAGGAAGTACAGGATATTAATCAAGGAAAGTTAAACATAGGGTACCGGACAAATGTTGTTTATGGCAGCCCAGATTACTATGCACTACAAGTATTCAACGGTATTTATGGAGGATTTTCACATTCGAAGCTATTTATCAATGTTCGTGAAAAAGCAAGTCTTGCTTATTATGCAGCAAGTCGTGTAGAAAGTCATAAAGGATTATTAATGGTTATGGCAGGGATTGATAATCAAAATTATGAAAAAGCTGTAACCATCATACGCGAACAAATGGACGCTATGAAATCAGGCGACTTTACCGATCAAGAGTTAGAACAAACAAAAGCGGTTATTCATAACCAAATACTCGAAACGATTGATACGTCAAGGGGAACGATTGAGATTTTGTATCATAATGTCGTTGCCAATCAGGAGATTAGTCTTGATGAATGGCTTGAAAAAATGAATAAAGTCACAAAGGAAGAAATCATGGAAGTTGCTAAAAAAGTCGAGTTAGATACAATTTATTTCTTAACAGGAGCGGAGGGAGGAAAATAAATGGAAAAAGTAAATTTTGATCAATTACAGGAAGAGCTTTATCATGAAAAGCTTGAAAATGGGTTGGAGGTTTATATTCTTCCGAAAAAAGGATTTAATAAAACCTTTGCCACATTTACGACAAAATATGGTTCCATTGATAATCGTTTTGTCCCTCTAGGAGAGAGTGAATTTAAAGAAGTACCTGATGGCATTGCTCATTTCCTTGAACATAAGCTTTTTGAAAAAGAAGAAGGGGATGTGTTTCAGAATTTTAGTAAACAGGGAGCTTCTGCAAATGCTTTTACATCCTTTACTCGAACGGCCTACCTTTTTTCGAGTACTTCTAATGTTGAAATGAACTTAGAAACATTGATTAATTTTGTGCAAGAGCCTTATTTTTCTGAAAAAACAGTCGAAAAGGAAAAAGGAATTATTGGACAAGAAATTACAATGTACGATGATAATCCAGATTGGAGACTTTATTTTGGGCTGATCCAGAATATGTATAAAAATCACCCTGTGAAGATTGATATCGCAGGGACAATAAGCTCTATTGCAAACATTACAAAAGATCTGCTTTATGAATGTTATCACACCTTTTATCATCCGAGCAATATGCTTTTGTTTATAGTTGGTCCTGTCGATGTCGATCATATCATGAAGCTTGTGAAAGAAAATCAAACAAAAAAACCTTTTGAAAAGCAGGCTGAAATTAAGCGGCAGTTTGATGAGGAACCCTTGGAGGCTGCCGAACAAAAGCAAGTTTTAAAAATGAATGTGCATAGTTCCAAATGTCTCGTCGGGTTAAAAGCATTGGATGTGAATCAGTCCGGGGATGAAATGCTTAAAAATGAGTTGACGATAAATATTTTGTTAGATTTACTTTTTGGAAAAAGCTCTGACAATTATCATAAGTTATTTTCCGATGGCTTAATAGATGAGACATTTTCTTTTGACTATACACAAGAACAAGGTTTTGGATTTGCGATGGTTGGTGGGGATACAAGTAATCCAGATTTGTTAGCAGAGACAATTAAGCAAATGCTAATGAAAGGAAAAGAAGCTGAGTTTTCACAAGAAAGTTTAGAACGTGCAAAAAAGAAAAAAATTGGTGCATTTCTTCGAGCAGTCAATTCTCCAGAGTATATTGCGAATCAATTCACACGATATGCATTTAATGATATGAATTTATTTGATGTCGTGCCTACTATTGAGCAAATTACTCTTGAGGATCTTAAAGCTGCTACACATACTTTTATTGCTGAAGAGCGTCTATCGGTCTGTCAAGTAGTTCCTAAAGGATAAATGAAGAATAATTTAGATATAATAGGGATCGTTTGTAGGAGCGTCGATGTTTCGGCGCTTTTTCATGATTATTAGGGTAGAATCGATGGAGGAGTTATCTTGGGGGATTATATTTTAATAACAGGTGCAAGTAGTGGGATCGGCAGAGCGATTGCGAAAAAACTAGCAGAAGAAGGCTATTCACTTTATTTACATTATCATCAAAATAAGGAGGTAATAGCTGAATTAATAGAAGATTTAAATACTTTTTCAGGAGAATTTATTCCTGTACAAGCAGATCTTTCGACTGAGGATGGCTATCAAATCTTAGCAGATCAAATCCTTTCAATTGATGGAATCATTCATAATTGTGGCATCAGCCACTATGGACTATTTGCTGATATTGAAAAAGAGACCGTTCAACAATTAATTAGCATTCATGTGACAAGTCCTATGTTATTAACGAAAGAACTTCTTCCTAAAATGCTAAGGAAACAAAAAGGTAATATTATTGTGATCTCATCTATATGGGGTCAAATAGGAGCTGCGTGTGAAGTTGTTTATTCAGCAGCAAAGGGGGCGCAAATTTCTTTTGTAAAAGCATTAAGCAAGGAATTGGCTTTAAATGGTATTAGAGTAAATGGTGTTGCCCCAGGTGCTGTTGAAACTCCCATGTTAAAACAATTTTCGGAGGACGAAATTTATGCAATTATGGATGAAATTCCGATGGGAAGACTTGCGCAGTCGAATGAAATTGCAGAGAGTGTGTCTTTTTTATTATCAAAAAAATCCGCCTATATTACTGGGCAAATACTTGGCGTTAATGGAGGATGGTTCGTCTAATTATCTTCTTTAACTATGGCTCTGTTAAACGATAATATTGATTTTGGAAGGAAATTTGCGAGACTCCTGCGGAAAAACGGGCTGGAAAGACCCCGCAGTGAGGTACGAGCGAGGAGGCTTGCCAGTTGCCAGTTCGTCCGCGGAAAGCGAGTGAATTTCCTGACGATTATAAATCAACACTGAAATTTAACAGAGGCTTAACTATAGGAAAGAAATATGAATATTTTTATGACCAACCATGCAAAATAATCTTTGTAAGACAATTAAGGGGGTTTTGAAATGTCCGTATTAGAAAATTGGCAGCAATGGAAGGATTTTTTAGGAGATCGTATTAATCAGGCTGAAAATCAAGGAATGAACAAAGAAGTGGTTAATGATCTAGCCTTTCAAATTGGGGATTATTTAGCAAAGCAAGTCCAGCCAAAGAATGATCAAGAAAAAGTCCTTGCTGACTTATGGTCAGTTGCAAGTACAGAAGAACAACATGCTTTAGCAAATGTAATGGTGAAGCTTGTTCAAAACAACGGAACTCATTAATGGCCAAAAAATGCTTATAAGATAGTAAACACAAAATACCTTGTCAAAGGAAATTTGGCAGGGTATTTTTATTCTGAAATGATTTTATTTTAAAATAATTTTAGTAAATGCTGAATTTTCCCTTATTGTATATTGGTTTTTCTTTCATCTTTAGATAAAATCATTTAATATAGAAGCTAGATCAAAAAAATGATGAAATATGTCACAAGGAGGTTTTTTATGCAGAAAAAGGAATGGTATTTTGAATATGAAATTCAAAAAAACCGACCTGGCTTACTTGGTGACATTTCTTCATTGCTTGGAATGCTATCAATTAATATTGTGACCATTAATGGAGTAGATGAGGGTCGCCGTGGATTATTAATACTGGCAAAGGATCACGAACAAGTTTTAAGATTAGAGTCCATTTTGCAAACGATGGATACGATCAAAGTAACGAAGCTACGCGAACCTAAGCTACGCGATCGCTTGGCAGTTAGGCATGGGCGATACATACAAAGAGATGAAGATGATAAAAAAACTTTTCGATTTGTTAGAAATGAACTTGGAATATTAGTTGATTTTATGGCAGAGCTTTTTAAAAAAAATGGTCATAAATTAATAGGAATAAGAGGAATGCCAAGAGTTGGGAAAACGGAGTCCATCGTTGCTGCAAGTGTGTGTGCCAATAAAAGATGGTTGTTTGTTTCTTCTACTTTATTAAAGCAAACCATTCGAAACCAGCTTATTGAAGACGAATATCATGAAAATAACTTATTTATTATTGATGGGATTGTATCAACCCAAAGAGCAAATGAACGACATTGGCAGTTAATTCGTGAAGTTATGCGTGTTCCCGCTGTTAAAGTAGTGGAGCACCCTGACGTTTTTATACAAAATACGGAATATACAATGGATGATTTTGATTACATTATTGAGTTGAGAAATGAATTTGATGAAGAAATTAAGTATGACGCTGTAGAGAAAAACACGCTGTTTTCTCTTTCTGAGTTTGAGGGATTTGATTTTTAGTTAGTTGGAAGGTGTTATTATTGTCTGAATTAGGTAATCGATTAAAAGAAGCACGTTTGTCAAAAGGGTTAAGTCTTGATGACTTACAAAATGCAACAAAGATTCAAAAGCGATATTTGGTAGGGATTGAAGAAGGCAATTACAGCATGATGCCAGGTAAGTTTTATGTTAGAGCTTTTATCAAGCAGTATGCTGAAGCGGTGGGAATAGAGATCGAAGAATTGTTAGTAGAATTTAAGGATGAAATACCTGCAACAATGAATGATGATATTCCTGAAAAGCTTTCAAGAGTACAAGCACGACCAGCCATTTCCAATAATAGTACAAAAATCTTATCTGTATTGCCAAAAATACTTATTACTATTTTTGTTATTGGATTTCTTGTACTTATTTGGTATCTGTTGCAACAAAATGCCGGTGTTAGGACAAATAACAAGATAGATGACGTTAACAAAGATACTAAATATGAAACAAATTTAAAGGATACTAGTAAGAGCTCAGAGAAGGAAAATAAAAAGTCAAATAAAACAAAAGAAACGAATAAGTCCGAAACAAAACCTGCTCCAGTTGCACCCCAGCAGGAACTTGCAGTTGCTCAAACAAATGGGAATAAAACAACTTATGATTTAAAAAATACAGATAAGTTTCAATTAAAGGTTGTTTCTACTGGAGAAACTTGGGTAAATATATTAAATGACAAAGGTCATTCCTTTTTTCAGGGGATTCTAAAAAAAGGTGCAACTGAAAGTCAATCTATTGATTTTACAAATGAAACAGGAGCCGTCATCGTTGTGGGGAAATCAACAGAGACTGAGATATATGTGAACGATCAAAAGTTAGAATTTGCCGTTTCTCCTACACAATCGGTTCGTCAAGATATAACGATTAACTTTGTTAAGTCGAAAGAATAGTCATCTTATTAGATGGCATTTCTTTCGTTTTTAAAGAAATTATAAAATAGTTGGCTGTGAATAACTTTGGAAGAATTAGTTCGACGTCCAGCTTCGATGTACAGGAAGTACGAGTCCCTATGAAGACATATGGCCGTGGCGCTCTTAATCGGCCTGCGCCTAGCCCTTGTGAAAAATAACCTTATGCCTCTAAAAGTAAAAAACACTTTTTGAGTCATGAGAACATTTTTCTTCAGGGCTGTTCAAGGCGCTTGCGCTTTTGTTCTTCTTTCCGAATAAATCTGATTTTAAATTACATTTAAGAAGACGATAAGCTTCACCTTTTGCTTTTCTCTTCATTGCACAATATTGGAGGAAAACCATGAATTTACCAAATAAAATAACCATTTCACGTATTATTTTAATTCCTGTTTTTTTAATTTTTATGCTCATTCCTTTCCCATGGGGGATGATGAAGTTTTTAGGTGCGGAGCTTTCAGTCGCACATTTTGTAGGAGCTTTAATCTTTATTATTGCTTCAACAACAGATTGGGTTGATGGCTACTATGCTAGAAAATACAATCTTGTTACCAATCTAGGTAAGTTTCTTGATCCACTCGCTGATAAGCTGCTGGTTTCAGCTGCACTTGTCATATTAGTCGAATTGCATTTTGCGGCTTCCTGGATCGTGATTATCATCATAAGCAGAGAATTTGCTGTGACTGGTCTTCGTTTAGTATTAGCAAAAGATGGAGAAGTAGTTGCTGCGAATATGCTAGGTAAAATTAAAACCTGGACTCAAATTATCGCCATCTCATCCTTACTTTTACATAATTTCATTTTTGAAATGGTTTCAATTCCATTTGATCAGATTGCCTTATGGGTTGCTCTTATTTTTACAATTTGGTCTGGGCTCGACTATTTTATGAAAAATAAACATGTTTTTGTTCACTCTAAATAAACTTAAGTATAGTGGTTTTCTCTGCAGAAAAGGGGATGTTTTTTATGAATGCAGAAATCATTGCTGTTGGGTCTGAATTGCTTTTAGGTCAAATTTTAAATACAAACGCTCGTTTTTTATCTCAGCAGCTTGCCAGTATTGGAATTAATGTTTTTTATCATACTGTTGTGGGAGATAATGCGAGTCGACTTAAAACTGCGATTCAAGTAGCCGAAAATCGTTCGGATTTAATCATTTTTACCGGCGGACTTGGACCAACAAAAGACGATTTAACAAAAGAAACAATCGCTGAACAATTAGAAACAAAACTCGTTTTTGATCCAATCGCACTAAGATCTATTGAGGAATATTTCGAGCGAACGAATAGACAAATGACGGAAAACAATAAGAAACAAGCACTTATTCTTGAAGGTTCTATAAGTTTACAAAATGATCACGGAATGGCTCCTGGAATGATGTTGTCTACGGAACATCATATTTATATGCTTTTGCCTGGACCACCGAAGGAAATGGAGCCTATGTTTTTAACATACGGAGAACCTGCTTTATTTTCCAAGCTGCAGACTGAAGGTAGGATCGTTTCTCGTGTTCTCCGTTTTTTTGGAATAGGTGAATCACTTTTAGAAACTAAAATAGAGGACTTAATTGATGCCCAATCAAATCCTACGATTGCTCCTTTAGCTTCAGATAGTGAGGTAACACTTAGGCTTACAGCAAAACATCCTTCGCTTGAAACTTCTTTACAGCTTTTAGATGATGCTGAAAAGAATATCTTTAGTCGTGCAGGAGACTTTTTTTATGGATATGATGATACTTCTTTGATGAAGGAACTTACTACACTACTGAAGGAAAAAAATATTTCAATAGCTGCAGCTGAAAGTTTGACTGGTGGATTATTTCAGCAGGAATTGACTGCGATTCCTGGAGCAAGCTCCATCTTTAAAGGTGGGGTTGTCTGTTATACAAATGCCGTAAAGGAAAACATCTTACGTGTTAGCAAAAATACGATTGATCACTACGGAGTTGTTAGTGAGGAGTGTGCAGCTGAATTAGCTGAAAACGTTGCTCATTTACTTGGAGCGGACATTGGAATAAGCTTTACCGGAGTAGCAGGACCAGATGAGTTAGAAGGGAAGCCGGTTGGGACGGTTTTTATCGGGATAGCTGTTAAAGGCAGCCCAACGAAAGTTGAAAAACTCATTTTGGCTGGTACAAGGGAAGGGAACCGGATTCGCAGTATTAAGCAAGGTTGCTTTTCATTAATCAAACAATTAAAAGAAATGCAGAATGGTTAATTTCATTCTGTGTTTTTTATTTTAAGGTTTTTACCCTCTGAAAAGATGAAAAACTTAAAATTCTATACTGTATTCTTAACTTTTTCACCTTTTTATGGGTAAGAAAAAAACGAACACTCATTCGATTTATTGCTCGACAAAAGAGTGGAAAAGCGTTATAGTATAGTTAGGTTTTGAGATGAGACAATGAAAAACGAACTAATTTTGAAGAGTCGTTTATATAAAAAGGAGGAAAAATGAGTGAGTGATCGTCAAGCTGCACTTGAAATGGCTTTAAAGCAAATTGAAAAGCAATTTGGAAAAGGCTCTATTATGAAACTAGGAGAGCAAACGGATCGCAGGATTTCTACCATTCCAAGTGGCTCATTAGCATTGGATGCTGCGTTAGGGGTAGGTGGATATCCTAGAGGTCGTATTATAGAAATATACGGTCCTGAAAGCTCTGGTAAAACAACTGTCGCTTTACATGCGATTGCAGAAGTTCAAGCAAAGGGAGGCCAAGCAGCGTTTATTGATGCTGAGCACGCGCTTGACCCAGTTTATGCACATAAGCTTGGAGTTGATATCGATGAACTATTGCTTTCTCAGCCTGATACTGGAGAGCAAGCTTTAGAAATAGCTGAAGCACTAGTTCGAAGTGGAGCGGTTGATATTCTCGTAATTGACTCTGTTGCAGCGCTTGTGCCAAAAGCTGAAATTGAAGGAGAAATGGGCGATTCACATGTTGGTCTACAAGCTCGTCTTATGTCTCAAGCACTTAGAAAGTTATCCGGAGCGATCAATAAATCTAAAACAATTGCCGTGTTCATTAACCAAATTCGTGAAAAAGTCGGCGTTATGTTTGGGAATCCTGAAACAACTCCTGGTGGTCGTGCTTTAAAATTCTATTCCTCTATTCGTCTTGAGGTTCGTCGTGCTGAAACGTTGAAGCAAGGTAACGATATGGTTGGAAATAAAACAAAAATAAAGGTTGTTAAGAACAAGGTTGCACCTCCATTCCGTACAGCAGAGGTTGACATTATGTATGGGGAAGGAATTTCTAAAGAGGGAGAAATCATTGACCTTGGTTCAGAACTAGATATCGTTCAAAAAAGTGGATCTTGGTATTCCTTTAATGGGGAACGTTTAGGACAAGGACGTGAAAATGCTAAGCTTTTCTTAAAGGAAAATCCAGAATTACGTTTGGAAATACAAGAATTAATTCGTGGGCATTATGGTCTTGATACAGAAGGTGCCGATCCAAGTGAAGATAGCCAAGAAAATCTTGAATTAATTGAATAGTTACAATCAATAATGAGGGCAAAGCTAAAAGGAGCTTTGCTCTTTTGTTAAAAGAAAGTATAACTTTTTGAAGGAAGAATGGTGTCTAGCTCCGACGTACAGGATGTACTAGTGCCGATGAAGACATGCTGCCGTGGCGTACTAAATCGGCCAGCACCCTATCGACTAGAATTGCTTCCCTCACCTCGTCTACGATAAGTCGAGAACGAACGACTACCGTCCTTCGACTCTCCTATATCTCACTCGATTCAGTCCAGCACTTTACGTCGATGAGCAAGGGCGCTTGCGCTTTTCTTATGATCGCTTGCTATAAGTATTTTTGAAATAATGTAAATAATAAATTAGCAGGAATTGGAGTATCCCTTGACAATGAAAATGCACACCTTTACAATTAACATGTATAATTTACATTTTTATGAGTATGAAAATGATTATTAGCCTTTGAGCTGTATATTGATTTTTGAGCAATGTACATGTCGACACTTAAGAAATGTAACAAAAACAAGTTCATAGCAAGAGGAGGTGAAATGATGGATATTCTTACAATCATCATCTCCATTTTGCTTGGCCTATTCGTCGGTGCCGTTGTTGGCTATTTTGTTCGTAAGTCTATTGCTGAAGCGAAAATTTCAGGAGCACGAGATGCTGCTGATCAAATTTTAGAAGATGCTAAAAAAGAAGCTGAGGCATTAAAAAAAGAAACCTTGTTAGAAGCAAAGGATGAAATTCATAAGCTTCGAACGGAAACAGAGCAAGAGGTTCGAGAAAGAAGAATTGAACTGCAGAAACAAGAAAATCGATTATTACAAAAAGAAGAGAATCTTGATCGGAAAGATGAAACGTTAGATAAACGTGAAGTAGTATTAGAAAAAAGAGACGATTCTCTAAACAAAAGACAACAGCATATAGAAGAGATGGAAAGCAAAGTGGACGAGATGGTACGTACACAACGAGCTGAATTGGAACGCATCTCCGGCTTAACTCGAGAAGAGGCAAAGTCCATCATTTTAGAGCGAGTTGAAAAAGAAGTTTCTTACGACATCGCTATGATGATAAAAGAGAGTGAAATGAAAGCGAAAGAGGAAGGAGACAAGAAGGCAAAAGAAATCTTGTCACTGGCTATCCAGAGATGTGCAGCTGATCATGTTGCTGAAACAACCGTATCAGTTGTTAACCTTCCTAATGATGAAATGAAGGGGCGGATAATCGGTCGTGAAGGCCGTAATATTCGTACACTTGAGACTCTTACAGGAATTGACTTAATTATTGACGATACCCCTGAGGCTGTTATTTTATCTGGCTTTGATCCAATTCGTCGTGAAACAGCAAGACTTGCTTTAGATAAGCTTGTACAAGATGGTCGTATCCACCCTGCGCGAATTGAAGAAATGGTTGATAAAGCACGTCGTGAAGTAGATGAGCATATTCGCGAAATTGGAGAACAAACTACTTTCGAAGTAGGTGTTCATGGCCTGCATCCAGATCTTATTAAAATTTTAGGACGCTTGAAATTCCGTACTAGTTATGGTCAGAATGTACTAAAGCATTCAATTGAAGTTGCACAGTTAGCAGGTTTATTAGCGGCTGAGCTTGGTGAAGAAGAAGTTTTAGCTCGTCGTGCTGGTTTACTTCATGATATTGGTAAGGCAATTGATCATGAAGTAGAAGGCAGTCATGTTGAAATCGGTGTAGAGCTCGCAACAAAATATAAAGAACATCCGGTTGTAATCAACAGTATTGCTTCTCATCATGGCGATTCTGAACCAACATCTATCATTGCTGTACTTGTAGCGGCTGCCGATGCCTTATCTGCAGCAAGACCAGGGGCTAGAAGAGAAACGTTAGAAAATTATATTCGACGCCTTGAAAAACTTGAAGAAATTTCAGAATCCTATGATGGAGTAGAAAAATCCTTTGCTATTCAAGCAGGACGTGAAATACGCATCATGGTGAAACCAGATCAAATCGACGATCTAGAAGCTCATCGATTAGCAAGAGATATTCGAAAGAAAATAGAAGAAGAGCTTGATTACCCTGGTCACATAAAAGTGACTGTAATTAGGGAAACAAGAGCAGTCGAATACGCAAAATAAAGCGGTGCACATGCACCGCTTTATTCTTGCGTATAAAAGTATGCAATACGTAAAAATAGCTAATGTTAGACAATGTGGATATACTGAAAGCAAACAATTTAAAAATTTGGAAAGGATCGTTTCATGAATATATTATTTATAGGGGACGTTGTTGGTTCTTTAGGGAGAGAGATGATCAAAGAATATGTCCCGAAGCTTAAGGAAAAATATCGACCGCAATTAACAATCATAAATGGAGAAAATGCGGCAGGAGGGAAAGGGATCACTGAAAAAATATACCGTGAATTTCTCGAATGTGGTGTTCAAGCGATTACTTTAGGGAATCATGCTTGGCATAATCGAGAGATTTTTGAATTTATTGACGATGCTAAATATCTAATTCGTCCTGCCAATTTTCCCGATAATAATCCTGGGAAAGGCATTGTTTATATAAAGATCAATCAGGATCTTGTAGCGGTTATCAATTTACAGGGACGCACCTTTATGCAAACGATAGATTGCCCATTTAAAAAAGCTGATGAGCTAATCGCTGAGGCTCGAAAAAAAACATCCTTTATTGTGGTTGATTTTCATGCTGAAGCGACGAGTGAAAAGCAAGCAATGGGATGGTATTTAGATGGAAAGGTTACGGCCGTATTAGGTACTCATACACATATTCAAACAGCAGATAATCGCATATTGCCTGGAGGAACAGCCTATATGACAGATGTAGGAATGACAGGTCCTTATGATGGTATATTAGGTGTTGAGAAGGATATGGTCATAAAGAGATTTTTAACAAATCTTCCTGTACGTTTTGAAGTTCCTAAGGCTGGAAAATCCCAGTTGAATGGTGCGCATATTACGGTAGATAAAAATAGCGGTATGTCCAAAAAGATTGAACGAATATTGATTAATGATGATCATCCATTCTTTTCATAGATTGATCTAAAAGAGCTTCCTTCTATTCTGTTGCAAATTATTGACTTGTTCCATTTGAAAAGCGAAATGATTTCTCCTTTATTTTGACCAAGCTGGAATAAGTGTTTTAAATACTGAATATAGTAGCAATGGAATGATTTATACCTGATGTGTTCAATATGAGAACATGCAAGAAGGGATAAACAAGGAGGAGCTAGGAATGGAAATATTAAAAGTTTCAGCAAAATCTAATCCTAATTCTGTAGCTGGTGCGCTTGCTGGTGTTCTACGTGAAAGAGGTGGAGCAGAGATCCAAGCTATTGGTGCGGGTGCATTGAATCAGGCGGTTAAAGCAGTCGCAATCGCAAGAGGGTTTGTGGCACCTAGCGGCGTGGATTTAATTTGCATCCCTGCATTCACGGACATTCAAATTGATGGGGAAGAAAGAACAGCAATTAAACTGATCGTAGAGCCAAGATGAACAATCCTTGTAATAAAGGGCTTTTCAGCAATGCAAATAGAAAAAGTGACTAGAAAGTGACTAATTATAAAATTTCATTGAACAGGTTAGAAGCCTGTTCTTTGTCTTTATCTTGTAAATGACTATAAGTGTTAATAGTTTCTTTGATGTTGCTATGACCAAGTTGTTCTTGAATAATTTTAAAATTAACAGATTTTTCGAACGGGAAAGCCCCCAATGGTGCGTTAGCACCCCCTTTAGTATGACAGCTACCCCTAAATATGTGGTAAGAATATAAGAACTACCGAGTGTATTTAAAAGTATAAGAAAAAAATTAGCGTATATTTATTACATCCGGTGTCTCCCCTAATCCAGCCCTTCTTGAAAAAAGAGGGTATTTTTTATGATTAGAAAAAAAGAAGATAAAACAAGTGATGTAAATACAATTTCAGTTTTTTAAATTGTGAGTCGTATACATAAATTATTTCATTTTCTAATGAAATCCCACTTTTCTCTTAAAGGGTTTTTGCCTATCCATAAAAATTAAATTTGAATATAGTGGGTTGTAGAATAATTTAAAGGAGGAGAAAAGATGAGTGGTGTTTGGAGAAATTATTATCAGGGTAGTAATGGTAAATCCGTTTTAGACAAACGTTCAAAATTTGATTCAGACAGTCGTTCATTTGTAGATGTTGATTTTGAAAGAGAAGTTGACGTTGATCTAAAAAATGATTTGGATATTGAAAATGTAGAAAGTATAGATAAAGAATCTAGACGTATGTCTAGAAGCCAATTATGTAATGAATTCGCGAGAATCTTGGATGGAGAGGGAATGGTTACTCCAGAGGGAGTGTGCTTGGTACAAAAGTTTCGTAATATTAGATTTACCATTCTTAACCGTAGAACAAGATCTCCATTAGTCAATCCTCAATTTTTTACGTTTGAAGATGTTGACAGTAGAGGTAATGCGTTAAATTTAGGGGAAACAGTCCTTTTACAAGAAGAAGTTAACCCATTATTAACTGAACTTCGAAAAAGAAATATTTTAGTTACATCCATTCATAATCACTGGTTATTTGAAGAACCAAGGGCAATGTATATGCACTTTGAATCAATTGAGCCACCATTAGATTTTGCTAGAAAAGTAAGAGAAGCATTTAGAGTATTAAAAGTTTAATTAAATTATCAGGGGCAAGCTTTACATCAGAGGGATGATCCTCCTGATGTTTCTTTTTATATAATGGCTGTTTTCGTATAGATTGTTGCTTTTAAACGCGCAGCCTGCATACACTTCGCTTTCCGTGGGCGAGCGTTGAGCCTCCTCGTCGCATACGCTCCTACGGGGTCTCATCTTTCTCGCATTCCCACAGGAGTCTACGTGTATGCAGGCTGCTAAGAAACACTTTTCCAAATGTTTTATGTAAAAAACAACAAACTTTGAGAAAACAGCCTATATATTAAATCAGAATTCTTATTTATTCCCTGGAGCAGGTTGATCGACTCCTTTAACACGGTGTCTATGCCCATCATCTTCAGTTGTATAAAAATCGTAATAATGAACATGCATTCCATTTCCAACATGAATTGCCGGTCCCGAATATGCCTTATAATAATGGGTATGTCCGTCCTCAAATACCACGTATCCTTCTGTATAATGAATATGTCCTCCATCTTGTATTGGAATAGGTGGGGATGATACATCTAGATATTGATGGACATGACCATCCTCTACTGATGTATAATCAACTGAACCATGATTATGATGTGGTACAAATCCAGAAACAAAATCATTTTTTCCTACCTTTTTCAATCAGTTCACCCCTTGTTCATAAATAAAGATATGCACGATAAACTATATGCTTGGAATAAGAAGGCGATTCGTAACAATTCATGTGAGGTTTACATATGTTTTTTAGCGGTTTGTGATTTTAAATGATAGTATAAATAAACTAATAAATTGATCGTATAGCCAAGATAAGTGAAACTTCCATCAGTGGGGGATTTACATTCATAACCTTGAGCTGGATGTCTTATGCCCGTTAATGCGGGAAACTCTTTAAGTAGGAGAAAAATATGATGAATATGAAAAGAGGTGATCCAATATAAAGTGCCAAGCACTAATGGAACGCCCTCTTTATTGTTGTTAACTTGTTATCTATCTTATATGAAGCCAAAATCAAATCATTGTGCTGGAATGAAATTTCAGTCTATAAATATTGTCTTCAAAGATGGAAAGCTTTATACTATAATAATGTGCAACAATAGGCACATTTTTATCAATTTTTCTAAACATACCCATCTTAATATAAATAGTTTGTAACAAATGGATTAAGAAAGGAGATTCAACATGAACGAAAAACAACGACTTGAAGGACAAAACGTGAAAACTGTTCAGCCTTCTGATCTAAATAAGAAAGAAAAGGATTTCAGTAAATACTTTGAAACAGTTTACACTCCACCTTCTTTAAAGGATGCAAAAAAAAGAGGGAAGGAAGACATTAGCTATCAAAAGGATTTCTCTATTCCAGAAGCATTAATGGGGCTAGGGAAAGGAAAGAAATTTTATATCCGTACGTATGGTTGCCAAATGAATGAACATGATACGGAAGTCATGGCTGGAATCTTTTTGAGCTTAGGATATGAGCCTACGGATAGTGTAGATACAGCAAATGTCATTTTACTAAATACATGTGCGATTCGAGAAAACGCAGAAAATAAAGTGTTTGGTGAGCTAGGACATCTGAAAGCATTAAAAATGGAAAAACCCGATTTGTTGCTGGGTGTTTGCGGTTGCATGTCTCAAGAGGAATCCGTCGTAAATAAAATATTAAAAACGTATCATCATGTTGATATGATCTTCGGAACACATAATATTCACCGACTGCCTCACATCTTACAAGAAGCGTATATGTCTAAGGAAATGGTTGTTGAGGTTTGGTCAAAAGAAGGCGATGTCATTGAAAACCTTCCAAAAGTAAGACGTGGCAATATAAAAGCATGGGTAAACATTATGTACGGCTGTGATAAATTCTGTACGTATTGTATTGTGCCATATACTCGTGGGAAAGAAAGAAGCCGTCTACCGGAGGACATTATTCAAGAGGTTCGTCATTTAGCAGCCCAAGGATACCAAGAAATAACATTACTTGGACAAAATGTAAATGCTTATGGGAAAGATTTTACTGACAGAACGTATCGTCTTGGTGATTTAATGGATGAAATTCACAAAATAGATATTCCGCGGATTCGTTTTACAACAAGCCATCCTCGTGATTTTGATGATCATTTAATTGAGGTATTAGCAAAAGGTGGAAACTTAGTAGATCATATACACCTTCCAGTTCAGTCAGGCTCTACCGATGTGTTGAAAATTATGGCAAGAAAATATACTAGAGAAGAGTACTTGGAGCTTGTCAGAAAAATTAAAAAAGCAATTCCAGATGTTTCCTTAACAACGGATATTATTGTAGGATATCCAAATGAAACAGAAGAACAGTTTGAAGAAACCTTATCTCTTTATCGTGAAGTAGGCTATCAATCAGCTTATACATTTATTTATTCTCCAAGAGAAGGCACTCCTGCAGCAAAAATGAAAGATAATGTTCCTTTAAAAGTGAAAAAAGAACGATTACAACGATTAAATGCATTAGTGAACGAATTGTCCGCTGAAGCCATGAAAGAGTACAAAGGAAAAACGGTTAAGGTGCTTGTTGAAGGTGAGAGTAAAAATAATCCTGATGTATTAGCAGGCTATACAGAAAAAAGTAAGCTTGTTAATTTTATTGGACCAAAAACGGCTATTGGAAAAATTGTAGACGTAAAAATTACTGAAACAAAAACGTGGTCATTAAACGGAGAAATGGTGAATAACCTAGAAATAGCTGAGGTGAATTAAGTGGCGAAATATTCGAAGGATGAAATTGTAGCACGCGCTAAAGAGTTGGCCAAAATGATTTCAGAAACAGATGAAGTTGACTTTTTTAAACGGGCAGAAGCACAAATTCATGAAAACGAAAAAGTACGCAACGCCATTTTAAAAATTAAAAGCTTACAAAAGCAAGCAGTAAATTTTCAGCACTATGGGAAAAAAGAAGCACTGAAGCAGACGGAAGAAAAGATTGCAGCACTTGAACGAGAGCTCGATGAAATTCCAGTTGTTTCAGAGTTTAAGCAATCACAGATAGATATTAATGAGCTGCTGCAAATCGTTGCATCGACGATATCTAATTCAGTGACAGATGAAATAGTAAAATCTACAGACGGTGACATTTTAAGAGGAAAAACTGGCTCTGATATGAAGAATCAATAAGTTCAATAGATGAAAAAAAATAAGCCATCATAAGAGAGGGGACTACATTGTGAGTCCGCCTCTTTTTTAATGCCTTTTTTTATTATGCAAAGTAAATGCTTGTAGACCTCTTTCGTGTTTTAACCGGATCATCGGAACATTCAGTCTTATGATACATACAATGAAATATGCCTATATATTTACCTAGCATTCATAAAAATTATCGCACACTAGTCTAATATCTCGCATAGGATGAAATGAAAAGTGAATGAGGAGGTTTCGCTCGAAAATGGGAGACTACAGACAGATTATCACCAAAGCAGTCGTAGCGAAAGGACGCAAATTTACTCAGTCAAATCATACGGTAAATCCATCACATCAACCATCTAGCATACTTGGATGCTGGATCATTAACCATACCTATGAGGCGAAAAAAGTGAAAAAAACGGTAGAAATTTGCGGTTACTATGACATAAACGTATGGTATTCCTTCAATGACAATACAAAAACGGAAGTCGTGACAGAACGTGTTGAATACACAGATGTCATTAAATTGAAATACCGTGATAAAGATTTCTTAGATGACCAAGATATCATCGCCAGTGTTGTTCAACAACCAAACTGCTGTGAAGCAGTTATTTCGCCAAAGGGCAATAAAATTATTGTTCATGTGGAAAGAGAATTTGTCGTCGAAGTCGTTGGTGAAACAAAAGTTTGGGTACTTTTACGCTCAGGTAATTTTAATTCTGAGGACGATGATTGGGATTTTGATGTCGATGATGAAGAATTTGAGGATATCGAACCCGATTTCTTAGGTCAATCTGAAGATGAAAGTCATTAACTAGGGAGAAGTGCTTCCTAGTTTTTCTTTTTTGAGATAGGTGAGAATTTTACATAAAAAAATTCAACCTATTTGAGGAAGGGGTTCTACAACCTTTGCATGAAGAAAAAAAGACATATTTTTCTTATCATTCTATTTGAAATAGAACTAGAATTGGAGGATAAATCTAATGAAAATGTATGAAATTCATGTAAAGTGTTTTGAGCTTGAAAAAATGGCTCAATTTTATACAGAGGTTCTTGAAATGAAGTTAATTAGTCAATCAAAGCAGCATTTTGCTGTTAAAGCAGGGTCAACGAAGCTTTATTTTGAAAAAGTCGAAGCAAGACCTTTCTATCATCTTTGTTTTAGAGTAAACGAAACTTACTATGAACCTATAATTCAAAAGCTTATTGCACACAGGTTGCTGTTAGAAGATGAAGAGGGGGAATACTGCTTATTTTGGAAGGGAAAGCATGCCTACTTTATCGACCCTGACGGTAATATTCTAGAAATACTTCAGAAAATGGGTACAGCAGATAAAGAAAATGATAGAGATGGTTGGTTTGATGTTGTAGAAATGGGCCTACCTGTTGGAAATATTGAACAAATGCAGCTCAATTTATCACCATTTATCAAAGATCAATATAAAAAGAGCAGTGATTTATTTGCTTTCTTTGGTGATACAAATGGAGTGTTCGTTATTGTGAAAGAAGGACGACCGTGGTATCCAACAAAAAGAGGAGCTGAAATTCATCCGATAAAAATAGTTGTTGATGGACATCATAACTCTTCTTATAAACATCCGGATTACCCTTATGAAATTGTCATTCGAAAGGAATGGACGGATGATCTGCCAGCTGTTCAATTTCGAATGGCAAGACCGACCAATCAGCATAATGGATATGATGGAATCATGCTTGGTTTGCCAAATTCTTCTTATCATCTAGAATTCACTCAGAAAAGCGAACCGATCAAGATCCCAGCTCCTACAAAAGAGCATCTGCTTGTCTTTTATTTACCTGACATGAAAGCTAGTGATCAAATCGTCCAAAGACTCAGAGAAATGGGATATAGCGAAGCAGAGCCGGAAAATCCTTATTGGAAATGTAATGGTGTTACGATCGAGGATCCAGATGGGTGGAGAATCGTGTTCATGAATACGAGCGGCATCTAAGCATCATCGAACATCCTTCCAAAATGTATGCTATAATGATGTATTAGAGAATACATAGATGTTTTGGAGGATATGATGGCAGCTTATACGCCGATGATACAACAATATTTACAGGTCAAGGCAGATTACCAGGATGCCTTTTTATTTTTTCGTTTAGGTGACTTTTACGAAATGTTTTTTGATGATGCATTAAAAGCGTCTCAAGAACTAGAAATTACATTAACAAGTCGAGAAGGCGGATCAGAGAACCGCATACCAATGTGCGGGGTACCCTATCATTCCGCACCTCAATATATTGAAAAATTGATTGAAAAAGGGCATAAAGTCGCTATATGCGAGCAAACAGAGGATCCTAAGCAAGCAAAAGGAGTCGTACGTCGCGAAGTCGTTCAGTTGATCACACCCGGAACAGTAATGGAGGGTAAAGGGCTTCACGATAAGGAAAATAATTTTATTGCTGCTATGACTATTTTTAGCGACGATCAAATTGGTTTTGCTTACAGTGATCTCTCAACAGGTGAGAATAAAACCATCTTGATTTCTGGAAGCATTGAGGACTTATTGAACGAATTATCTTTATCGGGAGCGAAAGAATTAGTACTTTCTAAAGACGTTCATGAGGATTTGCAAAAAAGATTAAAAGAACAATTAGCTTTAACACTGTCGTTTGAAGAGGATTTAGACGTAAAAGATCATTTCCAATCGCTTATAAATCATCTTGAAGATGAAAAGCAACGTCAAACAACAGCAAGGCTATTAAATTATTTATATCGAACTCAAAAAAGAAGCTTAGAACATCTTCAGGCTGTTACGATTTATGAAATGAAGCAAACGATGAAAATCGATTATTTTTCAAAACGAAATTTAGAATTAACAGAAACCATTCGCTCGAAAGGGAAAAAAGGCTCCTTATTATGGTTATTAGATGAAACAAAAACGGCAATGGGGGGCAGGCTTTTAAAACAATGGATCGACCGACCTTTAATAGACTTGAAGACGATTCAATATAGACATGAACTCGTTGAAACATTTATGGAACAATATTTTGAACGATTAGAACTTCAAGAAAAGCTTAAGGAGGTCTATGATCTAGAAAGATTAGCTGGAAGAGTAGCATTTGGGAATGTCAATGCAAGAGATTTATTACAATTAAAACGATCGCTAACTCAAATCCCATTTATACAGGAAATACTAAATAAGCTTGAAAATGAAACAGCAAGAAATCTCTCATACAAGATGGACCCTTGTGAAGAGGTGGCACAGCTTCTAGAAAATGCCTTGATAGAGCAGCCCCCACTTTCAATTAAAGAAGGAAATTTAATTAAAGATGGCTATCATGAGCAATTGGATCGTTATCGTGATGCAAGCAGAAATGGGAAGTCGTGGATTGCAGAGCTTGAGAAACAGGAAAAAGAAAAAACAGGGATAAAATCACTAAAGGTAGGCTATAATCGGATTTTTGGTTATTACCTTGAAGTTACGAGAGCAAATTTACATTTGCTTGAGGAGGGAAGATATGAACGAAAGCAGACGTTAGCGAATGCAGAACGATTCATTACTCCTGAGTTAAAAGAAAAAGAAGCCTTGATTTTATCCGCTGAAGAGAAAAGTGTAGAACTGGAATACCAGCTGTTTATTGAAATAAGAGAGCAGGTTAAAAAATATATACCGAGATTGCAAGCCTTAGCCAAAATAGTAAGTGAGATTGATGTCCTTCAATGCTTTGCCACGATAAGTGAAGAAAGACATTATGTAAAGCCTGTTTTATCTAATGAACGCCGGATTATCATTAAAGATGGGCGTCACCCTGTTGTTGAAAAGGTGATGAATTCACAAACATACATCCCGAACGACTGCGTAATGGATGAAGCAAGAGAAGTACTGCTGATAACCGGACCTAATATGTCTGGGAAGAGCACTTATATGCGACAAATTGCTTTAATGGCTATATTAGCTCAAGCTGGCTGTTACGTTCCGGCTTCTGAGGCTGTATTGCCTATTTTTGATCAAGTTTTTACTCGTATAGGAGCTGCAGATGATTTAATATCTGGACAAAGTACGTTTATGGTTGAAATGATGGAAGCAAAAAATGCAATCGCAAATGCAACTAAAAATAGTCTTATTTTATTCGATGAAATAGGCAGAGGAACCTCTACTTATGATGGTATGGCTCTTGCCCAAGCCATTATTGAATTTATCCATGATCGCGTTGGAGCTAAGACCCTTTTTTCCACTCACTATCATGAATTAACTGTACTCGAACAGAATTTAAAGAGAGTTCATAATATACATGTCAGTGCCATTGAACAGGGCGGCAATGTGGTTTTCTTGCATAAAATAAAAGAAGGTCCAGCTGACAAAAGCTATGGGATTCATGTTGCCCAATTGGCAGGTTTGCCGAATGAATTAATCAACCGAGCGAATGAACTTCTTGCCACGCTAGAACGTAAAGATGAGGGGAATCATACAGTTGAACAGCAAAACCAAGTGGCTGTATCAACTCAAGGTACTATTCTTCAAGAGTCACAGCTATCCTTATTTGCTGAAGAACAAGCACCAAGGCAAAAGCCAAGTGGAAAAGAGAAAAAAATTATTCATCAATTAAAAGAATTAGAGATATTAGAAATGACCCCAATGCAAGCCTTTAATGTATTATATGAGCTTCATAAACAAATAAAAAGCTAGACGGATGAAAGAATGAGAGGTGTAGAGAATGGCGAAAATCATTCAGCTGGATGATGCACTCTCCAATAAAATTGCAGCAGGAGAAGTTGTCGAGCGGCCCGCTTCTGTCGTAAAAGAGTTAGTGGAAAATGCAATTGATGCTGGTAGTTCAATCATTGAAATCGAACTTGAGGAAGCAGGTCTTTCCAAAATCCGAATCGTGGATAATGGAGAAGGAATGGAAGAAGAGGATGTCCTCACAGCCTTTAAACGCCATGCGACAAGTAAGATAAAAGACGAAAATGATCTATTTCGCGTGCAAACGCTTGGCTTTCGTGGAGAAGCCCTCCCAAGCATTGCTTCTGTCTCTAGGCTGGAAATGAAAACCTCTATTGGAGAAGCTGGGACAAGACTATTAATGGAAGGTGGAAAAGTCACCTCTTTTGAAAAATCTTCCAGTCGAAAAGGAACAGAATTTATTATTACAGACTTATTTTTTAATACACCTGCAAGGCTAAAATATATGAAAAGCATTCACACAGAGCTTGGCAATGTTACAGATATAGTCAATCGAATCGCACTTGCTCATCCAGAGGTTTCTTTTCGATTCATCCACAATGACCGAAAACTACTTCATACGAACGGTAATGGGGATGTGAGACAAGTCTTAGCTGCCATTTACGGTGTAAATATTGCAAAAAAAATGATTCCGATTCATGGAAGATCCTTAGATTATGAAATCTCAGGCTTTGCGGCATTACCTGAAGTAACGAGAGCTTCCCGCAATTATACATCTACGATGATTAATGGTCGGTTTATTAAAAACTATCCACTCGTTAAGGCTATTTTAGAAGGGTATCATACATTGCTGCCTATTGGACGATTTCCGATTGTGTTCATTAATATAATTATGGATCCGATTTTAGTTGATGTGAATGTTCATCCTTCAAAGCTAGAGGTGCGAATTAGCAAGGAACAAGAGCTTCTCGAATTAGTTGCAAATACGATTAAGTCAGCATTTAAAGAAAAGGAACTTATTCCTGCTGGATTAGTTCGTGAAAAGATGGAACAGCCTAAATTAGAGCAAACGATGCTCGAATTTGACCATGCCCCTCAAAAACAAAAGGAATTAAAAGAGAGTGCACCAATTGTTCAGGAAAATGAAGAGCCATTTTTGTTTGTTGAAAAATCTCCTATTACTAAAAAAATTAGTCGTGATTTACCACAGGAAATTAATGCGCCTTTAATTGAGCATAACAAGAACGAAGGGGCGATTGATTCAAATGAGGTTTCGTATCACGAAGAGAATAATTCTCTTTCGATGAATGATAAGGACGATCAAGCAGCTCGGATCCCTCCTTTTTATCCAATTGGGCAAATGCATGGCACGTATATTTTTGCTCAAAATGAAAAGGGACTTTACATTATTGACCAGCATGCTGCACAAGAGCGTATCAACTATGAATACTTTAAGGAAAAAGTTGGACAGGTCCATAACGAATTACAGGATCTTTTGATTCCTATAACGATGGAATTTTCAATTGATGAATGTATGAAGATTAATGAATATAAACCATTACTTGAAGATGTAGGAGTATTTTTAGAGGATTTTGGCATGCATAGCTTTATCGTTCGATCGCACCCACAATGGTTTCCAAAAGGCGAGGAACAGCAAATTATTGAAGAGATGATTGAGCAGCTCCTAATAATGAAAAAAGTCGACATTAAAAAGCTTCGTGAGGAAGCAGCTATTATGATGAGCTGTAAAGCAGCAATAAAAGCTAACCGATATTTAAGAAATGATGAAATTGAAGCACTTCTTGAAAAGCTTAGAAACACAAATGACCCTTTTACTTGTCCACATGGCAGACCAATCATCATTCATTACACCACCTACGACATGGAAAAAATGTTCAAACGTGTAATGTAAAAAAGAAAAGCGGAAGCGCCTTGATCATCGACGTACAAACTGGAAAGACTTCGACTGAGATAAAGGATACACGATGAAGGGCAGCGAATCGATGTTGACTTATCGTAGGGAGAAGGCCGGAAGTTTGATAGTCGATAGGCACAGTAGCTATAAAAAAGCAGAACCCTTCATGTAAAAGGGCTCTGCTTTTTTATACAGTTTTTTGGATTTTTTCAATGTAATTTAATGATTTTCCAGTTCCAATGGCTACAGATTCAAGTGGGTTTGGAGCTAGATGGACTGGGACAATAATTTCTTCATTTACCCATTGCTGCATTCCATTTAACAATGCTCCACCACCCGTTAAGATAACACCAAGATCAACAATATCTCCGCTTAACTCAGCTGGACTTTCTTCAAGAGTAGCGCGAATTGCTTCAATAATTTGTAACAAAGACTCCTTCATTGCATCTCGAATTTCAAAGGATGTGATACTGATTGTTTTCGGCAGACCAGTCAAAAGATCTCTTCCTCTAATATCCATTGAAACAGCATCATGATCAACTAGTGCGTAACCAATGTTGATTTTGATTTGCTCTGCTGTCCTTTCTCCAATTAATAAATTATATTGTTTTCTTACATATTGAACAATATCCTCATCCAGTCTGTCACCGCCGATTCGGATGGATTGACATGCAACCACTCCGCCATATGAAATAATGGCAGCCTCAGTAGAACCTCCTCCAATATCAACGATCAGATTGCCAATCGGCTCATCAACGGGAAGATCAGCACCAATTGCAGCTGCTATAGGTTCTTCGATTAAAATCACCTTTTTTGCTCCAGCATTTCTTACAGCATCCTGAATCGCGCGTCGTTCTACACTGGTTGAGCCGGAAGGAGTACAGACAACAATCGTAGGCTTCTTCATGGTAAAGCCCACTTTTTTAGATGCCTTTTTGATCACGTATTTGAGCATTTCTGTTGTTATATCGTAATCGGCAATCACTCCATCTTTTAACGGTCTAATGGCGACTATTCTTCCTGGAGTTTTTCCAATCATTTCCTTTGCTTCTTGTCCAACAGCTAATACTTTTTTAGTCGAAGTATCTACTGCTACCACAGAGGGTTCATTAAATACGATCCCTTTATTTTTACTATATACAAGAATATTTGCAGTTCCTAAATCTATCCCAATTGCTGAATTTGTTATCATCTATATCCACCCAATTCTATCAATTTTACATTATATCCTTCTCAAACCTTAGCATGGATTTAGGGGTAGTGAAGGGAATGTTATCTAATCGTAAATGAATCGTAATGTATTGTGAATACTTTCCCTTTAATGTTAAAATAAGTAAAATAATTTTTGTTCCTGAATAGATTGGTTTTTTTCTGGTCATACTGCATAGATATTCATCCATTTATTATGTGTTTAAATGAAAGGGTGAACTTGTAAATAGCAAACATAAGAAACTAATTGGTTTTGTTAAAGAGTACTGTTGATAAAAGCGATTTTTGAGTCATTTGTGTGAAACCTTGTTTCTCAAGCAAAAAGATTCTTTTACTTTTCGTCATCTGTGGTAAGATAAGGATAAACTTGTGTTTGATGGCATATTTTTAAAAGGCAGTGTGAAAAATTTGACGAAAAAGGAAAAGTTAGTTGTAATTATCGGGCCAACTGCCGTCGGAAAGACGAAGCTTAGCATTGAACTAGCAAAGGCTTTCGATGGAGAGATTATCAGTGGAGATTCGATGCAAATATATGCAGGCATGGATGTTGGAACAGCCAAAATTACAAATGAGGAAATGGAAGGTATACCTCATCATTTAATCGATATAAAAAAACCAGATGAGCCTTTTTCTGTAGCTGAATTTCAAGAATTGGTTCGTAAAAAAATCAGTGAAATTACAGCAAGGAAAAAAACTCCCTTTATCGTTGGAGGTACTGGTTTATATATACAATCTGTTATTTATGATTATCAGTTTTCAGAAGCACCATCAGACCCAGACTATCGAAAGGGATTAGAAATAGTTGTTGAAAATGAAGGGAGTGAAAAGCTTCATCAATTATTAATGAAAATCGATCCAGATAGTGGAGAAAAAATTCACCATCATAATGTTAGACGTCTCATTCGAGCGCTTGAAATTTATCATTGCACAGGGAAAACAATGACAGAAATACAAAACACCCAACGCTCTGAAGAATTGTATGAAAGTGCTTTAATTGGGCTTTCCATGGATAGAGCGTTGCTGTATGAACGTATTAATAAACGAGTGGATCTCATGATGGGGCAGGGGTTGTTGGAGGAGGTGGAAGCGCTTTATAGTCAAGGTTTAAAAGGAAGTCAAGCCTTACAAGCTATCGGGTATAAAGAGTTTTTTTCCTATTTTGAAGGTAGTTCTACGTTACAAGCTTCTATCGACCAATTAAAGCAAAATTCTAGAAACTATGCAAAAAGACAATTAACCTGGTTTCGAAATAAAATGGATGTCGAATGGTTTGATATGACAGAGACCGTTTCCTCACATCGATTAGAAAAAAAAATAGATGAAATTTCATCCTTTATTGAAGGAAAGCTAAAAATAAAATCGAATACATAGTATTAGAGATAAAAAGGGAGGATTCCAATATTATGAAGCAGCCAGTTAATATTCAAGACCAAGTTCTAAATCAATTACGAAAAGACGGTACGAGTGTTACAGTATTTTTATTAAATGGTTTCCAATTAAGAGGGCTAGTAAAAGGATTTGACAACTTCACTGTTTTATTTGAATCAGAAGGAAAACAACAGCTAGTATATAAACATGCGATTTCAACATTCGCTCCACAGCGAAATGTTCAAATAGACCTAGAAGGGCAATAAAAGCACAAGTGCTTTGATCAGCCCTGAAGCTTAACATAGATATATTGCTATCAAAGTAATCCATAATTAACTATTTTACCATTTCCTGAAACGGCAAGAAATCTTCCAGTTATATTGGAGGGTTTCTTTTTTTGGAGAATAAGAAAGCATAAGTTTTCAGAACTCAGACCGATGTCTAGCTTCGACATACAGGACGTACTAATGCCGATGTTTCCACAGACGTGGTGTTCTTAATCGGCTGCTTTTCTTAAAAGGGAATAGGCTTTTGTCACAAAAACGATCTACTATGCATATACTGTTTAGAAGAATGTGAGGTGATGACTTTGGACCAACCAATGCGAATGAAAAACAATGGACAGATAAGCATTGTTCTTCATTCACAAAAGAAAGCATCCATACAGAAGGATATACAAGACCACGAAATGGTGCCAAAGAACATGCCACAGGAGCATGCGGCTCTTAGGGAAATTGAAGAAGAATTAACGCATTTAATTGGTATGGATGAAATGAAAAGAGTCATCAAAGAAATTTACGCATGGATTTATGTGAATAAAAAAAGAGAAGAAGAGGGCTTGAAAACAGGCAAACAAGCTCTTCATATGATGTTTAAAGGGAATCCAGGAACAGGAAAAACAACGGTAGCCCGCCTTATTGGAAAACTGTTTCAAAAGATGAATGTCTTAACAAAAGGACATTTAATTGAATCTGAGAGAGCGGATTTAGTAGGAGAATATATTGGTCATACCGCGCAAAAGACAAGAGATTTAATAAAAAAATCTTTAGGGGGAATTCTTTTTATTGACGAAGCCTATTCTTTAGGAAGAGGTGGTGAAAAGGATTTCGGAAAGGAAGCTATTGATACTCTTGTTAAGCATATGGAAGACAAGCAGCACGATTTTATTCTCATATTAGCTGGGTATTCAAGAGAAATGGATTACTTTTTAACGCTTAATCCAGGCTTGCATTCCCGTTTTCCGTTAGTCATTGATTTTCCTGACTATACAGTAGAGCAATTAATGGAAATTGGTGGTCGTATGTTAAAGGAACGAGAATACATGTTAAGCCATGAAGCGGAAAGAAGGATGAGAGAGCACTTGGCTTGGGTTAAAAATCATGTTAATCCAACTAGTTTCTCAAATGGAAGATATATTCGAAACGTTATTGAAAAATCAATCCGTAACCAAGCAATGCGCCTGCTTACTCAAGGAAACTTCGATCGCCATGAATTAATGACGATTCGAAGCAATGATTTGGTCATAGATGAATAAGATTTACCTTACTTTCACTTACTAAGAAAAGGATGTCAAAATACTGGCATCCTTTTTCAGAAAGCATAACTTATTAAAATTGGACAGGTGTCTTTAAAAATAAGGAACACTTTTTACACCCCATTAGAACATTTTTCTTCCGGGCTAATCAAGGCGCTTCCGTACTAGTGCCGATTAAGACATAAGGACGTGGCGCTCTTAATCGGCCGCTTTTCTTACAAAAAGGTAAAAAGGTTTACAGTCCTAACCGCTTTTTTGATATGATAGGAATAGAATAGAGAAGAAAGAAGGAAAATGATTGAAAGAAACAGAAGAAAAGGTTATTCTAGTCGGATGTCAAACGACAGAAGACACTGATCGATTTGATTATTCCATGGATGAATTGGCCTCATTAACAGAGACTGCCAAAGGGATAGTTATGGTCTCTTTTACACAAAAAAGGGAAAAAATTCATCCAGCAACTTATATTGGAAAAGGGAAAGTAGAAGAATTAATAAATATAGCGGAAGAGGTAGAAGCGGATTTAATCATTTTCAATGATGAATTATCTCCAAGCCAAGTACGTAATCTTTCCTCTCAGCTAGAAGCTAGAATTATTGATCGAACGCAATTGATATTAGATATTTTTGCACAAAGAGCTCGTTCAAAGGAAGGAAAGCTGCAGGTTGAACTCGCACAGCTTGAGTATCTACTTCCAAGATTAAGAGGGCAAGGTACACAATTATCGAGACTTGGTGCTGGAATTGGGACAAGGGGACCTGGTGAAACAAAACTTGAAAGCGATCGCAGGCATATTCAAAGAAGAATCGATGATATTAAAACTCAGCTTTCTTCCATCGTAAAGCATCGTGAACGATACCGAGAGAGAAGGAAAAAAAATAAGACTTTTCAAATAGCGCTTGTTGGTTATACAAATGCTGGAAAGTCTACTTTGTTTAATCGCTTAACTGAAGCAGAATCATATGAAGAGAACCAGCTTTTTGCAACTCTTGATCCGATGACAAGAAAAATCCATCTTCCAAGCGGTTTTACAGCGCTATTAACAGATACTGTTGGTTTTATTCAGGATTTACCAACTACTCTAGTCGCGGCGTTTCGATCTACTTTAGAAGAAGTGAAGGAAGCAGATCTCTTACTTCATCTTGTAGATATGTCAAATCCGGATTATTTTCAGCATGAGGAAACCGTTCAAAGTTTGCTGATAGATCTGGACATTCATTCTACACCACAGCTCACGGTTTATAATAAACGAGATAAACAGCACCCAAGTTTTGTGCCTACATCTACTGCAGAAAATATCTTTATTAGTGCTCTTGAGCAGACTGATCAAGAAAAATTAAAGCAAAAAGTAGAAAGCATGATTATCGAATTAAATGATTTTTACCATATAGAGGTTCCAGCCTCTGAAGGGAAGCTGTTATCAAGGTTAAAGAATGAAACGATTTTGCAGGAACTAAGCTTTGATGAAACAAAACAGATATATATATGTAAAGGTTATGCTTTAGAGAATCACTCCCTTTGGGGACATATAAATTACTATTGTGTATAAATAGAATGGAGATTGGCATGTACGAGCAGTTAAGTCATGGGGAAAAATTAAAGTCCCTAGTTCAAAAAATCGAAAAAAAAACATCTGTAGTTCAACAAAAAATAGATGAGAGAATGGAAACAAATCAGTTTCGCATTTTGAATAGCTTCCAAAAGCACAAGGTAAGTGATTCAGATTTTATCCCTTCAACTGGATATGGGTATGATGACATTGGTAGAGATAAGCTGGAAAGCATATATGCAGATGTATTTGGAGCAGAAGCAGGGTTAGTTCGTCCTCAAATTATTTCAGGAACTCATGCCATTTCAATCGCTCTTTTTGGAGTTTTAAGACCGGGAGACGAATTATTATATATAACAGGAAAGCCCTATGATACATTAGAAGAGATTGTTGGTCTTCGTGGAAATGGGGTTGGCTCACTTAAGGAATTCGGGATTACCTACCAAAGCGTTTCGCTTTTGGAGAATGGTAAGATTGATTATGAGTCTGTTGCAAAAGCGATTAAGCCAAACACGAAAATGATTGGCATTCAACGCTCAAAAGGCTATGCAACAAGGCCTTCATTTTTAGGGTCAGAAATTAAGGAAATGATCCATTTTGTTAAAGCCATCAAAAAGGATGTCGTAGTCTTTGTTGATAATTGCTACGGTGAATTTGTTGAGGAAGTCGAACCTTGTCACGTGGGAGCAGACTTAATGGCTGGTTCTTTAATCAAAAATCCAGGTGGAGGTTTGGCGAAAACAGGTGGTTACATTGTTGGGAAAAAGGAATGGGTGGAAGCATGCTCATACCGTATGACTTCTCCGGGGATTGGTGCTGAAGCAGGGGCTTCTCTTTACAGTCTTCAAGAAATGTATCAAGGCTTTTTTCTAGCTCCTCATGTAGTAGGACAAGCTCTAAAAGGAGCCGTTTTTACAGCTGCTATCCTCGAAGAATTAGGGATGAATTCGTCACCTAAATGGGATGCAAAGCGAACAGACTTAATCCAATCTGTCCAATTTGATGATCGGGATAAAATGGTTGCATTTTGCCAAGCCATCCAGTTTGCTTCACCTGTTAATTCGCATGTCACTCCATATCCTAGCTATATGCCTGGCTATGAGGATGATGTGATCATGGCTGCAGGTACATTTATTCAAGGAGCAAGTATTGAATTAACGGCCGACGGACCTATCCGCCCACCGTATGTTGCTTATGTTCAAGGTGGATTGACATATTCGCACGTGAAAATAGCTGTTTGTACAGCTTTAAATAATCTTATTGACAAAAGACTTATTCATCTTATATAGTAAGAGATCTATATAATTATGTTAGAATAGTAAATATCAGTGAGTTTTTTATATGATAATGTTATAATTCATTACATAAATTTGACATGATTTCTACCATCAACTATAATAAAAGGTAGGAAAATTTAAGGAAAAGGAGTTGAATACATATGTCTGGTAGTCAAATTCGTCGGTCAATGCCGCTATTTCCAATTGGTATTGTCATGCAATTAACTGAGTTATCCGCTCGGCAAATTCGATATTATGAAGAGCATGAACTAATTTCTCCGGCTAGAACGGATGGCAATAGACGACTCTTTTCCTTGAATAATATCGACAGACTTTTGGAAATAAAGGATTTAATTGATCAAGGGGTTAATCTTGCTGGAATAAAACAATTGTTCTCCATGAAGGAACAGCAAGTAATAACTGATGAAATGCAAAAAGAAGCTGAAAAAACAAGACGTGAATTATCTGATGATGACTTAAGAAAGCTGCTTAGAAAAGAATTGATGAATGCAGGTCGTTTTAATCGTTCTACTCTGCGGCAGGGTGATATGTCTCGTTTTTTCCAATAATGTAAAATAGATTAAACGGTGTTAGGGAGGAAATTTTGTTATGGCAAAGTATACGAAAGCCGACATAAGACGCTTTGCGGATGAGCAAAACGTAAAGTTTATACGCCTTCAATTTACTGACATATTAGGTACAATCAAAAACGTTGAAATTCCTATTAGTCAGCTTGAGAAAGCAATGGATAATAAAATGATGTTTGATGGTTCTTCAATTGAAGGTTTTGTTCGTATTGAAGAGTCAGATATGTATTTATATCCCGATTTAGACACATGGGTCGTATTCCCTTGGACAGCTGAAAAAGGGAAAGTTGCCCGCTTAATCTGCGACATTTATAATCCAGATGGAACTCCATTTGAAGGAGACCCTCGAAATAACTTACGCAGAATTTTAAAAGAAATGGAGCTTTTGGGCTTTACTCATTTTAATTTAGGCCCAGAGCCAGAATTCTTCTTATTCAAGCTGGATGATAAAGGAGAACCAACTTTAGAATTGAATGATAACGGTGGATATTTTGACCTAGCTCCGACAGATTTAGGAGAAAATTGCCGACGCGATATCGTATTAGAGCTTGAAGAAATGGGCTTTGAAATTGAAGCATCCCATCATGAAGTTGCACCTGGACAGCATGAAATTGATTTTAAATATGCAGATGCTATTACAGCTTGCGATCATATCCAAACCTTTAAACTAGTAGTGAAAACCATTGCACGGAAACATGGTTTGCATGCAACATTTATGCCAAAACCATTATTCGGTGTGAACGGATCTGGTATGCATTGCAACATTTCACTGTTTAAAAATGGAGAAAATGCCTTTTTCGATCCGAAAGGAGAGCTTGAGCTAAGCGATACGGCTCGTCAATTTATTGCTGGAGTTGTCAAGCATGCACCAAGCTTTACTGCTGTTACAAATCCAACAGTTAATTCCTACAAACGCTTAGTACCAGGCTATGAGGCGCCTTGCTATGTGGCTTGGTCTGCAAGAAACCGTTCACCTTTAATGCGTATTCCAGCATCACGAGGCCTTAGTACTCGTGTTGAGGTTCGAAGCGTTGATCCGACAGCTAACCCGTATTTAGCAATGGCTGTTTTGTTAAGCGCAGGTTTAAACGGAATTCAAAATAAGCTTACTCCTCCTCTTCCAGTGGATCGCAACATCTACATTATGAGTAAAGAAGAGCGTTTGGCAGAAGGCATTGTTGACCTGCCATCTACCTTAATGGAAGCGTTAGAATTATTTAAAGAAGACGAAGTAATGGTTTCTGCTTTAGGAATACACATCTTCGAACACTTTATTGAAGCGAAAGAAATTGAATGGGATATGTTTAGAACACAAGTTCACCCTTGGGAACGCGATCAATATTTAGAGATGTATTAAACGAGGAATCCCTTGACCTAACTAGTGTCAAGGGGTTTTTTTTAGAAAAGAATTGTAAGGCCCTTCTAATTTGTTGTAGGAGAAGAGTAGTACAGTCCATCATTTGAAGTTATTCAATCGTTCAGGAATTTTTCTCTATTTTTATAGACATGTAAACGTCTATGAGATCCTCGCTTTCAACTTTAAAACCAAAACGTTCATAAAGACGTCTAGCAGAGCTTCCTTGTAAGACATTTAATGTTACACATTTTCCTTTTACATCATGTTGCTCAAGCAGATATTTTAAGACTTGACTTCCGATTCCTCTACCTTGGTAATTAGGATGAATATAAAAATGTTCCAAAAAATATTGTTCTGAAGTTGGTTTAAAAGCTACGCAGCCGATTAAAGAAGAATCTACTTCAATGATCCAAGTATGAACGGGATCGAATGCATTTCGGAAGCGTTGACGAACTTTTTCTTCATCAAACCTACCTAACCTAGTTAAATCATTTCGTAATACAATTGCTCGCAAGTTTGCAATTGTTTCAACATCGGAATTTTGGGATTGGCGAAGCGTAATCTGGTTCATCTTATTTAAATGTCTCCTTATTCTTTTTATTCAACTTTATTTGTAATTCATTATTATCACACCACTTAATAAAAAAAGAAGATATTCATTCATCTTCCTTTTTTATAACTTTTTGTGCTATTTCTTTTAAAATTTCATTTTTTTCTCTCAATATTTTTATTAGGCTGACGGCAAACCATACCCCGACTATAAATAAACCTAGGGATGTAATAAGAGGAATGAGTGCAAAAAATGAGAAAAATTGACCTGCATAATCCATAAAAAAAACCTCCAAAATATTTTTGGTTTATTATAACATTTTTACTATCATTTTGTAGTCTGTTATAGAGCGGAGCTTTCTTTTATTCCGTTTCTCTTGACTTATTTTAATATAATTTTTATTCGTTTTAAAAGATTCATATATTATTAGAAAGGAAGTTAGCTGTTTGCTAACTTCCTTTATTTCCCTATTGTATTATCCCCTAGAATCCAATCCATAGGGCACATACCACCAGATTGTAGTGCTTGTAATATACGAACTGTTTCTTTTGCACTTCTTCCAACATTATTGTTTGTCATCGTTGCGTACTGGATGATTCCTTCAGGGTTTATAATGTATAAAGCTCGATAGGAGGCACCTGTATTTGGATCTAGCACGTCATATGCTCTGGATACCTCTTTATTAAAGTCCGATGCAAGAATAAGATCAATATCCCCTATAGCATTTGGGTGGTTTGCTTTAAGCCATGCGCGATGAGTGTAGATGCTATCTGTACTGATAGCTAATACATTAGTACTAAGTTTTTCAAATTCAGGTAAGTAACTGTTCATAACCTTAATTTCAGTTGGACATACGATTGAAAAATCAAAAGGATAAAAGAATAGAATAAGCCATTTGTCCTTATAAGTCTCAAGTGTTGTGGGAATAGGCAGGCTTGATGATGTAGAAACGGTTATCAACTTTAAAGTCTGGCGCCTTTAGTCCGATATTTAACATTTGTTTTAGTCCCTTCCTATCAGTAGTAATATGCTAGGTAATTATACCTAAATAATTTAAAAATGACAAAATATTAAGCTTAATAGTCCATATTTATATTGCATTGATCGAAAAAATTTTCAGAGAAGGTAAGGGAATGAAGGGATGTAAAGTGGTGGGTGCCTTAAGCTATTCTTTATGCCCGCCTACCAGCTTTGCACGATGCAATGCTGTCCCAGCTGGAGTATAAGAAACAGCTCTAAGAATTGAACCAGACCCAAAACGTTTTCGTATTTCATCCACTGTATAGCCAAGCTCGTGCTTTTTCCAAGCGTGCAAATCAAAGAGATTGAGCTGGAAAGCGTGATCATCGACAATATTGCTAAGAGCGATATGAATTTTTCGAACGGTCTGCCCTTTGTAATGCTCTTTGAAAAGCTCTATACAGATAGCATATAAATCCATTGTTATGTTTGTTGGATGTTCTACCGTTCTAGAACGATAAAATCCTCCACCAAGTTCATCCTGACTGTAGCCAAGCCCGAAGCTAATGGTTCTTCCTGCTTTATAGTGATTTCTTGCTCTTCTTGCAACCTCTTCACACATTTCTAAAATGACATACTTTATTTCATGTTTTTCTTTATAATCGCGCATTAATATTTGACTTTTTCCAAAGCTGATCTGTCCTTGTATAAAAGTTTGAATTTCAGATAAATCCACACCCCATGCATGGTGATAATATTGGTTTCCCATAATCCCAAATTTTTTTTCAAGCATTTCTAAATTATAGTGAGCGAGTTGGCCAACGGTAAAGATGCCCATTCCATTTAGCGTTTTTTCCACTCTGCTGCCAATTCCCCACATTTTGCGCAGTGGATAAATGCTCCAAAGCTTTTCTGGCACATCATCGTAAGTCCATTCAGCGATCCCTTCTTTTTTTGCATCAAGATCCAAGCAAAGCTTAGCCATTAGCATATTAGGGCCAATTCCAACCGTGCATGGCAGCTGAAATTCGCGGTTTATCTCACTCGTGATTTTTTCAGCAATCACCAAGGGACTCCCCCAAAGCTTCATAGCACCATCGACTTGAATAAAGCTTTCATCCACACTGTACGTATGGATGGATTCCTTTGGTACGTAGCGATGAAAGAGACGCGTAAGTTCCGTTGAAATCCTTAAGTATGTCGCCATTTTCGGCTCTTCAATATGAATGCGGGGATCGTTTGGAATTTCAAAGTATCGAGAGCCTGTTTTAATGCCAAAATCCTTTTTCATGCGGGGAGAAGCAGCTAGCACAACGCTTCCTATTCGTGCTTTGTCTCCAACAACTGCCAAATAGCATTGAAGAGGATCAAGACCCTTCATAACTGCAGAGCAGCTGGCATAAAAGCTTTTCATATCCACGCATAATATATGTTTGTGAGGCATCTGGCTGTAATCCATCATACATTCAACTCCTGTTTCTTTTCTGAGATTTGCTAAGATGCTAAAAGAATGTAGTGATTTTTTATTGTCTATAAGCTTACCCAAGTCAATATATGATCAAATTCTGATGACGCCCAATGATTGATAAAGAAGGGCGGATTTAAAATTTTTGAACATCTATAATGCTGTAAAATGAAATATAATGAACAGTACCCTTTTCATCTTTAATCCGTAATTCTTTTTTAAAATGATCGATGAAATGTGTTTTTCCCTTAATTTCTGTTATGAATCCATCATCATATAGGGTGTATTTCAGAGTCCAATCAAATTCAATTCCTTCTAAAATCAAAAGTTCAATTTGTTCAATTTTACACTCATCGAGTAATGGTTTATTCACTTTCTCCTCGTCTAGCAATACCTGTTTTAATCGTTTAATATGTTCAGGCAGCATAAAGGCTGATTGCCATTTCATTTTTCCTCGATCGTTAATCATACCACCAACTCCTTTGATCATAATATTACCAGAACTTTTGTTCGGCATTCAACTTAAAATCGAACAAAAGTTCGTGTAAATATTGGTAAAGGCTGAAAGAGGGGGACAGTACAACAAATCATTTACTGGAAATTCGCTCACATTTCGTTTCTAGGTAAAAGAAGGGCTTTTCAAATCCGATATATATTGAGATGATTATAATCAGTTTATTAAATTGTAAGAAATTAGAACCAGCTGTGAATCTTTTTTCGTTCTGGTTCGTACATTTAAATACTTGAAGAAATGGAGGGAATATATTGAGTAAAACAAAAAGAATGATGGCAGGCATTACATCGACTGCGCTTATGCTTGGCCTGACGGGTTGTGGTTCCAATTCCCAGAATTCCTACAATGGGGAAGGGGATAACGACTGGGAAGAACAATCTGAAATGGATTCAGATCAGACAGATACCACTGCAATAAATGACGATATCCCGCCGCCTCCAGAAGATGCAAGCTGCTCAGAGTGGGAATGGGATCTTGATGATAGAGTGTGGGAGTGTGATGACAGCAGCTCCAGCCGTTTTGGACATTACTTCTATGGGGGGCATTATTATGGCAACAAATCGTTGCTGTACCAAAGTAAGGAATATCTTAATTACAAAAACAGCTCCGCTTATAAAGGCAAAAGTACGTCTGTTACACCCGGTAAATCAGGGACGGGCAGCACAACAAGTACCAATGGGGCTGGCAGTTCTACAGTGGAGGGAAGCTCTGGTTTCGGAAGCGGCTCCAAAAGCTACGGAGGTTAAAAATGCTGTTCAAGGGTAAGAAAATAGGTAGAAAAGGAGAGGTTTTATGAACTTATACGTAAATTTTGCTTCATATTTAGGAGTAGCATTGCTGCTCATGATCGCCGGACTATTATTATTTATTATCAGCACACCAAAATTAAGGGAGTTCCGCCTAATTGCCGAAAAGAATGCAACTGCTGCTTTATCTCTCGGAGGAAAGATGGTCGCTTTGGCAATCGTGCTTGGGGCAGCGGCGGAATATTCGGTTTCACTTATTGACATGGCTATTTGGGGAGCAATTGGGATCTTCTCGCAAATTATTGTTTTTATCGTAGCAGAACTAGTCACGATTCGTTTCAGTATCCGGAAGGCCATTGAAGAGGATAATAAGGCAGTTGGGATCATCTTGTTCTCCTTATCGTTATCCATTGGTTGGATCGTGGCCAAATGCTTATCCTATTAAGGAACTTTCCAGTTAAAGCGATAATTCTGGATGAAAAAGGGGTGGAGATTTGAAAAAACTAACTTATTTCATCGATAAGGGAAATGGCGAATATCGCCCTTTCTATGAATATACTTTTCCGGAAGTTGGTATAGATGAATTATACGCCCGCCAGCTCTGCACGTATTTTATTATGAGAGGCACCCAATATGAATTGATATCAAATGAAATGGAAGGAGAAGAGGACATCCTTGTTTTAAAGGAAATTGGAAGAAATGTGACTGTGATCGACGAAACAGGCTTTCGTGGAAAAGGCTTGCATATCGAGTTTCGGAGATTCAGGGAAGCAGAGAATTATAAAAGACTTGCTCTTTTACCATGCAAAACACATTTGGATATTATCCGCTATCTCCTGAAAGATGTTGTAGATGTTCCTGGGATTGGGCAAATGATGATGACCTCAACCGAGATCGACGAAGACAGAGGAGTTTATGTCATATATGTAAAAGAACTCGGGGAAGAGGAGGCATGACAGTGTCTTACCACGAAAAAAGAAAGCAGTTTTATAACAGTGTGGAAAATTTCTGGGCTGATCTTTACGGTGAAGAGTATGCCTTATTTGATATTGCCCTTATTGAAAAAGCGGAATTTGAAAAAATCCAGCTTGCAAGCGAACGGATCGGGCAGATTTTCTTTAAAATGTGCAGCCTGCTGCGGGAAGTTCCGGATCAGACTCTTCTTGACATGGGCTTTCCAGAGGAAACACTGCCTTTTATTCGGCTAAAAACGATTGCTTATGAAACGATCATTTCTAGATTAGATCTCATCCCGTTCAATCATACATATAAATGTATCGAAATGAATGCAGATACGCCTACATTCATTAAGGAACTATTCCATATCAACGGGAAGGTATGCAGGAAATTTGGAGAATACAATCCTAATGAGGGGATGGATACAAGGCTTGGTCAAGCAGTAAAACAAGGAATTCTTGAATCTGCTTTGTGGAAGAAAAAGAAAAATCCTTATATTGTATTTACTGCACATGAGGAAAATGAGGAAGACCGTGAAACCGTCCTTTACTTACAGGAACTTTGTGGACTGCCGTCCAGATTTGTTCCTTTGCATATGCTGCGGATTGAAAAAGAAATTGGACTTTTTGATGAGAATGGCGTTAAAATCGATATTCTGTACAGGCAGACATTTCCGATAGAAAACCTGATTGCTGATGAGGATGAAAAAGGCAATAAAATTGGATTATGGCTCCTTGAACTAGTCGCAGCTGGCAAGCTTGCTATCATCAATCCTCCTTCTGCTTTTCTCCTGCAAAACAAAGCGGTCCAGGCCGCTATTTGGGGATTACATGCCGAAAACCATCCATTTTTCACAAATGAAGAACACAGCTGGATCGAAGAGTACTTTTTGCCGACCTATCTGGAATCCGACTATTTTATTAAAGCAGGGCTTCCTTTTGTGAAAAAACCTTCTTTTGGCCGAGAAGGGGATACGGTCGAGATTTATAATCAAAACGGATTGCTTCTGCATGAGGATATTCAAAAAAGCTACACACGCTATTTACCCGTATACCAACAATATGTGAATCTTCCAACTCGTACTTTTATGAGTGAAAAGGGGAAGCAGGAAGGACATGTGCTGGTTGGCAGTTTTCTACTCAATGGCAAGCCTTCAGCGGCAGGTTTCAGAGTAGGAGAGCGAATTACTAATAATCTCTCCTATTATCTACCAGTTGGGGTCAAATAGGGAGGGGAGAAAATGTGGTTATTACACAGAATTTTTTCTAAAATTTCGAAGATCAGCCTGATGCAGGCGGCAAGCCTTGCATTGTTCCTTATTTTGGCCAGCAGTATTATCATGAGAATGGCAGAACCTGAGACCTTTCCACGGTTTTTCGATGCGCTCTGGTGGACGATGACGACTCTTGTAACAGTAGGATATGGAGATTATTTTCCAAAAAGTGATTTCGGAAGGATTTTCACTATGCTGCTTATCTATACATTTGGAATAGGTGCAATGGGGGTGATCATTGGTAAAATCTTTGAGAGTCTTACCGCGTACCGGAAGCTGAAGGAGGAAGGGAAATTGAATTACACGGGTAAAGGGCATTTTATATTAATTGGCTCATCAAAAGAGAAGCTGAAAAATGTGCTGGATGAGATTAATAACAGTAGGCATAACTGTGACGTTGTTGTGGTCGACCATACAGATCGAGCGCCATTGGAACATGACCATCTCCATTTTATTTCCGGGAATCCAGCTGAAGAAGAGGTCTTGATGAAAGCAAATATCCTTGAAGCAAAATCAGTAGCGATCTTTTCAGATGATCAAAATGATCACCTTGAATATGCAGATGGGAAAACGCTACTCATCGCTTCGAGGGTTGAGCATATTTCGAAAAAATACGAAAAAAATATTTACACAATTGTAGAAATTAAAAAAGATAAACATATTGCGTTGTTTGAGCACGCGAATGTCGATGAGTTTATTCTTTCAAATGATTCCATTTCTAGACTTATGGCACAAGCAGCCATCTACCATGGTTCAAGTAAACTATTCAAACAGCTCCTAAGCAACACAGATGGTGAAAACCTCTATGAAATCACTAAAAAACCCCACTGGAACACCTATAAAGATGCAGCAATAGAGCTGTTTGAAATGGGTGCAACACTGATTTCAGACGGCAGTTCCCTTGATATTGCAAGGCGCCACCATGAATCTATTCCCAATCATGCCAAATTATTCGTTATCTGTGATGAGGAGACTTACTTGAAAATTAGTAATGATTAGATTTGATAGGAAGTTAGTAGTTCAATTGTGGATAACGACCTAATCGAAAATGAAAGGAACAAGAACTTTTTCATGAGAGACACTTGCCTCGTTTTGTATCAGCAAGAATCCCTTCAAATTTTAAGATTGAAGGGGTCTTTCAAAAATAATTTCATAATAGGCAGCCGATCCATAAGCAGCGATACCAGGAGCAAATATTTGAACAAGCCTCCAACCTTCATTTGCATATTTATTGATAACATCCTGATACTCTTCTTTAGGTTTACTACTCCATTTACTAAGCTCGATTTTTTCAAATTTATACTTATACATTTTTGTGCCTCCTAGTCATCTTTTAATTTGAATAGAAATAACTGAAAATAATTCTGAAATAAAAACAGAGGGTTAGAATTTCATTCAAAAAATAAAAACCCCTTCATATTGAAGAGATTAATTTTTCTTATCTTTTTCTAGTAGTTCTAAAATACGATCTAGTTTCTTTTCAATTATTATTGACCTTTGGATAGCACTTTTATTTGTAAAAATAGATTTAATAAAATAAAAGATTACAATAATAATAGTTAAAAGAATTATAAGCATAATAAATTGAAAAATAATATCACCATAATTAACCATAAATATCCTCCTTAGGAATATAATAACATGATTTTATGGAAATGTTATGAATCAACGATTTGAAGAGTGATTGTCACATACAATGCGGAAATGAACAAAATTGGTTCTCTGTTGTTGAATTTAATTTATCTATTTATGAAAATTGTTTATGCAAACCAAAGAGAAAACATGATCGATATGGCGAGGTGGCTGAAAATGATAAATGTGGGAACAGAGACAATAGAAACTGACAGGCTCATTTTAAGAAGATTCACTTTGAAAGACGCTGACGATATGCTTAAAAATTGGATTAACGACAAAGAGATTCAATCAAATTATGGTGAACCAATATATGAAAGTATGGATTCAGTTATTGAATTGCTTAAATGTTGGATTACATCGTATTGTAATGACGAATATTATAGATGGGCGATTGTTTTGAAAGAAAAAAATGAAAATATTGGACAGATTGCTTTTTGTCATATTAACTTACATCACCATTTTGCAGATATAGAGTATTGTATTAGCAGATCTTATCAAAAAAAGGGATATGCATCAGAAGCTTTATCCGCTGTAGTAGATTTTACATTTAAAAAAACGGGACTAAATAGATTGCAGGCTTTCCATAGAGGTAGAAATAAGGCTTCAGGAAAAGTACTACAAAAATCAATGATGAAATATGAAGGAGTATTAAGACAATCATTTTTTTACAAAGATAAAAATGAGTATGATGATAAAATATACTATGGCATTTTAAAAGATGATTATTTAAAAAATAAATCTCAATGTTGATAATTTCAGTATAAATATGATTAATTCTTTTATCGAATTTAAGAAGACAGAAGGAGAAAACAGATGAAGTTAGTTTTTTAATTATTAAAATCAATATCCCATTAGTGGTTTCTAGCAGTCCAAAAAAAAGAAGTTTAAAAAACAATAGCAGAGAGTAATATGGGGGAGTATTCGATAATTACATAAGGGATGCACTTTATTCCAGACAAAACAGTAGATCTTAAAGAATACTGTGAAAAAGGGATGGATCGAATTAATGAAAATAGAGATAAATTAGGGATGCGGCATGTGACAATTGAAACGAAAATTGAAATTTAATTTTTGGTGCATTTTGAAGGTTCAATCGATTAGAAAACGAGGAAAGGGTAAAAACCTTTTTTCCAAAAACTTCTACATTATTTGTATTATGTTTCTTAATAAAGAGGAAGCACTTAAAGAGGCAGTGCTTCCCAGGAGGTATAATAAGTGGTTTGGTTACGGATTAATAATTAGAATCCTTTATCCAATAAATACTGTACCTACGATGATTAACAAAATAAACAAAACAACAATTAGGGCAAAGCTACTAACGTAACTTCCTCCACCCTGATATCCTGACAGAAGCTTGTCAGCCCTTATTACCAAATTAATAACAAGTTATGATTTACTTTATTTTTTGATATGGACAAGGGTTTATTTAAAAAAAAATTATCAAAGGGAGGCACATAAGAACTATTAAGTTTCATAGTAATTTCAATAAAAAACACACGTCAAATATTATGACGCATGCTTAAATTCTCATTATTTTTAATAAGGTATCGATATAGCTATTTGTGCAACTTTTATATCATTCTCTAATAATTTTGTGAGGTTGTATGAAGGGTAATAGCCCCTTTTATACATGTAATTATAAATATCAGCGTGACTTTGAATTGCTTTATTAAGTTGTTGAACTAACACATTGCGAAGTTGAGGGGTGGCAGTTTCAGTTATTGCAATTGCATAATTTCTAACGGCAGTTTTTGTAAGACCAAGAAGGTCTCCAGAATAAAAAGGAAGATTCATTGCTTCTGTTTCATAATCATCACGTACAGGTGCTTTCGGATAAAATTTTAAAAGTTCTTGAACATTATTCACCATACTGTTGATAGCGCGAGCATAAAGTGATTGGAGTTCAGGATCATGAATTTTTCTAATAGCTTTTTTTAACTTAAATATACCGATTGATTGAAATGCCACTAATTCATGTATTCTAAGTGTTTCATGCCGCGCAAGGTGTTATTGAGTAAATGCTTCTGTATATGTTGGGCTATACATCATATCATGAAGTTTATTCATAAAAACCCTCCTTGGAAATTTTTCGATTCAATATATTCAACGAGGGGGATGTGTGATTATACGGAAATTGTTTTATGTAGGTACAAAAGAGTAAGAGAGTGAACTAAAATCTAATTCACTCTTGAAGTTAATAATTATTGATCATTGTCTTTAGTATTGTTACTCACACTAATATTTGAGTGAGGTTGACCATAACCTTCAACCTTGCCCGCATGCTCTTTGTGATATTCTGACCCTGACCCTTGACGATAAAATGATTTACTTTTTTGCTTCTCATTACTATTTTGATTTGACAATTTTTTCACCTCCTAAGCACATAGAATGCTTAGTATTTCTGAATTTATTCAAGGGAAATAAAAAGATAATTTTAATAATACGATGAAACTATTTAGTAGACACAAACTGTACAGCAAACGTTTTACCTAAATAAAAAGTTTTACTTCTCACTAAAGTAAAGCTCTAGCCGAGTAGAATTGTTTATAATTGTTTATTTTCCAACTCGGTGACCCTTTTTTCTAATTTCTTTATTTTTGATTCAGTACCAGCAACAAGACATAAAGCAAAAGATGCTATAGCAAATGAAATTACCCAGGTCAATGTCTACACCTCCAGTAATTGACATCTCTATTATAACTTGTTTTTTATTAATTAGGTGTGACATTTTACAGTTTATTACTTTTTATAAAAATATGGCTGATTGAGAGAATGATCAACTAGTTTGATTGTTTTGTCTAAGTGTATAACTATAGTCAACAATAAGAAAAAGTAAATAAAAAAAGTGCTGAAAAGCACCGATTTTAAAAATAAAGTAAATGAAATTATTTTGCGGCCCAAGCTTCAATTTCAACCTTGATTTCTGGTCTAGCTAAAGCTGAAACATATGCTAAGGTTGTAGCAGGTGGGGATTGATTATGGAATTTGCTCCATTTTTCTAAATATAGTTCCTTGTTAATTTTTTCTGTTAACCAAATATTTACTTTGAAAATATTACTCGTATCTATACCTTCACTTTTTAATATAGATTTAATATTTTCTAGTGCATTGGAAAATTGAGTTTCAATATCATATGGTAAAATACCATTTTTGTCATTTCCTATTTGTCCAGATAAAACAACTAGTTCTGTATCTTTAGGAATCACAGCTAAATGATGATATTGAGCTATTGGAGGGGCAATATTATCAGGGTTTGATTTTTTAATTTCCATTCCTATCCTCCTCTGTTATATATTCACTATTTAATTATACACATTAATATTTAGCATATCAAAGAATTTTGGTGGTTGTCGGTTGCACGAAGATTTTACGAAACAAAATGATAGATCAGTTTAGGAGGGGAAAATGCCTAAGAAATCAACAAAATATCAGCTATTGCAAGATGATTTCCATCACGCTACTGCAGAATTAAGAAAATACTATGTACTCATCAAAGAATTAAGAGAAGAAATTGAAGAATTAAAAGTTTATAAGAGAGCCTATGAAGCAGCAATGAAGGCTGGAATAGAAATGAAAAAGTAAAAAGCCTGAATATTATCACCCGAATGCACCACTCTAACCGTTTTTTGCACCACCAAAAACCATAAATTACACCAGATCGATATGTGAACCTGACGGAATCATGAATTTCGTCAGGTTCTTTCTGCATTCTGGCTCTTGTTAAATCAAAGTAATCTAAGTAAACATAAAGGTATTCAATTACTTTGTATAAGTTTACTTTACTTTTATTAAAATTAAGTTTATAATTTGATTCAAGAGGTGATGGTCATGAAGAAAGATTTTGGTGATTCGATATCCAATAAGGTTTATGAATATCGTGTACTTGCCAGAATGTCTCAGCAAGAATTAGCAGAGAAAGTCGGGGTTTCCAAACAAACCATCTTCGTAATGGAAAAAGGAAATTATGTTCCGACTCTGCTGTTAGCTTTTCGAATTGCCGAATTTTTTAATGTTGATGTAAACGATATTTTTACTTATGTGAAAGGAAATGATCAAAATGAAAATTAAGTCTATCTCAGATATCCCTAACGCAATTTTTTACCCTTTAAAGTCCTGGGTTGAACAATCTCCGGGAAATTGGAATATTCTCATTGGAGTTGGTGGGTTACTGCTTATTGGTAGTGCGATTTTTGCCTATGTATTTTATAAGAAGATTGGGCAAGACGACGAACGGACAAATAAAATCTTTTTGAAAAGCAGTTACTGCATGCTGTGGGCAATTATTCTATGTGACATGATTTTTCCCAAAGACTATATGTGGAACATCTTTTTCTTGTTCAAATATACGCTGGCATTTTTAGCTGGTGGAATTTACATGGCCGTCCAATATAAAAAGGATTTTTCATAAGGAAAGTCGAGGAGCGAGGCCCAGCCATGGATGGAGGATTAGACAATGCTGATAAATATGCTAACTAAGCGATATGGAAATTCAATAGTTTTAAAAGATCTCTCTTTGAATTTCAACCAAGGAGAAATCGTTGGTCTGATTGGAAGAAACGGCGCTGGCAAAAGTACCCTGATGAAGATTATAACGCAAAACATTCAAACCTATGATGGATCAGTTGCAGACAATCATCAGGTAGGGTACTTGATCGAGGAACCAAAGCTATTCAATAATAAGACAGGATTATTCCACTTAACTTATTTTTCAGGAATTTACGGAAACACCTTCAAACTCAATGAATACGAGAGGCTCTTACAGAACCTGCAATTATTCGATGTGTTGAATAAAAAGGTGAAGAAATATTCTTTAGGAATGCGGCAGAAGTTAGGAATTGTCATTAGCCTACTAAATAATCCACGCTACATTGTATTAGATGAACCTACTAACGGCATGGATGTAGAGACGTCTTTTGAGGTTTTGCAAGAATTGAGAAGTATGGCTGAGGAATGGAATGTCGGTATTTTGATTTCTAGCCATAAGCTAGAGGATATTGAAGCTATTTGCGATCGAGTTTTATTCTTAGAAGATGGCACGATTGCTGGTGAACAGCACTTTATCAAAAATGAGCAACGAACTCTCACGCTAGTCTTTGATAATGCGGTTGATTTAGCTGCATTCGCTAAGAAGCAACACTTTGGGAGCATAATCCATTCCGGTGACAGAGATCTTCAGATTGAAACAGTTGTGGGAAATGCTGAGATTTTCGAGATGATAAATCGACTAGGTGTCCGACTAATTGATTTCACTGCGGAGAAGAAAACCCTGCGCAGTGTCTATATGAACAAATTCAGAGGTGAATATCATGACACTCAGTATTAACAAATATGTGATTTACAACCTGAAAGAACTGCTTAAAAAAGGTTATCTGGTCGTTGGTTTGTTGGGTGCTTGTGTACCCGCAATCATTATGACTTACTTTATCCTTAATAAGTCCACGCCCTTTAACATCAAACATGTATCAAATTTTTATTGTATGCTGGGTATGCTGGCAGCAGTCTTATTGCCGCTTTACTTTATCAATAGAGACTACTCGACTAAAACGATTTCTCTGATCAATAACTCTGTGCAGAATAGAAGAAACTATGTTTTCGCTAATGGTATCATCGCTCTTTCGGTGAGTCTACTTTATACGATGACAGGTATCGTATTACTTCTAGTTACGAAAACACTTGGTGTTTCTGGTGATTTAAAGCTCTCTTTCTTGGCTGGATTTTCTGTGAATGTCTTTCTCCTGGTGATGACCTATTTCTTATTTGGGTATCTTCTATTCTTATATGGCGTTCGTAGTGGTGCTGTTTATGGGATCTTAACAGCCATATTGTTGTTTTTCCCAAACGCCTTGGCTAATATCCAAGGGATGATCCATAACGAGTTTCTTTCAGAGTTGATTAAGAACTTTCCCGGGTATTTCTATCCAATCATGGTGGGATCAAATCCGCTCTCTCCTCTACAATATTCTATTGGCTGCCTTACACTAATCGTTTTGTTTGTGGTTGTCCTTAAAAAAAGCGAAAAAATCGAAGTATAGGAATCGTTTACTTGTTCTGAGGAGGAAATCGAATGATCGATTACAAAAAAATTCTCCAAATGCACTTTGATCATACTTCTCAACGTACGATCGAATCATCACTTGGACATTCGAGACATACGATAAGCGATGTCATAAAGCGATCTCAAGCAAAAGGGATTACGGAACTTACTGAGGAAATGGATAATGAATGGCTGTTCGGATTGCTTTATCCGGAAAGACAAACCTTTGAGAGAGGGTATTATCCTGTTAATTGGGAATACATTCATAAAGAATTGATGAAGAAAAACGTGACTCTCCAGCTTTTACACCGTGAATATATGGAGAACTCTCGCCATTCGAAAAAATTCCCCTATTCGTACACCAGCTTTTGTCGAGGATATAAAGATTATGCTCGCAAGTATGACCTGACAATGCCCATCAAACGGAAGCCGGGGGAATTAGCTGAACTCGACTGGGCGGAGTCTGTCCTTTATCTGCAGAATCATGAGACAGGTGAGCTGGACAAAGCCTATCTATTCGTAGCAACCCTGCCCTTTAGTCAATATTTCTACGTTGAAGCTTTCATGGATATGAAGGTGAACAATTGGCTTACTGGTCATATCCACGCATTCAAATATTTCAAGGGTGTACCTGAGACGCTAGTACCAGATAATCTAAAAACCGGTGTCACAAAAGCTGATCGGTATGAGCCGGTATTAAACGCTGCATACCGTCAATTAGCGGATCATTACCAGACCGTCATTGTACCTGCCCGAGTGAAACGACCGAAGGATAAGCAAGCACTGAGGGCACTGTTGGCTATGTATCAAGGTATATCATTGGTACTCTGCGGAATTATCAATGTTTCTCGATTAAGGACTTGAATAAAAAAATCCATGAGCTGATGGAAGAAATGAATTACGCCCCTTTCCAGAAACGTGTCGGGAGTAGATATTCAGTCTTTACTCAAGATGAACAACCTCTATTGAGACCTCTGCCAAGGAATCCATTCCAACTAGCAGAGTGGCGGGTGGCAAAAGTTCAACGAAATTATCACGTACAAATCGAAAAAAACTACTATTCAACGCCTTTTGAGTATGTTCAGGATGATGTCAATATTAAACTGACGCCAAAATTGATAGAGATATATTATAAAGACTTGCGAATAGCTACTCATGTACGGATCACTGATTTGGTCGGGCAATACTCTACTGATATTTCTCACATGCCGGATTCACACCGCAAATATTATGAGCAAACGCCTGAACAAGCCCTAGAATGGGCTAAGAAGATTGGGATTTTCACGGAAAAGTTGGTTAAGAAGATTTTTGAAACTACTTCTGAGAAACAGGCGTTGCGATCAGTGCAGGTATTAAAAAAGTCACTCAAAAAGTATAGCGAAATCGAATTGGAAGTTGCCTGTCAGACAGCTAGTGAGGTAGCAAATGCGCCAACTGGTCAGCTAGTAAATACCATACTTGCCCGGAATCAAGCCCGCTCAGAGAGAAGTGGCAAATCTGAGGCAAAACGGAAACCAAATCAGGATTACGGATTTACTCGTGGTGCTGGATATTATGGAGGTGGGCCACATGATGAATAAAGACACACGGCAGAAGCTAACAGAAATGAATTTAAAAGGAATGATTGAGTCCTACGACCTGCAGGCAAACAATCAATTTGACGATATGTCTTTTGATCAACGATTTCAGCTATTGGTCGATAATGAATTTTCTCGCAGACAATCTAATCGGCTTCAACGATTGATAAGACTAGCAAAGTTTCTCGATTCACAGGTGTGTATCGAAGAAATTGAGTATCACGATGATCGCAAAATCGACAAACATCTGGTTCTTGAACTCTCTTCCTGTAACTATATTCGTGAAGGTCATAATGTCGTCCTCATGGGAGCAACTGGTTCCGGCAAGTCCTATATTGCCAATGCTTTAGGAATCGCTGCTTGCCGTAACTTCTTTCAAGTTAAATATATCCGTTTACCGGAACTCCTAGATGAGCTGATTGTGGCAAAAACAATGGCTGATGGCAGCCTGCGGAAGACCCTAGCTAAATACAAAAAAGTGGATCTCTTGATTATTGATGAGTGGCTTCTAGTAGACTTGTCTGATGATCAAAACACCGTTCTTTTAGAAATTATCGAAACCCGCCATCAGAACCGATCAACCATCTTTTGTTCACAGTTCTCACCAGAAGGTTGGCACTCACGCATTGGCCATCAGCAATTAGCTGATGCCATCCTAGACCGTATCGTACATAACGCATACAAAATCACTCTCGATGGTGAAATCTCAATGCGGGAACGTCATGGATTGAGAGAAGCTGGATCAGGTGAATAATGCTTTGTTCGTTGATGTCGTTGAGTTGGCACAGTATTTTTACCTTAAAGCCTGTCCTTTGAAGCTTCAAGATTCGATATACTCCATGTTAGAACAGTGTGTGTTAAATGACAATAAAGGTGTTTTATTACAAATAAAGTCGTTTAATTTACAATAAAGTTGTTTAAAAACTCCAATCCTTTTATTCCATTAAAGGGCCAGATTCTTTAGTAACGCTAATGGATATTGTGAAGAAGTATACTTAAACTAAAGGTGCAGATTAGCACAACAATTACTTGGGCATTTATGGTAAAATGTCATTATTAAGGAGGGGGAATGTTGAAAAAATATCTTTATACAGGGATTTTACTTGGAACTATTGTGTTAGCTGGATGTAGTGCAAATGAGGAATCAAAAGAACAAGTAACGGAAGATATAACTAATGGACAAGCAGTAGAAGTTGAGACTTTACCTAATACCGATAAAAAAGAAGTCGTTTCAGTAAATCCTTTAGAATTAACTCAAGAACAAAAAGAAGATTATCACAAGCAATATGTTGAAATTGTAGAAGAGATAAATGCAGAGGAAGGTACAAACCATCTGGAAGTTGTGCCTATTAATAAGTTTAAACCAGAAGACTGGGTTGAACCAGAGAAATTTAGACAATTAGCAGTCAATAGGGCAACTTGGGAATTTACCTCTAAAGCCTTTGGTGGCGACCCAGTTGAATAAAGCGTAATCAAAATAAAAACAAATAAGCTATACAACATAAACACTTAAACTGATTCAACAATTAATTCAAACAAAGCCCTAATTAGAGGGGATTAACCTTAAGAGTTTGTGAAGCATTGTACTTAAACTAATGGGTACGTTTCTAGAATATGGATCTGACTTTTTTGCACAAAAGGAACATTCTATTGAATAAAATCCAATAAGGAAATTGGATAGTTATGTTAAAATATATAGAAGATCGTGAAGGAATGTGCAAGGGTGAATTTAATGACAAGTAAATTAAAACCTATTTTAATAACAATTATCGTAATATTTGTTCTATTTATGGCTGGTAAATATTTATTGGATACCTTATTTGGAAATATGTGTGGAAATGAAATTGTAGAAACAGTACCTTCTCCTAGTGGTGAAAAAGTGGCTTATATTTTTACTAGAGATTGTGGTGCAACAACAGGTTTTTCACCTCAGTTATCCATTTTAAATAAAGATGATGATTTTCAAAATGAATCGGGAAATACATTTAGAGCAGATAAAGATTTTTCTATTGAATGGATTGATGAAAAAAACTTAAAAGTTATATATGATCAATCTTCTGAAACTTACGAAATGGATAAAAAAGTTAAAGGAATTAAGATTGAGTATGTAAGCAAGTAAAAGCAGTGTTTTCTTTCATTAACGGTTGCTTATCATGTATAGGATCTAAGCAAATCTTCAACAAACGGGCGCTTACCAGTAACAAGGTAAGCTCTTTTTTTTTGAAAAAAAGATTGAGTTGATCGCTTGAATTTGAAATAATTGTTATTAAGCAATAGGGCGGTTTATAGAGGAAAAATTATAAACAGGAGTCTAACAATCTAAAAATTATTTAAAATTTATCAATATAAGGAGTAAATACAAATGAAATTAGGGAGTC